>CABZBG010000001.1:0-98343 GCA_902523865.1 uncultured Alphaproteobacteria bacterium
CAACTACCGATCGTAAATATAGAGCAAGGTCAAATTATTTTTAAGTTTTCAGAAAAAGATGAAAAAGACTATAATTTCCAAGGATATGATGAATTAGATGTATTATTTAGGACAAATAAAAATTCTGATTTTAGCTCGATAAAAAAAGTAGCATCTGGAGGAGAATTGTCCCGGTTACTTTTGATAATTAAATCATTATCAGCAAACAATGATAAAGATCTTACTCTTATTTTTGATGAAGTAGATAGTGGTTTAAGTGGCAAAATAGCATCTAATGTCTCTGAGAAAATCGATAATATATCCAAAAAAAATCAAGTTATAGCCATAACACATTCACCTCAAGTTGCATCAAAAGCTAACAAGCATTGGAAAATTGAAAAAGTCATTAAAAATGATGAGATGACAAGTGAAATTTTTGAATTAAATGATGAGTCAAGAGTTAATGAAATAGCAAGTTTAATAAGTGGAGCTAAAATTACTGAGACTGCTAAAAAAGTAGCATCAGATTTACTTCAAAATTAAAGTAATGAGTACAAAAGATAGTTTTATAAAGCTAAGAGAAAAATTAAAAAAACATAATAATGAATATTACAACTCAAATCCATCAATTGATGACTCAGATTATGATGATCTAAAGAAAAGGTACGATTATTTATTATCAAACAATCCTGAATTAAAAAAGTTAGACAATTTAGGCATAGGTGCTTCACCCTCTTCAAAATTTACAAAATTTAGACACTATGAACCTATGCTATCTTTATCTAACAGTTTTAGTTTGAGTGACACAAAGGATTTCTTTAATAAAGCAACAAATTTTTTAAAAAAAAAAAATTCAGATTATATATTTAATGTAGATTGTAAAATAGACGGTGTCTCTCTATCCCTAATATACAAAAATAATAAATTATTTAAAGCAATTACAAGAGGTGATGGAATAATTGGAGAAGAGATCACAGAAAATGTTTTGGGTATCAAAGGTATACCTAAAGTTTTAAAAAATTGTAAATCTGATCTTATAGAAATCAGAGGAGAGGTATTTTTTTTAAGAGATGATTTTGAAAAATTAAATAATCAATTTGAAAAAAAAAATCAGTTTTCAAATCCTAGAAATGCTGCCTCAGGATCTCTTCGTCAAATAGACAGTATGATTACAAAAAATAGACCTTTAAGATTTATACCACATGGATATGGTAAATTTTCTTACGAACAAGAGTTTTTAAACTTTGAAGAATTTTTAATTTTTTGCAAAAAAAATAAATTTGATCAAACTGGCTATGCTAAAAAATATAATAATTTAAATAATATTTATGCTTATATTTCAGAGATTGAGAAAAAAAGGTCCATAATAAACTTTGATATAGATGGAATGGTAATCAAAATTAGTGGCTTAGATTTTCAGAGAATGTTAGGAAATACCAATAAATTTCCTAGATGGGCAATTGCTGCTAAATTTAGTTCTGAGGAAGCATTAACTCAAGTTAAAAAAATAGAACTACAAATAGGAAGGACAGGAGCTATTACACCTGTAGCTAGACTAAAGCCAATTAATATTGGAGGGGTAATAGTATCAAATGCTACTCTTCATAATTTTGATGAAATTATAAGAAAAGATATAAGGATTGATGATTTTGTTTGGGTAAAAAGAGCTGGAGATGTAATTCCCTATGTTTCAAAAGTTGATATAGAGAAAAGGAAAATTTCAAATAAAAAATTTAACATTCCAAAAAAATGTCTATGTGGAAATAAAATAATAAAAATCAAAGGTGAGGCAGTACAAAGGTGTAGTGTAGGAAAAAATCAATGTAAATATCAAAACTTGGAGACTTTAAAACATTTTGTATCTAAGAAGGCAATGAACATAGATGGACTTGGTGAGAAATTAATTGAAAAATTTGTCAGTCTTAATTTAATTTCTGATAAATATGATATATATGAATTAGAAAATCATAAGGATAAAATTATTAAACTAGATGGATTTGGTGAAAAATCATTTTTAAATCTTATTGAATCAATAAATAAATCTAAGATTACCTCTTTATCAAGATATTTATTTTCTCTTGGTTTAAGGTATTTGGGTGAAAATAATTCTGAACTTATATCTTTAAATTTTAAAAATAAAACTAGATTTAAAAATTTCATTAAATCAAAAAAACTAAGAGAACAACTTGAAAATATTGATGGACTAGGTGAAAAAGTAATCAATTCATTTATTAATTACTTTTCTAATGAAGGTAATGTTAAAGAGTCATTTGCAATCCTTGATATAATTGAAATTGAGGAAATTGAGAGTAATTATGAAAGTCTTAATAAAAGTATTTTATTTACTGGAACTCTTAAAAAAATGTCACGTGACATGGCAAAGGAATTAGCAAAAAAAAAAGGATATAAAATTGCCTCGAACGTTTCAAAAAATTTAGACATTCTTGTATATGGAGAAAAATCTGGCTCTAAATTAAAAAAAGCTAATGAATTAAAAATTAATATTTTAAATGAGAAAGATTTTTTAAATCTTATTAATTAAATTTTTTATAAAATAATCTCCATAATCATCACTCAATCTTGGTTTAAGAGTTTTATAAATTTCCCTGTGATATTTTTTAATATAATTTCTCTCAAAGTTTGTGATTAACTTAAAATTAACTAAATCTAAATCGTAAGGTACTAATGTAACATTTTTTAGTTTTAAACTATTGTTTATATTTTTTGTTACATATAAGTTTTCTATTCTTAAACCAAATTGACCTTCAACGTAGTAACCTGGTTCAATGGAAAATAAAGCATTCTTAACTAAAATATCGTTAGATCTTGAGGAAATAATAGGATATTTTTCATGTACATCGCCAAAATTACCTACACCGTGTCCAGTCCCATGATTATAAGTTATATTGAATTTAGATAGATATTTTCTTATAAATAAATCTATTTCTGATGTTCTAATGTTTCTTGGAAATATTTTGTTTTCTATTCTGATTAAAGACTTTAACAAATAAGTATATGAAAATTTAATTCTTGAAAGATTTTTTGCGCCAATTTTAATTACCCTTGTAATATCTGTAGTTCCTTCTAAATATTGAGCACCAGAATCAATTAATAATAAATTTCTGTTTTTAGATGATAAAGATTTCTCGGGGTGTGGTTTGTAATGAACAATGGCAGCATTCGAGTCATATGCACTAATATAATCAAAAGAATTTCTAAAAAAATTAATACCTTCTTTTCTTTTTTTATATAAAATTTCTGAAACTTCATATTCATTTTTAGGATTAATTTTTTTTTGTTTTAATTCAATAATAAATTTAAGAACAGCTAAACCATCTTCGATATGGCAAGACTCTATATTTTTTATTTCTTTTGATGTTTTAATACCCATGTATTTAGAAATATTAATTTTGGTCTCAGATACATTTAAAAAATTAGATAATCGCATGTACATATTTAGATTTAATAATTCATAAGAAGTCTCAATATTTTTAAGTTTTGATGATTTAAGATATTTAATAAATTTTTCTTCTTTAAAAATATGAAAACTTTTGCTTATTTTGCTTACTTTTTTTAAATTTGAATGATTTGTTATTAAAATAGGATTAATATTTTTTTTAGGAATAAATAAACCTGCAAACGGCTTTGTAGAATTCCAAAGCTCAAAAGTCCTAAGGTTAAGTAAATATGCAACTTGGGCATTACTCCAAATTAGTATTCCATCAGTTTTAAGTTTACTTTTGATCCATTTTAAATTTTTAATGAACGGTCTTGGTATTAAATATTTTGGCATACTCAATGGGTAAGAAATATTAAAATTTGGATAATAATTCTTTGAGAAAAAGTTTTTAGATTGGGGGGTAATTATTATTTTATTTTTTTCTATTTTAGAGTTAATCTCTCTAAATTCTTTAATTGAAATTAACTTTGAATCTAAAATGCCTGATAAATTTTTGTTTTGCGATAAAAGATAATCCACAATAGAAGTTTCACTTAAATCGTAAATTTCACAATTATTCTTGAAAAATTTTTTAGCTGCTAAGGTGTAACGAGAGTCAGTAAAAAAAATAAATTTGTTTATAAATAAAAGTATATATCCCCTAGTACAATCAAACTTAATTAATTTATATATGTCTTTTAAATCTAAATTTGGACTTTCATTTAGATGTAAATCATTGTTTGTTATAAGGTAAAAATCTAATTTATTATCTTTTAAAAATTTATTTATAAGCTGAGATTTCATTAACTATTTTTTTTTAGAAATTCTAGCATCCTTTTTTTACCAGGACTCAATTGAACATTATCAGAAGTAATCTTTTTTTCTAAGTTAGACGGAGAATATTCATCAATTAAGTTATTTGTATTTTTTTCAATTTTTGAAATTTCATTCAAAAATCTTGATGGTAATGAGTAATTATTCATTCCATATGTATATCTTGAAGTAGCATAACTTAAGTTTAAATCAAACTTTGCTCTAGTAATTCCTACATAAGCAAGTCGTCTCTCTTCCTCAAGAGATTTTGAAGAATTTTGCTCTAATGCTCGAGAACTTGGAAAGATACCCTCCTCCCAGCCTGGTAAATATACGTGATCAAACTCTAAACCTTTAGCTGCATGCAAAGTCATTAGTTTGACAGAATTTGAATGTGTTTTTTTTTGATTTTCGTTTACCAAACCAACATGTTCTAAGAAATCATCTAAATTTTCAAATTCTGATAAAGCATTTACAAATTCTTTTAAATTGTCTATTCGCGACTCATTTTCTACTTGTTTCAATTTATTTTTCTCATTTTCAAGCATTTTTAAATAACCTGACTCCTCAATAATAAAGATACCTATATCCTCTAAAGTGGTTTTCTTTATGAGATCAGATGTTTTTTTTATAATATCAATAAATGGTTTAGTTTTAACTATAAGCGATCCAGGTAAGTTATTTTCATTAGATAAAAGTACTAAAGAATCAAAAAAAGAAATTTTATTTTCTCTCGCGTTGTTAATAATTAATTTAACTGATTGGTCACCTATACCTCTTTTAGGTAAATTGATTACTCTCTCAAAAGAAAGATCATCACTATAACTATTTGCCAGTTTTAAATATGCCAAGATATCTTTAATTTCTTTTCTCTCAAAAAATCTTGGTCCACCAATTATTTCATAAGGTAAAGCGTATTTTATTAACTTGTCCTCAATACTTCTCATTTGGGCAGTCAGTCTGACTAAAATACCAATACTATTATCTTCCTGAAACTTTTTAGATATGTTATCAGATATCCATAATGACTCCTCTTCTTGAGAATAAAATGAATTTAAATTTATTTTTTGCTCAGGTATTTTTTCATTAAAACTTACTAAGTCCTTACCTAATCTATTTTTATTATTACTTATTATGCAAGCTGCTGCTTCTAAAATTGAGCTATTTGATCGATAATTTTTTGTTAAGCGAACTACAGGAGAGTCAAACTCTTTTGGAAAATTGATAATATTTTCAATATTTGCTCCGCGCCATGCATAAATTGATTGATCGTCATCTCCAACGCAAAATAAATTTTTGTTTGAATTTAAAATTAATTTTATTAAATCATATTGGATTAAGTTTGTATCTTGAAACTCATCTATTAAAATATGTTCAATAAAATTTTCGTAGAATTTTTTTATATCAGGATTATTAGAAAGTATGTGATAACTATGTAAAAGGATATCACCAAAATCTACAGCATTTATTTCAATTAATCTTTGTTGATAATATGAATAAATATCGTCTAACCTTTCAATAGATGAAAATTTAGAAATCTTTTTATTTTCGCTAAAAAGTATTTTATTATCTTTTAAATTTTGAATTTCGTTATGATAAATGGCTTCACTGATATCTTTATCGATTTTACAGTACTCTAAAACTTGTTTTAAAAGTTTTTTTTGATCCTCGATATCTAATATTGTAAAATTGGATTTTAAATTAACTAAACCTGAGTGCTTCCTTAAAAATTTAGCAAATATGGAATGGAAAGTTCCGACCCATGGAGAATCAATATTACTCTTGAGTTCAGTGTTTACTCTTTCTTTTATTTCATTAGCTGCCTTATTTGTAAAGGTAACAGCTATAATTTTATTAAAATCAACATTTAAATTTTTAACTATATAAACAAATCTAGATGTTAAAACTCTAGTTTTACCTGTTCCGGCTCCTGAAAGTACCAAAAGTGGTCCATTTTTATGTTCCACTGCTATTTTTTGTTCTTTATTTAATTTACTAAGATCCATAAATTGATTGTAATATAATGAATTAAGATTTTACGTAATGAAAAAACATTTGAAAGTAATTCTTTTAATAATATCTGTAACTTTTTTACAAATACCTCCCTCATACTCAAATGAGGAAGAATTTGTATCAGGAATTTCATATGATGAAATATATGATCCAATAGAGCCAATAAACAGAGCAGTTTTAAATTTTAATTTCTTTATTGATGATATTGCTATTAGGCCAATTGTCAAAACTTATAGATTTATAGCTCCAGAACCAGTAGAGAAAGGAGTATCTAACTTTTTTAGTAATTTAAAGGAACCAATAAGATCTGTATCTTTTATTTTTCAAGGAGAATTTTATAAATCACTCAATTCATTGGGAAGATTTACAATTAATACTATTACTAGCTTAGGTACTATTGACGTAGCCTCAAGAGTAGGAATGGAAAAGAATGAGACGGATTTTGGAATTACTCTTGCCAAAGGAGGTGTATCAAGTGGTCCTTATATAGTTGTACCAATTATAGGTCCAAGCAATCTAAGAGATTTTAGTGGAGATATAGTAGAATATTTTGTGGATCCAATTTCAAATAGTGTTCCTAATAGAGAATATGTAGCGATAGGAAATGGATTAAATGAAAGAGTTGAAGTAGACGATCAATTAGATAAAGTTAGAGGCGCTTCCTCAGATAGATATGAAATGATAAAATCTATATATTATCAAAACAGAAATGCTCAACTTGAAGAGGAATATATACAAAATTTACCTGTACCAAAAATATATATTGAATAGTTTGTCAAACTATATTTACTTGAATATATGAGAACTTTACTAATTCTATTCTGTATATTTTTTTCTTTCTCTCACCTTCAAGCCTCGGAGGTTTCAGAGTGGTTTAAAAAAGAGTCTAATCAGTTCTTAGAAATAATTAATAATAATGAAGGAACTGAGAGTGAAAATTACGAAAATTATAAGTATTTCATAAACAAAAATTTTGCTATTAAGTCAATTGCATATGGACTTATTGGAGAGAATATAATTAATAAAAGCTCCAAAAATGAATTATCATTATATTTGGATGTTTTTACTGATTATTTGATAAAGACCATATACAAATTAGCCAATTCAAATTCTTCAAGTTCGATAATACTTAAAGATGTTGATATAAAAGATAATATTTACATAGTTAAGTCAATAATTTCTGATAAAAAATCCTCGGCTAATCTCTATTGGAAAGTTATAGATACAGGGTCATCATTTAAAATTATAGATGTTATAGTTGAGAACACATCTTATTTTGTAACCAAAAAATCTGAATTTAATAAAATATTGAGAAAAAATAGAGGTAGTTTAGGAGCTTTAATTATCGAAATACAAAAAATATAAAATAATTATTATGTTGGTGGGCCCGGCAGGACTCGAACCTGCGACAACGGCGTTATGAGCACCGCGTTCTAACCAACTGAACTACAGGCCCATGATTAGAATTGTTACTATTATAATCTTATGAAAAAAAAACAAGAATTTTAATTAACTATAATTTTAAGAGTCCATAAAAGACTTAAGTTTTTTTGATCTTATAGGGTGTTTTAGTTTTCTTAATGCTTTTGCCTCAATTTGTCTAATTCTTTCTCTAGTAACACTAAATTGCTGACCTACTTCTTCTAAAGTGTGGTCAGATGACATTCCTATACCAAATCTCATCCTCAAAACTCTTTCCTCTCTAGGTGTCAACGTAGAAAGTATTTTGGTTGTAGTCTCTCTAAGATTTAATTGCATTACTGCATCTTCAGGGATAACTGCATTTTTATCCTCGATAAAATCACCAAGAAAACTATCATCATCATCACCTATTGGTGTCTCTAAACTAACTGGTTCTTTTGCTATTTTTAAAACTTTTCTAACTTTTTCAATTGGCATTTTAAGTCTAACAGATAATTCTTCTGGAGTAGGTTCTCTTCCCAACTCTAGAATTAATTGTCTACTTGATCTAACAATTTTATTTATTGTTTCGATCATATGCACTGGTATACGAATGGTTCTCGCTTGATCTGCGATAGATCTAGTAATTGCCTGTCTGATCCACCATGTTGCATAAGTAGAGAATTTATAACCTCTTCTATATTCAAATTTATCAACTGCTTTCATTAATCCTATATTTCCCTCTTGAATAAGGTCTAAAAACTGAAGACCCCTATTTGTATATTTTTTTGCAATTGAAATAACTAAGCGTAAATTAGCTTCAATCATCTCTTTTTTAGCTTGATTAGCTGTTCTTTGGCCAGATTGTATTTCTCTGACCTTTTCCTTGAATTCAATTGTATTTTGGTTTGCTATTTTAGATAAACTTAGGACTTCTTTATAAATTACTTTTAATTTATCACTATTTTTTTGGAATAGAGCTTTAAATGAATCATCTGAAGAAATCATATGTTTTTGGTATAGTGTGTAAGTGTCTTTTAAATTATGGTGTTTTAAAAAGACGTCTCTACCTATTCTATTTTGTGTTGCCAAGGTTAATAAAGAGACCTCTTTTGACTGTATCTCCTTATTAATTGAATAAAGATGAGTAATTATTTCTTCTAGTTTATGAGGCTTAATTTTTATTTCATTAAAGTAATTAAGTATTTCATCCTGATATTTTTTAAGTTCTTTTAATGATTTTAAATCAGAAATTTTAGCAATATTCTTATTTTTTTTAATTTTTGTTATATTTTCAGACAGTACTAAAACTCTATCTAGTTTTTTTAAAATTTCAGGTTTATAAAACTCTTCTATTATAGAAATTGAAAAGCTTTCATTTTCAATATCTTCCTCATTTGATGTTTCTTGAAGTTTTTCTTTATCTATTTCTATACCTTGCTCTTTCATCAGTTGCTGCTTTTCTTTTAAAAGAGCTTTCTTTTTATCATTAATTATTTTCTGAATTTCTTTTCTTTTTGAAGAATTAGAATAAGGGTCATTGTCTTCATTAAAATATTCATCAAAGTCAACTATTTCTCTAAGATTAATTTCATTATGTTTAACTTGTTCAATCCATTTTTTAAGAATATCTATCGAAGCTGGGCACTCAAGAATTGAATTCATCATTCTGTCCAATCCAGACTCAATTCTTTTTGCAATTGCTATTTCACCTTCTCTGGAAAGCAACTCAACGTTACCCATTTCTTTGAGATACATTCGAACAGGGTCATCACTTTTTACTCCAGTAGATTTTTCTTCCTCTTCTGTCTCGTCATTTGAAGATGACGGATCTGAGTCTGCAGAGGAAGTATAAGCTTTGAATAATTTAAAGAGATCTTCATCAAGATTTTCAATATAGTTTAAAAAATCATTTACAGTAATAACAGAGTCCTCAATTTTAGAGTAAGACTTGATATATGTTTTTGCTTTTGAGGCTATATCTTTATCAAATTCTTTTGTAATTAATGAAATAAGCTGGTTTTCGTTTTCTTTATAAATTAATTCTAATGGATTTGATGAGCTATTATATTTTTTATTTGTCTTTGATATTTTTGCTTTTTTTTCTAAGACAGCTTTTTTTTTAATAATTTTTTTTTTTGGGGTTTTTGTTGTAATTTTTTTTTTTGCCATTTTTAACTATTTATAAAACTAATTGTTTTTTCAATTTCATTGTAAGGGTCGTGATTAAATTTAGGTGACGCAAATCTACACAGCCTTCGAACTTCATTAGAAAATAGTAAATTTTTTGCAAAATTCAATCCCTTAGAGTCTAATTCTGCATAAATCTCAATAGTTGTTGATTTGAATAGAGTTTTTTTAATAACTAAGTCTCGGATTTCTTTAAATTTACCATCAAATTTAGCGGTTGCTATTAAATCATAAACCCTTTCTCTTTGAGATTGATTTTCAATAAAGAATATAATCAAAGCTGCAGAAAATTTTGATTTCAAATCAAATTTAAGTTCTAGATTTTGAGTATTAGAATTACCACTGGCTTTTTGATTAACTTTTCTTGAATTTATATTATCAAAATGTTTAGTAAGAATTTTTTTTAAATCAATATTAGATATGTTTGTAAGTAAACTTTTTAATATTTTTGACCCTTTAAACTGGCTATCTATGTCTGTACTTTTATTAAATTTTTCTAAATACTTTTCTATTAGTTCTTCAATAGACAGTGGTTGATCTATAAGTCTACTCAGTGTATCAGACATGTTAGACTCTATTAATTGGTCTGGATCAAAATTTTTAGGTAGTAGTACAAATTTAATCCCAAGTTCAAAATTTTTATCACCTAGTAAGTTGTTCATTAATCTTATAGTAGCATTTCTTCCGGCTACATCTCCGTCGAGGCATACTATTATTTCAAAACCTTTTTTAGTTATTTCAATTAATTTCTCATGATTTATAGATGTTCCCAGAGGGGCTATACAATTTTTAAAACCACATTGTTCCAATTTAATAACATCAAAATAACCCTCTACGATAATTATTTTTTTACTATTTTGTTTATTAAGTATTTTTTCGTTAAATAAGATTTGTTTTTTTTTAAAAATCTTAGTTTCAGCTGTATTTATATACTTAGGTAAACTATCGTCAATTACTCTCCCACCAAAACCTAAAGTTTTGTTTTGCATATTAATTATGGGAACCATAATTCTATTAGAAAAAAATAATTTAGAATTTTTATTTTTGCTAAAAATACCAGCAGCTACTAAATTATTAATTTCAAAATTATTCAATAGTTTTTTTTGAATATTAAATGAATTTAAAGATGATCCTAATTCAAAGCTTTGAATTGTATCCATATCAAATTTTCTTTTATTTAATAAATAATCTAAATGTTTATTAGAATTTAATAAGTTTTGATGAAAAATATCTTTTGTGAATGAGTTAATTTCGTAAATAATATTATTTAATTTTGATGATTTAAAGCTTAATTCAATACCTGCCTTATCAGCTAGTTCATACAGAGCATCTTTAAAACTATATCCTTTCACTTTAATCAAAAAATCGATCACATTACCGTGTTCTCCCGTACTAAAACAATGAAATATTTTCTTTTCTTCATTAACAGAAAATGATGGGGTTTTTTCTTTTTTAAAAGGACTAAGGCCAAAATAATTACTTCCTTTTTTCTTTAAAGGAACTGATGAGTTAATAATTTCAACGATAGAAGTTCTGTTTATAACTTCTTTAATGTTATCATCTGCCATTATTTAAAAATATGTTTGATAATCTTTGAAGCTAAATTCATATCAATTTTATTATTATAATTTTGCTTCAAAAAACCCATTATTTTTCCAAAATCTTTATTTTCTAAATTATTTTCTTTGATGTAATCTAATATAATATTTTTAGTGGAGTCATCATCCATCAAAGTAGGAAGAAAATTATTTAGGTAATTAATATCAAATTCTAAGTCATCGATTTTACTTTGAACTTTTGCCTGTAAGGCAAATTCTAATGACTCTTTTTTTTGTTTTAGTTGGGTCTTAATAATTTTTATTACATTTTCATCAGATAACTTGATCACATCCCTATCTAGATTCTCTTTTATTAGAAAATTTTTCAACTCAGAATAGATATACCTTGCTATTGAAAGTTTTTTCTTATCTCCACCTTTTAAAGCACTTTTAACGTCTTCAGAAATTTTTTTTGCCAAACTCATTTGAATTTCCTCTCTAATAATATACTAATACACATGATTTAATATGACCGTATTAGATAATAAAATAAAACTAAATTATCAAAACGGTTACTTAATTTATAACAAAAACTTTATTTTCAAAGGTAAGTTTCTATCAAAAGAAAACTTCAGGATAGCCGAAATTTGCTTCAATACCAGTATGACTGGTTATCAAGAAATTTTAACCGACCCCTCATATAAATCCCAATTTATAAACTTTACTTTTCCATTAATAGGAATAGTTGGATGTAACGACGAAGACTATGAGTCTTGGAAAATACATGCATCTGGTCTTATAAGTAATGAATTATTTGAACAAAGTTCAAATTGGAGAGCTCAAACTAGTTTTGCAAAATGGATAATAGATCAAAATTCTTGTGCTTTTTTTGATTTAGATACAAGGTCTTTAACAAAAATTATAAGAAATTTTGGACCAAAAAACATTATGCTGTGCTCTGAAGATTACTTTAAAACCAAAAATATTGAAGAAATTTGTGCACAAATAGATCAAAGTCTTTCCCTTGAAGAAAATGATGTTATTAAAGATTTTACCTCAGAGTTATCAATAAAAGAGCAAGAAAAAAATAAAAAAAAATACTTGATAGCTTTTTTAAACTTTGGTGCAAAGGATAATATTAAGAAAAATTTATACTCAAGAGATTGTAATATAGAAGAATTTGATATGAATTTTAAAGCCGATGACATAATAAATAAAAAATTTGATGGTATTTTTTTAAGTAACGGCCCAGGTGATCCCAAAAAAGTTTATGAGAATATAAAACCTGAATTAACTAAATTACTAAATAAAAAAGTCCCAACATTTGGTATATGTCTAGGTCATCAAATATTAAGCTTAGCTTTTAATGCTTCAACAGCTCGAATGGAAAAAGGTCATCGAGGAGGAAATCATCCAGTAAAAAATTTAGTTACTAACAAAGTAGAAATAACATCTCAAAACCATGGATTTGTTGTTCTAGAAAATAATTTTCCAACATCATTACAAATTACTCATAAATCATTGTTCGATAAAACTATAGATGGGATGAAATCAAAAGATCAACCCTTATTCTCTGTACAATATCATCCAGAATCAAGTCCAGGACCACATGACAGTAGATATCTTTTTGACGAATTTATAAATCTAATGGATAAAAATGCCAGCTAGAAAAGATATATCTAAAATATTGGTAATTGGCTCAGGTCCAATAATTATTGGGCAAGCATGTGAATTTGATTACTCTGGTAGTCAGGCGTGTAAAGCTCTTAAAAAAGAAGGTTATGAGGTTGTGTTAGTTAACTCAAACCCTGCTACTATAATGACTGATCCTGAGTTTGCAGATAAAACTTATATTGAACCTATTGATAAAGAAATAGTTAAAAAAATAATTGATAAAGAGAAACCTGATGCAATTTTACCAACAATGGGAGGTCAAACAGCTCTGAATATAATTAGAGAACTAAATAAGGAGAGTTTTTTTGAAAATAGCACTATTAAAATCTTAGGTGCTAGTCCTAAATCCATTGATGTAGCAGAAGATAGAAAGTTATTTGCTGAAGCTATGTCTGACATTGGGCTTGAGACTCCATTCAGCATTATAGTAGATGATAAATCTGATCTTGATAAAATTGTTAATGAGGTAAGTTTTCCATTAATTTTAAGACCTTTTTATACACTTGGAGGAACGGGTGGTGGAATTGTATACGATAAAGACGAGTTTATTTCTAAAGTCAAAAACGCTATTGACTTAAGCCCAGTATCTAAGACTCTCGTAGAGGAGTCATTAATTGGATGGAAAGAATTCGAGTTTGAAGTGGTAAGAGACCAATTAGATAATTCAATAATAGTTTGTTCTATAGAAAATTTAGATCCCATGGGGATACATACAGGCGATAGTATAACCATAGCTCCTGCACTTACATTAACTGATAAAGAATATCAAAAATTAAGAAATCAAAGCATTGCTATACTAAGAAAAATAGGTGTAGAAACTGGAGGTTCTAATGTTCAGTTTGCAGTAAATCCAAAAAATGGAAGAATTTTGATTATTGAAATGAATCCTAGAGTAAGTAGATCCTCTGCCTTGGCATCCAAAGCCACAGGGTTCCCTATTGCTAAGATAGCTGCTCTATTAGCAGTTGGTTATACATTAGATGAGTTAGAGAATGACATAACTAAAGTAACTCCAGCAAGTTTTGAACCAGTGATTGATTACATTGTAACCAAAATTCCAAAATTTAATTTTGAAAAATTTCAAGGAACTCCTAGTGAGTTAAACACTGCTATGAAATCAGTAGGTGAAATAATGTCTATAGGCAGAACTTTCAAAGAGTCTCTTTTGAAAGCATTTTATTCGATAGAGTCTGATAACTTTGGTTTGGATATTAGTCACGAATTATTAAATCTCAAAGATGAGAATTTAAAAAATCTACTTACAAAACAAAGACCTGATAGGTTATTAATAGTTGCAGAGGCTATAAGACGAAAAATATCTTTAAATGAAATAAGTGAGTTAACACATATAGATTTATTTTTTTTAAGAGAAATTAATGAAATTATCAATATCGAACAGTTGTTAATAAAGGCAGGTAATAACTTAGATAAAAATTTATTTACATTAGCTAAAAAAACTGGATTTTCAAATCACCACATAAGTAATTTAACAAAAATTAATATAGATAAGGTTTATATTCTTCAAAAAAATAATAATTTAAAGACGATATTTAAAAGAGTAGATACATGTGGAAATGAATTCGACTCTTCTACTGCTTATCTATATTCAACTTTCGCCTCTGAAATCAATGAATTTAGCTGCGAGTCTAGACCAGTTGATAAAAAAAAGATTATCATTCTTGGTTCTGGTCCTAACAGAATTGGTCAAGGTATTGAGTTTGATTATTGTTGTGTCCAAGCTGTAAAATCTTTTCAGAAACTTGGCTATGAAACAATTATGATTAATTGTAATCCTGAGACCGTTTCAACTGATTATGATACTTCAGATAAACTTTATTTCGAGCCTTTGGATTTTGAATACGTCAAAAATATAATTGATAAAGAAAACGAGACTGGTGTTGTAGAGGGGGTAATAGTCCAATTTGGTGGACAAACACCACTAAGAATAGCCAACAAGCTCAAAGAGTATGGTTATAAAATACTTGGCACCTCTTTTGAAGCAATAGATATATCAGAAGACAGAGAGAGATTTCAAAAATTAATCAGTAAAGTAGGTTTAAAACAACCAAAGAGTGATATTTCTTTAGGAACAAAAGAGCTTGTTGCTAAGTCTTCCAAACTAAAGTTTCCTATTCTGCTTAGACCTTCATATGTCTTGGGTGGAAGAATGATGGAAAAAATGGCCCACATAGATGATGTGCAAGATTATATAGATCAAAACTACTGGGCATTAGAAAATAATGTAATTTTAATTGATGAGTTTCTTCAAAATGCAAAAGAGGTTGATGTTGATGTATTAAGAGATAGTCAAGGTAATACTATGATAGCTGGTATTATGGAACACATTGAAGAAGCTGGTATTCACTCAGGTGATAGTGCTTGTAGCATACCCCCCTTCTCTCTTAATGATAAAGTGATATCCGATATTAAAAAATTTAGTATATCTCTTGCAACTGAATTAAAGACACTTGGTTTAATGAATATTCAATATGCCATCAAAGATGATGAAATTTTTATTCTTGAAGCAAATCCAAGAGCTAGCAGAACCATTCCATTTCTTGCAAAGGCCATAGGAATACCATTTATTAAAATAGCTGCTGAATTAATAGTTGGTAAAACTTTATCTAAAGAATATCAGGAATTTGATAATAGCTCTTTACCATATTTTGCAATCAAAGAGGCAGTATTTCCATTTAACAAATTCCCAAATACTGATGTCATTCTAGGACCAGAAATGAAAAGCACTGGTGAAGTTATGGGAATTGACGAGGATTTTTATTTAGCTTATTTAAAAAGTCAAATTGGTGCTGGTCAGAAACTAAATGATATAGAAAATATATTTATCTCTGTTAAAGATGAGGACAAACAGAGTATATCTGAGATGGCTAAATCATTCACAAATAATGGCTATAATTTATTTTCCACGAAAGGCACCCACGACTATTTAATGAAAGATGGAATTTCTTCAAATTTAGTGAATAAAGTGGCTGAGGGATCCCCCCATGTGGTTGAATATATCAAGGAAAATAAGATAGATTTGGTAATTAATACAACTGAGGACAAACAGGCAATAATTGATAGTTTCACAATAAGAAGAACATCCGTAGATCTTAATGTTCCATATTATACCAACCTCAGAAGTGCAAAAATATTAATAAAATCATTGATAATGTTAAAAAATAAGCCGATTTCTGTAAAACCTATACAAATTCATCATTCTTATTAATTCAAAAATTCATTTGTAATAACCAAGAAAATTCAATATTTTCTACAACTTAATAAAAATTGTATTTAAAAATGGAAAAAATACCAATGACAGAAAAGGGGCAAAAAAAACTCCTCGATGAACTTAAGCATCTTAAAACTGTTGAAAGACCAATTATTATAAAAGCCATCGCTGATGCTAGAAGTAACGGAGATCTCTCTGAAAATGCTGAGTATCATGCTGCTCGTGAAAAACAGAGTTTTAT
This sequence comes from uncultured Alphaproteobacteria bacterium, assembly GCA_902523865.1. Classification (GTDB taxonomy): domain Bacteria; phylum Pseudomonadota; class Alphaproteobacteria; order HIMB59; family HIMB59; genus HIMB59. The sequence continues at coordinate 16,518 of CABZBG010000001.1, forward strand.
TGAAGGTAGAGTAGCTGAAATAGAGAGTATAATTGCTCAAGCTGAACTGATTGATGTATCAAAACTATCAGGAACTGTCGTAAAGTTTGGGGCCACAGTTTCAATAATTAACTTAGATAATGACAAAGAGTCAAAGTATCAACTAGTTGGAGAAGTAGAAGCTGATATTGAACAAAAAAAAATATCTGTTACTAGCCCTATAGCAAGAGCACTAATAGGCAAAAAAAAGGGTGACTACATAGAAGTTTCTACACCAAAAGGTATTACTTCGTACGAAATTAAGTCAGTAAGATTTAAATAATAAAATTTGAATAAATTTAATGTAATTACCATCAGCGAAGGTGCTGCTGGTATGAGAAGCCAGATAGAGGGATTGGCAAGTTTAATATCTGAGGACTATAAAAACTTTGATTTAAAAATAAGATCTTTTTTTAAATACCTACCAATTGAGTTAATACCAAGCAGTAGTTTTGCTTATATTAATCTTTCTTTACTAAAAATTGAAAAAAATACCATTCTTATTAGTTGTGGAAAAAAAAGTGTAAAAGCATCGATCTATTTAAAAAATAAATATAAAAATCTTATTTTTAATATTCACATTCAAAATCCGAAAGTTAGTCATAATTTATTTGATTTAATAGTTTGCCCAGAGCACGATAATTTAGACTTAGAGAATTGTATTTCGACACTGCTAGCAATACATAATATAAAATTTAATAAAAATGCTAGAAATAAAAATATTATTAATTTTATTATCGGCGGTCCTAATAAATATTTTAAATTTAATCAACAAACACAGAAAAAAATTCTTAATGAAATTAAATTTCTAAGTGAAAAATCTAATGTGAATATTATTCCCTCAAGAAGAACACCAAATAGTCTCTTAGAGGAACTATCAAAAATTAATAAAGAAAACATATATATGACTAATGATTTATTTAATCCAAAAGAATATGGTGAGCTTTTATCGCAGGCTCATTTACAAATTGTAACTTGGGACTCAATATCAATGATATCTGAAGCTATATCATCTGAAGCTGGTACATTTTTATTTAAGTTTGAAGAGGAGTTGTGTCCAAAAAGATATCATCAATTTTTTGATAAAATCACGAGTAACAATTTTGCACAGTTCTATCACCAAAATTTAAAACCATATGAAATTTCTATAAGTGAATATAATGAAGCATTAAAAACTAAGATCTTGAATAAGATACAATCTAATTTAAGGTTCATTTCTGAATATGCTTAAGGAATCAATTTTAAATCGCTGTACAACATACTCTGATCCTTTCCCTCATTGGGAACTAGACTCTCCTTTTACAAATGAGCTTATAAACGAGCTTAATGATGTAAATATATCTGATGCACCAAGGTCTTTTGATGGTACTAGAGCTGCTGATGCTGGTGGGGATGGTTTGGATGGTAAGCTGAGAGTCTTCCTAGAAAGTGATAATTCCAAAAACCTATCTAATGGAATGGAACTGATTGAGGATTTGAGGGATAAAGATGTTATTGAGTCTATTCAAGATAAAATAAAAAAAGATCTCTCAAATAGTTTTATTAGGATTGAATATATTTCTGATCGTAAGGGATTTTGGTTAAAACCACATTTGGACATTAAGGAAAAGCTTATGACAATGATGTTGTTTATTAACACTTATGATGAGTCAGAGAAACTTGGAACAGATTTTTATGATACCGATATGAAACTTGTTAAGACCGTCCCTTATAGACATAATACTGGATATTTTTTTGCCTCAGGCAACAATACATGGCACGGACTTGAAAAAAAAGAAATTAAAATTGAGAGAAGATGTATGCAAATTAATTATGTAACTTTTCCGACTAGTTGGCCAATAAATGGCTGAGATTAATAATGTAATTATTATAGGGTCAGGTCCAGCAGGTTATACTGCTGCTATATATGCTGCTAGAGCTAATCTAAAACCTATTTTAGTGAGTGGTTTTCAACCAGGTGGTCAACTTACTATAACAACTGATGTAGAAAATTATCCAGGATATGAAGACCCTATTCAAGGTCCTTGGTTAATGGATCAAATGCAAAAGCAAGCAGCACACGTTGGTACCGAAATTATCAATTCACAAGTAACTGAAGTTTTTTTAAATGAAGATGTAAAAAAAAATTAAATTTAGATAATGGCACAACTCTAAACACAAAAACTGTGATAATAAGCACTGGAGCTCAAGCAAGATGGCTTGGTTTAGAAAATGAGTCTAAATTTCAAGGTCATGGACTATCAGCTTGTGCCACTTGTGATGGTTTTTTCTTTAAAGATAAAGAAGTTGCTGTTATTGGTGGGGGGAATAGTGCAGCTGAAGAAGCTTTATTTCTAACAAAGTTTGCAAATAAAGTTTATCTAATTCACAGAAGAGACAAACTTAGAGCAGAGAAAATATTACAAAATAGATTAAAAGAAAATTCAAAAATTGAATTTATATGGAACAGCGAAGTAACTAAGTTTAATGGCAATCATGATTTAGAATCAATAGACCTACTCAATAAAAAAGATAATAAAACCTCAACCCTGAAAATAGATGGTGTATTTATTGCAATAGGGCATGATCCAGCAACACAATTATTTAAAGGCCAACTAAAAATGGATGATGGTGGATATATCATCACAGATCCAGATAGCACAAAAACTTCTATTGATGGTGTATTTGCTGCAGGAGATGTAAAAGATAAAATTTACAGACAGGCTGTCACTGCTGCTGGTATGGGATGTATGGCAGCATTGGAAGTTGAGAAGTATCTAGATTGATTGTTAGCCTTGTCTGGCTTTCATTCTTGGGTTTGTTTTGTTGATCACATATAACCTACCCTTTCTTCTAACCAGTTGATTATTTTTATCTCTGGTTTTAGCTGTTTTAAGAGAACTTTTAATTTTCATAATTTAATGTATTAGTTATAACTATTTAGGCAGAAATCTATGTTAATTAATGAAAAAATCAACAAAATTAAAGAGGATTTTTCGTTTTTTGATAATTGGGAGGACAAATATCAATATTTAATAGATTTAGGAAAAAAACTCCCTGTTCTAGATGATAGATATAAAACTGAGGAGTTTCGTGTACAAGGATGTACGTCGAATTTATGGATGGTTCCTGAATTTATTGATGGTAAGATTAATCTTAACGGCTCAAGTGACTCTGTAATTGTAAAAGGTTTATTTTATTTAGTTTATTATGCATACAATGAGGAAACTCCTGAGACTATAATAAATAATCCTTTATCTTTTTTTGAAGAAATTGGCCTCTCCAATCATTTAGGACAATCAAGGTCAAATGGTCTAAATTCACTAAGAAAAAAAATAACATCTATAGCGACAGAATTATCAAATAAATAAATTTTATTGATTATAAACTATGTTAGTTTCTCATTATGAGTTTGATTAAGTTACTAGTTTCAATTTCATTTTTATTATTTTCTAATAATCTATATTCCAAGGAGGATGTTATTAATTTACAACTTAAAGACGGTATCGTCAAAATCAAGACCTTCGAAGATAAGGCACCCAAGCATGTTAAACAAATTACTGATCTAGTTGCTAAAGGTAGTTACGATGGAGTAGTTTTTCATAGAGTTATTGATGGATTTATGGCTCAAACAGGAGACGTCCAATTTGGTAACTCTGATTCTGATAACTTTGATTTAAGAAGAGCTGGTACAGGAGGTTCTGGTAAAAATATAGAAGCTGAATTTAATGATTTACCACACAAAAGAGGTACGCTAAGCATGGCGCGATCACAAGATCCTAATAGTGCAGACAGTCAATTTTTTATATGTTTTGGAGACACACCACATTTAGACGGGCAATATACTGTTTGGGGTGAGGTAATCGAAGGTATGGAATTTGTTGATGCAATAAAAATGGGTGATCCAGTAAAAAATGGTTTAGTGGACGATCCTGATAAAATTATCAAAATGTGGATTGAGTAAAACTTAGTTTTGAGTAATTTTTAATTCAATTCTTCGATTTTCTTTTAGGTCCTCTTTTGTATCGCCTAAATTAATAGGTTGATATTCACCGTATCCGTTTGCTGAAAGTTTATTAGCAGGTATACCTTGTTGGATAAGAAATTTAACTACCTCCAGTGCTCTAGCATGTGAAAGCTCCCAGTTAGAGGGAAATTGAGAGGTTGAAATTGGTAATTTATCTGTATGGCCATCTATTTGTAGTATCCAATTTAAATCAGATGGGATTGACTCGGTAACTTCAATAATTGTTTTGGTAATAAGAGATAAAGCTATCCTTCCCTCATCTTGAAAATTTGCACTTCCAGAGTCAAATAATATTTCTGACTGAAAAATAAATCTATCTCCTTTGATCTGAACATCTTCTCTACCGGCTAAGGCTTCAGATAATTTTCCAAAAAATTCTGATTTGTACTTTTGCAGCTTGAATAGCTCACTTGTAAGTACTCTATTTAACCTATCTCCTAATTCCCCAAGTTCCATTTCGTTTTGTGCTATTTCAGCTTCTTTTGATTCTAATAAATTATTCAAAAGGTTAATTTCATTACTGAGTATTTCAATATCTAAGGCTAAATTGGATATTAAATTTAAAGCCTCAGCTAAATCAGTTGATTGTATTAATGTTTCTTCCTCTAATGAAGATATTTTGGTTTGTAATTCTTGATTAATATCTTCAGATGAACTTAAAGACTCTAGTAGATTTTCTATTCTACTTTGAGATGCTCCAATTTGTCCAACTAACTCACTATTTTCTCCACCAAGTTTAATTAAATCAGCCTTTAACTGTTTTTGTTGCTCATTTAAATCAGACAGGTTTTGCTGAAGAGTTTCTCTATCAGATAAAGATAAGGATAGCTCTTCAGTAATTTTAGCAATAATTGTATTTAATTTATCTATATCAAGTGACTGATCTTGAATTATAGTATCTTGTGCAAGAATTTGAGATTGTTTAGAGGATATTTCTTCGTCAAGTTTTTCAATTAAATTTTGTCTATCAAGTAATTCAATCTCTTTATCTGTTAAAGTTACATCTTGTTCAACTATAGTCTCATCTTGGATATCAATAGTCTTTTCTAAACTTTGAATTTGTTGGTTTTTTCCTACAACTAAGTCACCCAGATAAACTTGCGCTACTGTAAAAAGTAAAACAATAAAAATTATTACCATTAATGTGGACGCCAATACATCCACAAATCCGGGCCAAATTATATTATCGTTGTCTGAACTTTGAGTTTTTGAGAGATAGCTCACTTTTTGTCAAGATCTTTTATTGACTTACTTACAGACTTAAGCTCAGTAATAACTTCTTTCCTTAAATCATCACTAGAATTTTTCATTCCATCAACTAGATCATCAAGTTTAGAAGCAATGCTTTGGGCCAAAGATGAATTATCAGAATTTTGATTAATTTTTTTAGCATTTGGGCTAGATCTATAAAAAAGGCGAATTTGATTTTCACAGAATTCATAGTAACTTTGTTTGACTCCTCTAGTAATTATTTCATAGAGGCCTAATATCAAAGAAGTAACTAAACCAAACAATGAGGAACTAAAAGCAATAGTCATTCCTGATAAAGGTGACTTCAATCCGTCTTTTAAATTGTTAAAAAATGCCCCAAAGTCTTGCTGTTCAATTGTTAAACCATCGATGACATTTGAAACACTTCCTATAGTCAGAAGTAATCCATAAAAAGTTCCAATTAATCCTAAAAAAATAGCTAAATTGATAAGATACTTGGATATGTCACTCCCGCTTTCTATTGAAGATAGAAGATCGTCAAGTATTTCATCAAGTGTTTTTGTGATACTTTTATTTGTTGTTGTTATCCCTAAATTATTTGCAATAGATTTTGTCATTGGGTAATTATTTAAAGATGAGTCATTAAGTTTTAATTTTCCAAAAGCCACGGAGTTCATAAACCTAAACTCGGAACTCAATGAAAATATTTTAAATGAGTAAAGGAGAAATCCAATCACAAGTGTTAGAAAAATTATTCCGTTTATATAAGGATTTGCATCGAAATAAATTTTAATTTCTTCGTAGCCAATTACTAAAATTATCACAATTAATATGGAGAATAATAGATAAGCTAGAAAGTTTTTAGTCATATCTTATAAAAATAAACAAATTTATAAAATTAACAATTGGATTATTTTTATTAAATTCAGAAATTTCTATTATAAATCAAGTAATAATTATTTGTACCTGGATTAACTGAGTCTAATCCTGCATTTGAAATGTGATGAGATCCTATACCAAATCTAGATTCTTGAGATATACTGTAAAATATATTCACTTCAGATTTAAATTGAAGAGCATTTCCCAAGTCTTTACCATCACCGTTACTATATATGCCCGCTGATGAGGAAAGATTCAAATATATTGAGTCAGGTCCAAGATTTGTTTCAAATCCCCCATAAAACATTGATGCACTTTTAACTGTAACAAAACCTCCAATGACTGGATTAATAATCAACATATTTAATAAGTCTATTTCGTTATTAGATATGTGATAATTTAGACCAAACAGATTGGTTGTATTATCATCATCGTAGTCATAAGTGCCACCAAAAATTGAATAACTATTTGCACTAACGGTTAAGTTTGAAGAAAGAGCGTAAAATAAAAAAGCTAATAAATATTTTTTCATGTGAGCACACAATACATCATCAACTTAAAAAGTAAATGGTGGGCGTGACAGGATTCGAACCTGTGACCCCTTGCGTGTCGAGCAAGTACTCTAACCAACTGAGCTACACGCCCATAAATTTAGGGCAAAAATACTTTTAAATTAAATAATAGATTAGTAAATAAAATTCCTAATTAAATTTTTTCAATTGAAAAATAAGTTTTAATTCACTTAATTTAAGCCAATTTAGTATGAGGAAATATATTAAAAGACCAATAAGAATTTGAATTAACAGGTCAAAATATATATTTAGATATATAAATTTTTTTAAGAATAATATTGAAATATACATACTAAAAGCGCTTAATAAAATCTTAATTAATTTATTAGTATCCAATATAATTATTTTTTTGAAAAAACTGTTAAAATGTTTTTTTAAATAGTAAATTTGAATAAATAGATTTAACCATACACTTATAGCACCAGCTAAAGATAATCCAATAACACCTAAAGGCTTATAGAATAAAAAACATAAAATTAGATTACAAATAAAAGTTGGAACTGCTGCCCTAACTGGGTACTCAACTTTCTCATAAGAGTAAAATACTTGATTGAAAATTCTTGCAAGCATATAACCGGGCAATGAAAAAGAGTATATTAGTAAAATCTTTGATGTGATTAGCACATCCTTATTACTAAATTCTCCCCTACCAAATAACACTCTAATGATTTCCTCACTTAGGATAAAAATGCCAAATGCACTAGGTATTGCAAAGAGAAAACAAAAGATAACAGTTTCATTGAAAGCTCTAGAATTCTTACTCTCATCAATAATATTTTTACTCAAGTAAGGAAGGAGTGTAAAAGACATAGCAACTGCAATTAGAGCAAACGGTAAATCAATTATTCTATCTGCGTAATATATTTGGCTTATTGCACCCTCACCTACTAAAGAAGCAAATAACATTGAGATAAAAATATTTAGTTGGATAATACCAGAGCCCAGTAAAGAATATGAAAATCTTTTAAAGAATTTTTTTAGCTGACCAGATAGCTCGTTAATACTTTTTAATCCAGTACTCCAAAATATTTTAATAGCGCCTATGTTAATAAATAAAAGTATTAATTGAGTAAAACCTGCAACAATCATTGACCAAGCAAGTGCAAAGTGAGACTCAGATTTAAAAATAACTAATGATGAAATCATGAAAATATTAAGAATGACTGATAAAAAAGAGGGTAGGAAAAATTTTCCCTTAACGTTTAATACTGAACTCAATACTGACGACAAAGTTACAAATATTAAAAAAGGAAAAGTTATATTTAATAACTCATTTGCAAATAAAAATTGACTTTTATTTAATAAAAACCCTGGTGCTAATATTGATATTACTTGTTCACTAAATAAAAATATCAAAAAAGATATAAATAATGTAATTACAAAAAAAAAGTTAAAAATTATCCATATAAAATCTTTGGCCATTTTCGAATTTATTTTTTCTTGATTAACAAATAGTGGTATAAAAACACTATTCATTGAACCCTCAGCAAAAATTCTTCTAAATAGATTTGGCAATCTAAAAGCAAAAAGAAATGCATCTGACATTAAGTTTGCACCTAAATAGTTTGCAAAAAGTATATCTCTAATGAACCCTGTTACACGTGATCCAAAAATATTAGTCGAAATCTTAGAGAAATTACTAATTTTCATTGAGTTCAGGAAAATTCTTTTTCCAAAATCTCAATAATTTTACTTTGGTCAATAAAACCTGGTATAATTTGATTTCCTATGATTGTTGCTGGGCTTCCAGTAAATTTAAATTCATCGACGTAACTCTTATGAATTGATAGAAAGTCTTTCACTTCTTGGGAGTCCATATCTTTTTTAAGTATTTGAAGATCAACACCCTTTAGAAATAGATCTGCTAAAATATCCTCCATGTTTGATTTTCTTTCAGATGAATATAGATAGTTATGAACTGTTTTAAATTCACCTTGTAATGAGGAAGCCAAAGCAATGGTTGTTAAATCCTTTGAAAAATTACCTAAAATTGGCATTTGTATTATAACTAATTTTACTGAAGTATCCTCTTTCATCACATTAATTAATTCCTGGTGATATTTCTCACAGTAGCCACAATTGTAATCGACAAATTCATAAATAACTTTTGTACCACTAGCATCACCTAAATACATAGGATGAGCTTGTAAATTTAAATTTTGTATACTTGATATATTTTCTTTATTAATTTTTTCTTGTTCTAATTTATTTTGATTTAATTGGTATTCACGCAAAACATTTAAGATAAAATCTGGATTTTCCTCAACAAATTTCTTCATATTCTGATCAAATTCAGAGTTTGTTAAGTATTCTTTCATATCTTCTTTTTTTAGATAAGCACTAAGATCTTTTTCTTGAATAAAATTAATATTTTCCTCTAACTGTGTATTAGAACTATTTAAATTATTATCTGGATAAATTTTATTATTTTCTTGAAAAACAAAGTAGTAAGAGACAATTATAACCATAGTTATTACTAAAATTAATAATAACGATCTAAGACCTGCAAAATTTCTCTTTTTTACATAAATACCCATAAGTCTAAAAATATAATATTTGAGTATTATTATAGAGTAAATAATAGATATATTTTTATTAAAAAATTTAGATTAATTAATTTTGCAAATAGTCTGAAAATTTCCATTTACAACGTATTGTTTCATAAGACTAATACTGGAATATTCTAAGGATTTTATAGTATCGTTATATATGATCTCTTTTGACATATCTGCAATTGAAACATGATGGGTATTAAACTCAAATAAATAAGGATAACCCCATATTAAATAATATTCCATCTCTAAAGGGGATAATTTATTGAAACGCTTAAGATCAATTTGAGTCTCTTGCTGATTAAGAGTTTTTCTAAAAAGATCAAAATATCTCATTATATCGTTACATAAAAAATTAAATTTATCATTTGTATTTAGCTCTAAAGCAAAAACATTTTTATGCTTTTTAAGACCTAAGATGTTAAATTTATCTTTATAGGAAACATTTTGATTAGATTTAAAATAGTCTTGAAAAGATTTTATTAGATTTTCCTCACTATAAAGATGACTTAAATAAAAAGGAGCTTTTACGGTATAATGTAAACCATATTTTGATAATTTTTGGCTATCAAATTTAATATTATTTTTCAAAAGTAAATCATTTACTTGATCAATAAATAATAAATTAGGAATTAAGTAAATTGAGTAACGTGGAAATTGAATGTAATTATCCATCTGTAAGTTTACTTAGTATAAACTTTTGCATTTTTGTTTCTAACAATATTTTCATTAATAAAATTATAATTACAGTATAAATAAATCTAAAAAATAAAATGCCAGAAATATGGCTACCTAATAGTAAAATCAATATTGTATCTTCAATTATGCTATGGCAGAGACTAAGGAATGACAGGGATAATAAAATATCTTTCTTTGAAATATTATTTTTCTTGGACTCCTCAATTAAAAAACCCCCACCAAACGATATTCCAAGAGTTAAACCAATTAAGATTATATTAGCTACTTTCTCAGACATGCCTAAATAGGACAAAGGTATTTTCATTATATTAATTAAAAGTGACCAAACACCTAAGGCCTTAAGGACATTAATTGTTGATATTATAAAAAATATTATTAAAAAAATTATAAAGAAATTTTGAATTTGTAGGGTGGCCCATTCAAAGTTAGAAACTAATTCATTCGGAACTTGTAATACTGACTGATTGGGCTCATTAAATAATTCATATTTTGTAAATATTAAGTTTAATATTTTGCCTGCTACAATTGCATTTATAAATCTAAAGCTTAAATTGAAAATCCAGGAAATTCTTGATTTTTTTGCAATAGCTACCTCAATTGGCAGACTGTGAGCTATCAATATTATTAAACCTAAAATTGTAGTCTCAGCTACAGAATAATCAAAAATAGCTTGAAGTGATGCAAAAGCAGCTAATCCTGCATATATATTTACCAATATTGCAGCCATCCAAACTAAGCCAAGTGAGCCATCAATTCCAATAAAGCTTGTTAATGGTTCAAGAAAATTTGCTAAAAAAGGAATAGCTCCAATAAGCTCAAGAGCTCTGATAACTATGACGACCGGAAGTATAACTTTGAATAAAATCCAAAAAATTTTAGTAGTTTCTTGAAATATATTGACTAGTATTTTTTTAGATTTTTCCATTATGATGACAAATCAAATGATTTTACTTCTTTATAAAGAAATTAATGGCAAGAACAAATAGTTTTACAATAAAAGCTTCATTAACAACGTTATTGTTTTTAATTAGCTTAATTTGCTTTTACATAAGTTATATAGATTTTATGAAGATAAAAGATGAAGAAACTATTGTATATTACGAAATGGATATCAATTATTTTGATAAAAAAAAATTTCAAAAATATTATGAAATTATTAGTATTGAGAGTTTAACTGATCCAATTTTTGATAAAAAAAAATCGAATAGTTATTTTGAAAATATTACACTGGAAAATTTATCTAATATTTTTGATAGAGATATAAATAAAGAAAATAATAAAGTTGAATTAAATTCTTTAGATAATTTGAGTCCCACTGAAGTTAAAAGAGATGAGGAGAATATTTATAAATTTAATGAAATTAAAGTTTCCAAAGGAGATAATTTTGCAAAAATATTAAAAAAAGGAGGCTTAAAAGGTAGAGATATAGACTTAGTAATTCTTAATGGAGAAGAGTATTATGACTTTTCAAAATTATATATTGGGGATACTGTTAAAATTTTTAGTGATTACGGAAGTGAAGGACTAAAATTATTTAACCTCATTTACAAATATTCTGACACAAAAGAGCTAATAATATCTTATCTAGACAATAAATTTATTTATGAAATTAAAGAAATCCCTCTAATTTCTGAAAAAATTTTTGTATCTGGAGAAATTAAAACAAGTTTGTATAAAGCTATGAAAGATCAAGGATTATCAGAGATAGTAATAAATGAAATTATAAGGATTTATAGTTTTGATGTTGATTTTCAAAGAGATATTTATGAAGGGGATAAGTTTGAAATGATATTTACAAAAAAAACAAATAAGGATGGTGAGACGATACAAATTGAGGATCCAAAATATCTTATGCTATCATCAAGGGGCACCCCGTTATTATACTATCTATACGATACAGATGAATTCAGTGAATATTTTGATGAAAAAGGAAAGGGAATGACAAAAAGCTTAATGAAAACTCCTATAAATGGAGCGAGGCTTAGTTCTAGTTATGGTATGAGAAAACATCCTATATCTGGTTACAATAAAATGCACAAAGGGGTTGATTTTGCTGCCCCATCAGGAACTCCTATATTTGCTGCTGGAAATGGTGTCATAGAGTATGCAAGTAGAAACGGAGGATATGGAAAATATATAAGAATACGTCATGATAGTACTTACAAAACGGCTTATGCTCACTTGAAAAGTTACAAAAAAGGGATAACCAGTGGTGTGAGAGTTAAACAAGGTGATGTGATTGGATATGTTGGTTCAACTGGAAAATCTACTGGGCCTCATTTACATTATGAGATTATTGTCAACGGTGTTCAAATTAACCCAGCAACACTTAAACTTCCCTCTGGAAGAAAGCTTAACGAACAACAGTTAGACGAGTTTAAAAGTCTAGTTTTAAGTATAGATGAAGAAGTAGGTATTTATAAAAATATGATCAACTAGGCTAATTGGCTAGCTAAATCATCAAAATCAGAGTTTGAGGATTGTTCTGTCTTATCATCTTTTTTTGTATCAATATCATTTTTTTCAGATTTATCTTTATTAATAATTTTTCTAGCAACAAAACCTCTATTGGAGTTATCTGTTTGTCTAAAATAATGCTCAGCATGTTGAAGGTAAAACTGCTCTAATACATCATCACCTTGGCCTTTGGCATCTTTTGCTTTGTTAAGAAAATCATTATATTGGTCTTTTGGATTCTTACCATTTCTTTTATAGCCATTGGAATTACCGTTAGTTTGTAAGTATGGAGAATCTGCTACTCCACCTCTAGAAGAGTTGATTTTTCTTTGCCCACCGTAGGGCTTTCGTTTGACAAAATTTTTCATAAATTTTATTCGATTATCCTAAAAGAAGCCCATCAATAAGTGTTAGGGAGTGTTATCTTTATTAATCTATCTAACCTAAGATAATCAACCTTTTTATAGACTATTTTTATACCTTTTTCTAATAAATATTTATACATATTTTCAGTAATAATTGGATCAATTTCAAAATATAAAGACCCTTTAAATTTAACATTAATTAAATAATCAATAATTTTTACATAATACTTTATACCCAATTCTCCTCCATCAAGTGATATCCTAGGGTCATACAACGTTTCATTATTTAAACTCAGATAATTAATTGTTGGTATATAAGGAGGGTTACAAACAATAACATCAATATTTTTTAATCTATTTATTGGATAATTTTCAAATAAATTTGAGTGAAATAACATTGAATTTTTTTGTTTTTCAAATTTTATAATGTTTTTTTTGCAAGCACTGAGGGCTTTTTTGGAAATGTCTATAAAGTCGCAAAAAGAATTTTCTAACTCATCTATAATAGAAATACCTAAGCAGCCAGTTCCACAACACAAATCAAGAAAATTAAATTTATTCTTATTCTTAATTTGTAAGCAATCATTTAAAATTTGTTCAACTAAAATTTCTGAGTCTGCTCTAGGATCTAAAGTATAATCATCTGTATAAAAAATATTTTTCCAAAAGCCTTTTTCATTAATAATTTTTGCTAATGGTTTTCCTTTAATTCTTTCATTTAAGATTTTATTAATTAATTCTTTGTCAATCTCACTTTCGTTGACATCTATATAATTTATTTTATTTGCAGAATATGAAATCATTATTTGAGACTCTTGCTCAGCTTGATTACCTGAAACTGTATTTAATTTTTCAAGAAGTCTTTTTTTTATTTCTAATTTACTTAAGCGGTCATTATTTAACATTTAATTGACTCAGCTTATCAGCTTGTTCACTTGCAGACAAAGCTGATATCATTTCATCCAATGCCTCACCAGTTAAGAACTGATCTAATTTATAAAGTGTTAAGTTAATTCTATGATCAGAGACTCTGCCCTGAGGAAAATTATAAGTTCGAATTCTTTCAGATCTATCTCCAGAGCCAACTTGATTTTTTCTATTTGATGACTCTTCTTCCCGTTTTTTAATTCTTTCTAACTCATATAATCTCGAACGTAGAATTTTTAACGCTTTAGCTTTATTTTTATGTTGAGATCTCTCATCTTGTTGAGTTACCACTATGTTTGTAGGAAGGTGTGTGATTCTTACTGCACTATCTGTAGTATTGACTGATTGTCCTCCTGCTCCTCCTGATCTATAAACGTCTATTCTAAGGTCAGTATCTTTTATATCTAAATCTACATCCTCAGCCTCTGGTAAAACAGCTACCGTGGCAGCTGATGTGTGAATTCTACCACCAGACTCAGTTTCAGGAATACGTTGAACTCTATGAACGCCAGACTCATTTTTTAAAAATTTGAATACACCATCTCCCTTAATCTCAATTATTGCCTCTTTAATTCCCTTCAAGCCAGTCTCATTTTTTTCCATTGGCTGGAACCTCCAACTTTTCAAAGAGGAATATCTCTCATACATTCTGTACAAATCGCCTGCAAATAAAGCAGCCTCATCCCCTCCAGTGCCTGCCCTAATTTCTAAAATTACATTTTTGTCATCAGCCTCATCTTTAGGTAATAGAGCTATAAGTAATTCTTTGTTTTTAGTTTCTAAATCCTTTTCAAAAATAGGTAATTCTTGTTTAGCTATATCTCTTAAATCTTTGTCACTCTCATTTTCAAGAATTTCTTTGTAATCTTTAATCTCCTTGTTTAAATTTTTTATAACATTAGATAAAGTAATAATTGGTTCTAATTTTGATAAGTCTTTATTTATTTGAATGATTTCCTTGTTATCTAAGTTTTGTGAGTTTAAAAGTTTATCGTTTAAATGATCGAATTTACTTTTTAAGTCATTGATTTGTTTATCTAATTTCATTTTTTAGCTCAAATTTAGAAATTTCAAAAGATTTTTGACTTTTATTTTTTAAATCTTTTAAGATTATTTTATTAGAATTTATTTCTTCCTCACCAATAAGAAGAATAAAACTAAAATTATTTTTATCAGCGTAGCTAAAAAGTTTTTTTATATTTTTATTTACTCTTACTTCGTGATTATATTTAAAATTATATATTTGTTTTAAAATTCTATTATTGTTTAAATAAGTCTCATCTTGAACAGCAAATAATATTTTATTCTTTGACTTTGATTTTTCAACTTCAATCGTTATTAAATCCATTAATCTTTCAACACCAGCTGCCCAGCCTATTCCTGGGATATCCCTAGATGAAATCATACTAATTAACTTGTCATACCTACCACCAGCTAATATTGCATTTTGTCTTTTATCCTCTATAGTTTGGAATTCAAAGGCTGTATGCGAATAATAATCTAATCCTCTTACTAATTTTGGTTCCTCATAAAATTCTATTTCATTAATATTTAGAAGTTTTTTTACTTGGTCAAAATAGTTTTTACTTTCAGTAGATAAGTGTTCACCAATTTTTGGTGCACTTTTTAAAATTTCAGTATCTTCTGGGTCTTTGCTATCCAAAATTCTGAGTGGGTTTTTATCTAGTCTTGAAATTGATGTTTCAGATAATTGATTTTTAAAATCGCTTAAATATTTTTTTAATAACATAGAGTAACTGAGCTGATCATCTTTTGATCCAAGTGAATTTATCAATAGCTTGTATTTATTTTTACTCACCCCAAGTTTATCTAATAATAGCCTTGCAACTAGAATTGGTTCAAAATCAATATAAGGACCTTTTTCCCCAATAGACTCAATATTTATCTGATGAAACTGTCTATATCTACCCTTCTGGGGCCTTTCTCTTCTAAACATAGGGCCGTGGGTAACTAATTTCATTAAACCTGATTGATAATTTGAAGCAGCAAACCTTGCTAGACCACTAGTAGCCTCAGGTCTCAAACATATATTAATTTCACCTTTATCTAAAAATGAATACATTTCTTTAGAGACAATGTCAGTTTGTTCACCAACAGCTCTTGAAAATAACTCCTGTTGTTCAATAATAGGTGTTTGTATAGATTGAAAATTAAATTTTTTACAAACTGAGTAAAAACTTTCAATAATAAATTCAAACTTTTCCATCTCAGCTCCATAAATATCATGTGTGCCTTTGACTAAATTAACATTATTTTTCATTTTATATGATGTATCTGTTCTACTTTACCTTCTATAGTTTCGACCAAGTACTCAACTAAATCTTCATTTTGAATTCGATGACTTTTTTCACCATCAACGTAAACCATATGTGTATTATTACCACCTCCTGTAATACCTATATTTGTCATGGTGGCCTCTCCAGGCCCGTTAACGACACATCCAATAATAGAAACTGTAATTGGTTTTTTAATATGAGAAAGTTTTTTTTCAACACTCTTAACCGTCTCAATCACATCAAACTGCTGTCTAGCACAGGATGGACATGATATTATGGTAACACCATAGTTTCTTAAATTTAATGATTTTAACATTTCAAATCCCACCTTAACTTCTTGTGTTGGATGATCAGAAAGTGAGACTCTCACAGTATCACCGATACCATCATAAAGGAGTAATCCAAGACCAATAGATGACTTAATAGAACCACTAAAATAACTTCCAGCCTCAGTAATACCTAAATGAAGAGGATATTCACAAAAATTAGATAACATTCTATAAGACTCTACAGCAGTGAAAACATTTGAGGCTTTAACACTTATTTTGAAATTATCAAAATTTAGATCCTCCAATAATTTAATATTTAATTTAGCACTTTCAAATAACGCTTCAGCAGTTGGACTTTTATATTTTTCTAAAATTGATTTTTCTAAGCTTCCAGCATTAACACCTATTCTAATAGGTATTTTATTCTGTTTAGCGGCCTCAACAACCTCTTTTACCTTTTCTTTAGAGCCAATGTTACCAGGATTTATTCGTAGACAATGTGCTCCATTTTCTGCTGCCTCAAGTGCTCTTTTGTAGTGAAAGTGTATATCAGCAACTAAAGGTATATTTATTTCTGGAATTATTTTTTTTAATGCTTGTGATGATTTTTCATCAGGAACTGAAACTCTGACTATGTCACATCCTTCTTGTTCGATTAGCGATATCTGCTCGAGCGTTGCATCAATGTCATGTGTAAGAGTATTCGTCATTGTTTGAACTGTAATTGGCGAGTCTCCCCCGACATAAATATTTCCAATTTGAATTTTTTTTGTTTTTTTTCTCTTTATTGAGTGAGAATATTTCATAATAGAGCTTCTAAATCTTTAATATTAAAGTTTAATAAATAAGAATTTAATCCCTCACTTACTTTAATTTCTATACCTCTGTATATTATCTTTTCGACATTATTTATATTAGATAAATCAATCAAAAAATCATTGTCTAAATCAAGATTAAGTTCACTTGATTGAAATATCTCGCCAAATTGTATGGTTTTTCTATTTTTATTTTGAATCTTATAATAAATAGTCTTATTAGATTTTGAAAAAATTGATACTTTTTGTGAATAATTCACCCTGCTTGATAAAGTAAGATTATTTACAAATTCATCATGACTCAATTCATTTAAATTATACTGAGAGGATAAATTTAAAATATCCATATAAACTTGGTCTTTATCTATATTTCTAATTGTAATCTGATTATTAAATTTATTATAAATATTAAAAGACAGTAAAACTAGCACTGTAAAAACAAGCAGTAACAAGAAGTAAACTATTGAAAGTCTTGTGTAATCAATTGGAATATCGCCAATAGAGTTTTTATATTTAACCTCATAACCTAAGTATCTATATATAGATTTTTTATATGTTGATCGGTAAGCTTTAAATTTATCAGGTAACTGTAAATTTTCCTCTAGCAAACGGATTATTTCAGGGTCTAATTTCAAACCCTTGGATAAATCATTTATAGATAATCCTTTTTTAATTCTTGCCTCTTTGATTGAAATTAAATTCTTCAAAAATTCTTATTTGTGTAGTTTAAAGGCTTGATGTAACTTTTGTACAGCCAAGTCAGTATGTACTTCATCTATCAAAATACTTATTTTGATTTCAGAAGTAGTAATAACTTGAATATTTATTTTATTTTTTCCTAAAGTGTCAAATAGGGTCTGGGCTACTCCAGCATGGGATCTCATCCCTACTCCAACTACTGAAATTTTTGAAATATTATTAGAAGAAATAATCTTTTTGTATCCTATTTTGGATTTCTCTTTTTTTAATATTTTTAAAGCTTTTTCTAGATCCACCCTTGGAAGTGTAAAAGATAAGTTTGCAAACTTTCCATCTTGGGAAATATTTTGAAGTATCATATCCACATTTATATTTCCCTTGGCTAAAGGTCCAAAGATCTTAGATGAAACACCAGGTTTGTCTAAAACTCTCGAGAGAGTAATCTTCGCTTCGTCTTTAGTATAAGCTATTCCGCTTACAGTATTTTTCTCTAAAACACTTTTCTCATCAGTTATGATTGTGCCAATTTTTTTTGGTTTTAAAGATGACCTAACAGTTAATTTAGTATTTTTTCTCATAGCTAATTCGACAGAACGAGTTTGAAGAACCTTAGCCCCTTGAGAGGCTAATTCAAGCATTTCTTCATATGAAATTTTATTTATTTTTTTTGCGTTAGGCACTATGTTTGGATCAGTAGTGAAAACACCTTCCACATCAGTATAAATAATACACTCAGCGTCCATAGCTGCAGCTACTGCGACAGCACTAGTATCAGAGCCACCTCTACCTAAAGTAGTTATTTCTCTCTTCTCATTTATTCCTTGAAACCCAGGAACTACTAGAACATCTAAATTCTCTAATTCATTTAATAAAAAGTTTTTGTTAATAGACAAAATTCTTGACTTCATATGCTCTGAAGAGGTCATTATAGGTATTTGCCAACTATGAAGAGATTTTGATTTAGTCTTTTTATTGTTAAGAAAGATAGACATTAATGCGCAAGAAAGATTTTCTCCTGTCGAAATGGCGTTATCAAAGTCAACTGGATTTGGGGATTTTGAAAAAGATTTAGTTAAATTGATAAGACGATCAGTCTCACCAGACATTGCAGATAGCACAGCTATGACTTTTGACTTTTTTGACCAATCACAAATAATATTTGCTGATCTTTTTATAGCCTCAACGCTTCCGACTGATGTGCCGCCAAATTTTAAAACTTTAATTTTCATGAATTACGGTAATATACATCTAACATTTATGATGTAAAGAACATGGCTAAATATAATAAAGAATATTACGAACCATTGGAGCAAATGATGGCTATAAGACATCAGTATATGTCCAAAATATTAAGGGATCATACTGATCAGGATATTTATAATTTTTTCCAAAATAAACGAGTTTTAGATCTTGGATGTGGTACAGGTGAGTTTTTAAATAATTATTTCGAAATGGGAGCTCAATGCACTGGAATTGATATAGAAAAAAATTTCAAATTAAAAAATAAAAAAAACTTTAATCTCTATAACTTGGATGCAAATACTTTTTTAAAGAATTGTAAAAAAAAATTCGATATTATTTTTATATTTGAATTTTTAGAACATTTAGAAGAGGGAGATAAGCATAAACTCTTTGAAAGTCTTATTAAAAAACTAAATAAAAATGCTTTAATTTTTGTATCAACACTTAATAAGAATTTATTATCAAAATATTTTGCAATAGATATTGCTGAAAATATCTTGAAGATACTTCCCAAAAAAACTCATGAATACGATCTTTTTTTATCACCAACTCAATTACAGACTATAAGTCAAAAATATAATTTAAGTTTGTTAAACGTAGAGGGTCTAAAATATAATCCAATTATTAAGTCCTTTAAATTAAGTAAGGTTAATTTAGTAAATTATATTGGTGCTTTAAAGTATTAATTTTTCTTTTTTTCTTTTTGATTAAAAGGAAGTTTAATAAGTTGTATACCTTCCTCAACTAGTTCTTGGCTCTCTTTATCAGTTGCTTCACCATAAATAGGCTTATCTTTAGTTTCTCCATAATGAATTTTTCTTGCTTCCTCTGGAAATTTTTTTCCAACATATGTAAAATTTTTTTCAATCTCAGATTTAATTTTATTTAATTGCTTATTATAATTTGAAAATAACTTATTTTTTTTACGATTTATTTTTGACGAGCTTGTTGACTTATTAGCTACATTTGGTGCCATGACTGATTTTGATATTTTTGATGAATTACAGAAAGGACATTCAATTTGATTTTTTTTTCTTTGTTTTTCGAATGACGCTGAGTCATCAAAACTAGCTTCAAAAATATGTTCATTTTCACAAACTAAATCAAATTTAATCATACTTTTTATTTAGTCATTCAATGAGGATTTTCAATATTATTAGTCAAAATTTCTATCATAATTTAAGACTGGTATCGCATTCTGACACTCTTGAACTTTATTTAAGTAAAGTTCGGATGTTATGATCATCTCACTGTCATCAGCCTCAGCTAAAATTTCTCCCCAAGGATCTACGATTAAGCTATGTCCATAAGTTGATCTATTCTCATTATTAACCCCCCATTGATTAGGAGCTAATATAAAAACACCATTCTCAATTGCTCTTGCCTTAATTAGAGAATGCCAATGAGCTTTTCCAGTTGTATATGTAAAAGCAGATGGGATTACTATAATTCCTGCTCCTTTTTTAGCTAAGGCTCGATACAATTTCGGGTATCTTAAATCGTAACAAATAGAATGACCAATTGATTGACCTAATACTGTTGTCATTTTCAATTCACTACCAGATGTATAAAAATCACTCTCCTTATAACTTTCACCATTTTTTAAAATTATATCAAACATGTGAATTTTATCATAAATAGATACTATATGGCCTTCAGGGTTAATCAAAATAGATCGATTATATAGTTTATCATTTTCAGTTATAGGGAGTGATCCCAATAATAAGTGAAGCTTATTAGTCTTTGAAAAATCTTTGAAATATTCAATAGAGAAATGATGCATACCAAGCGAAATTTTAGATTTATTTGATAGAAAAAGAAAACACTCTGGGAGTAAAATAAAATCTGGATTTAAGGCCAAACTATCATTGAGAAATTTTTTTGATTTTTCAAAATTTTCATCAAAATTTGAACCAACAGTGATCTGAATTAGAGCAACCTTCATTCAAGTATTTAATTTATAAATAGTAAAGCTTGAAACATCCTTAATCGCTTTATGTATTTTTATTTTTTCTTGTGGTAAAATTGAAATGCTATGATTAGAAAATAAAATATAGTCTAACTGTTTATCCTCTTTTATTAGAGTTAGCTTTAAGGTTTTATCTTTATTGAAAACTACTATAGGCTCTTCAGCAGAATACATTAATTCATTCTCGTTATTAGAAGAGACTATATCAGCAAATTCCTTATGAAATATTTCAGGATTTTCGTAAAAGGATAATCTTTTTTGATCTAAATTAAATCTCGATATCATGCTACGTTACTCTAACATATTATGAACGAATTTAATTTAAAAAAGAAGGATATGAGAAGAGAGGCTCATTTCGATAAATCTAATTTACTAACAAAAAATGGGTCAGATTTAATAGCAAATAAATTTAAATATATATCTAAAAAATTAAATAATTATTTAATTCTTGATGAAGACATTATTTTAGATTTCATCAATCATAATAATTCAGAAATTACAGATATTAATAATATAAGTTTAGTTGAGGGTAAATTTGATGCTGTTATATCTAATTTTTCATTACAAATACCATTATTTATAAATAGTACAAATGTTTTTACTAAGATCTTATCTAAATTAAATGATAACAGATTATTTTGCTTCAATGTCATCACTAACAATTCAATGAGAACTCTTCAAAATATCTTCTTAGAAATTGATGAAAAAATTCATGGAGGAGCTTATAGAAGGTTTGGCCCATTTTTAGAAACGTCAGAATTGATAGATGATATGAATAAAAATAAATTTCAAGATGTAGTTGTTGGGATAGATAATCTAGAAATTAATTATAGTTCTTTAAGTAAACTGAGAAGTGATTTCAAAAAATTTGGGATTTCAAATTATTTTAATGAAAAATATAAATTTAAAAAAGATTTTTTAAGTTTAACAAACAAAATATTTTCAAAACTAGTCGAAAAACATAAATATATTCCTCTTGAAATAGAGATTGCTACATTTACATCATGGAAATAAAATTAATTTAGTATATTGGTAAGCTAATGTTTCAAAAAATTAATAACTTTTTTTCATCAAAAAAAAACATAAATTTAATAAAAGAAGTTTCAAATAAATATTTATATCAAGTAAATCAACTTGAAGAGCAAATTTCAAATTTAACAAGAGAAGAAATGATTACTCAAATTGAAGAATTAAAACAGGATTATATTTCTAATAAAGTAGCTGAACTTTCTGATAAGGATATAAGTTTTGTCTGTGCTTTAGTAAGAGCGGTCTCTCAACGAACGATTAAACTCAGACACTATGACTCCCAGATTATTGGAGGTATTGCCCTTTATCATGGATTTGTTGCTGAAATGAAAACAGGAGAAGGTAAAACGCTCGTTGCTACTATTCCTATGGTATTAAATTTTGTTTTAGGTAAAAAAGTTCACTTAATTACTGTCAATGATTACTTAGCTCAAAGAGACTGTCTTTGGATGGGACCAATTTTTGAATATCTAAATATTAGTTGCTCATATATTCAGAACAGGCAGACAATTGAAGAAAAAGTTAAAAGCTATCAATCTAATATAGTTTACGGAAACAATAATGAATTTTGTTTTGATTACCTCAGGGATAACTTGAGGGGTATCAACCAACCAAAAATGCAAAAAGGTCATCATATAGCTTTAATAGATGAAGCTGATTCTGTATTAATCGATGAGTCTAGATCGCCTCTAGGTATATCAGGGCCTGTAAAAACTCCAATACAGCTATTTAAATTATGCTATGAAATTACCCAAGATCTCTCAGAAGATGATGTGGAGATAAATGAAGAAAGAAAAAACGTTTTACTCATAGATAGCGGTATTAAGAAAATAGAATTTAATTTAAAAAAAATAAATTTTTTAAAAGGGAATAGTTTATTTGATAATGAAAATTTAGAGGCCTATCAAATTATAAATCAGTCATTAAAAGCTAGGTTTATATATGAAAGAGATAAAGACTATGTTGTCAAAAATGGACAAATTATCGTTATAGATGAGTTTTCTGGAAGATTATCAGAGGGACGAAGATTCGGTGAAGGCCTTCATCAATCTTTAGAAGCCAAAGAAAACCTTAAGATACAGGAAGAGAGTATTACTCTTGCTAGCATTACCTTTCAAAATTATTTTAAAAAATATCAAAAAATATCTGGAATGACTGGAACTGCTCTGACTGAGTCAGAAGAGTTTTTAGAGATATATGGTTTAAGCGTAATTGAAATACCCACTCATAAACCAATGATCAGGATTGATCAAAATGATCAAATTTATAAAACTCCTGATGAAAAATATAAGGCAGTACTAGATTTAGTAAAAGATAAGTATGAAAAAGGTCAACCAATCTTAGTAGGTACGACCTCAATTGAAAAATCTAATTATATTTCAGATATTTTAAAGACCAACAAAGTTCCTCACAATGTTCTGAATGCAAAAAATCATGAAAATGAAGCTGAAATTATTGCATTAGCAGGTAAACCATTTCAAGTAACAGTAGCGACTAATATGGCGGGAAGAGGTACTGATATAAAATTAGGCGGAAACCCAGATATTGATACAAATTATAATGAGAGTGATTACCAAAAAGTTATTGATTTAGGTGGACTGTGTATTTTAGGAACTGAAAGACATGAAAGTAGAAGAATAGATAATCAATTAAGAGGAAGATCAGGCAGACAAGGAGACCCTGGGGAAAGTATATTTTTTGTTTCTTTGGAAGATGACCTAATGAGAATTTTTGGATCAGAAAAACTCCAATCTATGCTTTCAACTTTAGGGCTTAAGCGAGGAGAAGTAATAGAACATAAATGGCTAACATCATCAATTGAACGCGCTCAAAAAAGAGTTGAAGGTCATAACTTTGATATTAGAAAGCAGTTATTAGAATTTGATAACATAATAGATAAACAAAGAAATATAATTTACTCAAAAAGAGAGACTATCATTAATGAAGATATCATAAGTTTTATACAAGAAACTGAAGATGAGTTTATTACTAATTTACTAGAAAGTGAAAAGGAGGAGATAAAGAATTTCTCAGATATATTGTCTTTTATTGATGAGCAAAAAAATGATGACAAAGAGCACTATTTATCTTCATTTAAAAAAATTAAAGATGAAAACTATGCAAAGCATACCAACGCTTATATTTACATATTAAGACAAGTGAGCCTCTCTATTTTAGATAAAAATTGGCATAACCATATACAAGAACTTACTAATATTCGTATGTCTGTTAGCCTTAGTGGCTACGGTGGTAAAGACCCTGTAAATGAATTTCGTAAGGCATCCTTGGGAGCTTTTAATCAATTAATATATGAGATACAAAAGCAAATGGTATTGGTATTAAATAATATTCGAGTTGAAAAAAAGAATGAACACGAAAAAGTTGAAATAAATAAACCTATCAATAAAAAGATTGGCAGAAATGATCCTTGTCCATGTGGATCAGGAAAAAAATATAAACAATGTCACGGGAGTAATAAATCAAATAATATAGTTTAAGTATCTATTATTTCTTTTTTTTATCAATTCATCTTTTGTTAATAGTTTAAGATCTTCAATACTCTTAACTAACACTTTTTTTAGATCAGAGGAAACTTTTTCATGGTGCCTGTGTGCACCACCTACCGGTTCCTCAATAATTTGATCAATAATTTTTAATTCAAGACAATCTTTTGCTGTTATTTTTAGAGAATTAGATGCCGTCTCAGCAAAATCAGATGATTTCCAAAGTATAGACGAACATCCCTCAGGAGAAATTACAGAATATATTGAATTGCTTAGCATGATAACTATATCGCTCGTAGCCAATGCAATTGCCCCTCCAGATCCACCCTCGCCTATTACCACAGAAATACATGGAGTTTCACAGTTTAAGGCAACTTTCATTGATTGAGCTATAGCCTCAGCTTGTCCTCTTTCTTCGGCGTCCTTGCCAGGGTAAGCACCAGATGTGTCAATAAAACAGATTAAAGGTAAATTCAACTTTGATGCTAGTCTCATAATTCTTTGAGATTTTCTATAGCCCTCAGGTTTCGCCATACCAAAATTATGTTTTATTCTGGTATTCATATCATTTCCCTTTTCAGTGCCTAAAATTATAACAGGAAATTTATCTAAAAATGCAAAACCAGATATAATTGCATTATCTTCAGAATATAGTCTATCTCCATATAGTGGAGTAAATTGTGTAAAAATACTATTTATAAAATTTTTGGTTTTAGGTCTATTAGGGTGTCTTGCAAGTTTAACTATTTGCCAAGGAGATAAGTTTGAATAGATCCTATTAAGCTCAATTTGTTTTTTTTCCTCAATATTATTAATTTTTCCATCAACATCTATTTCACTCTCTTTTGATAGTTTAATTAAAGATTGGATCTCAATATCAAATTTTTCTAGCTTTTCTTCAAAGTCCAAATAAAACATTAGAAGACTATATTTTATTTTTTAGAGGATGATAAGTGTCTAAAACTCTCTTTTTCATTGACTTTGCTACTTTGGTGTAAATTTCTGTAGTAGATATACTTGAGTGACCTAATAATTTTTGAATATGTCTAATATCAGCATTATTCTCTAACATAGTAGTAGCAAATGAGTGTCTAAATATATGTGAGGATAATTTATTTTTAATTAATGAATTATCATAACAATTTTGAAGGAATTTATTTACTGATCTTGTTGAAATTTTTTTTTTGTTGATAGTAAAAACGTATTGATTATTTTTTTCTAAATTTTTCAATTGAACCAAATAATCATTTATGATGAAGACTTTTCTTTCCTTTGACCCTTTTCCATAGACATAAATAGAATTATCTTGATGGTTAATATCAGACCACTTCAAGTTTAATGCCTCAGATATTCTCAAGCCTGATAAATAAATTAATTTTAATATTAAAATATATAGCCCCGCATTAGTCTGTTTAGATTTTTTTAAGTCCTCAAATATTTGCTCCATTTGTGATTTTGAAATAGCTTTTGGTATTTTTTTAACAGTGGATAAAGTCTCAAATTCTTGAAAATCAATTTGGTCTATTATTTTTTCAGTATGAAGAAACTTTAGATAATTTTTTAAAGTTGAAATTTTTCTATTTACACTAGACGATTTTAGATTTCTTTTTCTTAATTGGGCAATATACGTTTTAATCTTGATATTGATATTGCTAGTATTTGAGTCTTGATCAAAAAAAAATTGATCAAGATCAACTAAATAATTATTTAGAGAATTTTTTGATAGATTTTTTTCAGATATTAGAAATTCAGTATATAAGTCTTTGTACTTTTCATATTTCATAAATTAATTAAATGCGCTCTAAAGGCTAATTTTATTAATTCATTATTTAAAAATTGATTGTCTATGATGTAGTTATTTAAGAAGTACAAATCAAATTCATTAATCGAATAAAATTTTTCACTTAAATTGATATAATATATATACGAGTCAATTAAATTCAAATTTTCAGCTAAGCTAGCCAAATACACAGGATTCACTGAAATGGTGTCAGTTTGTGTAATTTTTAAATCTTCGCTTTCAATAAAATTAATATTTCTGTTTAAAAATAAAAATTTCATTAGAGGGCTATTTATATATTCATTATTATCTGCGTAGTATTTATTATCAAAATTTTGAGTTAAATAATTCTTTAAAGCAGTTGCTATATCATTGTTTTCTATTAATCCATTAGGCACATCTTTTAGTAAGGTCAATAAATTTTCTAAGAAACTTGAATTCTCATAAAGTGATAAAAGCATTAAACCATTAATATAATTTAAGTTTCTTTGTGTAATTCTCATCTCAATAAATTGGTCGTTAATTAATCGAGACACATCATATAAATCTAATTGCAATGAGGGAATGTAACTCTCTAAAATTTCAAATTTTTTATTATAATTAATTTGTTTTTGCATTTTTTCGAACATCACTAATTCATTTGGCTTATCTTTTAGTTTTTTAAGCATAGATATATATTGAGATTTATTTATTACTCTATTTTTAAAAAGATGATTTACTTGATATAAATCTATTTTATTTGATTTTTGATATATTTCTAATTCAAGAATATTACTTATTTCATCTACATTGACAGTTATTGTATCAGAGATTAGAGCAATATATTTATCAATTAATCCTAATTCACTTAAATTATAATTACTGTCATTTTCACTCTTTGAAAGAAAGTCCAATAAAAATTTTGTATTAAGTTTATTAAACTCTGTTTGGTCATAAATTTCTATAATAAAGTTTATTTGTTCAAATTGTTTGTCTTTAATTAAACATAAAATATTATAAACTAAAACTTCATCAAATTTCTTCTGACTATTATCTAACACAAATAAATACCTACATAATTCATCAAATTGATTTGAGTCAGATAAATAAGCTAAATAAGCTTTATTATTATTTGTATTTTTAAAATTTTCAAAAATAACTTTTTCAAACAAATTTGAATTAATTTGATATCTATAATCTTTTTCGTTGAACAAATTTATTTTTTCTAAAAAAAAATCAACTTCATTCGAATATTCTGGATAGATAGTATTATTTGTTAATGGATCAAAAAGAGAATAAAAAAAATTGTTATTATTTTCAGTAGAATTAATTAGTTTTAAAAGAAATTCTTCAGATTTAATAGACGATATAATATTATTTTGAGAGAATGATTTTTCTTGAAATATTATTTCTTCATTAAATTCATCTGCTTCCATAGTGGGAGTTATTAGTAACAAAAATAAGACAAGATATTTCATATGAATTGATTAATAGGAATATTATATTCTTTGTCTTTGGATGGTGCAGGTATACTTATAGAGTTTAATAAAACGAAACCAGCTAAAATTAGTATGATAATCGTTGATAGTAATGCTATTTTTCTCATAAATATATATTTGTTGGTTTTTGATATTATATATTTAAAACATATCAAATAACAATGGTGAATAAAAAATTAGCTAAAATATGTATGATAGGTATGCCTGGCTCCGGTAAATCTACAATTGGAAGGGCTTTATCTGATCATTTAAAATTCAACTTTTATGATACTGACGAGGAAATTGAATTAGAAAGTCAATCTAGAATTAAAGATATATTTATAAATGAAGGTGAGGATTATTTTAGAAAGTTAGAAAGGTCGATATTCAAAAAATTATTATTAAATAGAAATATAGTTATTTCAGCTGGTGGAGGTATAATTTTAAAAAATAAAGATCTTTTAAAGCAGACGTTTAATATATACTTGAATTGTGATTTAGAGACTTTAATAAAAAGAACTACTCGGAATAAGAATAGACCCTTATTAAAAAATAATGTCGAAAAAAATATTAAATTACTTTTCAATGATAGAAAAGAAACTTACAATAAATTATCCGATTTAACTATTAATGCGACAAGTAATACTCAAAAAACTATAAGAAATATATTAAATCACTTAAAGTAATGAAAATTAAAAAATTAATTGATAGAAAAGCTCACGAAGTTGAATTTGTAAATATAGCTCAATTAGAAAAAAAGCTAATCAATGATATTTCAAATCTTGATATTTTAATATTTGATCGAAGTATTATTAAAAATAGATTAGTCAAAAAACTTCTAAGCAAGTTTTCAGTTAGATCATTGATAATTAAGGGTGAAGAAAAGATAAAAAGTATAGAGAATTACTCATCTTTAATTGAAAAAATCTTTAAAAAGGGTGTACAACGCAAAAGTATTATTTATTCGTTTGGTGGTGGGACGATTGGAGACCTCTCTGGTTTTTTAGCTTCTACAATTATGAGAGGCATTGAGCATGTGATGATACCAACCTCTCTTTTGGCCATGGTAGATAGTGCTATAGGAGGTAAAACAGGAATTAACAGTAAATTTGGTAAAAATTTAATTGGAACCTTTAATCTCCCTAAAAAGGTATTTATTTCTTCTGATTTTTTGAAATCTTTACCTAAGAGAGAGATCTCATGTGGCTTTGCAGAGATTATAAAATATAGCCTAATTGACTCAAAGCAATTACATAAACTTCTTATTTCTCAATCTAAAATTGATATAAATAAACTAATTAAGCTCTCCATTTATTCAAAATTAAAATATATTTCTGATTATAGAGAAAAATTGAATTCTAAAAATTCGAGAGCAATTCTAAACTTTGGCCACACTATTGGTCACGCCATTGAAAATTCTAATTTTTATAAAGGCAATCTTAAACACGGGGAGGCAATCTCTTTAGGTATGATAGTAGAATTAAAAATCTCATGTTTATTTAATTACTATCCTGAAAAAGTTACTAATTTAATTGAATTATTAAAAAAATATAAATTACCAGTTAACTACAGTAAGTATATAAATAAAAAAACTATTCCTGCTTTAATAAAAAGAATTGCATTTGATAAAAAAATTATAAATAAAGATGTTAATTTTGTTTTAATTGGAAAAAGTGGGGGTTTTATTAAAAAGATTTCAATAAGGGATCTAAAATCTATTCTTTATCAAATTAATTAATGACTTTAATTGTTATTATAAAAATATTAGCAATAATAATTCTACTTTTATTATCTGCACTATCCTCTGGTTCAGAAACCGCTTTAACAGCAGTATCAAAACAGCGAGCTTTTAGACAGAGAGATAAAGGGGCAAAAAATGCAAATTTCATTTTAAAAATTAAAGATTTTAAAGATGAATTCATTACTGGAATTTTACTTGCTAATAACTTATTTAATATTTTAGCTACAGCATTAATGACAGAATTACTTGTTTCAGAATTTGGTGGTTTAGGTGTAACAGTTGCAACAATTTTTATGACGTTAATGATTGTAATATTTTCTGAAGTAACTCCTAAGATATTTGCAATTAATAAGCCAATGACTTTTGCTTTGAGAGTCTCTAGGTTTTTTTATTTTTATACAAAATTAATTAAACCAATAGTAAATTTGATTAATAAGATTTCTAACAAAATAATTAAAATTATTGGTTTAAATTTAAATGCAGACCAATCAAAAATTATTGAAGAGGAATTTGAAGGAGCTGTACAATTACAAAAACAATATTCAAAAGATGGGGAATATGAAGCAGATTATATGAGTAATATTCTTGAGTTAAAGAAGTTAAAAGTTGATGAGCTTATGACTCATAGAAATGAAATTTTATTTATTAATTTAGATGATCCTTACAGACAGAATCTAAAAATAATAAGTACATCCTCATATACAAGAATACCAGTTATAAAGGGTAATTTTAATAACCTCATAGGTATTTTCGATATAAGAGATTTGTTGAAAGACTCTAGTATGGGAGAATCAAATGAAAGCATTGAAAGAAATACCTCTCAACCTGTTTACATTCCACAAAACAAACTAGCCATGAAACAGCTTATTGATTTCAAATCTTCAAGAGAACATATGGTTTTAATTGTAGATGAATATGGAGAGATACAGGGTTTAATTACATTAGAGGATATTATAGAGGAAATTATTGGAGAAATTTTTGATGAAACTGATACTGATGAAACTTATTTAGAGAAGATTGATGATAGTAATTATTTGTTTAATGGAAATGCTAGTGTAAGGGAAATTAATAGAAGCTTAGATGTAAATTTACCTGATCAATTTGTAACTTTATCAGGTTTAATACATGATTTGGCTAAAGAAATTCCTAAAGTTGGCAAAGTCTTTTATGTTGGAGATATAAAATTACAAATTATATCTAGGTCTATTAATAAAATTAATAAAGTAAAGTTATCTATTTGATATTTTTATTTCAAGAGAGTGCAGGCCTAATTTAAAGACTGAGTCAAGTTTTTCATGAATTGTCCTATGAATATCTATTTTATTAAGGTTATTTTTATTTAATATTCTTAGTTCCACATGAGTTAATATAGTAGATGAATTTTCAACTTCAGTATGTCCCTTATGTTTTGCACTATTATCAATTATCTCTAAAATTTCGAATTGACTAATATCCTGTAAAAGGATTTTAATACTATCTAAGTTCATAATTTAATCTTAAATGAATAAAAAAAATAAAATAGAAAATTTATGTAATCATCCAAATTGTAAGGAGGAAGGTGTTTACAAAGCTCCTTTAGATTATGATAATTTAAGTAAATATCAGTGGTTTTGTATGGAACATATAAAAGAATTTAATAAAAAGTGGAATTACCATAAGAAAATGGATGCTAATGAAATTGAAAATGATATTCGTTTTGACACTATCTGGAGAAGACCAACAAATTCTTTCGGATCAGGAAAAAAATTCTATAATTTTACAATTAATGGTGAGGATATGGGTTCATTTGATAACCCTGCTGCATATCAACCGCAGTCAAATAAATTGTTAAAATCACTTACTATTTTAAAATTAGATATAAATACTGACATAAAATTGATAAAAAAAAGCTATAAAGAATTAGTTAAAGAGCATCATCCAGATGTAAAGGGCAATAGTAAAAAAGTTATTGATAAATTTAGAGAAATAGTAGAAGCATATAACTACTTGATTGAAAGATATAAAAAATGAATAAAATTGAAGCTCTCAAAAAAGACTTAACACAAATTACAGAAGTTTCATCAAAGGAAATTTTTGGAACACAAACTGATATAAAAGTTCCAAAATTTAATGAAACATCAGAATATTGCCCAAAAATAGATGTAAATTATGTATTTGATGATAGTACAACAACAGCAATCTTGTTGGGTCTAAAGTTTAATAAAAGGGTTTTCTTACAAGGTCTGCATGGAACTGGGAAGTCATCTCATATTGAACAGGTGTGTGCGAGATTAAACTGGCCATGTATAAGAATTAACTTAGACAGTCATGTATCTAGAATCGATCTAATAGGAAAAGATGCGATAGTTTTAAAAGATAATAAACAAGTCACTGAGTTTCAGGAGGGTATTCTTCCTTGGGCTTTTCAAAATAACGTATCATTAGTTTTTGATGAATATGATGCTGGAAGACCAGATGTTATGTTTGTTATTCAAAGAATACTTGAAGCGGAGGGGAAATTAACACTCCTTGATCAAAGCAAAGTTCTCTCACCACATCCTTATTTTAGATTATTTGCTACTGCTAATACTGTTGGCCTTGGAGATACCTCCGGTATTTATCACGGAACAAATCAAATCAATCAAGGTCAGATGGATAGATGGAGCATAGTTGCAAAGTTAAACTACTTAGGAGAAGAGAAAGAAATAGAAATAATATCAAAAAAAGTTTCAGCTAGTGGTGAAGAAAAAAAAATTATTGGACTGATGGTCCAAATGGCTAATTTGACAAGAAAAGGCTTTGAACAAAAAGATATATCTATAGTCATGAGCCCAAGAACGGTGATAATGTGGGCAGAAAATTATAAAATTATTAAGGATATAAAAAGCTCATTTAACTTTACTTTTTTAAATAAGTGTGATGAAAGTGAAATCGATATTTATAAAGAGTATTTTCAAAGAACTTTTGCAATTGATATTTAATTGTCCGATCTCAAACAATTAAAACTTCCTAAACAAATCTCAAATACACTCAATTCTGTTAATAAGACTATATCTGAAAACAAAGAATTAAAAATAAATGTTAATTCAAATATTGTTTTAGAAAAAGATGATACTTTAAACCTTCCATCTATTTCAAATGTTTTCAACTACGAAGATATGCGGAGTGCAGCAGACTCTTTTGCACTAAA
Source organism: uncultured Alphaproteobacteria bacterium (assembly GCA_902523865.1). Lineage (GTDB taxonomy): Bacteria > Pseudomonadota > Alphaproteobacteria > HIMB59 > HIMB59 > HIMB59. Next base: position 49,176 of record CABZBG010000001.1, read on the forward strand.
AAAAAAATACCATAATGAAAAACAATTAAACCAAATAACCTCTCAAAATGTTGATATTAAAGAAGAAATTATCTTTTTAGAACGTTTGCGATATGAAACTTATGGCTCGAGACCTTTTAAAGGAATAGTTAAAAATATTGAGAATAAGTGGCTTAAAAGATTAGAGATTTTAAAACTAAAAAAACAAAAGGACTCTAAAGATTTATTTTACTTTACTTTATCACTTTTTTTTATTGATTTTGTTAATGGTAAAAAGTGGAAACTGAATAATAAACATCTGAAGAATATAACCTCTAAGGACAATGTATCTGAATTTTTTAATACACTTCAAGAATTATCTCAAAATATAAAAGAACAAAAAAAATACTTATCTTTATCTGTAGATCTTCTTAGAATTATCTTTCCGTCCCTTGAAGAAGAAAATAAGCCAGATGATAAAAATCTTGACGAAGGAAAAGACGAAGAGGATTTTAATCAGCAAGAAAATCAAGAAGAAAATCAAGCTCAGAAACCTGAAGAAAGCCAATTAGACGATAGTATGCATACTCCTGAAAGTGACACAGACAATGATCAATCAAGCGTTCAAGGAGAAGAAGTCGATATTGAAATTTCAGACCAACAAATTGATGATATAATTAAGTCAATTGATAGTTACAGAAACTTAAGTCAAAATTATAAAACTGCAACAAATCAATACGATGAGATAATTGAAGCTTTTAAACTATGTGACCATGAAGAACTAGTTGCTCTGAGAAGACAGCTCGATGAAAAATGTGACTTATATCAAAAACAGATATCAAGATTAGCTAATAAATTATATCGTAAACTTCAATCTAAGCAAAATAGATCATGGAATTTTGATCTAGATGATGGTGTATTGGATACATCTAAACTCACACGAGTAATAACTAATTCAAACAATTCTCTATCTTTCAAAAAAGAGAAGGAAATAAAATTTGAAGATACAACCGTAACTTTATTAATTGATAACTCTGGATCTATGAGAGGAAAACCAATTATGATTGCTGCTTTAACTACAGATATGATCGCGGCCACTTTGGAAAAATGCAAGATCAAAGTTGAAATACTTGGTTTTACAACAAAGGCTTGGAAAGGTGGGAAGACCCGAGAGCATTGGCTTAAAAATGGGAAGCAGAAAAATCCAGGAAGACTTAACGATCTAAGACATATCATTTATAAATCTGCAGATCAAAACTCAAAAAAATCGAAGATAAATTTAGGCCTGATGTTAAAAGAGGGACTTTTAAAAGAAAATATTGATGGTGAGGCACTTCTTTGGGCTAGTTCGAGGATTTCAAAAAGACCTGAAAGTAGAAAAATTTTAATTGTAATATCTGATGGGGCTCCAGTAGATGACTCTACATTATCTGTGAATAACAGTAATTATTTAGAAAAACATCTAAAAAGCACTATTGTTGCAATAGAGCAGAAATCAAATATTGAATTATTAGCAATTGGTATTGGGCATAATGTTGGTCAGTATTACAATAAGGCTATTACCATTCATGATGTAGAGGAGTTAGGCGGTATTATGTTTGAGAAAATAGAATCATTATTCAACTAAATTAGACAAAATACTACTCTTATACTCTTCAAACTTACTCTCATTTATTGATATTCTTATTTCCTCAAAAAACTTATTCATAAACCAAATATTATAGATTGATAAAATAATCATCCCTAGCATTTCATTAGACTTAAATAAATGGTGTATATACGATCTTGAGAATTTATTAATTTCCTGTATTTCACAATCCTCATCTAAACTGGAATGATCATCTTTGTATTTTGAATTATTTAAATTAATTCCTTTACTACACATTTTTGACATCATGATACCATGTCTTGCAATTCTGGTTGGTGACACACAATCAAATGTATCGTATCCTGAACTTACACCATGTAAAATATCATCTAATCCTCCAATTCCTAAAATATGTATTGGTTTTGATTTATCCAAATACTTTTCGCACAAAGAAAAAATATCGTACATTTGGTTTTTTTCACTACCCAAAGAACCCCCTATTGCAAGTCCATCAAAATCTTTTGAGCAAGTCTCTTCGCATGCGATCTTTCTTAAATCCTCATAGACACCCCCTTGTATTATTCCATACAGAGACTGTTTCCCAGCGGAACCAAAAGTTGGTTCATAATTTTTAAATTTCGAGTCAAAAGAATTTTTGCATCTTATAGCCCAACGATGGCTCATATACATAGACTTTTCTGTATATTTCTTTGAAACGTTAAAAGGTGTGCATTCATCTAAAACAAATATTAAATCAGCACCAAAGTCACGTTGTAATTCAATAGACCTTTCAGGTGAGAGGAATACTTTATCACCATTAATATAATTTCTAAAAGAAGCTCCCTCTTCTGTTATTTTTATAAGAGACTTCCTTTTTGTATTATTATTTTTTCCTTTTATTTCCTCTGAAACTGAACCATATCCTAGTGAAAAAATTTGATACCCACCACTATCAGTCATCATGGGACCATTCCAATGAGTAAAATTCTGCAGACCACCTTCTTTTGAAATTATCTCTGAACCCGGTTGAAGCATTAAATGGTATGTATTTGAGAGGATAATTTGCGTGCTCGCTAATTTTAATTGAGAGGGTAATACCGATTTAACAGTGGCTTTAGTACCACAGAAAATAAAAGCTGGAGTATTTATTTTACCATGTGCAGTGGTAATTAATCCAAGTCGAGCATTAGATAATTGAGACTTTTTTTTTACTTGAAAAAAATTAGTCAAGTTTAGAAGGTAGGAAATTCTTCGCTAAATATATAAAAATTGTATCAAACAGACTTAATAAAATTCTCAGAAAATAAATCCCTAAGCCATAAGAAATAATTAGGTCAAACAACGGCACAGGATTTGAAGTTAAAATATTAAATGCAAGAACACTAAATATAATATTATCAATAAATTGAGAAACTATTGTGGATGCATTATTTCTAAACCAAAGATTGGTATTTTTATTTTTTAAATAAGAAAATATAAAAATGTCAATTTTCTGACTGATAAAAAATGCACAAATACTTCCGACTATTATAGGAAATTGTGGAAGAAAAATTGTCTTAATTGATTCATGCATATCATAGCTCCAAGACCATGCAGGATATGCATCTGGATTAATAGGTGTCATAGATATTGTTAGAAACATCAGGACTGTTGAAAATAAATAAGCTGCAATACCAAGATAAATACACTTAGTTGCAGATTTTTTATCGAAATATTCATTAAGAATGTCAGTACAGAGGAAAATTGAAATAAACAGTACCGTACCTAATGCCATAGGCTCAGGGAAGAAAGGAAAATCTACAACTTTTAGAACTTGAATATTTGCTAGTATTATTGCTATTGCTACGTAGACATAGATACCTGTTTTTCCAAAAAACTTAAGTGAAAATAAAATTGAAAAATAACAAAACATAATTTGGAACAGCCAAATCATAACAACTGATGTGTTATTTAAATTATTGGATAAGTTTAAAAATAATTCTTGGAACATTTAGCTAGCTTTTTGGCTAACATTTTTTTCGATTTGTTTTTTAATTTTTAGAGCTTTGTCAGTTAAAGATCGAGCACTTGTTTTATTTAGATATTGATCTAAACCACCATGTTTATCAATTGTTCTAAGGGTTGATGAGGCTATTCTCATTCTAAATTTTCTTTTTAAAGACTCGCTGAATAGAGTAACACTATTCAAGTTAACCATAAATCGCCTTTTTGATTTGATATTAGAATGGCTTACGTTATGGCCAGTTTGGTGTTTTTTTCCAGTAATATCGCAAGATCTAGACATGATGTGAGTTTATAATATAAAAGTTCCTTTTTTACAATAATAGTTTCTTACAGTTTTAGCTCACTCATTGAGTATTTTGGTGTAAACTCATTTAAAAGCTGATTAATATCATCTTTTTTTGTCAACTGAGGTTTATGAACCCCATTTTCAATCCAAAGTGTGTCAAATTTCATTTTTCTGCCTCCGGCAATGTCGTGCCACAATGAGTCTCCGATTACCAATACTTTTTTTTTATTTTTAATACTCATTCGTTTAATAATATCCTCATATATTGGTTCGTATGGTTTACCATACCTAAATACAGTTCCACCTAAATCAAAGTAAAGCTGAGCTACTGTCCCTCCGCAAATAGAAAGAGTATTATTGTTATGCACCAAATAATCTGGATTTGCACATAAAAGAGGAAGTTTATATTTAAAGATTTTGTCTAAGTATTCAGCAAAATCTAATATAGATAAACCATCTTTTAAATCTGCAATCATAGCAAAATTAGCTTTCTCAATATTTTTAGTGCAATCAAGATCAAAATATTTGATTTTCTCTTTAGATAGCTCTAAAGGAAAACATTTTCTTCCATATTTTTTATAGATATCTTTATTAATATTATTTAAGGCAATTTGTCCACTCGTAACACAATAATCAAATAATTTTTCACTATAGCCTAATCTTTTTAGATTGGCCTCAGATTGAAGCGAGGGATTGGCAGAATTAGAAATAAGAATAATTTTTTTATTTTTAAATTTTAAAAACTCTAAACATTTTTCTGCTTCTAAAAATTTTTTATAGCCATTATGTAAAACACCCCACTGGTCAAATAAGAAATAGTCGTAATTATTAATTACGTTTTTGAAAGATGATATTTTTTTCAAGAGTATTGACCAATTACCTCAGAAATACTCCTAAAACCTTGTTGTTGTATTAAATTAATTAAATCTAAAGTCATTTTTTTTACATGATAAGGCCCTTCATAGGTAAAACTGCTATAAATTTGAATTAGAGAGGCACCTAACTTCATTTTTGTTAAAATATCATTGGCATCAAAAATCCCGCCTACGCCAATAATTTTTATTTTTCCAGAGGTAAGAGTATAGAAATCTCTAATTAATTCATTTGATTTAAGGAATAATGGTCTGCCACTAACCCCTCCCTCTAGTTTCTCATTAACCATGGATTTATTAATTGTGGTATTTGTTAATATCAGCCCATCGACATCATTTGCTAGAGAAATTAGTGAAATATCTTTCTTATCCTGATCTGAAATGTCTGGTGAAATTTTAAATAAAATTGGTATTTTTGAATTATTTTGATCTCTAAATTTGTGAATAGTTGTAACGATCTTCTCAAAATTTTGAGATTTAAGATTATCCCTTAGACCAGGTGTATTAGGGGAAGACAGGTTTACGACAATGTAATCTCCTAGTCTATATAGTCTGTCGAAAAGTTTTTTAAGATCATCTAATATTTCGATAGTATCTTTATTATTACCAATATTAATTCCAATAATTTTATCTTGAAAATTTTCTTTTAAATTGGAGTTGTTAATATTTCTTTCAAAAACATCCATTCCTTTATTGTTAAAACCCAGAGAGTTTATGAGTGCTTTTTGTGCTGGGAATCTATGAATTCTTGGTTTTGTGTTTCCCTTTTGAGGCAAAGGTGTCACAGTGCCCAACTCTGTAAAACTAAATCCTAGATTTAATATAGGATTGATTACTTCTGCATTTTTATCAAAACCTGCAGATAGGCCAATTGGGGTTTTAAAAGTTCTCCCCCATATTGTTTGTTCAAGTATTTCAGTATTTTTATAGGTTATCTTTGGGTAAATACCCAACTTTAGAGCTTTAATAGATAGGTTATGAGACAATTCAGGATCGAGTTTTTTTAAGATACGGTGCGCTAAACTATACATTAAGCTTAGAGTTAAATAACTCTAGAGTTTTGTCTTTTGTATATATTTTTGTAAATGAACCTAATCTAGGACCATTTTCTTGACCAAAAACAACTAGATAAATTAGTTTAAAAAATTCTCTTATATTTTCTTTATAAATAGAATTTTTACCTACACTAAATATTACTGTTTGAAATTCATCTGCATCTGCAGATGGTTCTACCTCTTTTAATTTTTTCACAACTTCTTTAAGTATAATTAATTCTTCTGAATTTGGAATTTTAAACTTTAAATTTGGCTGAATAAAATCTTTAAAATAATTTATACCACAATCAATCATTCTATTTATAAGATCCTCTTCAACTTCGCTAAAATTTTTTTGATAATTTTTAATTAAACCAAATATCACATTAGGATCTTCAGATTTACAAACAGATATGACATTTAGAATTAAACTGTAATTTATTTTTGAACTATAAAGAGGATTGACTGATTTATGAATATGCCATGCAGGATTATCTGCATTTTGGTCGTCACTATTAAACTTGTTAACATGGGATAAATATTCGTCAGTATTTTTAGGAATAACATCAAAGAAAAGTTTCTTAGCTGTAGTGGGTCTTTGATACATAAACATAGATAGGCTCTCTTCGATGGAGTATTTTAGCCAGTCGTCGATACTTATTCCATTGCCTTTTGATTTACTAATTTTTTCAGCATTTTCATCAAGAAATAACTCATAAATTAAATTTTCTGGAGGTTTTGATCCGATAATTCTGCATATCTTTGAAGATAAGCTATAGCTATCGGTTAAATCTTTTCCACACATTTCATAGTCTACACCGAAAGCAGCCCATCTCATGGCCCAATCAACTTTCCACTGAAGTTTGCAATTTCCATCAAGAACTGATTTAGATTTTAATTCCCCATCCTCGAAGTAAGAAACAGTAAAATCATCATAATTTACTTCTTCAATAGGAACTTGTAAAATTTTTCCAGTTTTTTCATTGATAGGAAAAAATGGGCTGTAAGATTTTCTTCTTTCTATACCAAGAGTTGGGAGAACAACATTTTTTATTTCATCATAATTTTTTATAATTTTTTTAATTGTGTCATTAAATAAACCTGATTTGTATGCATCGGTTGAGCTTTGAAATGTAAAGGGCAAATTAAATCTATTAAGAAATTCTTTAAGCTTGGAATTATTGTGCTCACCAAAACTCTTAAACTCATCAAAAGGATCTGGCACAGAGGTTAAAGGATAATCTAGATAATTAGATAATTTCTCTTTATTTGGAATATTATCAGGAACTTTTCTAAAACCGTCCATGTCATCAGAAAAAGCAATAAGATCAGTTTGTTTACCAGTTAGTTTTTCATAGCAAAACCGGACCATATTAGTCCTCAAAACTTCACCAAAGGTGCCTATGTGTGGTAAACCTGACGGACCATAGCCAGTTTCAAAAATAATTTTCTCTTTGGTATTATTTTCACCAAATCTTTTAATAATTTTTTTAGCTTCATTAAAAGGCCAAGATTTATATGAGTTATAATCAGTCAAAATTTAGGTGCTAAAGTTAAAGTAATACCATTGAGCTCTTCTGTAAATGGGATTTGACATGAAAGTCTCGAATTTTTTTTAATATCCATTGCCTGGTCAAGCATAGATTCTTCGTCATCATCAGGCTTTGATATCATCTCTAACCATTTATCTTCAACATAACAATGACAAGTGGCACAAGCACAACAACCACCACATATTGCTTCGATATCTAAACCAGCATCTCTGATAATTTCCATAATTGAAAATCCAATTGTTGCCTCAATTTTATGAGGGGAACCATCATGATCTATAACGTTGATATGGTATGACATTTGAAATTTACAGTATTCTAGACTATTAGGTCTATCAGTTCGATAGGCTGAATGCGACTAAAATTAATATACTAAATATATTCTAAAAAATTATAAGTTTAGATTAGATGTATAAAACTGAGAGCTTTCAAATCAAGATATGGTTGGTAAGCCTTATGACAATAATCTTATTAATGATTATTGTGGGAGGGCTTACAAGACTTACAGAATCAGGATTGTCCATGGTCGATTGGAAATTATTTGTGGGAACAATACCTCCGCTGTCTGATGGAGATTGGTTAAAAGTTTTTGACGACTACAAACAATATCCAGAATATAAAATTAAAAACGTAAATATGACACTGTCAGAATTTAAATATATCTTTTGGTGGGAATATGGACATAGAGTTCTTGGAAGAATTATAGGTATTATTTTTATAGTTCCTTTTGTTGTCTTCGCTTTAAAAAAATACTTTTCTAAAGATGAGTTGCTATCATATTTGTTTCTTCTTTTTCTTGGAGGTTCTCAAGGTTTAATAGGTTGGTGGATGGTAAAAAGTGGTTTAGATACAAACCCTTATGTAAGTCATATTAGACTGGCAGTTCATTTGATCATCGCCCAAATAATTCTCTCCTATATTGCTTTTTTGTTTATTAAAAGACTTAGCATTGGTAATTACGAAAGTAAGTTTAGTTCGCATAAATCAATTTTTATTTTTTTTAATTTAATAATTTTTTTCACAGTAATTTATGGGGCATTTATGGCAGGTCTAGATGCAGGTAAATCATTTAACACCTGGCCTAAAATGGGAGATAGTTATATACCTGAAAATTTGCTTTTCTTGGATGATCGATTATTTGGTTTTTTTGACAATAGTGTCTTTATACATTTTTTTCATAGAGCTTTAGCTTACATATCCTTCATTACAATACTTTATTTGGGTTTGAAGCACCTTAAAGGAATTAATAATAAATATCAAAAATTACATCTTCTATTAATAATTTCTTTAGTTTTCATTCAGCTATTTATAGGAGTTTTTGTTGTTTTAAGTAATGTTCAAGTTTCTTTGGGCTCTATTCATCAAATAATTGGGACTTTACTATTTGTTTTTACAACATGTTATAGTTTAAAAATCATTAAGAATTAAATCTAATTAGAGTCTGATTTGGTATAAAATCTTATGAGTAAAATTTTAATAATAGGAGCTAACGGTTCTGTAGGTAAATCATGTGTAACAAATTTAAAAGATGATAATGAATTGGTCCTACTATCAAGAAGTTCTTTTGATGGTGATATTGAAGGTAGTTTTGAAAAAAATGTATTAGATATAAACGAATTTTCTGAGACAGAAAATTTTATTAAAAATATTGATTACCAAATCTCTGGTATTATTTTTGCAATTGGTTCTATAAATCTTAAACCTTTTTCTAGTACAAGTTTAGATGATTTCAAAAAAATTATGGATGAAAACTTTTATAATATCGTACATTTTTTAAACCACAGTATCAGTAAAATGTCTGACTCATCCTCTGTCGTGTTTTTTTCTTCAATTGCTGCTGTAAGGGGATTTAAAAATCATACTGCAATAGCTTCAGCTAAAAGTGCCTTGATAGGTTTGTCAAATTCTTTAGCTGCTGATTATGCACCCAAGATAAGATTTAATACAATATCTCCTAGTCTATCTGTGTCTAAAATGTCAAATTTTATGGTATCAAATGAAAAAGTTGCTGAGGGAATAGGCAAACTTCATCCAATGTCAAGACTTGGTACAGGATATGACATAGGAAACTTAGCTTCTTTCCTAATATCTGAAAAATCATCATGGATAACAGGTCAAAATTTTCAAGTTGACGGTGGTAGATCTACCTTAATTACAAGATAATTAATCCTTAATGAAAGAGTGCTTTGTAGTTCTTGGAAATCAATTATTTGAAAAAAAGAATTTAAAAGATTTTAAAAATTCATGTGAATTTTTTATTCAAGAGGATCTTGGTCTTTGTAGCTATTTTAAGCATCACAAACAAAAAATATATTATTTTCTAGCCTCTATGAGAGAATACAGGGACTATTTAAAAAAAAATAATTTCAAAGTAAATTATATTACCCTTGATAAAAATATTTCTAATTTTAAGGACTATTTTGAAGGCTTAAAAAGCTTCTTGGTATCTAAAAATATTTTTAAAATTAATGTTTTTGAGATAGAGGACTTAGAATTTAGAAAAAAATTTGAACACTTTTGTAAAAATAACAAAATTGAGTTAACCTATCATAAATCACCTATGTTTCTTGTAAGTAGGTCTGACTATCAGGGCATGGTTACGACCAAAAAACCTCAGTTAGCTAATTTTTACAGTAATGTTAGAAAAACTTTTGAAATATTTGTGAAAGATAACAAACCCATTGGAGATAAATGGAGTTTTGATGAAGATAATAGAAAAAGAGTCCCGAAAGAATATGAGAGTCCTCAATCTTATATGTTTGAGTCGAAACATTACGAAGATATTAAGAAATTAATTAATAAGTTTTTTGCAAACCATTTTGGAATTTTAGAAAAAAAAATAATATTTCCTATGAATTTTAAAGACTCATCTAAGGTTCTTGATAATTTCATTAATGAGAAACTAGAAAATTTTGGTCATTATGAAGATTTTATAAGAATTAATGATCCATATATAAACCATAGTTTAATTAGCGCTCCATTAAATATGGGCTTATTAACTCCAAGAGACGTATTAGATCGTTTAAATTTAATTTCCTATAGTAAAGTTGGTATCAACAATTATGAAGGATTTATTAGACAAATCTTTGGGTGGAGAGAATTTATGAGGTACTTAAATATCCATTATTATAAAGATTTTAATAAAGGTAATTTTTTTGGAAATTCTAGAAATTTAACAAAGCATTGGTATGAAGGAACAACTAATATTCCAATTTTAAATGACATGATATCTAATTTAAATAAAAGTGGATACGTTCATCATATTCCAAGACTAATGGTAATTAGTAATATAATGAACTTATCAGGTCTTAAACCTTCAGAGGTCTATAAATGGTTTATGGAGACATTTATCGACTCCTCAGATTGGGTGATGACACCAAATGTTTATGGAATGGGAATGTTTAGTGATGGTGGAATATTTGCAACAAAACCTTATTTATGTGGATCGAATTACTTATTGAAAATGAGTAATTATAGTCGAGGTGATTGGACTCAAACACTGGATGGTTTATACTGGAATTTTATATATAAAAATAAAAATTATTTTAAGACTAACCAGAGGCTCTCTATGATGTACTATACTGTAAATAAAATGGACAAATCAAAAATTAGTACTCATATTTCTAATGCAAAAAAATTCATCAGCGAATACACAAGATAGCAAAGTTTTTATAACCGGCGCAAGCAGTGGGATTGGCTATGCGCTTTGCGAGGAATATCTTAAACAGGGCTGGAGTGTTATAGGCATAGCTAGGGACAATGCAAAGATACCTCCTACAACATTAAATAATACTAAATTTGAGTTTATAAAAACAGATTTAGCAGATTTTGACTCGAGTAAATTAATAATAGAAGAAGTATTTAAGAAAAATAGAAACATAAACACCTTTATCTTAAATGCAGGAATTTATATACCTGACAGTTTTAATGATTTTAATTTTGAAAATGCCAAACTAACTTTTAATACTAATGTTCTTAGTATTTATTTATCTTTAGAATTGATAAGAAAGAATTTTAAACTCGACTCAAAAAATACTATAGCATTAATGTCATCAACTGCAGGATACAAAGGTCTTCCAAAGTCTATTTTATATGGACCCTCAAAGGCGGCATTAATAAATTTGGCTGAGTCTATGAAATCTGAAATTTATAATGGATTAAATGTAAAATTAATATGCCCAGGATTTGTAGAAACTCCTGCCACAAAAGTAAATACATTCAAAATGCCTTATTTAATGTCCCCCAATAAGGCAGCTCAGATAATTTTTAATAAAATATATAAAAAAGGCTTTGAGATTACGTTTCCTTTTCCTTTTAATTCTATAATGAAATTTGGTAAACTATTACCATATAAATTTTATTTTAAGATTACTGAAAAAAAATTTTCAAAAAAATGAAACTATCTAATCCTAAAATTTCAATCGTAATGGGCAGCCAAAGTGACTGGTCAACTCTTAAACATACAAGCACTGTATTAAAAGAATTAAAAATTAGTCACGAAAAAAAAATAGTTTCTGCACACCGAACCCCTAAAAGGTTATATGAATATGCAGAACAAGCTTACGACAAAGGTATTAAGATAATAATTGCTGGTGCTGGTGGCTCGGCTCATTTACCTGGTATGATTGCAGCTATAACTCATATCCCAGTAATTGGTGTTCCCATTGAGTCAAAAACATTAAAAGGATTGGATAGTTTACTTTCTATAGCACAAATGCCTTTTGGTGTTCCAGTAGGAACTGTTGCAATTGGTGAAAATGGAGCAAAAAATGCTGCTTTATATGCAGCTTCAATTATTAGTAATTACGACTCTAAAGTTGAAAATCAATTAATTAAATGGAGACTGGCTCAAACAAAAAAAGTCAAAAAGACACCTAAGTAATGATCATTGGTATATTAGGTGGAGGTCAACTTGGTATGATGTTATGTCAAGTAGCTAAAAAATTGAATATCCAAACGTTTATTTACACCGACTCTAATGATTCCCCAGCAATTAAATATGCAAATAATTATGCTATCAAACAATATGATGATTTTGATGAAATAGACACTTTCATTGATGGGTGTGATTTTATTACTTATGAGTTTGAGAATATTCCATTTGAGACTTTGTCGTATATAGAAAATAAAATAACAGTATCCCCTAGTTCCCAAATTAATAAAATTATTCAGGACCGTTTAACTGAAAAAAATTATGTAAATGAAATTAATATTCCCACAGTTCCATATATTGAAATCAAAGATATAGAAGATTTAAAATCAGTTAATACGGATTTCTTTCCAGCAATATTAAAGACTCGCAAGCTTGGATATGATGGTAAAGGACAGTATGTAGTGAATAATTCAAAGGAAATAACTGAAATACCTAAAAATGATTATATCTTAGAAAAGAAAATAAATTTACAACAAGAAATCTCTATTATAGCTGTGAGGTATCAAGATGGAACAATTTTTACCTATCAGCCGATAGAAAATGTTCATAAAGATCAAATTCTTTTCAAATCTTATTCACCGGCAAATTCAAATCAATCAATTATTGAGGAGGCAAAAAAACACGCCGTTAATTTTGCCAAAAAAATAAGTTATGTTGGTACTTTCTGTTTAGAGTTTTTTATTACAGATAAAAATGAATTATTATTAAATGAAATAGCTCCTAGAGTGCACAACTCAGGACATTTAACTATTGAGTCATATAATGTAAGTCAGTTTGAGTCCCACCTCAGATCTGTATGCGATCTTGAAAAAATAAAGCCATCACTAAGATATAAATCTGAAATGACAAATATTCTTGGAGAGGATATTTATAATTATCGTGATAAAGAATTCAAAAAAGATGAATATTTTCATGATTATTATAAAAAAGAGTCAAAAATTGGCAGGAAAATGGGTCATTTTACCAAAATACTGGCTTAATTTTTAATCCAGTGATTTTCAAAGTGGTTATAGTTAATTAGACTATCATTTTTGAATTTTGAATATTTTTGAAATTTAAAATCTTTTTGTCTCACATATGAAATTAGTTTGTTATCGAATTTAAGATTGTAATGCTTGCATCCATTGATTGTTAGAAATTTATTCAAATTATTAGTTTTTTTTGAGGAATAAAAAAGTTCCAATATATTGGATACTGAATATTTAGTTGAATAAACCCCCGCACAACAACTTTCAGTAAATTTATAATTTTTAAGATGAGGAGCTGAGTCGGAGCCAAAGAAAAACTTCGAATTACCAGATAGAGCAGCACTAAGTAGTGATTTTTGGTGTTTTTTACTTTTAATGATTGGTTTGCAAAATAATTCTGGTTTTAAATAGTCTCCAAGAAAAGTATTTGTATTTTCTAATAAATGATGGGTTGTTATAGAAGCAGCTATGTTATTATTTGATTTTATAAAGTCTACGGAATCTTTAGTGGTTATGTGTTCTAAAGTTATTTTTAGACTTTTAAAATTTTTTACAAGCCAAGATAACTCATACTCAAGAAATCTCCTCTCACGTTCATAAGGATCATCATCTTTGTGGATATGTTCTCCATGTAAACATAATGGAATTTTATTTTTTTCCAGAAACTCAAAGTATTTTGACATTTTTTTAATATCTTTTACTCCTGAAGAGGAATTAGTTGTTGCATGAAGGGGATATAATTTGGCTGCAAAAAATAGATTGTTTTTTATCATGTTTTTTAAATCTGTAATTTTGCAGTCTTGATTTAAATAGATAGTAAAAAGTATTTCAGTATTTCGATTATTTTTTAAGACAAATGCTCTGTATTTAGATAAAATTTTTTCATTAGTTATTGGTTTTGCTAAATTTGGCATAACTAAAATTTTTTGAAAATTTTTATTATTTTCTTTTAAAACGTGTTTTAAAACTTGTCCTTCTCTTAAGTGAACATGGAAATCGCAAGGCCTAAAAATTTTGAGCATTTAATATATAATTTACTTTATCAATCACCTGATTATAAGACACATCATTCATTAAACAATTATTTAAAGTATAGTTTTGAGTTTTACTCACAAGACTTTCAAAGGTTTCTGTTGACCTAACTAAGTGACAATGATCAAAGATTTTTGGGAAATAGATATTATCATTAGTTGGACCGAAAAGTCCTAAAGTTGGAGTTTTACTTAAAGCGGCCATATGCATCATGGAAGAATCATTGCCAATAAAAAGTCTAGATTTTTGTAATAAACCATAATCATTGAGAATATGTTGCTTACCACATCTATTAATTGCATTATTACCTAATGCAGACTCAAAATGATGAAATTTCGAACTCTCCTCTTCTGATCCTAAAATAAATATTTTATCTATTCCTCTATCTATTAAATATTTAGCAATGTTTACATATTGTTCCGTAGGCCACTCTTTAGGAGCCCAATTTGTAAAAGGGGCTAAACATGCGTAATTTGAATTTGGGAAAATATTTCGTACTCGATCAGTTAATATTTTAAAGTCTTTTTTTAGATCCGTATCAAATTTATGATGAATCTGTTCATATATATTTTTAGATTTTTTCATCCTAAATATATTTCTTTTTTTTACCCTTAAAAAATAACCAATAAGAGAAGATCTAAAATCTACTATTTCATCATATCTGAATGCAGATAGCTCTTTATACAGCTTAAACCAATGTAAATTATATTTTTGCTTGGTTAATATTACCCTTTTAGAAATCATAGTATAATCATCATAGATTGGCATTGGCAAAGAACCAGAAACCAATGTTACCTCAATATTTTTCTTATTTTTTCGTATATACTTATTTAGGACTTGGAGGTTTATCAGTGAGTCACCTATTCTATTTGAAGAAATAAATAATAAATGCATATATATACATATAGATAATATATTACATGCAAATTGAAACACTTAATCCAATAAAAATTAAAGTATCTGGATCGGAAAGATTTGATTTTTTACAAAATATTATTACCAACGACTTGAATAAATTAGAGGAAGAGTTGTTTAGTTATATACTTACACCTCAAGGAAAGATTCTATATGAAATAATAATTACTAATTCAAAGGAGTCTTATGATTTAGTTTGTACTAATGATCAAAATGATTTAGCTACTTATTTAAAAAAATATGCATCATTATCTGATGTAGATCTTCATATTGAAAATATTGATGCTAGAGAATACAACGAAAAATACATCTTAAATCAACTATCATCTGGTAATATTGACGCGAACCTCCTTAAACATTCCTCTTTGCTTCCATCAGAAATCAATGATGAATTAGTGGATTATTCAAAGGGATGCTTTGTAGGGCAAGAGGTAGTTTCAAGAATAAAGCATCGACAATTAAATAAAAAAAAAGTAACCGTCAAAGTATTTGAGGAAAAACCACAAAATCTCCCTAATAATTCTGAAATATTATTTCAATTAAATAATTATTTCGTTTTAAGAGAGCCCGTGGTTCTTAAAAAATAAATTACTTAAAATATTTGGAGTAATAGTTTGCCACTTCAGATAAAGATACTTTTTCTTGTTTCATTGTGTCTCTATCACGAATTGTGACTGTATGATTTTCAAGAGTTTCAAAATCAATCGTAATACATAAAGGCGTTCCTATTTCATCATGTCTACGATAATTTTTGCCAATATTTCCAGTATTTTCAACCATAACTCTTCCTAAACCAAGTGATTGAAGTTCTGATTTAACATTATTAGCAATGTTAACCAAATCAAAGTTATTTCTTTTTAGTGGGATTACAGCTGCTTTGATTGGTGATAAATGAGGTTTAAGCTTAAGCAAAGTTCTTTTATTAGCTTCCTCAATAGTATAAGCCTCATTCAAAACAGCCAAAACACCTCTCTCTACTCCTGCAGAGGGTTCTATAACAAAAGGTATAAACCATTCTTTATTTTCTAAATCTTGAATAGCTAATTTTGTTGTAGAGTTTTTATTTTCTTGAATATTAGCTTTAATATTAAAATCTTTTTGATTTTTAGAGTGAGATCCTAAGTCAAAATCAGTTCTATTAGCAATACCCTCAAGTTCCTCAAGACCGTGGGGGAAGTCGTACATAATGTCGAATGTCGCTTTTGAATAGTGAGATAAATCTTTTTTCTCCACCTCAAGTAATTTTAATTTTTCTGATTTGACTCCTTGTTCAGCCCACCAATTTAAACGTTTATCTAACCAATATTTATGCCAATCTTCATCAGAACCAGGTTTGACAAAATATTCAAGCTCCATTTGTTCAAACTCTCTAACCCTAAAAATAAAGTTTCTTGGTGTAATTTCATTTCTAAATGCTTTTCCAATTTGAGCTATACCAAAAGGAGGTACTCTACTAGTTGAGTCAACAACATTTTTGAAGTTTACAAATATCTGTTGTGCTGTCTCAGGTCTTAAATATGCAAATGAGCTACCATCATCAACTGGGCCTATCGCAGTTTTAAACATTAAATTAAAAGGCCTAGGTTCAGTTAAGTCAGTTGATTTGCAATTAGGACATTTACCATCTTCAAGTTGATCCGCTCTCCATCTTGATTTACATTTCTTACAATCTACCAAAGGATCTGAAAATGTGTCCTCATGACCAGAATATTTCAAAACAGTGGGCGAAGTTAAAATAGTGGAGTCAAGTCCTTCAACGTCGTCTCTTTCATATACCATTGATTTCCACCATGCTGATTTTAAATTTAGTTTAAGCTCTACACCCATAGGCCCAAAGTCATATAGACCTTTCATACCTCCATAAATGTCATTTGATGGGAAAATAAAGCCCCTTCTCTTACACAGGGATACTAGGTCTTCCATATTATCTGCAGTCATTTATCAGATACCAAATTTATTAAAAAGAAGTTCTTCTTTTGCCTTAGTAATTAAATCTTCACTATTAAAAGAATTAATTCCAAGTCCTAGCTTTTGTTTTAAGGACTTTGGTTGTTTGATTTTCTTTATTTTTATCTTTTCACCAAATTTACTTTTGAAAAAATTTGACTCGGATGTAATTCCGTCTATTAAACCTAAATCTTTTGCTTCATTTGCTAACCAAAAAGATCCTGAAAATATTATTTTTTTATTTTTATCATTAAGTTTCTTCTTTCTTCTAGAAGAAACCCAATCAATAAAGTTTTGATGAATTAATTTTTGAAGTTTAATTAATTTATCTTCATCTTTTTTATTAACTTTTTGAAATGGATCTAAAAAACTTTTATTCTCCCCTGCAGTAAATATTCTTCTCTCTACTCCTATTTTTTTTATTAAATCAGTAAATCCAAACCCACCAGAAATAACTCCTATTGAACCAACTATTGAATTAACATCTGCATAAATTTCATCGGCGGCACATGCAAGCCAATACCCTCCAGAAGCAGCAACATCTTCAACAAAACAGTAGCACTTAACTTTTTTCTTAGCTGATATTTCTCTAATTTTTTGAGCTATCAAAGATGATTGTACTGGGGAGCCACCAGGAGAATTAATAACAATTGAAAGTGCATTAAATTTTATTTTCATTAATTTTGAAAATAGACCATTTAAATTATCCATATTCAGTGGGGCCCTACTTCCAGATGCAATCATTCCCTTAAGGTCAATTGAAACTATTGTTTTTTGTGAACTAAACATTATTTAAACCAATTTTCTATATCTTTAGAATAATTTGACAAATCATCGTGGATTATAATTGCATTTAATGTTTTCTCTATAAAATAATTACTTTTAGTGATTTTAAAGAGAACATTTTTAGGTTTTGAGTCTTTAAAGGATAATAAAGGGGTTGTTGCCACTTCTAAATTAAAATTTTTAAACTTATCTAACATAAAATCAGTATTTTCATATCTATTTATTATAAATGCGGTTCCATCTGTTTTTAAATATAAGATTATATTATTCAACCATTTTTCTAAATCTGACTCGGATATGTACTTTGATGAGTTTATTGAAGGATCTTGTGACTGAATAACTTTATTTGCAAAATAAAAAGGTGGATTAGATAAAATTAAGTCAAAGTAGTTTTCATAATAAGGATCAAAGGTGCAATTGTCTTGTATCTTGAATTTTAAATTTTCTAAATTATTTTCTTTATGATTTAAAATTGCAACTTGATGGTGAATTTTATTTTTCTCAAAACCGATAACTTCTGACTCAGGATTTCTATATGCAACTATTAGCGATATTGATCCACATCCCGATCCCATATCTAGTATTCTATTATATTTTTTTTTGCAGTGAGCAGCTAATATAATTGGCTCAATTCCACTCCTATAACCTTTATTTAATTGATAGTATACAATTTTACCATCTAGTAGATAATCCCTAGAGTATAAATTCATTGCAGATGAAAAAAAATAATTTTGAACAAACTATCAAATTAATTCATAAAGAAATTAATGTAAAGTTAGTTAAGACAAACAATGAACTTGATAAATTTTTAATAAGTAATGTCACAATTATCCCAAAATTAGGAAATTATTTCTTTAAAAAAAGAGGTAAACAATTACGTCCAGTATTATGTTTATTATCAAGTAAAATGATTAATAAAAATTATTCAAAAATATCAAGTGATATTTATATGTCTACTGCGATTGAATTTATACATGGTGCAACCCTACTACATGACGATGTGATAGATGAGGGTAAAATAAGACGTGGGCAAAAGAGTATTAATTCAATATGGAATAATAAATTTAGTGTCTTATTTGGGGATTTTTTATTTTCAAAATCATTTCAATTAATGACAAAAGCTAAATCTTTGGAAGCGATGGCTTCTCTTTCGCAAGTAAGTAGTAAAATTTCTGAGGGTGAGTTTATGCAACTTATACATGAAAATAATACTCAAATATCTGAGAAGGATTATATTGAAATCATATCTTTAAAAACAGCTGAATTATTTGCTGCTGCAATGAAGATACCAGCTATATTATCTGGTAAAAATTCAAAAATAATTTCAAATTTAAATAAGTTAGGTTTGTATTTTGGAATTATCTTTCAAATTATGGATGATTATCTTGATTATTTTGGTGAAAAGGTAACAGGGAAGGAGAATGGTAAAGATTTTTATGAGGGAAAAATTACTTTGCCAATCATTTTACTTTTAAAAAAGGCTTCAATGAATGAAATTCGCCTTACAAAAAAAATTTTTAATAAAAGTAAAAGGTCTAAGGGTGAGTATATTGAACTAATGAAATTAATGGAAAAATATAAAATTAAAGATGATGTCAAAAAATTCTCACAAAAATATAATCGTCTATCATTGAAAATATTAACTTCTTTTAAAGGCTATCAAAAAGAGCTTTTTGTAAATTTGTTAAGTAGTTCTATCAATAGAACCCATTAATCATACCTAAACTTTTTATTTGGGAATTTGTTATTGTTCACTTCATTGGAGTATTTATTTACAGCAACCCTAATATTTTTAGATAAATCAGCATATTTTTTTACAAATTTAGGATGATTATCTCTAAAGATTCCTAACATATCTTCAGATACCAGTATTTGACCATCACAATATTCAGAGGCACCAATTCCTATTGTGGGTATAGATAATGTCTTGGTGACCTCTTTTGCAATATTGGTTAGCATTCCCTCCAACAATATAGATACAGCTCCCGACTTTTCTAAACACAATGAGTCAGAAATTATATTATCTAGGTCCCTCTTATCTTTTCCATAAATTTTAAATTTTTTAGAAGAGCTAAATTTCTGTGGCTGTAAACCTAAATGTGCCATTACTGGAACTTTTTTTTTACTTAAATACTTTATAACATCTTTTAATTCAGTATTTCCCTCGATTTTTACACCATCACAAGATGTCTTTTTCATAATGCTTAAAACCCGTTTAACTGTTGTGGACTCACTAAAATCTCTATTATATGGGAGATCAAAAAACACTAAGGATTTATCTGCACCTTTTTTTACAGCGGTTGCATGATTAATCATTATTTGATCATCTACAGATCTAGTAGTATCCATACCATAAAGAACATTACCCATAGAGTCGCCAACCAGTACTACGTCAACTAAGTCATCAATAATTTTTGTAAAGTTGTAGCTATATGACGTTAAACAAATAATTTTTTTTTTGTTTTTTTTATTAAATACTGATTTAATTGTTCTTTTCATGACAGGTAGTTTAAAAAGTATTCGAATTATAAAAGACTTTCCAAAAAAAGGTATCGCTTTTTATGATATCTCTACAATCTTATCAAACCCTAAAGTATTTAATAATGTAGTAGACTTAATGTCCAAGGAGGTAATTAAATTAAATGCAAGTACTGTAGTTGGAATAGACTCAAGAGGGTTTATATTTGCCTCAGCTGTAGCTTACAAATTAAAAAAAAAATTAGTCATGATAAGAAAGAAAGGGAAACTTCCAGGAAAAACATATTCTACAAGCTACAAACTTGAATATGGTTCTAATCAGTTAGAAATACAAAGCGATATGATAAAAAGATCTGACAAAGTTGTAATTATTGATGATATTTTTGCTACAAGCGGAACTATCCGAGCTTCAATGAAATTAATCAATAAAACCAAAGCTAAAATCAAAGGAATAGTTGTTTTACTAGAATTAAGCTTTCTTAACGGAAGGTCTAAAATTAAGCCAAAATTAATAAGTTTAAATAAAGTTAATACTTAGAATACTCTTTTTCTTCAGTTATCTTTGAGTCAGATAAAAGATTAATCTCTTTTTTTATAGAAGCTCTAATATCATTTTTAAAGTGAACATCTCTTGAAATTTTAATAAAACTCTCACCAAAGTCTTTATTGGCTTCACACTCTCTTTTAATATTTTCTATGTCCCATAGCATTTCATTTATTTCCTGTAGTTTTTGAACATTTTTATTTAAAGCCTCTTTATTGTCTAAGATAATTTTATTACTTTGCTCTATTAAAACCTCTAATTCTGTTTTAATATTTTTCAATTTTTCAGGATCATTAATTTTTTTTAGTTTAATATTTAATATAGTAATTTTATCGAACAATTCTCCAACAGAAATTTCAGCTAATATTTTCAATTTTTTCTACCATAAATATCTGAATATCTTTTAATGTCTGTTTCTAAAAATTTACTTCCTGTTTGAACCTCAATTAAAACTAATTTCTTTTTAGAACTCTCATTTAATACTCTATGTTTTGATTTTTTTGGTATAAATATATTTTCATTTTCTGACTTATAAAATGTGCGGTTATTGATAATAACAGTTGCTTTACCCTCGATAATAATCCAATGTTCCGATCTGAAATTGTGAGATTGGTAGGATAAAACACCCTCTGGTTTAACTATAATTTTCTTTATTAAAAAATCTTTTGATTTATAAAGAACAACATATGATCCCCAAGGTTTTTTGATTGATTTTGTCATGAGAACATTCTCTTTTTTTCGTTGATAGACATAAAGTTCAATAATAGTGCACAAATAATTAAATTACTCAACAAAGAACTTCCTCCATAAGACATAAATGGTAAAGCTACTCCGACCACTGGCAAGATCCCTATTGTCATGGATATATTTATTAAAAATTCAAAAAAAATTTTAAAGGACAATACAAACAAGATTATTTTATTAAATGCTTGGGTCAGTTTGAATGTCTTTAAAACAGGTATTAAAAACATGATAAAAAATAATGAAATCAACAAAATTGATCCTGTAAAACCAAACTGTTCAGAAAAAATTGCGAAAACAAAATCTGTCTCTTTTTCAGGAAGAAAATCTAAGCTACTTTGTGACCCCTCAAGAAAACCATTTCCTTTTAACCCACCTGAACCTATTGCAATCTTAGACTGAATAATATGATATCCCCTTCCAAGTGGATCCAAATCAGGGTTTAGAAAAATTTGTATTCTATTTTGTTGATAGGGCTTCAAAAATGTCCATAAAATTGGGCTTATCGATAAAATGATACCTATTGATATTAAGGGATAAATTAATTTAATTCCTGCATAAAAAATAACTACGAGGCCCAATGCTAAAATAATTACAGCAGTGCCTAAATCAGGTTGAATAGCAACCAAAATAAAAAAAATTACCGATACAATAAGAGGTAATATTGATTTAAAAAGACCAATAGTTTTTTCTGCATTTAATTTATGAAAATATTTAGCCATAAAGATAACTAATGCTATTTTAGTAAATTCTGATACTTGTAAATTGAAACCAGCAATTCTTATCCATCTCGTAGCTCCCATTCCTGTATACCCGAAAATTAATGTCGTTATTAAACCAATCAAAACTAAAATTAAAAAAATCTCTGCAAAATTAAAAATAAACTTTGGCTCCAACATGATAACTAAAAAAAACAAAGGGAGGAAAAATAAAAATCTTATTAATTGGTTTGAAGCCCATGGATCAAGAGAACCGCCAGCAGCTGAATAAAGATTGATCTCTCCGATCCAAAAAATTATCAAAAGGATAAAAATATAAATCCAATTTAAATTAAATATGCTTTTAAATTCTTTAAACATTGTTTTTGAAAGCAAAATCAAGGATTTTATGGGCAATGGGAGCAGCTACCGCAGATCCAGATCCACCATTTTCTATAATAACCGAAGCTATATATTTTGGTTTATCATAAGGGGCATATCCTACAAATACTGAGTGGTCTTTAAATCTTTCTTCTATTTCCTTTGATTTATACTGATCGTCCTCTCTTTCACTTTCTTTAATTCTTACTACTTGAGAAGTGCCGGTTTTACCTCCTATTTTTACAAATGCTGGATTAGAAATACTCAATTTATGTGCTGTTCCTCTTGGCTCTTGCACAACAGCATTAAGGGAATCAACTATAATTTTTTGATGCTCATTATTTAATAATTTACCTGTAAATTTTGTAGGAGTATTTTTATCAAGTCTAGGTATTGGATATTTTCCTCCATTTAATATAGCAGAATAAAGCGTTGCAAGCTGTAAGGGAGATGTTTGGTTGTATCCTTGTCCAATACACGTAATTAATGTTTCACCTTGATACCAACTCTCCTCTAAAAACGCTTTTTTCCATTTCTTGCTCGGGACAAGACCTTTTCCTATGTTTGATAAACCAATATCGTACTCTTTATTCAAACCTAAATTACTAGATAGGCTTGCAATATCATCAATATTTGTTTTTTTAGCTAATTCATAAAAATATACATCACAAGACTCTTTTAAAGCTTTTTTAAGATTAACTTTTCCATGGCCTTTTTTTTTCCAACAGTAATAATTCCTATCACCAAGTGAGGAATGCCCTTTGCAAAAGACCTCTTTTTGCGGATCTATTAGATTACGTTGAAGGCCAACTAAAGCTGAAATAGGTTTAAACACCGAACCTGGTGGATAAAAACCAGAGAAAGCACGATTAAAAAGTGGTTTCTGCTCGTCGTTTAATAAATCTTGAATTTTATTATTTACTCTATCCTCAAAGATTTGTGCGTCAAAAGTAGGGTTGGAATTCATCGACAAGATTGATCCGTCTGAAACACTAATAACAACAATAGATCCTTTTTTATTTCTTGGAAGTTGAGATTGTGCGTAATTTTGAAGGCTTAAATCTAATGTTAAGTCTAAATCGTTGCCTTTAATGGATTTTTTAATAGATATTTCTCTTATAGTTTTGCCTTTAGCGTTTACCTCGCTAAATATTTTACCTGGAGTACCCTTTAAATGTTTTTCATAACTTTTTTCTAAATGAAATACACCTTTAGAGTAAAGTTCAGAAGATTGTGTGGGTTGTCCCATATAGCCGATTATCTGTGAAAAATTTTGATATGGATAATATCTTTTTTTGGACTCAATAATCTTAATAGAATTAAATAGAAATTTATTTTTTTCAAATTCTACTATCTGCTCCCATGAAGCTCTACTTAAACTAAAACCAGAGTATTCATTATATTTTTTTAATCGTTTTGAAATTTCTTCAAAATTTAAATTTAGGTTAATAAGACTATCGAGTTTTTTAATTTCCTGAAAATGATCTTTACTTAAATTTTTAAACACTGCAAATTCATATAATGAAGAACTTCCAGCTATTAAGTTTTTTTTAGAGTCATAAATATTTCCCCTTAAGGGGGGTGTTAATTTTATAGAAAGTTTATTTTCAACTGATTTTTTTTTGTAAAAGTTAAAGTTGATAACCTGTAATGAAAATAATCTCAAAGAAACTATGAATGATAAAATAGCACCAACTATAATTATTATAAATGATCTTCTATTTAATATTTTTATACTATCTTCACTAGTCTTATTCTTTTCCATAATTTGATAGTCCTAAAAAAATAAAGGTTAAAATTAATATACATAAAAAATATTGTAAATTTAGTAATCTAAATACAATAGTTTGGTCAAAAAGAAAGAAAGTAATGAAACTAATTAAAAAAACTATTAATGATTTTATAAATGTAGAGAAATTATAATTATTTATAAAATAACTTAATAGAAGGAGAGGTATAAACAAAACCACAATACCAATTAATATCGGCAAACCTACAAAAACCTCTACAACAAAAGTCGATATAATAAATATAAAGATATCAATAATTTTGATATTTTTTTCCTTAAGAACTGTAAAAAAAGCTATGTTTATCAATGAAAATACAACAATATCATTTATAACAAAATTAAAGTTTCCATAGATTAAAAATAAAATTATTACAAAAAAAAGTCTAATCATTGGTAACTGCCCTTAAATTTTCTAAATTTGTTACGTCAGATGTTAGCAATATAGGTTGATTATTTTCAAAAGAAACTATGCCAAGTCTTAATATTACATTATTAAGATGTACTACAGCGACATCACCTGATTGAAAATCTGGTGCTTCAGTGCTTTCTTTTTGTCTTAAAAAACTTAGATAATTATTATTCGTACCACTAACTATATAAGACTTTCCATTAATAAAAACCTCATCTCCATAATTAATACTCTTAACTGTAACAACTTCAGAGGTGTTAAGGTTTATATTAACAACTCTACCAACTATATTTAGTCCATCAATAACGTAGTCACCTATCACGAGACCATTTTTTGAGCCTTTGTTTATAATAAAGTTTTTATTATAAACTAAATTCCTATCACCTAAAACCTGAACACCAATTGAAATTGGTATTGCAATAGTAGCCTGATGAAAAATTTTATTTTGTTCTGAATATTTTGAAGTTAATGTCAATAAATACTTATTGATTGAACGAAGGTAATTATTATCACCTTCTAATTTTTTTATAGTATTCATATAATCAAAATTAAGATTGAGGACCATCAGTAAATCTCGTACTTCTTTACCTACAAAAATAAATGGGGTTTCTATTTTTTCTTTTACAAAAAATGTAAAAAGCTTAGTTTTAGAGTTGTAATTCGGAAATAATATTAACGTTAAGAATAAAAAAAAACTGATTATGTATATTAAAAAAACTTTTTTGTTATTAATCACTTAAGAACACATCTTGGTGGTTTTGGTTCTCTTCTAAAGCCATACCAGTTCCTCTAGCTACACAAGTTAAAGGGTCATCAGCTATAGAAACAGGTAGTCCCGTAGTAACTCTAATCGCTTCATCTAGACGTTGAAGTAAAGCCCCACCACCCGTAAGCATAATTCCTTTATCGACTATATCTGCAGCTAATTCTGGAGGAACAACCTCTAGTGCTCTTTTTAAAGCTGTAATGATTTGGGATAATGAGTCAGATAGAGCCTCAGCAACTTGTCTTTCTGATATCACAACCTCTCTTGGTAGACCGTTAATTAGGTCCCTTCCTTTGACAGTAAGTGTTTTACCATCTCCATTATCAGGAATGCCAGCGCAACCTATTTCTGTCTTAATTCTTTCTGCAGTTGACTCACCTATTGCTAATTTATGAACACTTCTCATAAAATTAACTATCGCATCATCCATGGTATCTCCGCCTACCTTTATGCTACTTGCATGAACAACACCTCCGAGTGACAACACTGCTATTTCAGTGGTGCCTCCACCAATATCAACTACCATAGATCCAGATGGTTCAGAAATTGGTAAACCAGCTCCAATTGCAGCTGCTACAGGCTCCTCAATTAAATAAACTTTTTTTGCCCCTGCTGTTTCAGCAGATTCTTTTATAGCTCTTCTTTCAACATTTGTTGCTCCAGATGGAACACAAATAACAATATTTGGATTAGCAAAAAAACTTTTCTTATGAACTTTTTTTATAAAATGTTTAATCATAGCCTCAGCTATATCAAAATCTGCTATTACTCCGTCCTTCATTGGTCTAATAGCTTCGATTCTTCCAGGGGTACGGCCAAGCATTGATTTTGCATCTCCACCTACAGCTAAGACTGACTTATTATTTTTATTATCAGTAGCAATTGCAACAACAGAAGGTTCATTTAATATAATTCCTTTTCCTTTTACATAAACAAGTGTATTAGCAGTTCCTAGATCTAAGCCCATATCCTCGCTTAAAAAAGAACTGAAAGATTTTAACATTTATATTCCTTTAATATTTGAGATGCTAATCTCAGAAACTCCTTCTTGCATATTGGAGTTATTTTCAAAGTTTAATATTTTATTGCATGCATTGATATAAGATTTTGCAGAAGCTACTATAATATCTATATCAGAAGCCTTACCAATAAATTCTTTATTCAAATATTCAAGTTTAACAGTAACTTCTCCCTGTGCATCAGAGTCAGGTGTAATAGCGTTAATTTGATAAAGCACCAATTTTGGAGAAAAACCTACTACTTTTGAAATACAACTAAATACGGCATCAACAGGACCATTTCCAGATCCACTGACCTCTTTTAGATGCTCTTTAAAATCTAGTTCCAAAGAGGCTACATGTTTAGAGTTAGTGCCAGACATGATACTTAAATTTTTTAGTTTTAAAGTATTAGATTTGTTAAAATGAGTATCATCTACAAGAGCAATTAAATCCTCATCATAAACGTCTTTTTTCTTATCTGCCAAAAGCTTAAATTTTTCAAAAATTTCATTGATGTAATTATCGCCTACCTCATAGCCCAGAATTTTAAGTTTTTCTTTAAACGCATGTTTACCTGAATGTTTACCAAGCACTAAACTAGATTTTTTTAAACCAATTGTCTCTGGGGACATAATCTCATAAGTCTGAACATTTTTTAGAACACCGTCTTGATGTATCCCAGACTCATGAGCAAAAGCGTTAGCACCTACAATTGCTTTATTAGGTTGAACAGGAAAACCGGTAATTGAAGATACAAGTTTTGATGTTTTGGCAATTGCACTTGTATTAATATTTGACTGAACTTTTAAAAGATCAGATCTAACCTTCATAGCCATTACAACTTCTTCTAACGCTGCGTTGCCCGCTCTTTCACCCAATCCATTTATAGTACACTCAATTTGTCTTGCACCGTTTTCTACTGCATTTAGAGAATTTGCAACTGCCAGACCTAAATCATTGTGACAATGAACAGAAATTATTGCTTTATCAATATTTGGTACATTATTTTTCACTTTTTTTATAATCTCACCGAATTCAAAAGGTAAAGTATACCCAACAGTATCAGGAATATTTATTGTTGATGCACCACTTTTGATTGCTAACTCTATGCACCTATAAAGAAAATCAATTGAGGATCTTCCACCATCCTCACAGCTCCATTCAATATTTGGGCATAGGTTTCTTGCAAAAGAAACACTATCTTTAATTTTTTCAAGTACTTGGTCTTCAGTTAGTTTTAATTTGAATTCCATGTGTATGGGGCTAGTAGCTATAAAAGTATGTATTCTTGGATTTTTTGCTTTTTTTACAGCATTCCAAGCTGCTTCAATATCCTCATGTTTTGCTCTCGCCAATCCTGCTATCTGACAATCCTTGATTTCATGGGCAATAGCTTGAACAGAGTTAAAATCACCTTTTGAGGCTATGGGAAAACCAGCTTCAATAATATCGACTTTTAACTCTTCTAATAATCTGGCAATAGAGAGTTTCTCTTCTTGATTCATGGAAGCACCAGGAGATTGCTCTCCATCTCTTAGAGTCGTATCAAAAATTAATACTTTATCTGGCAATATTAGATATCCTTTACAAGTTTATTTGATGCAATCCATGGCATCATTGATCTTAATTTAGCTCCTACCTCTTCAATTTGATGCTTTGCACCTTGATCTCTCATTTGTTTAAACTTTATTTGGCCTGCTTTGTGCTCTGACATCCATTCTTTTGTAAAAGTACCATCTTGTATTTCAGTAAGGACTTTTTTCATCTCAGCTTTTGTAGCTTCATTTGGTACAACTCTAGGACCTCTTGTATAATCTCCGTATTCAGCAGTATTAGATATAGAATATCTCATATTGGCCATCCCACCTTCATACATTAAATCAACAATTAATTTTACTTCATGCAAACACTCAAAATAAGCCATTTCAGGTGCATAACCTGCCTCAACAAGTGTTTCAAATCCATTTCTAACTAAAGACATTAAACCACCACAAAGAACTGTTTGTTCACCAAATAAGTCTGTTTCACATTCTTCTTTAAATGTAGTTTCAATTATACCTGATTTACCGCCGCCTAAAGCAGAGGCATATGCAAGACCAATTTCTTTTGCATTACCACTGACGTTTTTATCAACTGCTAGTAAACATGGAACACCTCCGCCTTTTAGATATTCCCCTCTAACTGTATGACCTGGTCCTTTTGGAGCCACCATAAAGACATCTAAATCATCTCTAGCTGTTATGAGTTGAAAATGGATATTCAAACCATGAGCAAAAGCTAAAGCAGCACCATTTTTTATATTATCGTGAATTTGACTTTGATAAATATCTTGTTGATTTTCATCAGGGGCTAGAAACATTACAATATCAGCGTCCTTAACAGCTTCAGCAGGTGTCTGAGTCTTCAAACCAACGTTTTTTGCTTTTTCGATAGAAGAAGAACCCTCTCTTAATCCAACAACTACATTAGATGCCCCAGAGTCTTTTAAATTTAATGCATGAGCATGACCTTGAGACCCAAAGCCTATAATTACAATTTTTTTATCTTTAATTAAGTTAAAATCAGCATCTTGTTCGTAATAAACCTTCATATTACCCCCTAAAAACGTTATATACCGAGCCCTATAGGCCCGCTTCGAACTAATTCGACTTTTATACCACCGATTGTATTTAAGTCATCTAAAAATTTGTTTATTCGCTCGCTGGTGCCTGAAATTTCATAAACCACGATATTTTGTCTTTTTTGAACAGTTCTTGAACGATAAATATCTGCAAAATTAAGTATTTTTTGATCCTGCTCATTATTATCGAATACAATTTTAACTAAGCAAATTTCTGCTTCATATGACTCACTTAAATTTGCTAAATTTGTAGCACTATGAACAGGAACAAGTTTTTCTAGTTGAGCAATAATTTGGCTAATTACTTTTTCTTCTCCCAATGTTTCGATAGTTATACGTGAAAGATTATTTTTAATATCTACTACAGTTACATTTAACGCTTCGATATTATATCCACGTCCAGAAAACAAACCAACAATACGAGCAAGGATACCAGGTTCATTATCAACTATAATAGAAAGTACACTTCGCTTGGACTGTTTAAAAGCGTTAATGGGTGTTGGGTAAACAGATGTAGAGGACATGGTTAAAAAATTTATTAAACTAGTACTTTTCCCTTTTCTTGGTTTTCAGGATTTTCTTTATCATATTTTGATAAAAGCATTTCATGATGCGCAGCCCCAGATGGTATCATTGGAAAACAATTTTCTTTTTTATCAACCCAAATATCAGCAATAACAGGTCTGTCTATAGAAACCATTTCATTAATAGCATCGTCCAACTCAGAAATATTTTTTGCTCTCACTCCAACTGCATTAAAACTTTCAGCAAGTTTTTTAAAATCAGGAAGGGCATCAACATAACTTTCGGAGTATCTACTTCCATGAAGAAGTTCCTGCCATTGTCTAACCATTCCCATATATTCATTATTTAAAATGAAAATCTTAATTGGTAATTTGTATTGAACTGCTGTAGCTATTTCTTGAATGTTCATAAGAAAAGATGCCTCTCCAGCAATATCTATAACTAGCGAGTCAGGATTAGCCATTTGTGCTCCAACAGCAGCGGGCATACCAAAGCCCATTGTACCGAGACCGCCAGAAGTAATCCACCTATTGGGTTTTGAAAACTTATAATACTGCGCTGCCCACATTTGATGTTGTCCAACTTCAGTGGTAATAAAAGTGTCTTTTTGAGTTGTTAGATCATACAACCTAGAAATGGCATGTTGAGGTTTGATAATCTCTTCACCTTGCTCATAGTGAAGACATTCTTTTTTTCTCCAGTCATTAATCTGCCCCCACCAATTTGTGTAATCTTTTTTTTCAAGTTCAATATTATTTGACTCTATAAAAGAGTTTATTTCTTTTAATGTCATAGTGATGTCAGTATTTGTATGAAAATCTACCTTTACATTTTTATTAATTGAACTTTGATCTATATCTATGTGAAATTTCACAGAGTCTGGAGAAAATGCATCTAGTCTTCCTGTTACTCTATCATCAAACCTTGCACCAACATTGATCATTAAATCACATTTATTCATTGCTAGGTTTGCTTCATAGTTTCCATGCATCCCTAACATCCCTAGTGAACTTTTATCTTCGCCTGGAAAACACCCTAAACCATGAAGTGTTGTTGTAATTGGAATATTTGTTTTATTTACGAGTTTGATTAATTCTTGACTAGCTTGAGGCCCAGAGTTTAAACAACCACCACCAACATAAAATATAGGTCTTTCAGATTTTTTAATATGATTTACAAGCTCTTGAACAAAATTTTTATCAACATTTTTAGAGCCAGCTTTAATTCTGTGCTCTCTAAAACTAATGTCTTTTTTTGGAATATATTTTGACTTTGCAAATTGTACGTCTTTTGGAATATCAATTAACACAGGACCTGGTCTTCCTGAACTAGCTATTTTAAATGCCTCATGAATTGTTTCGGAGAGCTTACTAACATCTTTGACTAAATAGTTATGTTTTGTGCAAGGTCTTGTAATTCCAGTAGTATCACATTCTTGAAACGCATCTGTACCTATTAAATGTGAAGGGACTTGCCCACTAATACAAACTATAGGAATGCTATCCATTAGTGCGTCAGTTAAGCCTGTTACCACATTGGTAACCCCGGGGCCTGAAGTCACTAACAAGACTCCTACTTTCCCACTTGATCTTGCATATCCCTCTGCTGCATGAACTGCACCAGCTTCTTGTCTTACCAAAACATGTTTTAAAAAATTTTGGCCAAAAATTGCATCATAAATAGGAAGAACAGCTCCACCTGGATAGCCAAAAATTGTATCTACCTCTTGATCTTTGAGGGCCTTAAGTAGAATATCTGCTCCCGTAAATTCGTTTTCATTGTCCATTTAGGTATATACTTATATTTTCAATTGAATCTTTAGGGAAGCTTTTTTTATAGTTTATTCTCAGATTAAGTTGGCTAAATTTTTGGTTATTCCACCATGTAAACTGTCTTTTGATATACCTTTTGGTATTTTTTATACCTAGGTAGATAGCCTCGTCTAAACTCATTTTGTTTCTAATACATGATAATAATTCAGGCAGACCATGGGCTTTATATAGAGTTTTAGATATTTTTTTATTTTCATAGAGGGATTTCACCTCATCTAAAGCACCATTATTGATCATTTGTTGAAATCTTAATTCTGCTTTTTCATAGAGATCTTTTTTAGGTTTTGTGACTTGTAGTACGAGGGGATTAGGAGTGATAGCAACTTTATTGCCATAATTATTTTCCATCGTATCGTTGTGTTCTAGGCAAAAAGCTAAACGACTCAATAACCTTTGTTTGTCTTTTGGGAAGATTTTTTCTTTATAATATTTTTCTAAAATGTTTAAACAATAGTCTGGGCCTTTACTTAAAAATAAATCTTCTGCATCTTTTTTAAATTTTTGACTGATTGATGGCATCTCTGATAATCCCTCTATTAGAGATTGAATATAAAATCCTGTACCTCCAACAAAAACAGGTGTCTTATTTCTACTTTGAATATTTTTAATTACTTGTTTAACATCATCAATCCAGTGATTGACTGAGTATTCTTTGTTATTGATGTGTCCGTAGAGATGATGAGGAACTATCTTTAATTCTTTCTCAGTGGGTCTGTTTGATAAGATTTTTAATTGTTTATATACCTGAATACTGTCAGCATTAATAATTTCTATATCTATTAACTTTGATAATTCATAAGCGTAATCATTTTTACCTGAGCAGGTAGGACCTA
This sequence comes from uncultured Alphaproteobacteria bacterium, assembly GCA_902523865.1. GTDB lineage: Bacteria > Pseudomonadota > Alphaproteobacteria > HIMB59 > HIMB59 > HIMB59. The sequence goes on from CABZBG010000001.1 coordinate 81,666, forward strand.
CAACAAAAAGGAACTTATTCAATAACGAATGGGTTAATTAACCAAAATTCATTACCATCTCTGATAACTCTTAATAATAATTTATCTCGATTTAATTTGATACTATTTGCAATTATTGATTGAAAGGAGCTAATATCTTTAATTTTTTCGCTTGAAACTTGAATAATAACGTCATTGTTTAATAGATTTTCGTTTTTATCACCTACTTCTTTGACCAAAATTCCTGAGGTTTTTGAGTCTAAACCCAAACTATTTATAGATTCACTAGATAGTTCTTCGACGGTAATATCTAGTTCTTCAAGATAAACTCCCTCATTTTTAGCGAGTTTACGGCCTTCTTCTAACTCACCTACTTTAACATCAATACTTATTATCTCTCCATTTCTCCAAACTTTAACTACTACTTGGCTTCCTATAGGAGTTTCAGCAACAACTTTTGGTAAATCTTTAAATGATGAAATTTTTTGATCATTAAACTCGATAATAATGTCCCCTGCCTGAATATTTGAGAGTGCTGCGGGGCTATTTGGTTCGACAGAAGCTACAAAAGCTCCCTCTGTAGAGTCATATCCCAAACTGTCAGAGAATTCTTGAGTTAAATCTTGAATCTGAACACCAAGTCTTCCTCTCTTTGCTTGACCAAAAGAAATTATTTGTTCAACAATTAATTTTGCTGTTTTAGATGGAATTGAAAAACCTAAACCAACACTACCCCCTGTTTGAGAGATTATCATAGAATTAATTCCTATTACTTCTCCGTCTAAATTAAACAAAGGTCCTCCAGAGTTTCCTCTATTAATTGGTGCATCGGTTTGTATAAAGTCAACGTAAGGGCCTCCACCGATATCTCTGTTTATAGAAGAAATAATTCCAGATGTAACGGTTCCGCCTAAACCAAGAGGGTTTCCGATTGCTAAGACAATATCACCAACTCTAGAGATGTCTGAGTCACCCCAATTTACACTTTGAATATTGATAGATGAAGGATCGATTTTTAACACAGCGATGTCAGTTTTAGGATCGGTTCCAACAAGTTCCGCAGATACTTCATCAATTCCATTATTAAATATTACTGTGATTTGATCTGCACCACTGATTACATGATTATTTGTCACTACATAACCTTCGTCATTAATAATAAATCCAGATCCCAAACCAGTTAAATTTTCACGTTTAGGCATTTGATTACCAAAAAAATCATCAAACATATCATTGAATGGATGTCCTTCTGGTAGTTCAGGTAATTGACTAGTTTTTCTCTCTACTGTCTGACTAGTCGCTATGCTAACAACTGAGGGCAGCAACTCATCTACTAAGTCAGCATATCCTCTTTCAAATTGTGCAAAAGAAGTGTTTGTTAGAAAAAAAATATTGAAAAGAGATAAAAAGAAGAGTCTTTTCATTAATATATTATAATTTTAGTTTGAACCCTCAGAGTTTTCAAAGTATTCAAAGAAATCACTATCAGGCGATATAACCATGGTAGTTGTTCCATCTTTAAAAGTATCAGAGTAAGCTTCCATAGATCTTATAAACTCAAAAAACTCTGGATCTTTTGCAAAAGCATCATTTAGGATCTGGTTTCTTGCTGCTTCGCCTTCTCCTTTTAAAATATTAGATTGCTTTTCAGCTTCTGCAATTATTTCAATTTTCTGTCTATCTGCTGTTGCTTTAATTTTTTGTGATATCTCTTGACCCTCCGCTCTTAGGAGGTTTGCTTCTCTTTCTCTCTCTGTTCTCATTCTATCAAAAACGTTAGATTGAACTTCAGGGGTCAATTCAGTTCTTTTTAGTCTTAAATCAACAATTTCAATTCCAAAATTATCTTGATCTTCACGAACGTTTTCAAAAATCTCAGCCATAATTTTTTCACGATCATCAGATAATAAGTCGTTTAATTGATACTGGGCAATCACACCTCTAACTGATGAGTTCACTATTCTTCCCAAACGATCATTTAACGCTAATTCAGTTCTTGTGGTTTGAAAAAACTTCAAAGGATCTTTGATCATATATCTAACAATAGAGTCAACTACGATACGCTTTTGATCTCGTAAAATTACTTCTTCTTGAGCTGGATCTAGGTTTAAAACTCGACTATCGTAATAAACAACATTTTGTATAAAGGGTAATTTAAACTTTAAACCAGGTGTTTGATGTACAGCACGAGGCTCACCAAATTGTAATACTATTACTTGCTTTGTTTGATCTACTACAAAGAAAAAACCTGATGCAAATAAAATAAAAAAGAAGGACAATCCGACGATTACATAATTTCTCATCTTCATTGGCTATCCCCTTGTTTATTTTTATTTAATTCGTTCAAGGGCAGATAAGGAACAACACCATTTCCAGAGTTTTGATCGATCATTATCTTACTAGATCCTGAGAGAACATCTCTTAAGGTTTCTAAGTAAATTCTCTTCTTAGTTGTTTCTTTTGACTGCTCGTAGGTATCTAGCACTTGAAGAAATCTACTTGATTCACCCTCAGCTTGTTTTATTAGTTTGTTTCTATAACCCTCTGCTTCTTGAAGAATTTTTTCAGCTTCACCTCTAGCTTCTGGAACAATTCTGTTACTGTATGCTTCTGCCTGATTGACAGTTCTCTCTTTATCCTGTCTTGCTTTTTGAACATCATCAAAAGCGTCAATAACTTCTCTTGGAGGATTAACATCTTGAAGTTGGATAGACTGGATTAATATGCCAACCTCATACTCATCTAAGAGCTCTTGGAGTAAAGACCGTGAGTCTCTTTCAACCGACTGTCTAGATACGGTAAGAAGGCCTTCAAGGTTTGTTTGTCCTACAACTTCCCTAAGAACACTTTCAGAAATTACTTTTACAGTTTCTTCTGGGTCCCTTAAGTTAAATAAAAACTGACCAGCATCTTTAATTCTATAAAGAACTGTATAATCTAAATCCGAAATATTTTGATCAGATGTAAGCATCATGCTTTCTTCAAGAACATCTCTAGTAGAGTTACCACTTGATCTAAAGCCAACATTAATTTTTCTAATTGCCTCTACTTTTGGTGTAAGAACCTTTCCAATAGGTGTAGGAAAGAAATAATGAAGCCCGGGGTCAGTTGTACTTTCGTTCCACTTACCAAATAATAATTCAACTCCTTGTTCATCAGGTTCAACTCTATAAAAACCGGTTGCTAGCCAAATCACAAAAGCTATTAAAATTAAAAATGAAACGCCCTTAAATCCACCTTTGAAAGGCATTTTAAACTTATATTTGTTTTTAAGATCTTTAAGAAGATCATCAATTGAGTCGTTATTGCCACCAGAAAAACCTCCGCCAGATCTTCTGTTGTTATTTCCCGAAGAGGAGCCCCATGGCCCATCAAGTGCGAAAATTTTCAATTTGTTTTTGTTCACGATACATTATATGTAGTGTTTAATAAATGAATATCAAGACTTGTTTTGGAATTTCAAGCTGTAAAGGTGGAGTTGGTAAATCCACTGTAGCTTGCAATATCGCTATAACTTTAGCGAACCAAGGATACAAAGTTGGCCTTTTAGACGCAGACATATATGGACCTAGTGTCCCAACATTACTTGGCATTGGAGATAAGGAACCCAAAGTTAAAGATGGAAAGTTTTTGCCCTTTGAAGTATTTGGTATAAAAGCAATGTCTATAGGTTTTCTAGTAAATGAAGAGCAAGCAATTGTTTGGCGAGGGCCAATGTTAGCGAAAGGGCTTGATGGACTTATTAATAAGACAATATGGGGTGATTTAGACTATTTAATAGTTGATTTTCCTCCTGGTACTGGAGATGTACAAATATCCATGTCACAAAAACTAAAACTGGATGGAACTCTTATTATTACAACTCCACAGCTACTATCACTTAAAGATGTCATTAGAGGTATTAATATGTTTATCAAGGTAAATGTTCCAGTAATTGGTGTAGTAGAAAACATGTCTTATTTAGAAGAACAAAATGAAAAAAAATATATTTTTGGTGAGTCCAAGACAAAATCTTTATTATTAAAAGAAAATTTAAATTTAATTGAAGAGCTTCCTTTTAATTTAAATGTCCCTAAAAGTTGTGATGACGGAAAGCCCTACTGTTTTGATTATAAGGACGACTATTCTCTAAAATTCGAAAATATTACAAACGCAATTACAAAAAAATTTCAAGGTTAAGATAATTTAATATTAAACTTTCCTTCTAATTCTCTAAGCTCTCTTGGAGATAGCTTATAATTAGATTTTTTAATTTTTTTATTTGCTAATTTATCTTTAACAATTTTTAAAGCTTCTTTAGAGAGTTGGAATGAGTCTGAACGGTAATCTTCAAAAGCTTCGTATGTTAGAGGTACCCACTTTTTTAAAATTTCAACCATTTTTTCAGCATAAATTTGTATTTCATACTGAGCATGACTATCTGCTCGTAATCTCAAAAAATGCATAAGATTATGCAGATCTACCTTCCAATACCATTGAGTGTAATAATTTAATGGAAGAGTTGTTCGAGCTAATTCTCTCGCTAGTCCCTCCCCTTCAACGTATTCGTCATTATTTAAAAGTTTACCATTTAATAAATTTTGGTAGTCGTCATAAAGTTGCTCCGAATTTTTTTGAATTAAATCTTGAGCCTGCTTCGCAAACTTTTTATCTAAAGTATTTGATCTTCCTTGTTTATTTGTAGTCGATTGAGATCCTAGTTGATCCATTTCTGGGACATAAAATTCTTTATCTAGTACTGAATATCTTGCAGAATATTCATTTACATTTGCAGTCCTGTGTCTAATCCATTGTCTAGCTACAAAAATAGGGAGTTTAATATGAAACTTTATTTCGCACATCTCAAACGGAGTCGTATGCCAATGACTTAACAAATATCTAATAAGACCCCTGTCCTCACGTAATTTTTTTGTTCCCTCACCATAAGAGACTCTTGCCGCTTGGACTATAGACTGATCAGTTCCCATATAGTCAATAACTCTTATAAAACCATGGTCTAAGATAGGTATTTGCTTATATAGTATTTTTTCTAGAGCAGACGACGTTGCTCTTGTGGTTTTAAAGTCTTTGAATTTTGGCACTTTGGTGATTTTTTTCTTCATAGATGTTTAAAGGATTCATTAATTAGACTATATTATCTGCGTTGTTTATCAACTATGGCAATAAACGCTATATGTAATAGGTGTATCGGACTCGGGGGCGGTACCCGACACCTCCACCATAAAAAATTTTTATGGGGGTGATATAGGTTTGACGTGCTCTGAAGGATATAGTTTTTGCTCGTTGTAAGCGTTTCTTCGATATAGAAACTTAAAGTAATTGCTAACGATAATGAATTAGCACTCGCTGCTTAATCTAATTAGGTAAGCGCGGCTTTGGGGCGGCCGGGCAACAGAACGCCCCTCTCTAAACTTACTTTTAACTATAACTATCTGCTCTTTTTTAGAAACTAACAATGTTTGTGGTACGCTAATGGCACAGTATGTAAACAATTAGATTTTAAATATTTAGTTAAAATATTTTGAAGTAATTTCTTCTAATAATATGAAATTTTTTTTTAAGATTTTTCCTTGACTGCCCATCCAATTACCTTTTCCGTAACATTTCTTTATTGTTTTGAAGACAAAATCCTTTCGTATTTGATATTTATCTTTTAAATCTGCATCTGGTTCCATTCTTATTTTAGAGTTTGTCTCAGACTCAATATAACTACCATCATTAAAAAATTGTAAATCACAATTTGTAAATGTTGGATATTCAGAAGATGGAAGCCATTCAACTGGAAAATTTGCCTCAAATGCATGAACTCCGTCTTGAAGAAAATGCTCACTAACACTTGATCCCGAGGATTTTATTTTACTAAAATTTTTGTCACAAATTTTTTTATTATATTGTAAGTCTTTTGTTCCAATTATGAAGTGAAAATCTGCACCAGTAGTTTTTTCCAAATCCGCGTAGTTTAGAAAGCAGTCTCCATAAACTGAAATATTAAAAATAAATCCGTTTTTATTGTTCAGATTATTTTTGAAGTTAGAGTCAAGAGCTAATGCGGTAGCATTTGCCCCATATGAGAAGCCAATTAAACCTACTTTATTTACATCTATATTTGGATGACTGCTTAATCTGTTTAGTGCTTGATATGCATCAGTTGCGAAATCAACAGTTGTAATTCTAGATATACAATTTTTCCAAGGCCCACTATTACCAGACGGGTTGCATTTTCGAGTTCCATATGTGTCTACAACATAAGCAGCGTAACCTAACTTATTAAAAAATTTAGCATATTTTGTTTCCCTATGAGATTTAACACCACCAGACGTATGTAATAAAACAATTAATGGTATTTTTTTATTACTAATATTTTTTGGTAAAAACAAATAACCTTTTCCTTTTAAAGGATTTTCTAAATATTTTTTGCTATAAAAGGAACTTAAGTCAAAAGTGTAAAATGTATCAAATTCGATTTTACCTTTTTGACCTGTTTTTAAATCTGCAAAAGAGTAATTATTCCAAAAAAAAATATAAAATATAAAGGCTAATAAAACTCTCATAAAAATTAAGTCTATTTTCTAATCATAAATTATAATTATTAAAAAGCGAAAGTTAATACTCAAAAATTTTTATAAATATTTGGAACAATTATGGCACACTCAGGAATAATTTTATAGAATAATTACTTATAGTACTTTAATTATATATTAATTTTGAAAGCTAGGCAACAGAACGCCCCTTTCATTAAATTTGTAATCTTTTATAAAGTAATTTTGTATGTCCTGGAGTCTTTCTGATCACTAATATCAATTATGTTAAATTTACTTGTTTTTTCTATCTTTACGCCTTTAGAAGTAACAAATGATTTCATTTTTTTTACTTCACCCTCTGACATTTTTCTTTGATATTTAAGTGTATGACTTTTGGAACCAATTTTAAAAATAGTTTTCATGTATTTATTACGATTTAAATTAGATTATTAGATGATAAACGATAATTTATATCAAAAATATTTTATTAAAATTATATATGATTTTTAAACATAATATTGAAATTAAAATATTTTAAATCATAATAAACATAAATAAGGAGGAATTTTTTATGGAAAAAATGATGTTAGCTATTGGTAAATTTAAAGAAGGTGAAGGTAAATTTGAAAAATTTATGGCTTTTTTTCAATCTGAAGAGGGGATGGCTATGAGGAAAGCTGCAGCACATGTCGAAAAAACAGTTCCTGGAATTTTGCCAGATAAGAGCGGAATTATGTTTAAAGTTCATGTTCATAATGAAGAGGAAATGATGGGAATCGTTAAAGGAACCAATCCTGTAATGAAACCTATTTACGATGAATGTATTCAAAGTATAGAATTATTTGAATTAACATCAGTCGATATTAAATAAAAAGGATGATTTGATGGGAATAGAAATAAAAGATTTCAATAATCCAGATGATCAAAATAACAGCTTTAATAATGCAACTGTAGATGTTGTTAAGGTTGGTGATCAAAGAATGATGAGGATCACTGCTGAGCCTGGTTGGAAGTGGTCAAATGATGTAAAGCCACATGTTGGCACAGAAAGTTGTCAAACAAAACATTTAGGTTATATTGCATCTGGTTCTGTTTGTGTACGAATGGATGATGGAACAGAAGCAACTTACTCTTCAGGTCAAGCTTACTCAATTGATCCAGGTCATGATGGATGGGTCGTCGGTAATGAAACTGCTGTTATGATAGAGTTTCATGGAGCTTGGGGAGAATAACTGAGATTAATAATTTAAGGAGAAATAAATGTCTATATTAGAAAAATATAACGAAGTTTTTATGAACAAAGATGAAGCTGGAATGAATGAGGTGCTTCATGATGATTATAAATTTACAATGCACGCATCTGGAAATGTTTTAGGTAAACAAGATGTAATAAAGTGGGCAATGAGTGATGATATTCACAGAGAAAAAGTTCGAATTATTTATGAAAACGATGAAATTGGAATTGAACATTCTTTTGCAACTTTTTCAGATGGCAATACTCAAGCTGTAATGGCAGTATTTACTTTTAAAGATGGTAAAATTTTCTCATTAGAAACTGGTGCCACCAATATGCCAAAAGCTTAATTAATAAATTTTAAAAGGTCCGGTTTAAAATAATTCGGGCCTTTCATTACTTTCCCAGACTCATTATAAATAGGTTTTCCATCCTCGCCTAACTTACTCATGTTAGAGTTTTGCACTTCATCAAAGCATTTATCTAAATCAATACCAAAAGCATGGCCAGCTCCATAAGTAACATAAAGTATGTCCGTTAATGCATCAGCTACCTCAAGTAAGTTTTTTTCATTCATTGCTTGGGTTAATTCCTCTAATTCTTCTTTTATAAGGTCAATTCTTAATTTGTTTGTCTTTGCATCACTAAATTCAGCTTTGTCCTTTACTTCTTGCCCATAAGTATTCATGAATAACTTCACTTTTTCAAAATTTGTCATTTAGTACTCCTCTTTTCCATAATAACTAATTTTTACTAGTAAAAAGAATTTATTTATAATAAGAATTATTCGCTATGGCCAGATAGCTCAGTCGGTAGAGCAGAGGACTGAAAATCCTCGTGTCGGCGGTTCGATTCCGTCTCTGGCCACCACTTCTTAAAGTTATTGAAGATTTAACTCATCAATTGAACGATCGTTTCTGGACCTACTCAATTCTAACAGTCCACCCCTTGTGTAGCCATAAACATTAGTTATACTCAAATCATCTCTAAATTCGTTTTTCAACATGCCCACAAGTTTTCTAAGTGTATTTTGGTCACTTGCAACTGGGTCAATGACAACTTTTCCAGATATATTTTTTAATTTGATGAGCTTAGAAATTAATTGAATAGCCTCTCTGTTAGTATCAAATCTTTTTGCAGAACCAGTATTTACATCAATTGCAGTAAGTGCATCTGTTTTACCTATCATGATATTGCCTCCACTCGGTAAATCGTAGTTGTGGCCAATCAAATAATCAATTTTTTCTCCTAAATTAAACACTTCTTCAATTTGTTCATTTGACATTTCTTCACATAAATTTGCAAAAGTTGAATCAAGCTTTTCATCCCAGTTTTTTACTCTTTCAAATCGATCATTATCACTAAAAATAATTTGATCGGTATTTTTGTCTGAGTAATCGCAAACAAAGTTTTGATCAAAATAGGTATTTTGAAAAACAAGGCCCTCTTCACTTAATTCTTTCGCATTTAACTCAATCTCTTTCCATTGATTATTTAAATCATTCAACTCTGATTGAGCAATTTCGATATTCTCTGGGATAAGATTGTGTCTAGCTATTAGTCCCACTTCAGACTCGCTTAAGGCATCCATAATCTTATCTTGTTGATTTGTATCTAAGTTTTTTCTAGTTCTTCTGCTTAAAATAATCTCATCACCATAAGGTAATAAATTAATAAATTTACCAGTTAGTATCACGTTATTTGTGAAAAGATGAACTTTATCCTTAGAACCAATGCTTCTAACTTGAAGAAGCAATGATTGTCCTTCATGGGCTTTATCTCCATTGGGAAAGTTTATTCTTTTAAAAAAACCTCTTTGGTCTCCGCTACCATAAGAGACAAAAGCTCCACTATCATTGGGTAAAATTTCTGAGATTTTTACTTTATATATATCCCCGATTTGAACATCTTCGTTGGGTTGAAAGCGAATGTTAACCAATTCCCCTTCATTTAGTTTAACTCCACACTTGAAATTTTTGTAGTTTGTAACAATAAGTTTTGTAGCCATGGCATTACTCCTTTTAAAAAATTATTCATTAGTTCTTTGACCTAAATGTTATTCTGCCCTTAGTTAAATCATATGGTGTCATTTCAACTGTTACTCGGTCTCCAGCGAGCACTCTAATCCTATTTTTTCTCATTTTTCCAGACGTATGCGCTATGACTTCATGGTCATTATCAAGCTTTACTTTAAACATAGCATTTGGAAGTAGCTCTGAAACCACACCTTGAAATTCTATTGCATCTTCTTTAGACATGTTGATATATCTTATGTTTTGATCTTTCTAATTTCAACCGATAAAGCGTGTGCCTCTAAACCTTCTTGTCTAGCAAGATTGATTGTTGGCTTTGCAATTTTCTTAAGAGTTTTATTGCCAGGATTAATAAAAACTGTTTTTTTTGTGAAATCTTCAACTCCTAAACCAGAAGCAAATTTTGCAGTTTGATCTGTAGGTAGTACATGGTTAGTGCCTATAGTGTAATCTCCTAAAGCTACAGGAGATTTTTCTCCTAAAAATACAGATCCTGCATTTATAATATGTTTCAATATATTTTTATTAAAATTTTCATGAATATGTAGGTGCTCTGGGGCAATAAAATTTGAGATTTCAAATATTTCTTTTTGACTCTTAGCTGAAATCAAGTAGCAATTATTTTTAATAGATCGATCAACATTTTTTAATTTTGTCTCTTTCATTATTCTTTGAAGTTCATTTTTTACTTTAAGTAAAATGTTTTTATTTTTAGCCATTACATAGGTTTTTGCATTAGGATCATGTTCGCCTTGCGCGAGAACATCATAAGCTATCCATAAGGGATTTGATTTATTATTTGCTATTACTAAAACTTCCGATGGTCCTGCTGGTAAATCTATTCCAATAAATCCAAATAATTGTTTTTTTGCTTCGGCCACATATTGGTTTCCTGGACCAAATACTTTATCAGCTTTTTTTATTAACTTAGTGCCAAAAGCAAACGCTGCAATCGCCTGAGCTCCACCAACATTATAAACTTTATTTACTCCGCATAGATAAGCAGCTGCTAAGGTTAGTTTTGATGTTTCGCCATTTTGAGAGGGAACACAAATCATTATGTTTGGAACCTTCGCTATTTTTGCAGGAATAGCTGTCATTAAAACAGTCGAGGGATATGACGCTAGTCCACCAGGAATGTATAAGCCAACGTTTTCAATTGGATTCCATTGAATATAAAATTTTGAGTCGATTTGATCTCTAAAGGAGTATGATAGTTTTTTTTGTTTTGAGTGATAATAGTGAATTCTTTTATAGGCTAATTGAAGTGCTTTTTTACTATCATTCGATATAGAATTATATGCTTCCTTTAGAGTTTTTTGTCTTATTTCTAAATTATTTAAAGTAGCCTTTTTATTTTCAAACTTTCTTACATACTTTAATAATGCTTCATCTTTATTTTTTTTAATGTCTTTAATGATATTTTTGACAGTACCACTTACTGCTAAATTTACATTTGAGGAAGTGTTGAGATTATCAAAAATCCATTTTTTATTAACTATCCTCATCATAAACCTTTTATTAGTAGTTTTTTTATAAATTTTTTCTTTAAATCATAAGCAAAATAACTGCTTATGATGACAGTTGAGATATCATTATTGATGATTACATTTTCATAAAGTTGGTTATCTTTCAGAGTCTTTCCAGATTGTACAAGATCTAAAATAAAATCAGCAATTTGGTATTTTACTGCAAGCTCTATGGAGCCGTTTAATTTTATTGTTTCAGTTTGTATATTTAAATCTCTAAAGTAGTTTTCAGAGATATTTTGAAATTTTGTTGCAACTTTGAATATTTTCTTCTCTGAAAAATTAATTTCTTTTTTATTTGATGCTATAGATATTCTGCACTTTCCTATATTAGTTTTTTTTAATAGAACAATATTTTGTGAACTATTTTCTAGAATATCATCATAACCAACAAATCCAATATCTGCTGCCCCTAAGATAATATAAGATCTAATATCTGAGGGTTTTAACTTAATGACTTTTATCTCTTTGAAATTTGTATCAAAAGTTAATTTCCTTACACTCTCGTTAAAAAAAGGTTGCTCTATGATTACACCTCTGTCAGATAGATATTTTACAACCTTTCCTTCCAGTCTTCCTTTGGGACAAGCAATAGTTAAATTTTGATTGTTCATTTTTTTCTAGATATGTTTACGCCACATTTTTTTAATTTTAAATCAAAATCTTCATACCCTCTGTCTAAGTGGTAAATTCTATTTATTACAGTTGTACCTTTCGACATCATTGCAGCTATTATAAGAGAAAAACTAGCCCTTATATCAGTTGCCATCACTTCAGCGCCAAATAAATTCAAGGTTTTATGTATTGTCACTGTTTTTCCAATAATTGATAGATTAGCTCCAAATCTTCTAAGTTCGGGAATATGAATGAATCTATTCTCGAATATATTTTCAACTACTTTTGATTTCAGGGCAGACTTAAGTTGTGTAGCTATAAGTTGGGCTTGTAAGTCTGTAGGATATCCAGGAAATTCTTTAGTAGAAATTTTTTTTATTGGTTTAAGTGTTTTGCAATAAAATTCATAAGAAGTTTTAGATATCTTTTTTATTTTTAGCCCCATATCTTGATAAATTTTTAAAGGAAGAGTTAAGTCATTTGGATTAAAGTTATTTAATCTGAGTTTCCCTTTCGTTGCCATGGTAGCTAAAATATAAGATCCTGCCTCAATCCTGTCAGGAATGACTTTATAATCTTCAAGGTTCAATTCTTCAACACCCTTAATGGTAATTGTTCTGTTTTTTACTTTTATATTGGCTCCACATTTGTTCAAAAAATTTATTAGATCTACAACTTCAGGCTCGATGGCACAATTTTTTAATTTACTTATACCATCTGCTAAAGTAGATGCCATTAAGATATTTTGAGTAGCTCCAACACTAATTTTTGGAAATTTATGATTGATTGAGTTTAGTTTATCTTTTTTTCTTTCTGCTATTACATAGCCATTTTTAATTGAGATTTTAATGCCCATTTTCTTTAAAGCATCTAAGTGTAAATCTATTCCTCTAGTGCCAATTGAGCAACCACCTGGAAGTGCTATTTTAAATTTTTTATATCTTGAAATAGCAGGTCCTAAAATAACAATAGAAGCTCTCATTTGACGAACATATTCATAATCAGCAGATTTTTTTTTAATTGCAGAACTCTTAACAACAATTGTATTTTTTTGAAAGTCAACACGACAACCTAAATCTTTTAGAATTGAAACTAAAAATCTTGTATCCCTGAGATTAGGTATGTTGTTAATTAAGCAATTACCTTTAGACAACAAAGTAGATATCATAATTGGTAACGAGGCATTCTTTGAGCCTGAGATATTGATTTGTCCTTTTAAGGTAGAAGGACCTTGTATAACTACAGTTTGCATAAATTTATTTTTTTAATTTTTTTCTTTTTTTTAAATTTTCTCTTAATTTCTGGGCTAATTTGTCTTTTTTTAGTTTTTCAATATTTTTTCTTTTAAGGTCTTGTTTCTTCATAAATTATAACCAAATAAATTATATGATGAATTTTGAAAAATACACTAATAGTTCAAAAAAAATTATTAATTCTGCACAAAATTTGGCATTAGGTAAAAAGCATCAAAAGATTGCACCTATTCATATTATAAGTGAGTTATTAAATTCTAATCATGAAATAATAATTAAAATTTTTGAGAAAATTAATATTGATAATATTAAAAAAGATGTTTCTGAATTACTTTTAAAAGAACCAGTAAACGCCTCAATATCCAGCCAAATTTATGCCGATCCTAAATTATTAATATTATTTGAAAGTGCTGAAAAAATAGCAAAAACAAATCAAGATAGTTTTGTATCAATCGATACTTTACTTTTGAGTTGTATTAAATCAGATGATCAAATTGAAAGTATATTAAAAAAAAATGGTCTGAGTCACTCATCTGTAAAATTTAAAATAGAAGAATTTAGAAAAGATGGAAAATCTGACAGTGAGAACTCTGATGATAATTTTAATGCATTAGAGAAGTATACTATTAACGTTACTCAAAAAGCACAAAATAGAGAATTAGATCCTGTTATTGGAAGGGATGAAGAAATTCGAAGAACCATTCAGGTTTTATCGAGAAGAACTAAAAATAATCCAATACTGATTGGTGACCCCGGTGTGGGTAAAACTGCCTTGATAGAAGGTTTAGCTCAAAGAATAGTGAACAAAGACATTCCACGATCATTAGAGAATAAAGTTATTCGTATACTTGACCTTGGCTTATTACTTGCTGGAGCAAAATATCGTGGAGAATTTGAAGAGAGACTTCAAAATGTTTTAAAAGAAATTCATAAACAAAATGGCTCTATTATTTTATTTATTGATGAAATTCATACACTTGTTGGTGCTGGAAAGACAGACGGTGCGATGGATGCCTCTAATATGTTAAAACCAGCATTAGCTCGAGGTGAATTACATTGTGTTGGAGCCACAACACTTGACGAATATAAAAAATACTTTGAGAAAGATGCAGCTTTGACAAGGCGTTTTCAACCAGTTTTTGTTAACGAGCCCTCCTCTACCGATGCGGTAGCTATTTTGAGGGGTTTGAAAGAAAAGTATGAAATTCATCACGGGATTAGAATTAGTGATGAGGCTATTTTATCTTCAGTTCAATTGTCTGATCGTTACATCACTGATCGCTTTCTTCCTGATAAAGCCATTGATTTAATGGACGAAGCAGCAAGCAAAGTTAAAATGGAAATTGATAGTAAACCTGAAGAAATTGATCAATTAGATCGGGATCTTATCAAGCTTCAAATGGAAAAAAACGTACTCTCCAAAGAAAATGGTAAAGATGATAAAAAAAATGAGCAAATTGATAATCAAATATCAAATATACAAGAAAAACTAAATGTACTTAATAGCACTTGGGAGTCAGAAAAAAAGATTTTAGATACAAAAAGAAATCTTAATGAAAGAATTGATCAGGCAAAAGAAGACCTTGAGAGTGCTCAAAGAACCGGAGATTTGACAAAAGCAAGCGAGCTTATGTATGGCTTACTCCCAAGTCTTGAAAAAGAATATGAGGAATTGAATCAAAAAGAACAGGCTACCATTATAAATGAAGTTATAAATGCTGAAGATATAGCAAGTGTAGTCTCCAAATGGACAGGTATCCCCTTAGAAAAACTAATTGGCGGAGAAAAAGATAAGTTAATAAATATTGAAAAACTTTTAGAAAAAAGGGTCATCGGTCAACAAGATGCAATTGAGAAAGTCTCTAAAGCTATTAAGATTTCAAAAGCGGGTCTTCAAGATCCAGATAAACCTCTTGGTTCTTTTCTTTTTTTAGGTCCAACAGGTGTTGGAAAGACGGAATTATCAAAAGCTTTAGCAGAGTACGTTTTTGATAATGAAAAACAAATGCTAAGGCTTGATATGTCTGAGTACATGGAAAAACACTCAGTTAGTAAGTTGATAGGTTCTCCTCCAGGTTATGTTGGTTACGATGATGGCGGCAAACTTACCGACTCTGTAAGAAGGCGTCCTTATCAAGTAATCTTATTTGATGAAATTGAAAAAGCACACCCTGATGTGTTTAATATATTATTACAAATTCTTGATGATGGTAGGTTAACTGACTCAAAAGGTAAAATAGTGAATTTTAAAAATACACTTATTATTTTGACATCAAATATTGGTTCACAAATACCTATAGATGATAATTTTGACTATACGACTAAGAAAAATTTAGCTCTCGAGGAACTTAAAAATCATTTTCGATTAGAATTTTTAAATAGAATTGATGATATAATTTTATTTAACAAATTAACAAAAGAAAATATAAGTTCGATTTTAAATAATCAAATTCGATTAATTGAAAAAAGAATTTCCTCTAAAGGAATATCTATCGGTTTTACAGATGAAGCCATTGACTATCTTAAAGAAAAGGGTTTTGATCCGTTGTTTGGTGCAAGACCTTTAAAAAGATTATTACAAGATGAGGTTTTAAATCCTCTGTCAGAGGTAATATTAGATATTGGTGAGAATATTCCAGATAAATTAATTTTTACTAAAGATAAATACGGGCTAGCGGTTGCTAATAAAAATCTCAAGGTTTTGAGATCATAACTTCCAACTTAATATAAAATTAGTATAATTTAGAAATGAAGTGGATATTTTTAATTGGAGCTTTCGCTTTAATTTTCTTTGTTTTGTATCTTTCCGTTATGACCATTAGAAAAATTAGAAAAAAATAATTTTTTGGACATTTTTTTTTCAGACTCTTTATATAACACAAAGATTTTTTTAGTATCTTCCATTTTAACAATTATTTTTTTTTTACTGCTTTTAACCAGAAAAATTTATAAAAAGAAATTAACTATTTCAAATTTATCAATCTATTCTTCACTTTTTTTATTATTAATTACTTTATCAAGTTTGTTAGTTGTAAATTTTTTTGGAAAATTTACATATGTCTTATTTATAGCTGCAACAATTACGGTAATTTACTCAGAAATTAGCTTTCTTTTAGGGAAATATTTTTTTCCAAACTTTGTGGGTGAGAATATATCAAAAGAAATTATTTACATGTTTAGCTTTATTGTTTTTATAAATGCTGGATATTTTACATTTATGTTGATCCTAGATATTTTAAAAGCAGAAACAGTGTTCTAAAATGAAGGTAATTACATTAGAAGTTGGAAACACTTCGTGGTGGAAAAATAGAAAATATAGAAGAGAGGCAGCTAATGAATTGAAAGAATTAAGACTAAAATATAAAAAAATTAAATTTTTAAAAAAGTATAGAGCCCAAGATGCAAATACAATTATTTATGCTGACTATAGAATTATAAAATAAATATTACTTGGATAATTTTATAAAAATATCACCCATACCAGAAATTAATTCCTCTTCGTTTGTATTATTTC
>CABZBG010000002.1:0-81615 GCA_902523865.1 uncultured Alphaproteobacteria bacterium
AAAATTAAATTTGATTTAATATTTGATTGTACTGATAACCACCAAAACAAAATTTTTTCTTCAAAATTTTCTAAAATAAACAAGATATCTTTTGTATCTATCTCAATTAACTCATCAGAGGGCATTTATTTTGCACAAGACTATCAAGAAAATAACTCATCATGTTTTGAGTGTCTTTTTCCATATGCTGATCAGAATCACCGCTGTTTGAACAGTGCTATGATTGGACCAGTTGCAGGCTTTGTTACTAGTTTTGCTTGTATGAAAATTGTATTTGCACTTGCAAAAAATAAAACTCAATTGGTGAATGAAATCAGCTTGATAGACCTTTTGACTTCAGACATAAACAAACTACAATTGATTAAAAAAGTTTGTCCTCACTAATATGAACACATTTACACCCCGATCTAGTTATACTTATGAAGAGATTATTGAATGTGGAAAAGGGAATTTGTTTGGACAAGGGAATGCCCAACTACCCGCTCCACCCATGCTTATGTTTGACCGAATTACTAAAGTTAATAAGGATGGTGGGGTCCATGGAAAAGGCGAAATAACTGCTGAACTCGATATAAATGCTGATTTATGGTTCTTTAAGTGTCATTTCTTAGGAGATCCTATCATGCCAGGATGTTTGGGTCTTGACGCTTTATGGCAAATGTTAGGTTTTTATTTAGGTTGGCTTGGATACCCTGGAAAAGGTCGTGCTCTAGGAGTTGGGGAAATCAAATTTGTAGAAGAAATAAAACCGGATAAAGAATTAATTGAATATAAGGTTAGTTTAAAAAAATCTTTAAATAAAAAAGGGCTGTCAATTGGTTATGGAGATGGACAAATAATACACAAAGAAAAAATAATATATCACGCTAATGATTTAAGAGTGGGTTTGTTTAATGAGTAACAAAAGAGTTGTCATTACAGGATACGGTATAGTTTCTTGTATTGGCGATAACAAAAAAGAGGTTTTGCAAAGTTTAAAAGATGTGAAGTCTGGTATCAGTCATTGTGAAGAATATGAAGAGCTTGGAATGAGAAGTCACGTACATGGCAAACCTAAAATAAATATTGAAGAAAATGTAGATAGAAAAATTTTACGTTTTATGGGTGAAGGTGCTGCTTATAATTATATTGCAATGAAAGAGGCAATTGAACACTCAGGACTTGATGAAACTCTCATATCAAACGTTAATACCGGATTAGTAATGGGGTCTGGTGGTCCATCAACATTTCAATTACAACAGGCATTTGATATAGCAAGAGAAAAAGGTGTTAAAAAAATTGGACCATATATGGTTACAAGAACAATGGCATCAGGAAATTCTGCTACCTTGGCAACTCCTTTTAAAATTAAAGGTGTTAATTATTCTATCAGCTCAGCATGCTCAACAAGTTTGCATTGTATCGGCAACGCTTATGATCTTATTAGGCATGGGCAACAAGAGATTGTATTTGCTGGTGGTGGAGAAGAAACGCATTGGACAATGTCAATTTTATTTGATGCCATGGGTGCGCTTTCAAGCAAATATAATGAAACTCCCGAGGTTGCCTCCCGTGCATATGACTCTTCTAGAGATGGCTTTGTAATTGGAGGAGGTGCAGGCGTTTTAGTAGTCGAAAGTCTTGATAGTGCTAAAACAAGAGGTGCGAATATTGTAGCAGAAATTCAAGGTTTTGGTCAAACATCAGATGGATATGACATGGTTCAACCCTCTGGAGAAGGGGCCGTGAGATGTATGAATATGGCAACTCAGGGAAGGCCCGTTGATTATATTAATGCTCATGGAACCTCCACCCCTGTGGGAGACATGATTGAATTAAAAGGTATCAGAGAAGTTTTTGGTGATAATGTTCCTCCAACAAGTTCCACGAAGTCTTTAACTGGTCACTCACTTGGTGCTACTGGCGTACAGGAAGCTGTTTACTCTCTTTTAATGATGGAAAATGATTTTATGGTTGAGTCCGCTAATATTTCAAACCTAGATGAGAAGGCTGAAGGAATGAATATTCTTCGAGAGAATAAAAATGATGTTAAAATTAATTCTATCCTATCGAATAGTTTTGGTTTTGGTGGAACCAATGCGTCTATCTATCTAACTAGTTATAATGACTAAAATTTTAGAAGGTAAAAAGGGATTAGTTGTAGGCATCGCTAATGATCACTCTATTGCTTGGGGTATTGCAAAGTCTTTAAGTGATGAGGGTGCAAGTATGTACTTAACTTATCAAAATGACTCTATAAAAAAAAGAGTTGAGCCCCTGTCTGAGAAAATTAATTGTCTTGGAATTATGCCCTGCGATGTATCTGACACCTCCTCTCTTGAAAGTGTTCGTGATGGAATTAATGGTAATATTGATTTTTTTGTTCATGCTGTCGCCTATTCAGATAAAAATGAACTGTCTGGAAAGTATTTAAATACTTCCAAAGAAAACTTTCTCAAAACTCTACATATTTCTGCATACTCTTTAACCGAGATGATAAGATTGTTCTCACCAAAGATGAATGACGGCGCTTCTATCATGGCACTAACTTATTATGGATCAACAAGATATATGCAAAGTTATAATGTAATGGGCGTTGCAAAGGCTGCTTTAGAAACTTCGATAAGGTATCTTTCTGTTGATATGGGCGACAGAGGAATAAGAGTTAATGCGATTTCAGCAGGCCCAATGAGAACTCTAGCGGGTGCTGTAATTAATAAATCAAGAAAGATTTATAATTATACAATTGAAAACTCCCCTATTAAAAAACCATTGTCATTAGAAGATATTGGTAAATCATCAGTTTACCTCATGAGTGATCTTTCTAAGGGAGTAACTGGGGAAATACTTTATGTTGACAATGGATATAACAATGTTGGTATGAGTATTCAGGATTTGTGATGAAGATACTTTTTATTTCTACCTTATTGTCTTTAAGTTTATTTATATCTTCTTGTAATACAGTCGGGGGTTTTGCTAGAGGTGTAGTAGATGATGTAAAATCTATAGTGCCTGGAATATGAAATTAATATTAACACTATCAATTATTGGGGCATTAACTTTAACTAGTTGCAATACTGTTATGGGAACAGCCAAAGGTGTTGGTAGAGACGCTAAAGCAGTTTATATTTATTCTAGAGATGCGGTTTCAGGTAGACCTGTATCAGATAAATAAAAAAATAGCGCAGATAAATTTAAATATCTGCGCTAGAAATAGATTTTAGACTTCTTTCATACTGAGTTTTACCTTACCAGCACGATCGACGTCGAGTACTTTCACTTGCACTTCTTGGCCCTCTGATAAAACATCAGATACATTCTCTACTCTTTTTTGAGAGATTTGAGAGACGTGTAGTAAACCATCACGGGCGCCCATAAAATTAACAAAGGCACCAAACTCAACGATTTTTACAACTTTACCATTGTATATCTTGCCTATTTCGGGCTCAGCTACGATGTCCTCAACCATCTGTTTTGCAGTATTGATAGACTCTTCATTGCTAGATGCAATTTTGACAATACCGTCGTCGTTGACTTCAAGTTTTGCTCCTGAGACCTCTACAATATTTCTGATCACTTTTCCACCAGACCCAATAACATCTTTAATCTTAGTTTTATCGATAGAAATAGATATTACCTGAGGTGCATGCTTTGAGAACTTAGTACGAGCTTCTGGTAAAACTTCAGACATAATTCCTATTATGTGTTTTCTTCCACCTGATGCTTGATTTAAAGCTATCTCCATGATTTCTTTTGTTATACTTGTAATTTTAATATCCATTTGAAGTGAAGTAATACCGTCCATGGTACCTGCCACTTTAAAGTCCATATCACCTAAGTGATCTTCATCGCCAAGGATATCGCTCAACACAACAAAGTCATCGCCCTCTTTGATTAGTCCCATTGCAATTCCACCAATGTGTTTTTTAATGGGAACTCCTGCTGCCATTAAAGAAAGAGATGAGCCACAAACGGTAGCCATAGAACTAGAGCCATTTGATTCAGTTATCTCAGAGACCAATCGAAGTGTATAAGGAAAATCCTCTTTTGTCGGTAACATCGGATGAACTGCTCTCCATGCTAGCTTACCATGACCTATCTCTCTTCTACCCGTTGAACCCATTCTTCCAACCTCTCCAACTGAGTATGGGGGGAAATTGTAATGCAACATAAAATGTTGTTTGTGCATAGGGTCAAGAGAGTCAATCATTTGTTCATCGTCTCCGGTGCCAAGGGTTGTAACAACTATTGCTTGGGTTTCTCCTCTAGTAAATAAACAAGAACCATGAGCTCTAGGGAGAAGGTCTAATTCGCATGTAATTTTTCTTACCTCATCAAGTTTTCTACCATCAATTCGATTTTTATTTTTGATGATGTCACCACGTACAACATCTTTTTCAATATTTTTAATAATAGTAGTGGCAGCTAATACTTGATCATCTTCAACGTTATCAATAATTGAAGATCTGATTTCGTCTAACCTCTGACTTCTTTCTTGTTTATCAACAAGACCATAAGCCTCTTTAATCGGATCTGCAATTTTTGAGGCAATATCCTTTTGAATACCCTCATAAAAGTCAGGTAATGAAGGTACATCAAATTTTTTGATCTCTGTCATTCCAGCAAATTCATGAACTTCTTTAATAAAAGTTTGATAAAAGTCGTGACCAAACATTACAGCCTCAAGCATAGTGCTTTCTGGAAGTTCTTTTGCTTCGGATTCAACCATTAGAACACCTTCTTCTGTGCCGGCTACAACTAAATCTAGAGCTGAATTTTCTAACTCTTCAATCGTTGGGTTAGCTACTAGCTTGCCGTCAATATGGCCAACTCGAGAGGCACCAAGTGTTCCTGCTACGGGCAGACCAGATATTGCAAGTGCAGCACCAGTTGCGTACATTGCTATTACATCTGGATCCACTGATCCATCATATGACAAAACTGTTAGTGTAACTTGAGTTTCATTTTTAAAATTTTTGTGAAAAAGAGGTCTAATAGGCCTATCAATTAATCGACAAATTAATGTCTCTCTTTCCGTTGGCCTTGCTTCTCTTTTAAAAAAACCTCCTGGAATTTTTCCAGAGGCATAATATTTTTCCTGATAATTAACTGTTAAAGGAAAAAAATCGATATCAGGTTTTTGTGTTTTGGCAGCACATATGTTTGCCATAACCATGGTTTCGCCACAAGTTACAACAACAGACGCATCTGCTTGCTTTGCAATTCGATTAGTTTCTAAAGTGATTTGTTGGTTACCCAACGTAAAAGTATGTTCTATTTTCATCTTCCTCTTTTCTACTTATTACACTAATTAAAAAGTATTTACTTTTTTCTTAGTTTTAGTTTATCTGCTACTTCTGAGTACTTTCCTACATTCCTCTTCTTTAAATACGCCATCAATCTATTTCTTTTACCAACCATCATCAGCAGACCTCTTCGAGAATGAAAATCTTTCTTATGTATTTTGATATGTTCTGTTAACAGATTAATTTTCTTTGTGAGAAAAAAAATTTGGGACTCTGGTGAACCAGTGTCATTATCAGCACGTGCTAATTCGTTTATTTGTATTTCCGACATCAATACTCCTTTCAAAGTAAACATCATCTGACCAGGATGTCGCCAGTTCAAATGGTAATCAAGTTGCTATGTAAATCATTTATGCTTGAGAAATCAAGAATTTTTTCATAGGAAATAGCTTGATTTAAAGTAAAAGTCCCTATTTTCAGTCTTTTTATCATACTAGCGTATGCGATATCCCCTAAAGAATTTGCAAACTCTTCTGCAAATGCCCTCACATAAAATCCTGAATGACAATGCAACTCAATGTTCATTTTAGAGGTACTAGAAAGTAAAACTTTTAGACTCTGAACTGATACTTTTTTATAGCGTTCTTCAATTTTTTCATTTTTCCTAGCCAGCTCATAAAAATTCTTGCCCTTTAATTTGTGAGCCGAAAATTCTGGTATTTTTTGTTGATATGCTCCTATGTATTTTTTTAAATGATTAACTCTGTCTATAGTTTTATGACCAATAGGGTTCATTTTTAAAAATCTTCCCTCGGAGTCTAAAGTGTTTGTTGAAGCACCAAATCGTATCTCGACTTCATAACTTTTTTGATATTGGTGTATATTTGGTATTTTTTTTGTTGCTTTATTAATACCTATTAATAATAGACCAGAAGCAAGAGGGTCTAAGGTTCCAGCAAAACCAATTTTATTAAATGAATAGATAAATTTTAATTTTCTTATAACTCCAAAAGACTCGATGCCTTCTGGTTTATCTATAAGTAACCATCCACTACTAGGAAACTTTTCTTTCATCAAAATTTATAATTTATCTAGCAGTGATTGTACTTTTAAAGACTCTTGAAAGGATTGGTCGAATATTAGAGATATCTTTGGAGTGTATTTACTTGTCAGAGTTCTCGCTATTAAGTTTTGTATTTCTCTAAGATAAAGTTTGTTAAATTCTTTAAATTCTGTTTCTGTAATATTATGAATAAGAAATATTTTTGCAAATCTTAGATCTTTACTAACTTTTACTTCAGTGATCTCAAAGCGAACAGTCGGAAATTTTATAAGATAATCTTTTTGGGTTACGAGATATTCGGAGACAAGCCTTTTAATTGAAAGTTCAACTTTTTTGGTTCGAAAACTTGGCTTATTGTCCACACTACAATTCTTTTTGAACTTCCTTAGTTATGTAAAATTCAATTTCATCTTTTTCTAGAATATCTGAGTAATCTTTAAATGAGATACCGCACTCATAATTTTCTCTGACCTCTTTAACATCATCTTTAAATCGTTTCAAGGTTCCAACTTCTCCCTCATGGATAATCTTCCCCTCTCTAACAAGCCTGATTTTGGCTGAGTTTTGAACTATTCCATCAGTAACAAAACAACCAGCTATGGTGCCAAACTTTGAAGATTTGAAAGTATCGCGAACTTCAGCGTGACCAATGATCTCCTCTTTAGTGTCAGGGGTGAGAAGACCAGAGAGCATTTTTTTCATATCATCGATTAATTCATAAATAATAGAATAATATCTGATGTCTACCTTATCGCGTTTTGCAATTGTTCGGGCTTGAGGTATAGCTCTGATATTAAAACCAATTACTAATCCTTGAGCGGAACTCGCTAAGCTCACATCACTTTCATTAATTGCGCCAATTGAATTATGGACAACATTAATTTTAACTTCTTCATTGCCCACTTTTTCTAAAGAAGAAACTATTGCTTCAAGAGAGCCTTGAACGTCTGCTTTAACAATAATTGGAAGTTTTTTCATATCTCCCTTCGATACATTCGCCATCATTTCTTCTAATGAAGATTTTTTTACTGACTCCGTGTTTTCTAGTTTTTTTTGTTCTTTTACTTTTTCTGTAATATCTTTTGCAATATCTTCATTAGGCATAACATAAACAGTGTCGCCTGCTTGAGGGACGGAGTCAAAGCCCAACACTTCAATCGGCATACCTGGATTTGCAGATTTAATTCTGCTTCCATTCTCATCAAGTAAAGCTCTCACTCTTCCAAAAGCTGAACCACAGGTAAAATGATCCCCTTCTTTGAAAGTTCCATTTTTTACTATTACTGTTGCAACCGGTCCTTTACCTGTTTCAATTTTAGACTCAACAACTATTGCTTCAGCAAGTTTATCATGCTCGACGTTAAGGTCTAAAATTTCAACTTGTAATAAAATATTGTCTAGTAATTTTTCTAAGTTTGTTTTTTTGATTGCAGATATCTCTGTTTCTAGTACATCACCACTGTAACTTTCTACGACCACTTCGTGTGTTAACAGATCATTTCTAACAATGCTTGGGTCGACATCTGGTAAGTCCATTTTATTAATGGCAAGAACGATCGGCACTTTAGCTGCTTTGGCATGTGAAATAGCCTCAATTGTTTGAGGTTTTACACTGTCGTTAG
Organism: uncultured Alphaproteobacteria bacterium; assembly: GCA_902523865.1. Classification (GTDB taxonomy): domain Bacteria; phylum Pseudomonadota; class Alphaproteobacteria; order HIMB59; family HIMB59; genus HIMB59. Next base: position 7,911 of record CABZBG010000002.1, read on the forward strand.
CAGCCACTACTAAAACAACAAGGTCCGTTAAATTAGCACCTCGCGAGCGGATATTTGAAAAAGCTGCGTGACCGGGTGTATCTAAAAATGTGATGGGATTATTTTTATGTTGAATTTGATAGGCGCCAATATGCTGGGTAATACCACCTGACTCTTTTGAGGTAACATTAGTATTTCTGAGTGCATCCAATAATGATGTTTTGCCATGATCAACGTGGCCCATGACAGTTACGATTGGGGGCCTTGGTAAAATTTTAGAATTTTTAGTTTTTTGATGATTTGCAATTTCATCTTTTAGACTAATTGCCTCTGCTCTTTTAGGAGTGTGACCTAATTCTGTAACAATTAATTCGGCCGTATCACCATCAATATATTGATTAGCTGTAGCCATAATACCGCTCTTCATTAAAGCTTTTACAACGTCTCCTGTTTTTTCGGACATTCTACTAGCTAGTTCTTGAACAGAGATTTTGACAGGAATGTCAACTTCACGAACGATTTTTTGAGAACTAGTTAGGTTTGGTTTATATTTAGTTTTTTGTTTTTCTCTATTTCTTTTTGTTTTTGCCAAACTCGGCATTTTTTCATAATCAGGTTCTTCGTCTAAAAGGTTATTAACTGAAATAGATGATAGTTTTTTTTGAAATGCGGTTGTATTGAGAGTAAGTTTTTTTCTAGGTGCAGCAGAGCCTGCAGGGGCGGGAGTGGCAGGTTTGCTTGTTGTTGTTGGTTTTGTGTTCTTAGTCTCTTTTGTCATTCAAAAAATTTAGCTATTAAGAAAAATCTCCCTAGCGTCCATAATAATTTTTTCAGCAGCAGACTTTTCAACTCTTTTTTGGAGTATGCCCTCTTTACCAACTAGTTCATCAGTTGCTAAATCAGCAAGGTCTTGACGGGAAAAAATATTATTTTCTATCAAAGTAGCTAAAATTTTATTATCAAACTCTGATATCCCTTTAATGTAATCATCTAAATTTGAAGCTTGGATTAATTTTTCAAGTTCTGCTTTTTCATTTTCCATAAACTGTGTTGCACGAGCATATATCTCAGCTGCAAGTTCATTGTCAAAGCCTTCAATTTTTTCTATGTCTTGGATTGATGCGTTCGCTATTTTTTCTATGCTTGAGTATCCCTCAACCGCTAGTAATTGTGCGATCATGTCTTCGAGGTCGAGCTTTTCAGCAAAAAGAGATGTAATTTTTTTAAATTCTTCTTGTCTTCTCTCGGCGTCTTCTTTTTCTGTTAATATATCAATTTCTAAATTAGTTAAAATTGAGGCTAATTTAACATTTTGACCTCTTCTACCGATAGCGATGCTGAGTTGATCTTCAGGTAAAACAATCTCTACGCGATTAGAGTCTTCAAACTCATTGACTTTTGCAACTTGTGCAGGAGCGATAGCGTTTTGAACATACATCGACTTTAATTCATTCCAATTTACAATATCAATCTTTTCCCCTTGTAATTCATTAACAATAGCTTGGACTCTAGAGCCTCTCATACCTACGCATGCTCCAACAGGATCGATGGACTTGTCATTCGCTCGAACTGTAATCTTTCCTCTACTACCCGGGTCTCTTGCAACAGATAGAATTTCTATTTGACCTTCATAAATTTCAGGGACTTCTTGTTCAAATAATTTTGCCATAAATTGAGGATGTGTTCTTGAAAGAAAGATTTGATGACCTTTAGCTTCTTCTTTGATATCAAAAAAATAAGCTCTAATACGATCTCCATTTTTAAAATTTTCTCTTGGTATCAGTTCGTCTTTTCTCAAAAATCCTTCTGCTTTACCAAGGTCAACAATGATATTTCCAAATTCAATTCTTTTAACAATACCTGATAGGACTTCTCCAACACGGTCTTTGAAGTCATTAAACTGTCTACTTTTTTCTGCCTCTCTGACTCTTGAATAAATTACTTGTCTTGCCATGTTGGCTGTCACTCGTCCAAAATTAACTGAAGGCAAAGGAATTGTTATTTGTTTTCCAACTTCTGTATTAGCATCATACTTTTTTGCATGATCTAATAAAATTTGATTAGACTGTAAAACAGGGTCAATTGTTTCAACTACATCTTTAATATGGGATAAACTGATATTACCAGTCATTCGATCAATCACTGCTTTGATATTATTATCCATACCATATTTTGACTTTCCAATTATTTCAAAAGACTCCTCGAGAGCCTTCATGACTATGTCCATTTCGATGCCCTTCTCTTGTGAGACGACTTCGGCAATTTTTAATATTTCTGTGTTATTTAGCATTATCTTTTCTAGTTAAAAAAAAAGGCGGGATAACCCACCTCCTCATTGTTGGTTAATAATTTTTAAGAACGCTAAAATAGAATAATTTATGATTTTTGTCTAAGGCTTTTTTCTCGAATTTAGTGTGTAAAGCATTGGAATCACTGTATTCCCAAGATTTCGGGCTAATATTTGGCATGGTGTATTTAAATTTTTTCATCAAAGCCAATGCTTCAATAAAATAATCACCATGGTCGGTTGCAAAACGAATAAAGCCTTTTTTTTTGAGTTTTTTGGTAAGGTCTTTGACAAGTGTTTGGTTAACGGTTCGCCTTTTTTTATGCCTATTTTTTGGCCAAGGATCTGGAAAATATATCCTTATTTCCTCAAAATAGTTATCTGGCATTGAAGGTAACAGCTCTTGGATGTTTAAATGAAATACTTGAAGGTTCTTTAATTTATGATCAACAGAGTTTCGAATAGCTCTCAACACCCCATCAGCAAAAATATCACAACCTATAAAGTTGACTTTAGAATTAGATTTTGCATCTTCACTTATTTTTTCTCCATCCCCTATTCCAATTTCTAAAATTCTAGGAGTTTTAATTTTGTTAAATAATGTTTTTTTGGGTTCAACAAGATACTTTGCGTACTGTTCGAGTCTTAAAAAAGACTTTCCTTTCTTTCTTCCAAAATATTTATTTTTTGATTCGAACATATAAAAAACTAAATAGAAAAATAAAGAAAAGTAAAACCATTACTGAGTTTAGTGTTGAGGAGCAGATAGATTGGTTTTTAGTAATTGGGTGTTGGTAATACAAATAACCTTTTTTATTACTTGCAATAGTTTGAATAATTTTACCTGATCGATCCACTATAGAAGTAATCCCAGAGGGTGTTGATCTAATGAGAGGTTTTTGAAATTCAACACTTCGTAAAAGAGAGTTTGCTAGATGTTGATGGGGTCCATACCATTTACCAAACCAAGAGTCATTTGAAATTTGTATAACCATATCTGAGCCACAAATCTCTTTATTAATAGATTGATAATTGAATATTGACTCAAAACAAATCATGGGGACAGCATTTATATCTTTGGGCAGATTAAGAGTTTTTTGGACATGACTTGGTGTATAATTCATTCCTAAATTTAAAAACTTACTCATTAAGGGTTTTATAAAAGGTATGTATTCACCAAATAAAACTAATTTTTGTTTATCATAAAAATCTATGATCTTTCCCTGATGATCAATAACATATAAACGATTAAATAATTGATCTTCTTCAATGGCACTTGAGCCAACTATTATTTTTTGATCTTCGTTAATCAAGGAGGATACTCTGCTCAGTAGTCCTAACCTATTATTTAAATCAATAGGCAGAGACCCCTCTGGCCAGATAATTAAATCTGTTTTTGGTGATTTTGAAAGGGCCTCAATTGTTAATTGTTCATATTTTTCAAGATTTTTAAGGACATCAAATTCAACTAGTGACTCATAGAGGTTGGGTTGTATTAGAAGTATATTAAGTGTCTCATCTTCTGTTTTTTTAAAATTATTGTTTTCAATAAAACCAAAAAAATAAAAGATAATACTTAGTGCTAATAAAACACTAGGTATGATTTTATTTTTGTAATAAAGAAAATAAGTCATTAAACCGACAATCAAATGAACGACAAGACCTAAGCCATATACGCCTAGATAAGGTAAGGATTTCAAAATCCAAATATTTTTGTAGTAAATAATCGCTGAGGGATTCCAAGGAAAGCCCCCGAAGATAAATTCTTTTAATAACTCAACTATAGAAAGGCCTAGAGGAAGTAAAAAAATTAGTAATAATTTTTGTTTATAAAATGTTAAAATTAAAATAGTTGCTGAATAGTGTAAAAATGTAACAAACAAAGAGAGGATAGAGACTAAAATTATTCCTAAAAATAAATATCCTGTTCCTCCTGAATAAAATGACTGGATAATCCAGCTAAGAGTAACTAATTGGATTACTAAAAAAAAATAAAATATTTTTTTTTTAAAAAAAACATCACTATTTAAAATATTTAAAAAAAATATTACAAAAGACAGATAATAGAAAAAAGATATACCAAACGGTGGAAGTGAAAATATATATAAAACAGAACAAATAATTATTAGGTATGATGGCCTAGATATAGAGCTTAATAAATTATTGAGATTTAACACCACTGACCACAACTTCAAGAATTTTTCTTGTTGATACCTTGTGAATGGTGAAAGATAATTTTTTATTGATTGTAAATTTTTCTTTTTTCTTAGGAATGCGGCCTGCCATATTGAATATTATACCGCCTATTGTTCCAACATCCTCTTTTAAGTCCTCGGGGATATTTACATCGAATTCCCTCTCAAAATCATCCACTAGCATTGCAGCGTCCATAATAATGTTCTCGTTCTTTTGGCGGTACATTGGCGCTTCGTCCTTGTCATGCTCATCTTCAATCTCACCAACTATTTCTTCCACTAGGTCTTCAATGGTTACTAAACCCGTCACACTATTAAATTCATCCATCACAATCGCTAAGTGAATGTTTTGTTTTTTCATTTTTTGTAGGAGGTTGAATACTGGTGTCGCTGAGGGAATATAGATAACTTCTCGCAGTAAACTCTTGATATTAAACGATTTATTATTAATTTTTTTAAATAAGTCTTTAATGTGAACCATTCCTAAGCAATGCTCTAAGTCATTTTTAACCACAGGCATTCTTGAGTGTGCTTCTTTATTAATAATTTTAATGATGTTTTCTTTGTTAATATTTTGATCGATAAAGATTATTTCACCCCTGGGCACCATAACATCATCAACTGTTTTTTTGTGTACCTTCAAAAGATTATTAAAAATCTTCTTCTCTTCGTTTTTTGCAATTCCTGAGCTGTCCGATGTTGCAGAAATAAGATCTATTATATCTTTTTTAAAGTTTTCATCTTGTATTAGTTCTTTGACTAATTTAATTGCTAAATTTTTTTTAATTTTCATGTACTTTTTTTAAACCTAAAAATTTCATAAAAGTATTCTCTAAAAATCTCATATTGCTTCTTGATTGTTTATCATAGTGATCGTAGCCAAATAGATGATGTAATCCATGGCTCACAAGCATAAAAAAATTTTGTTCATTAATTTTTTTATTTTTATTTAAAATATAACTGTCTGCAATAGCTATATCACCTGCAAAGTCTCCATCAGGAAAAGATAGTACATCTGTTATTTTATTTTTTTTTCTAAAATTTTTATTCATACTTTTTATTTCATCATTCGAAACTATTTTTATTGTAACTTGTGTTTTGTGATCTGCTTGATGAATCGTTTGAAAGTATTCTGATAATTTTTTTATTTTTTCTTTTGAGCTTTTAAGAAATTTTTCTAAATTATCGTCTCCGATTATCTCTATCACAAATTTTTTGTTACTAATCCTCAAAATTACTTATCGTAAGCATTAATTATTTTTTCAACTAATGTATGTCGACACACATCACTACTATTTAAATGTACAAAGCCAATATCTTTTACTTTTTCTAATTTTTCCATCGCATCCTGCATTCCACTTTTTGCATTATCGGGTAAATCTTTCTGACTTAAATCTCCTGTGATCACCATTTTTGAATTTTGCCCTAATCTAGTTAGAAACATTTTCATCTGTGTGGATAATGTATTTTGTGCTTCATCTAAAATGATAAAGGATTTATTCAAGGTTCTTCCCCTCATAAAAGCGAGGGGAGCAATTTCTATTAAATTATTGACCATTTTTCGGTCAATTTCCTCACCTGGCATCATTTCATATAAAGCGTCATACAAAGGACGGAGATAAGGATCTATCTTCTCTTTCATATCTCCTGGTAAAAAACCAAGTCGCTCTCCCGCTTCAACAGCAGGTCTTGATAATATCAAGCGATTAATTTTACCTTCAACAAACAAACTTACTGCATAAGCAACAGCTAAATATGTTTTACCCGTACCAGCAGGACCAACTGCAAAAACAATATCTTTTGATCTCATCTCTTTTAAAAAGATTTCTTGGTTTTTAGTTTTTGGATAAATTGTTTTTAATTTTGTATTAATTTGAAATTTTTGATCTTGTTCGATTTGCTCTTTGATATAGGTAGGTTTTGCTAAATCAATATTACTTTCAATTTCCTCTGCAGAAATATCATTATTTTTTAATTTTTTGTATAAACCTTCAATAATAAAATATGCTTTTTCAACTGGATCTCGATTTCCTTTAATAGATAAAAGATTACCTCTAGTATAAAGCTTTACTTTAAATTTGTTTTCTAAAACTTTTAAATTTTTATCGTGATACCCAAATAAGCTTGAGAGAAATTGATTATCCTCAAACTCTAATTGTTTTTGATGAGAAGAAATATTTACTGGACTCAATTAAATTTTTTCTCCAAGTAAAGAGTGTGTTAAAACCTCTTTAATTTGTACAGGAATTATTTGACCGATAGTTTCTTTTTCACCTTGAAGCGCTACACTTTGATTAAATTGTGACTTCCCTTTGATTTGTCCAGTATGTTTGCCAGCACCATCGATTAAAACTTGCACCGTTTTCTTTACAAACTGATTGTTGTATTCAATTTGTTGTTCATTGAGTAAATCTTGTGTGATCTTTAATCGCTCATTGAGAATTGCTTCATCTATTTCTTCACGATTGGCTGCAGGTGTACCTGGTCTTGGGCTGTACTTAAAAGAATAAGAATTCATGTATTTAACTCTTTCAATTAGATCGATTGTGTCTTCAAAATCTTTGTCTGTTTCTCCGGGAAAACCAATAATAAAGTCAGAGGAAAGTGCTATATCATGTTTTACTTTTCTTACCTTTTCGATGATTTCAAAATAATAATCCCTAGTATGTTTTCTATTCATTAATTTTAAAACTTTGTCAGAACCTGATTGAACTGGGAGGTGAAGATAGGGCATAAGTTTAGAGTTTTCACCATGAAGGGAAATTAGATCATCAGTCATATTCACAGGGTGACTTGTAGAATAAGTAATTCTTTCAACTCCATCTATTAAACTAATACTGTTAATAAGAGATGCTAGATTATTAGATTGACCTTGAGTGTCTAAACCATGGTAGGCATTAACATTTTGACCTAAAAGTGTGAATTCCACAACACCCTGATCAATTAAAGATTTAACCTCATCAGAGATTTCCTTAACCGTTCTTGAATATTCTGATCCTCTTGTATACGGAACAACACAGAAATGGCAAAACTTATCACAGCCTTCTTGGATAGTCACAAATGCAGATTTATTCGATGTATTCGTTTTAATATGATTGAGTGTGTCAAATTTTTCATTCACATCAAATTCAGTAATAGATGTCTTAGGTAAATTATTTTTATCTAAAAATTTATTTAATGAGTGAATGGATTGTGGTCCAATCACTAAGTCCACGTAGGGTGCCCTTTTTTGAATTAATTCACCTTCAGCTTGAGCTACACAACCAGCCACAATAACTTTTTGGTCTTCTTTTCCTTTTTTATGAATTTTTCCTAAATCTGAAAATGTTTTTTCTGTTGCCTTTTCACGGATGTGGCAAGTATTTAAAACTACATAGTCTGCATTTTGAAAGTCATCGGTTTGTTTAATATTATGAGAAAGAAAAATATCTTTCATTTTATCAGAATCATAAACATTCATCTGACAACCAAATGTTCTAATATAAAATTTCTTATTTGATGGCATTAAGGGATTTTGCAAACAAAATTGCGTCTTGCGAATTTGGAGCGTTTATAGACTTGCTCCGGTAATAGTTTTTTCTTTCATTGTAGGCTTTATAGCCTAATTTTTCATAAAGTTTAATAGCAAATTTATTAGAGGAGCTTACCTCTAGGAATATTTTTAGTGATTTTTTGTTGATATTTATCAATTTTTCAAGCACTTTCATTAAGTTTAAAGCAAAACCTCTGTTCCTGAATTTTGGCAAAATTGCGATATGTAAAATTTCAAATTCATCAAGATCTGAACTTTGGTAAAGATAGTGCCCTATAATAACACCTATAAAGTTGCTATCTAAGCTCATTTCTATGTTAATACTTTTTTTATTATCAAAGTGCTTATCAATGGAGTCATTACTCCACAAAATTTCCAAGGGTTCTTTATATTGAATTAAAAAATCTGATGAATTTGTTTTCTTGAAACTATAAGTCAAGATAAAAGTTTATCATAAAACGATAAGACGATCTTTACTTTTAAATGACTTATGCCAAGATGCATTTTTATTTTTTATGTCTACAAATCAAAAACTTTATATTAAAAAAAATTCTCGTATTCATTCATCTGGCTTGTTTGCCAAAACAGATATTGAAAGTGGTACTCGAATCATAGAATACCGTGGCCTAAAAATAACAAAGGCTCAATCAGACAAGATTGCAGATGTGCATATTGAAGCTAATAAAAAGGAAGGGAAAGTTGGTTCTGTTTATATTTTTACGTTAAACCAACGCTATGATATTAACGGCAAAGTTTCTTGGAACTTAGCTAAATATATTAATCACTCATGTGACCCTAATTGTGAAACAGATATTATCAGAGGAAAAATTTGGATAAGTGCAATCAGAGATATAAAAAAAGGTGAAGAGCTCTCTTATGATTACGGTTACGACATGCATTATCTTGAAGACCATCCTTGTAGATGTGGTACTAAGGATTGTGTTGGCTTTATTGTAAGAAGCAACTTACGTTGGCGTGTAAAAAAGAAAATACAAAATAAAAGGAAACAACTTTAAGAATTGTTATACTTACCTTCAATCAAGAAATGAACCTCTTCCATAATGTTAGTTACATAATCTCCAATGCGCTCAATGCCTTTTGAAATCTGAATTAAAGCTAAAGAGTCTGGTATAAAATCGTCATGTCCTTTCATATAAGAGAGGACATCTTTAATAAAGTTTCCATGAAGAGTATCAATTATATTGTCTCTCTCGGCAATTTGATCAGCTTGAGCTAATTTTCTCTCAAATAAACAATTCAATGCATCGTGTGTCATCACAGAGGCTTTTCCACCTAAAACTTCAAGTTTTTCAATTAGCTGATCAGGGATATTCGTGCTGACTCGGTATCCTTTTTTTGCAACAGTTGTTAAATGATCCCCTATTCTTTCCAGATCTCTGATAATTTTAATTGAGCAAAATAAAAATCTTAAGTCGTCTGCCATGGGCTGTCTCATTGCAATAATCTGGAAGACTAAATCGCTAATATCATGATTGAGTTGGTTAATTAGGTCATCTTTTTCAATTACTTTATTTGCTAAATTTTGATCTCTTGAAGCAACAACTTTTAAGGCATCACTGAACTGTTGTTCTAAAATTGATCCCATCTTTTCTAGCTTTTCATTAATTAAATTTATTTGATTTTCATAATTTTTATCTGTGTGCTGCATTCTTAGCCAAACCTTCCTGTAATATAATCGTTAGTTTTTTGGTTATCTGGTTTTGTAAAAATTTTAGTAGTATCTCCCTCTTCAATTAAATTACCTAAATGAAAAAAAGCTGTTTTATCTGATACTCTAGCAGCTTGTTGCATAGAGTGAGTCACAATAATTATGGTATAGCTCTCTTTAAGTTCAGTAATTAGTTCTTCAATAATAGAGGTAGCTATCGGGTCAAGAGCAGAACAAGGTTCATCCATTAAGATTACTTCTGGCTTGACTGCGATGGCACGTGCAATACATAGTCTTTGCTGTTGGCCACCTGATAAACTAGTGCCTAGATCATCTAGGCGATTTTTAACTTCTTCAAATAGTCCTGCTTTTTTAAGGGCAGTTGCTACAATTTCATCCATTTCATTTTTTTTATCAGTAAAGCCATGAATTCTAGGACCATAAGCAACATTATCGTAAATTGATTTTGGGAACGGGTTAGGTTTTTGAAAAACCATTCCTACTTTTTCTCTAAGTTGTTCAACTTCGATTTGATCTTTGTAAATATCTTGATCATTAATTGAAATTTTTCCCTCAACTCTACAAATTTCGATAACGTCATTCATTCGATTTAAACATCGCAAAAAAGTTGATTTACCACAACCAGAGGGTCCGATCAGAGCAGTGACTTTATTTTTTAAAAAATTAAGAGAGATATTATTTATAGCCTGTTTATCACCATAAAAGACATTAACGTTTTCAGTTGTAATAGCGTTTACCATTTTTTTTCATATTTCTTTCTGAAATAAACAGAAACAAAATTTACAACAATTAAAAAGATCAACAATAAAATAATAGCCGAAGAAGTTTTTTCAATAAATCCTCGCTCCGCACTCTCTGACCATAAATAGATTTGAGCAGGCATACCTACGGCTGGTTCTAAAGGGGTACTTGGAACATTCATAATAAAAGCAACCATTCCTATCATTAGCAATGGTGCAGTCTCACCTACTGCTCTAGCCAAGCCTATAATTGTACCAGTTAAAGTTCCAGGCATTGCCAGAGGAAGAACGTGATGAAAGACAACTTGATTTTTTGTTGCTCCTAATGCTAGAGCACCTTCTCGAATAGATGGGGGAACAGCTCTTAATGAAGATCTACAAGCTACAATAATTGTGGGTAAGGTCATAAATGATAAAACCATGCCTCCAACTAAAGATGTAGATCTCGGCAAACCAAAGAAATTTAATAATATGCCAAGGCCTAGTAAACCAAAAATAATTGATGGAACAGCCGCTAAATTATTAATATTTATCTCAATTAAATCAGTAACTTTACCTGACTTGGCAAATTCCTCTAAATAAATTGAGGCAAATATTGCTATCGGGAAACTAAGTAAAAAACAAATGAGAATTGTGAAAACTGATCCCATCACTGAACTAGCGACACCAGCAGACTCAGGATCACGAGAGTCACCCGATGTAAAATATCTCTTATTAAAAACTTTTTTTACTTTTCCAGTCTCAATAAATTGATCATAAATACCTAATTGAAAATTATTTATTGATCTTTGTTTTTCTGGAATATTTCGATTGAAATTACCTTTATGGATCTGATCTATATCAGTTGAAGCTGTAAACAATAATTCAACTTTTTGATTTAAATATTGAGGGTTTTTTAGAAGATAACTTTGAGTCTCTTTGTCGATCTTTCGATAAAATAATTTTTTAATTTGTTTTATTTCATCTTTCGAGTATTGAGAGAAATTTTCTTTAAAATTGTTAGAGATAAGTTTTCTAAATGATGCGTCCTCAATTTGTTCACTAGAGGGATTATCTTCTAACTTTAAAAGTTTTTGATCAAAATGAATTTCCATTAAAAAACTTGTTTTATAAAAACCTCCTATACCAGAAGAAAAAATATTGACAATTAAAGTTAAAACAAAAAGAAGAGAAAGGCTGACTGCAAAAATACCGTATAATTTAAATCTTCTCTCAGCTTTTTTTCTTTTTATTAAATTAGTCATATATTTCTCTATATTTCTTTACAATTTTAAGAGCAAAATAATTTAGGAATAAAGTTATAAAAAATAATGTTAGCCCTAATGCAAAAGCAACTAGAGTTTTTGGATTATCGAACTCAGTATCTCCTGTTAATGCTGTAACAATTTGAGTTGTAATTGTTGTTGCTGGTTCTAAGGGATTGATAGTTAAATTTGCTTGAAGACTAGCTGCCATAACAACAATCATTGTCTCACCAATTGCTCTAGAAATAGCTAAAAGGAAAGAGCCGATAATACCGGGCAAAGCAGAGGGTAATATAACTTTGATAATCGTTTCAGATTTTGTAGCACCCAATGCATATGAACCATCCCTTAAGCTTTGAGGGACAGCATTAATAACATCATCAGATAATGATGATACAAATGGGATAATCATAACTCCCATCACAAGACCTGCTGCTAAAGCGCTTTCAGAGGAGACTTCAAAGCCCATTGATTTCCCTAACATTACTATCTTAGGGGCAACGACCAAGGCTGCAAAAAAGCCATAAACTACAGTTGGAATTCCTGCTAAAATTTCAATAACAGGTTTAGAAAAATCTCTAATTTTTTTTGGTGCATACTCTGCAAGATAAATAGCTGACATAAGACCTAAAGGAATGGCAACAATCATTGCTAAAAAAGCAATGAGCAGCGTTCCTCCAAGCAAAGGTATTATTCCAAAAGCATCTCTTAAAATATCTTTGTCAATTGTTTCAGCACTATCAATTACAAAAGCTTTATTTGGACTCCAATTAAGGCCAAATAAAAAATGTAATGGATTGACATAGCTGAAAAAATTTAATGTTTCAAAAACAAGTGAAAGAAAAATTCCTAAAGTAATTAAAATAGCAATAAGAGAACAAATTTGGATAAAACGATTAACGATTTTTTCAACAGTCCTTTGGCTTTTAAAATTTGGAATAACTTTTTTTCTTGCAATTAAAAAAGCAAGAATAGAAGACAGAGTAAGAACTAAATAAGTGAGCAAAGAAAATATTTTGTCAAAACTTATAATTTTTTCTGCCGCAAATTTTTCTAGATCAGTTTCATTACCGAAAGAAATCCCTAAAGACAAATTTTTAACTTTGCTCATGAATAAATTAATTTCATCTGAGTTCATTATGCTTAACGAGTCTCCTAAAGTTAAAATTAGATAATTTTGTAGAATGAAACTTTTGCCGATAAGCAGTCCAAGCCAAATAATTATAGCAGGGACAAAAATATAGAGAAAAGCTAGGTATCCATAATATGCAGGAAGGCTCGCTAATTTTTGATTTTTAGATAAATAAACAGATTTATTTTTATTGAGATAAAAGCCTACAACTGAAAGCAGTAATAAAAATAATACTGGGTAGAGCATTTAAGACTTTTTTATATCAAATTTTCAAATGCAAAAGGGGGGCTATTTGTAGCCCCCCTTTGAATAAATTAAATTTTCTTTTACTTACAAGCAGATCCAAAACCACTTAGTTCTTTCAATGGATGTTTTTTATCAGCACAGGCTTGTAAATCCATTGTTGATAATTCTTCTACTGCTTCGATCGTCCTATCTGTGAGATCCTCTGTCATAGGAGCCAAACCATATTCTGTGAGATATCCTTCCTCCCCGATTGCATCATCAGAAACCATAAGTAATGCATACTCTTGGATACCAGGTACTACTCCTATATGTGCTTTCTTAATATAGAAAAATAAAGGTCTAGCATTAGGGTACTCATAAGATTGTATCGTTTCCATTGTAGGTTCTACACCATCAATAATACTGCCTTGAATTTTATCTTGGTTAGCACTTAAAAAACTATAACCAAAATATCCAAATCTCTCAGAGTCCTCGGATAGTTTTTGAACGATTAGAGTATCATTTTCTCCCATTTCAATTGTTCTTCCGTCTTCTCTGTAAGAGGTACAGCCCTCCTCATCACCTTTAATTTCCGTGTAACCTGATCTCTCACACCCCTCTTCCATAACAAGGCTATCAAATGCATCTCTTGTTCCTGAAGTTGGAGGAGCAACAAGTACTTCAATTTTATATTCTGGATATGAGCTATCGATTTCATTCCAAGTGGTATAAGGATTTGTAACAATTTTACCGTCAACTGGAACTTCAGCTGCCATTGCTAAAAAGATATGCTCTTTTTTTAAACTGAATCTGTCTGCCTCAACACTATTAGAGAAGGTTAAACCATCGTTGCCAAGAACTACTTCAATAACATCTGTAACGCCATTATCTAAACAAAGTTTTGCTTCTTTTGCTTTCATAGGTCTTGAAGCATTAGTGATATCAGGAAAGTTAGTTCCTAAACCACCACAAAATAATTTCATGCCTCCACCAGTTCCAGTTGGCTCGACAGTAGCTCCATTATATCCTTCTTCACTGAATCTCTCTGCACCAATTGTTGCATAGGGGAAGACTGTAGAAGATCCAACAATACTAATTGTATCTCTAGCGTAAGCGCTTGAGGCAAATGCTAAGAGGGCTATTACTGTAAAAATTTTTTTCATTTTTATTTTCCTTTTAGTTATTTAACTTGATTCATACAGATTAGAACACCACATTTAAATTAAACATATATGTTAAAATATATAAAATAAACATTGCAATAATCATTGTAATGATAGGGAGAACAACCCAACCAACAGATATTTTTCCTGCGACTGACCATTTAACCTCCTTACCCCCTTTTAAAAAACCTATGCCTATGACCCCTCCAACGATAGCTTGTGAACTAGAGACAGGAACTAATGGTATTGCAGGTAAGTTTAATGAAGTTAAAAAACTACTAATTCCCTGTGAGGCAAATAAAAATAAAACAATGGAGTGTGAAAGAACTATTACAAATGCTGATAAAGGTGATAGCTTAAGTAAATCATTTCCAACAGTGAACATAACTTTCTTTGAGTAAGTAAATACTCCAACCGCTATCGCTAACCCTCCAATTAAAAAAAGTTGTTGAACAGATGTGATTATAAAAAAGTTCGAGACATTAATATCTGTAAATGGAGATATATTTACGAAAACACCCATCACGTTTGCAATGTTATTAGCACCAAGGCTGTAAGCACCAAAAGCACCCGCCAATAATAGAGCTGCCCTTGTATATGCATCTAATCTTAATAAGTGTATTTTTGAAGATGCAATAAATTTTTTTAGTCCAATGTATATTCCAATCGATATAAAACCCGCTAAAATAGGGCAAATTATCCAAGTTGAGAAAATTGTTGTTAAAACACCAAAGTCAATACTTGATCCTGTAAAAATATTCCAACCAATTATTGCGCCCACAATAGCTTGAGTGGTAGAAACAGGCAAACCAAACTTAGTCATCAAATAAACAGAGAACCCAGCGGCTACACAACATGCAAAAGCACCTGGAAGTGCATTTATAGCTCCTAATTTTCCTAGCGTTTCAGTTGTCCCTGCTCCACTAATCACAGCGCCAAGGATAACAAAGATACTGCATATTATCGCAGCTGTTCTAAAGTTAACCATTCGGGTGCCCACAGCTGTTCCAAAAACATTTGCCGCATCATTAGCACCTAAAGACCATCCAAGAAATAGTCCACCAAGTAAGAAAAGTAAAATAGTTAATTCCATAAGTTAATTAAACTGAGCGTTTAATTGAATAAATAATTAATTCGTCAGCTATATCTTCAGCTTGATCACATATACGATCAATTTTTTCTACAAAATATCTTAGATGCATTTTTTGATCTAAGTTTAGATCTGAGTTAAAGATCCTTCTAGCAAGAGAACTAAATTTAATATCAGACTCTTTTTCAAAATAAGTTACTTTATGTGCGTTATCTCTGACTGATTTTGTATCGCGAAAAAAAGAACGTACAGTTAAGCATAAAGATTCAACACAACTTACCACTGTTTCGGTGAGACCTATTAAATCTTCATGAAACTCCTCTGGGAAATCAGGTTTTTGGATAGAGAAGTGATAACAATTACCCTGATACATTCCAATTAGCTCATCTAAGTGTTCTAAAAGTCTCAGCACGTCACTTCTTGCATCAGGTATTAAAGTTTCCTCATATAAAGCGTGTTCAATCTCTTTTGTGATTGTATCTGCCTTACTTTCCATTTCTGTGACTTTTTCCACCATTTCATCGAAGTTTCCATTTTTAGAATGTGTTAAATACGTTCTGACAATAGATTTAAATGCTAAACCAACTTCAGAGAGGATATTGACAAATTCATCGATATCTTTTTCAAGTTTTTTGGTGTCACTGAATAATGATATTTTACTTGTTTTTAAGCCGAACATGATGGGGTGTGTTACCTTTAAAACTTGAAAATATTACAATTTTATACATGTAATTTCTAGAATTATTAAAAAAAATCATTATTTTTAGCTTTTTTCTTTAATATAAACTTAAAAATGAGACACCCCGCACAGCTTAAAAGTAAATACAAACAGGAAAAGAAAAAGCTATTTAAAAAACTAGCTAAAAGTAATAACGGTTTTTATTTTAATCAAAAACACACAGATTTAGTTGACACAATTGTAAAAGATATTGTAAGCGAAATTAAAAAAACATATGCCGTAGAAGATTTTACTTTAATTGCGGTTGGGGGATATGGAAGAGAAGATTTATCTCCAAAAAGTGATGTTGATTTATTATTCGTTTATAAAAAATCTAATAAACATTTAAGAGGTTTTATTACTCAATTAAATAATACACTGTGGGATATTGGATTAGAAGTTGGAATATCTTTCTTAACAGTTAAACAGGCATTAATTGACTCCAAGAAAGATATAAAGACAATTACAAAATTTATTGAGAGTCGTTTTATCATTGGTGATGAAATTCAATACGGCGAGTTTGTTCGGTCCATTAAAATTTTAATTGGAAAACAAAATCCACTAAAACTCAGCGAATTAAAACTTATTGAGTTGGTTGAAAGACATGACTATAGAATAGGAATTAAAAGTAATTTAGAGCCGAATATCAAAGAGGGTATTGGGGGTCTTAGAGATATTCATACCATACTGTGGGTATCGATCTTTATGTTTAACATTTATAAATTAGAGGACTTAACGTCTATTAATATTTATACCAAAGAGGAAATTAAACAATTAAAGAGTGCTTGGAAATTTCTCTTAACCATTCGAGCATTAATTCATTTATTTAACGAAAGCAAAGGCGATGTTTTATCTATTGAAAATCAGTTAAAAATTTCAAAAAAACTCTCTTACAAAGACAAAAAGAATGAAAAGGGAGTGGAGATTTTTATGAAAGATTTGTTTGTGAATGTTGCAAAGATTAATTCCCTTTTAAGAACCTTTTATTCAAAGCTTCCAGAGGATTTAATAATCAAAACGATTTATAAAAGAAAACCCACTAAAACTAAATCACTAGAAAAAGAATTTATAATTGAAAAAGGTTTTCTGAATTTAAAAAATAATTCCCCTAAAAACCTTCAACTAAAATGGGCAAACGTCTTTGAAAAATCCTTGGAACATAATTTACTCATTCATCCTCGCTTTTTAAAAACCGTTGAGGAAAAGAGAAAAGTTTTAAAAAAAACTACTGATAAACAACACCTCCAATCATTTTTAAATATTGTTGTCTCCAAAAAAAATCCTATACAGGCCCTTCATGATTTTAATGATACTCAGCTATTTAGCGAAATATTTCCTGAGTTTGGCAGAGTTTGGGGGCAAGTGCAGTTTGATATTTATCATCACTATACCACAGACGAACACTTATTATTAACACTACACAACCTAAATGAGCTAAAACAAAAATCTTTTTATAATGAAATATATAGTAGGTTATCCTCAAGAGAAGCCCTTCACATCGCTTTACTATTTCATGACATCGGAAAGAAGGGGCCAAAAAATCATTCTGTTTATGGAACAGAGTTAACAAATAAAATTTTAAAAAGACTTCCTGTATCACAAGAAGTGAAAGAATTAACATTGTGGCTAGTTGAACATCATTTAGTAATGAGCGATACAGCCTTTAAAAATGACACGCAAAGCTCTGAGGCAATTGCTAAATTTACTTCTATTGCGAACACAGAAGAAAAAATAAATTCATTATTTCTATTTACCTTATGTGATATTGCTTCTGTTGGGCCAAAAATTCTAAATGAATGGAGAATAAGTTTGCTTCGAAGTTTGTTTTATAATGCAAAAGATTTTCTTCAAAGAGGATTAGATACAAAAACTTATTCATCCTCTGTTCAAGAATCCTTGAAGAAGTCTGTATTACAACAATCCGATATAAACCTGAAAAAATTTATTACCAAGTCAATCAAAGAATTTCCTGCCCCGTTTTGGGAAGCCTTTTCGTCCAAAATGATTGTAGATATATTTAAAATTTATCAAAAAAATAAAAAAGCAAAAATTATTAACTCAGTAAATTTTTTAAACTATGATAATAAAGAATATAGTGCAGTTGTCGTAACGAGTAAAAATAGACCCGGTATATTAAAAGACATTGTCTCTGGGTTTACTCATTCTCAATCAAATATTCTAAGCTCTAGAATAATCTCTTTGAATAGCAATCAAGTAATTGATGTATTTTGGGTAACAAACTTTTTTAATAAAGGTGTTTTAGATCTCAACGAGCAAAAGCGAACAGCGAAACACGTGATGAGCGCTCTTGATCAAAAAGATTTTAAACCCTTACAGTCCTTTACTAAAGATCAACAAAAACTAGCCGTCAATCCTAAAATCAGAATTGATAACGAGATGAGTAAGCAAGTCACTACTTTTCAAATATTATCCGGCGATAGACCGGGGCTTTTAATGGACATTCTAAGAGTGTTTCATGATAAACAAATTAGCGTTCAATCAGCAAAAATCTCCACTTATGGAGAGAAAGTTTTTGATATTTTTCAATTAACAAATAGTAATAACCAAAAAATAAAAGATACAAAACTGCTTAAATCTATAGAAAACAATCTGATTTCTATTCTTTAGATTTTTTTATGAATCAACTGAAGTCACTCGATCTTATCAGATAATTCTGATATCAATTTTATTAACAATAAAAAATGACTAGTTTCCAAAAGAGAGTTTTTTCTGGCGTTCAACCAACAGGGACACTGCACTTAGGTAATTACCTCGGTGCTATAAAAAACTTTGTGGAACTTCAAAAAGAATTCGAATGTATTTATTGTGTGGTGGACCAACACGCAATCACCGTTGAGCAAAATCCAAATGAGCTTCGCTCGAACACTCTAGAAGTATTAGCATCGTTTATTGCTGCAGGAGTGGACTACAAAAAACAAATTATATTTCAACAATCAAGTGTAGCAGAACACTCTCAACTCGCTTGGGTGTTTAATTGTGTCAGTCGTATTGGTTGGCTAAATAGAATGACACAGTTTAAAGATAAGGCGGGAAAAAATAGAGAAAATGTAAGTGTTGGGTTAATGGTTTACCCTAATTTAATGGCAGCTGATATTCTTGCATATCTTGCAACGCATGTTCCGGTTGGTGATGATCAAAAACAACATTTAGAATTATCAAGAGATATTGCACAAAAGTTTAATAATGATTTTAAAGTCGATTTCTTTCCCCTGCCTGAACCTTTAATCTATGGTAATGCTACGAGGGTGATGAGTCTACGGGATGGAACCAAAAAAATGTCAAAGTCTGACGCCTCCGAGCTTTCCAGAATTTTATTAACTGATAGTGATGATGATATCAGCTCTAAGATAAGAAAAGCGAAGTCTGACTCAGACCTTATTCCAGAAGACAAAGACCAATTACAAAATAAACCTGAATGTTTGAACCTAATAAATATTCTGTCTGCTTGTTTGGACCAGAGTATTGAAAAAACTTTAACGGGCTATGCGGGCAAAGAGTACTCAAAATTAAAAAACGATCTTGCGGACACTTTAATTCAAGTTGTTGGTCCCGTTAGGAAAGAGTTACTCAATCTTCTCGATAACAAGGATGAGTTAAATAAGATTTTGCAGGTAGGGAGTGAAAAAGCATCCACAATCGCAGGCCCTATTATCAAGGAAGTCTATAAGATAATCGGTTTTAGGTAGACACTTGGGCTTGAATTTTCCAATTTTATAGACATATTATTAACAATGTTTGTACAAACTGAACCGACACCAAACCCAGCAACCTTAAAGTTTTTGCCAGGGAAAGAGGTGATGACAGATGGAACGATGTTCTATCAAAATCAAGAATCTGCCTCTAACTCTCCATTAGCAATGAACTTATTCAATATTAAAGGTGTGGAGGGAGTCTTTTTTGGGTCGGATTTTATCACTATCACTAAAGGCAATGATAATGATTGGACTCTTATGAAGCCTGCTATCTTAGGCTGTATCATTGAACACTTTACAATGAACAAACCTGTCATTTCAGAAAACAAAGCATCAACGGAGCATGTCATTGATGAAAACGACAGTGACGTTGTAAAGAAAATTAAAGAACTTCTTGATAGTAAGGTAAGACCCGCTGTTGCAATGGACGGTGGAGATATAATTTTCGACAAATATAATGAAGGAATAGTTTTCCTTCAAATGCAGGGAGCCTGTCAGGGATGTCCTAGCTCTACGGCTACTTTAAAAATGGGAATTGAGAATATGCTAAAGCATTATATTCCTGAAGTCCGTGAAGTACGTCCCGTTGAAGCCTAGTTTTTTTATTTTTTTTTTTGGATTTTTTATAAATTCTTTTCTTAACGCAGGAGAATTTACTAGTTGGGTAGATTTAAATAAATATTACAAAAAAAATGATTTTATTCCTGAGAGTTTAACTGAAAAGAACATCGATCACCTTCCCATTATATCTGAATTGCCCAAAGATTTTTCAGACATTCAAGATGTCCCAACAAAGAAAAAATTATTTTACCTTGTTACACTTCCTATAATTTACAAAACCAATATTTTAATCATGCAAGAAAGAAGAATGGTTGTGAATATAGAAAAAAAGTTTGCTAGAAAAGAATTAAATGAAAATGAAACCAATGAGGTGATTAGACTATCTAAAAAGTATAAATTAGATTACAGCGAGATTAACAAAAAACTATTTAAAAAACTTAAACAACGTATAAACATTATTCCTATCTCCCTTGCTCTAGGGCAGGCTATTATTGAGAGTGGCTGGGGTCAGTCAAGATTTGCAAGTGAAGGAAACGCTCTTTACGGCCAATGGACAACCCGTGAGGATAGAGGAATTATTCCCCAAGACAGAGATGAAGATAAAACTCATGCCGTTTTAAAATTTAATAATTTATCTGAGAGCGTTGAAGCTTATATGTTTAATATCAACACGCACCCTGCGTATTATAATTTTCGAGTCGTGAGGCATATTGATGAGCGCCTCAAATACACAGATCCCATCAGTATGAAGGTGAAATATTTAGCGGCTTACGCTGAAATTGGCGATAAATATGTTGATCAATTAGAGCTGATTATTGCTTCAAATAAACTTCAAGATTTTGATCGCTTCAAAATTAATTAATTAAATACTGATAACCAAACCAAAAAATACCGTTGTTAACTTTTGTACAATTAAATCTTAATCTACCTTTTACAGGAAGTCTGTTGAGCTCAATTAATAATTTGCTACTTAGGTTTGTTGTTGTTTGATTAAAAGAGCCTTGAAAATCACTGATGAAACAATTGATGTTCGATGCGTCTTCTTGAAAGTCTAGAACATATCTTGTAATTGGTTCTATTTGATAAGGATTACTTGGTTGAATGTTTACATTATTGAAAGGTAAAACACTGGACGCATCTTTGATACGATCGATAGATCCATAGTTTTCATTGAGAGGAAATCTAGGAATAAAATACTTTTGGTTAATCGAAAAGGCACCTGAGTGTTGACCAAAGGCAGCATCAAAATATTGCGAAACAACGTTTTGTGCTGTGGAGCTGTTCTCGCCAAAAGGATAAGCAAATAAATTAGGAATAATACCTAAGTTTTCAAAAATAAGCTTTTGAGATTTTTCTATTTCATTCGCTATTTCTAATTCACTAAGAGAGGGTAGACTGGAATGAGAGTGTGTGTGATTTTGAATATCAACACCTCTATTTAATGCGTCTTTGAGTTGGCCCCAAGACATATAATTTTGCCCACCAATATTTTCTGTATTTAAAAATAAAGTAACGGGTACTTCAAATTTTTCAAAAACAGGTAAGCCCACTTCATAAAACGATAAGTATGCATCATCGATTGTTATAGAAATAGATTTTTCTTGTAATTTATCTGGGAACAAAAGATCTTTTACTAAAATAAATTTAAATCCTTGATCCTTTAAATATGTTAAATGACTAACTAATTGTTCTTTTCGAATATTTGTTGAGGGGTACTTAATTTCATCAAAACGGTGATACATAAAAATGTTATTTGGAATTGTATCATTTACACTTGTTGCATAGGATGTATTAACTGGAATTACAAAATTAAATATAAAAATGACTAATAAAATGAAAAATTTTGAAATCGGCATTGATAGTTCTTTATCATACTGTTCAATTACTTTATTTAAAAATGAAAAAATTATTTGGGATAAAACAGTAAAAAGTGAGTTTGGACATGAAAAAGTTTTATCTAAATTGTTGGCCGACCTAGTAAAAAAAACAAAAATAAAGGCTGAATACATTAAAAAGTTACACCTCAACAAAGGGCCAGCGCGCTTTACTGCAATACGAAATTGCCATTCACTCATGAAAGGCTTTTTTATAAGCCACAAGGTGGAAATAGTGAGCTACTCTATTTTTGAGCATTTCTTTTTGGGACTTAAAAAGAAACCCCCTAAAAGTATTTTGTGTTTAGTAGATACAAATAGAAGAGATTTAGCTATTCAAAAAATTGATACATCTGGCAAGTTAGTTGGCAAGACAAAGACTTTAAAGATTAATTCAGATCTTATTAAATTATTGAGTCAAGATTATTACCTAATAGGGAATGGGATAGAGAAGCTGAAAGATATTTCTGAATTTAAATTTATTAAAAGTAAAACTTTGTCTGTAACAAAATTAAAATCAAATTATTTTGTGAACATATATTATAAAAAAAAATCTAATTACAAGTTTCCTAAAATTATTTATCCCTACTCTCCTATATAGAAGATTAGAAGTTTAAAAAAGAGTATTTTCTTTCCATGTATTTTTGATGATAGTCTTCCGCTGGACAATAGTTTTTAACAGGCTCTATAACTGTTGTAATTTTTTGATTAAATTTGCTTTCATTTAATTTGTCTGTGATCTGTTTAGCTACCTTTAATTGGGCATCGTCGTAGTAAGCTATAACTGAGCGGTATTGAGAGCCTCGATCTGGGCCTTGTTGATTTAAAGTTGTGGGGTCATGGATTTGGTAAAAAAACTCTACTAAGTTTTCGTATGAGATTTTTTCTTCATCAAAAGTTAAAAAAACAACTTCAGCATGGTTTGTATTACCTGTACAAACTTCTTCATATGTAGTTTTATCTGTTAAACCTTGAGAATAGCCAACTTGGGTTTCAATGACTCCTTTGATCTCAGAAAATTTTTTTTCTGGTCCCCAAAAACATCCTGCTCCAAATAAAGCTTTAGACATTCATTTTACCTTTGAGCTGGGTTCTTTGTGCACTTCTTTGATGAATTCGTTTTCTCCAAATTTCATAGCTTTTTCGTTTTATATTATTTTTCATAATTTTTTTTACATCCCCCTCATTAATTTCATAAATTTTTTTTAAATGGCTAAAATCAGTTTGGTCATCCCATGCCATTTGAATAATGTCACCAATCTGAGTTTGATTAAATTTCATATTTAATGATACAAATCAGGGATGTTTTCAGATCTATAACAGTTTGAGGCATACCCTTGCTCTTGGGTTACGAACTTAAACAGTTTTCCCGCATGTGGTTGTCTTTCTGCCTCGATATCATTTAGACCGACAGACGCTGTTGTAATAAAAAGCTCATTTAAATTTTTTCCACCAAACGTGCAACTTGTTACTTTTGAAACAGGAAGTTGTAATATTAATTTGAGAATGCCTTGTTTATCAAAGCAACAAACTTTACCGCTTCCCCACATTGCAACCCATAAGTTGCCTTTTTTATCAACGGTCATTCCGTCGGGATTACCATCAATTTTGTTCATAGAAAGAAAAACTTTTTTGTTTATTCCATTACGAGACAAGTCGTTTATTGAAAAGATATAAATTATTCTTTTTATGGAGTCTGTTACGTAACCTACGTTTCTCTCGTAATCAAAAACTGGTCCATTGGAAATAATATAAGAGTTATCAGAATAAATTGGTTTTAAATTAGTATCGTGGCATATGACTTTACCCGTCTGCGACTTTTGTTGAATATCCATAGTCGATATCCATATCTGACCATTTAAATCTACATCTGCATCATTAATTCTATTATTAGGGCTTTCAAACTTGATCTTTGTAAGAAGTTGTTTTTTTGATAGAGAGGAATGAATAGAAAAAATAGAGTCGTAAGAGCTCATGATATAATTTTTATTGTCTTGTAAAAGAATATTAGTCACACCGTCAGGTACTGTGTAATGTCGCTCTCCGCTATTCTCTTGATCTGTTTCAATTATTTTATTTTCATAAATATCCACCCATAGCAACTTATCATGCCTCCAGTCCCAGATTGGTCTTTGTCCTAAAACACTTTTATAAGATTGATGACAAACAGATGGTTGTTCATATTTAATTTTCACAAATAAGATTATAAACTATATAACTCGAAGAAAAAAGTGGACAAGATATAACTTAGTTTCGATTGTTATATTTTGTTTTTAATATAGAAATTGCATGTGAACTTTATTTACCTAATAATTTAGGAAATTGATGACTTTTATAATTCCATTTAAATATTTCATTTTTATTTCATTACTTATTATTACAGTGAGCTGTGAGACAACTGATGTGGAAGAGAAAGTTATAAAACCAGAGCCCGTCCCTAAAATTATATATACCCCAGAGGTAGAGGAAACCGTTGAAGAAAATGAAGAAATTGTTGAATATTTCAAAGATATAGAGCTATTTTTAAATAAACCCTTGAACGATTTAATCTTAAAGTATGGGAAGGCTGATTTTTCAAAAATAGAAAAAATTTATGAATTTCATAGATACAATACTGATAATTGTAGAGTCTTTATACAAAACAAATCATCAGATAAAAAAATAATTAATATTACGATTTATAATTATAAAGATAACTCCTTCATCGAAATGTACTCAAAAGATTTATGTAAATAAATTTGAAACAGATAATCATTTAACAAAGAGTAATAAATAATATATTTAATCCTAATGAATATTAAACTTTCAATATTTTTATTATTTATATCCGTTAATTGTTTTGCTCATCACCCTGGAAACAAGATAGATGCCGAGAAGCCTTATCCTTTGATTAATTTAGAAGTTATAAAAGATAAAGTGGATGGATATAATTTATATATTGATTTAGAAAATTTTACATTAAACCCCTCACAAATTGGAAGTAAAAATCAGTCTAATATGGGATACTTACAATTATTTGTAAATGATATAAAAATTACAAGAGTTTATTCTAACTGGGTGCATATTCCTCAACGCTTTTTTAATCTAAAAGAAAATTTTATAAAAATTACATTTAATTCAAATCTTTACGATGAATTTACGATAGAGGGAAAACCTCTCGAATACATACTAAAGGTTACTGGCGATTAAATTTTAATAACCCAATTAAGTATAATATGTCCTCTATGAATAAAATGAGTTTTTATAATTCATAAGGAATTGAAGAGTGATGCAATACTATTTTCAATGAACCGTTTTTAGTTTTTTTATAACCCCAGCTTTTATCAACTTTAACCTGATCTCCCTTTTTGTCGATCAGTGTTACCCAACCCATCCACATGGCAATATTCTCATCTACAAATGTTGAAGATGTTTCTGATTTAACTTCACGCCAAGATTTAATTCCAAATCCACTATCCAAAGGGTACTTTGGGTTATTTCCAATAAAATAAGATAAGGCGCCCTCTTTATTTGATCGAAATGTTTGGCTGCCCCCACTAAGAGTTGGTTTAAATAAAACTGGCCCAAACTCAAACCCATATAGCTGATCTAACATTTCATTTGCAACTATTGTAGCATCATCAATGCCTGATTTTTCATAGGCTTTTGAAATTGCAATCATACCATTACCCCAAGCTACACGCGCATCAGCTAATTCATTTTCATTGATTGTCATTTAGTGTGAGCCATTTCATATATTAAAAAATTTTTTTCTTTATTTAACACGATTGACAATAAAGTTTACAAGACTTGACATGTATAGCAAGGCCTCCTTATTTGTACCAAAGAATTTTTCCATTGTTTTGTAATTTTCATTTTGTATCTGTTTTAAATATTTCGAGCATTCTATACGACTAAGCTTATAAGCAATACTCGCTTTTTTTGAATCTTTTTTAATTTTTTTACCAACTTCACGTTGATTGCCCCATCTATCTAACATATCATCTGTAACTTGAAAAATTTTTCCAATGGTATTACCAATAATTTTTAGTTCTCTCTTCTTACTCACATTTAAATTTTTTACGTTTAAAAGAAGATTGAAGCACAAACTAAATAGAGCACCTGTTTTTAAAAGATACATCTCTTCTATTTGTTTTATGGTAGAATTTTTTTTCATATAAATATCTAAGGATTGTCCTGCTATTAAGCCTTCCATGCCATTAGCTTTAGAGAGCATCTCAATTGAGTTTACTTTTTGTTTAGCAGAAAGGTATTTTGAATCTGCTAGAGTTTTGACTGATAAGACCTGGAACATATCTCCAGCTAAAACAGCAGTGGCCTCATCAAATTTTTTGTGAACAGTTAACCTTCCTCTTCTGTAGTCGTCGTTATCCATAGAGGGCAAATCATCATGAATTAAAGAATGAAGATGAACACACTCAATTGAGAGGGCAAAGTCATCTAATAGGCTAGGCTTAATATTTAAAAATGAACCCATATAATAAAGCAAGAAAGGTCTGATCCTTTTTCCCCCAGTTTTGGCAAAATAAAGCAAAGCCTTTTTGATGCGTTTATCAGGTGACTTTAATTTTTCAATGTGTCGGAGGAGCTTTTTATCAAAATTAAGAGAAAATGCTTTGATTTGTGTTTCGTCAAAGGTTGCACTTATTTTCATGTACTTACAAGTTATCTAAATAATGTGACGTGTGATTATCAAAAATTAATATAATGACTCCAATAAAAACCAGATAAATAATTAAATTAACGGTTTTCTTAGTTTTTTTGTTATTTATGTAGCTTTTGTTGAATTTCAGCAATATCCATAACAACAGTGTGGATAAAAAGAATAAAAACCCATTAAATAGTACACTATCTTGAAAAATAGCCATTTTTTTACCCACTATACTCCCAAAATATATTAATAAAAGTCATATTAAGTATTTTTTTTTTGCAATTAATACCTATAATCCGTTCAAATTAACAAATCCTAACTTTTTGGATTCTGTTATAAGTTTTAGAACTTAAGAAAAGGAGTACTCAATGATTAAGTTTTTGAAATCAATGGCTATCCCAACAGCTGCACTAGTTGCACTGCCAGGAATAGCTTCTGCAAGCGTTGGCTTAGAGCCAAACGACTTTGTTGGGATATCTTTTTGGGTTATCTCAATGTGTATGGTTGCCGCTACTGCATTCTTTTTTTTAGAGACTAACAACGTATCAGGTAAGTGGAAGACATCTCTTGCACTTGGTGGTCTTGTTTGTTTAGTTGCTGCAGTTCACTACTTCTATATGAGAGAAGTATGGGTAACAACAGGTGCTACACCTACTGTTTA
Source organism: uncultured Alphaproteobacteria bacterium (assembly GCA_902523865.1). Classification (GTDB taxonomy): domain Bacteria; phylum Pseudomonadota; class Alphaproteobacteria; order HIMB59; family HIMB59; genus HIMB59. Next base: position 35,366 of record CABZBG010000002.1, read on the forward strand.
TAGATATGTTGACTGGTTAATCACTGTTCCTTTACAGATGATTGAATTTTACATAATCCTTGCTGCTGTTGCTACAGTTTCAGCTGGTATTTTCTGGAGACTATTAATTGGTACTTTAGTAATGCTTGTAGCTGGTTATGCTGGTGAAGCAGGCTTCATCAACGCATGGGCAGGATTCATTGTAGGTCTAGCTGGTTGGGCATACATTTTATATGAAATTTTTGCTGGTGAAGCTGGTAAAGCTGCTGCTGACAAGTGTCCTGCAGCTGTTCAAACAGCTTTCAACACAATGAGATGGATCGTTACTGTTGGTTGGGCTATTTATCCTTTAGGATATTTCTTCGGTTACTTAACTGGAGGAGCTGATGCCGTAACATTAAACGTTATCTATAACGTTGCTGACGTTGTGAATAAGATCGCTTTTGTCGCAGTTATTTGGGCTGCTGCAGTAGCATCTTCAGGCAAAAAAGCTTAATAAAGCTTTATAATCTATTTAAACCAGGCAAGGCTAACTTGCCTGGTTTTTTTTTATCTAAAATTCCTATATTTTAATTATCTTGAGTAAAAAAGTTGTTGTAATTGGTGGAGGGTTCGGGGGACTAGCTGCAGCGTTAAGGTGTAGAAAGCTAGGTTTTGACGTCACTCTTATTGAGAGGCTTAACATGCTCGGTGGAAGGGCTAGAGTGTTTGAGAAAGGTGGCTACAAACACGATGCTGGACCAACAGTAATAACAGCCCCATTCTTATTTGAAGAACTATTCAAGTTGTTTGGAGAAGACCTCAAAGATCATTTAGATTTCAAATCCTTAGACCCTTGGTATAGGTTTTACTTTCATAATGGGAAAACTTTTGATTATCGACCTTCTATAGAAGATACAAATAATGAAATTAGAAAATTCGATGAAAATGATGTCAAAGGCTATGACAAATTATTAAAAACATCAAAAGATATTTTTGAGATAGGCTTTGAAAAGCTATCAGATAAACCCTTTATTTCATTCTGGGAAATGGCAAAACAATTACCCTCTTTAATCAAACTCAAGAGCTATTTAACAGTTAGTCAATTGGTAAATAGCAAATTAAAAAATAAGTATTTACGGAAAGCATTTTCAATACATCCTTTGTTAGTTGGAGGTAATCCATTTACAACAACATCTATATACGCTTTGATACACTACCTCGAGCGAAAATGGGGAGTGTACTTTTGTATGGGCGGTACAGGTAAAATTGTAAAAGAGCTAGAAAATTTAATGGTAAGGCAAGGCATTGATATAAAAAAACAGTCCGATGTTGAAAGAATTTCTATAACTAACGGTAAAGCAGAAAATGTTGTACTTACAGACGGAAGTAAAATAGAAGCAGATCTTGTGATATGTAATGCAGACCCTCCCACAGTTTATAGTGAGATGTTACCTTCAAAGTATTCAAGAGACAGTCTTTTAAAGCCTAAAAAATTTACACACTATTCTATGGGTCTGTATGTTCTTTTTTTTGGATCTAAGAAAAAATTTTCTAACGTTGCTCACCACACTATTTGGATGTCTGAAAGATATAAAGAATTACTACACGATATTTTTGAGAAAAAAATTTTAACAGATGATTTTTCACTTTATCTTCATCGACCTACTGCAACAGATGAAACTTTTGCGCCTGAGGGATGTGATAGTTTTTACGTGTTATGCCCTGTTCCCAACCTTCAAGGAGATGTTCAATGGGAAACAGAAGGGCCAAAACTTAAAGATAAAATAGTCGAAGCCTTAGATAGAACCATTATGCCAGGGTTAACAGAAAATATAGAAGCAGAGTTTTGGATGACTCCTGAAGATTTTAAAAAAGATTATAGATCAAAATATGGAGCAGGGTTTTCAGTAGCTCCAATTTTTTCTCAATCAGCATGGTTTCGTTATCACAATAGAGATAAAAAAATATCAAATCTGTATTTCTCTGCAGCGGGATCACATCCAGGAGCTGGAATACCAGGAGTGCTGTGTTCAGCTAAGGTGATTGAGAAACTTATAATTAAGGATTTTAAAGTTAGTCATTAAGGTGACATCTTTTAAAACAAATACTTATAGCATTAAATCAGAGGGTAAAAGTTTTTATTGGGCAAGTTTTTTCTTACCTAAGAAAAATAGAATTGCTGCTTCAAAACTTTATAGCATATGCCGCTATCTAGATGACGTTGCTGATAGTTCATATTTAGATACGTCCTCTCAAATAAAAGATATATTCGAACAAGTTAAGGATAACAAAACATCTGAGATCAATATTTTCTTTGAACAAAACCAAATCAATTTAAATATCTTAAATGATTTAATAGATGGATTAATAAGCGATCAACAAAACGTTAAAATTGCTGATGAGAGGGAATTAGTAGAGTACTCCTATAGAGTGGCTGGAACAGTTGGTTTGATGATGCTGCCAATTATTAATACTAAAAATAATGAAGCCAGAAAGCATGCTGTTGATCTAGGAATTGCAATGCAATTGACTAATATTGCAAGAGATGTATTTGAAGATGCTAAATTAAACAGAGTGTATTTACCTCAGGAATGGATAGGTCAAATTACTTTAAGTGATTTAACAGATAATAATATTGATGACCAAAAAAATAAAATAATTGAATTATCAATTAAAAAATTAATAGAGCTCTCTGAAAAGTTTTATGCAAATGGTTTTTGTGGCATGAAATTTATTCCTTTAAGAACTAGATTAGCGATATTTTTCGCAGCAAAAATCTATAAAGGGATTGGTAATAAAATTAAGAAGAAAGGTTATGCGTATCAATTCGAAAGAGTTTATTTAAATAAATTAGAGAAATTATGGATTACAATAGTTTCAATACCTGAGTTTTTATTTTTAAAGAGTATTTTTACATCCTATAAACCAATTAGAGATAATTTTAAAAATGAAAATATATGACGTCGCTTTTATAGGTATGGGCGCTAGTGCTCTAGCTACAGCTAAATTAAATTATGCGGGAACGAGCCATAGTCTTATTGGTATCGATAAAGAATATCATAATAAAAGAAATAATTTTTTTGCATTCTGGATGACAGATTGGATGGAAAATTTTAGCAATCTTGCACAAAAAAAAATGGTTTAGTTGGGAATTTTACTTGGCAAATGAATGTATATTACATGAAACTAAAGATTTACCATATTGCACAATACGGTTTCAAGATTGGAAAAAATATTGTTTAGACAACCTTGAAAACTTGACTATTAAAACACTAAATGTTCATCGTATTGGTAATTTAGAGAAATATTTTGAGATAGAGCTTGATAACGGCGAGAAAGTTTACGCAAAGAAAATATATGACTCTAGAACACCAAAATTAGAGGAAAATAAGGTTAAGCAGCATTTCTTTGGGTACCTTATAGATACTAAGCAAGTTATTGATAAAAAAAAAGTTACTTTGATGGATTTTCGTGTTGACCAAAATGTTGGATTACACTTTATGTATTGTTTGCCGATAAATGAAAATAAAGTATTAGTTGAGTCAACAGTTTTCTCCTCAGAAATCCAAGCTGATAGTTGGTATAAAGATCAAATTAAAAAATATATTGAGACAAAGTTAAAGATATCTGAATATACAATAGTTGACGAAGAAAAAGGAGCTTTACCGATGTATGATATTAGAAATAATTCATACAAAAATTATATTAATATTGGCACAAGAGGAGGCGCCACTAAGATATCAACAGGGTATGCTTTTTCTTTTTTTTTAAAAAACTTAGTAAAACACAAGGATGACTCTGAGAAAAAACATCATTCCTATTTTGATCAGTGGATGGATAAAGTATTTGTCAATTACTTAAAAAATAATAATGAGACTGAAAAAATTTTTATTAATATGGCCAATTCACTAAATGGGAATGAGTTTGCATCATTTATGATGGGCATATCTAATACAGCAATAAAATTAAAGGTTATAATGTCAATGCCTAAATATAAATTTATAAAAAGTGCTCTAGGTACTATTATTAACTAAATGTATGAGCTAAGCTTTATCTCGTTACTTGCACTTTGTATGGTTTCTTTCATAGGCGTTCCCCACGGCTCTTTTGATGGGGCTGTTGCAGCTTTATTAGGATACAAGACAAGAAAAGATTTTTTTATTTTTGTTATCTTATATTTGATTATATCTGCGTCTGTAATTGTGTTTTGGATTTACTTTCCTGTGGTCGCTTTATTTATATTCATTTTTATGAGCGTAATTCATTTTGGATTATGTGATTGGTCTTATTTAGAATTAGGAAAATATAAGTGGTCAATATCGATAACTCATGGTTTAAATATTGTATTTGGGATTATTTTTTTTCATACAAGTGAAACATTTGAAATATTTGCTTTTTTATCTAATTCATCTTTTATCCATCTTCAAAACTATCTTTTCATAGCATATTTTTTCTACTTCATTCTATTACTTAGATATAGTTACTTAGCACTCATTGTGCCAAGATTGAGATGGGGTCTATTGGAAATGATTATTGTATTACTGATTGTTTTTTTGACTGAACCGCTTGTTGGCTTCTCAATTTATTTTTGTTTTATTCATACATTTAAACACGTTAAATCAATACTTAAAGATACCTCAAAACACTTATCCAATAATAAGTTTGTAAGCATAACTACTATCTCTTTTACTCTACTAACATGGATTGGTGGAAGCTTAGCAATAGTCTATCTTTATAATAATTATTCTTTTGAAGAGTCGTTTATAAAAACTTTGTTTATTGGATTAGCTGCTCTAACTCTTCCTCATATGGCTTTAGTAGATGTTTTTTATAGAAGGAAATTTAATTAAGAAAATTAGGTATTTTAAAGGTTATGTTTTCATCTTCTTTAAAATTTAAAACTTCGATTGCATAAACCTTTTTAATTTGATCAATGAACATATTTAATTGCTCTTCTGGAGCGGAGGCGCTAGCCGTCAGACCTATTGTATTGAATTCTGCTAAGGTTGAGTAATCAAAGTCATTTATATTTTCGATTAATTCACTATATTTGCAGCCAAATCTTTTAGCAGTCTCAACCAACCTAATTGAATTTGAACTATTGTGCGCCCCGATTACAAAAAAAGCATCAACATTTTTAGACATCTCTTGTACAGATAATTGCCTATTAGAAGTTGCGTAGCAAATATCTGATTTTTTCGGTGCAAGAATTGAAGGGTATTTTTTTTCAAGGGCATCAACAATATCTTGTGTGTCAAATACTGATAGCGTTGTTTGTGTTATGTAGGCAAGTTTTTGGCTTGAAGGAAAATATAACTTATCAACATCATCGATATCTTGAACTAAAGTTAAATTACTGATGTCTTTTAATTGGCCTGCGGTTCCATCAACCTCTGGGTGATGTTCATGACCAATCATTATTATTTTATATTCGTTGTTTTCTAACTGAATTATTTCTTTGTGAATCTTGCTAACTAATGGGCAAATGGCATCATAAAATAACAAATTATAATCTTTAGCTTTGTTGATAACTCTTTGTGCAACACCATGGGCGGAAAAAATAACTGGTTGTTTTGTATTTTTAGGTATTTCTTCTAAGGAGTCTACAAATACAACCCCTTTCTCTCTTAAATTGTTGACAACAAACTTATTATGAACAATTTCATGGCGAACATAAACTGGGGTTCCATATTTTGTTAGGCTTTTTTCAACCATCTCAACAGCTCTCTCAACTCCGGCACAAAAACCTCTGTGTTTAGCTGTTATAATCTTTTTAACCACGGTAAATAGTTATCATATTATTATTAAATAAATTATTTTATAATTAATAAAAGTTGCTGAGCTTCAATATTTTCGCCAGCTTTTACGCAAAGTCTCTCTACAGTTCCAGGTTGATCTGCGTAAATAACAGTTTCCATTTTCATCGCCTCGATAGTACATAATTTAGCACCCTTGGGTACTTTTATTCCTTCTGTGACGGCAACATCTACAAGCAAGCCTGGAATTGGTGCTGCCACATGATCCTTGTTACTTGGGTCTGCAATTTCTTTAGCTAAATCGTCTACTGCTATGGAGTTGTCTTTAATGTCAACTGATCTAGCTTGACCATTTAATTCAAAATAAACTGTTCTAAAACCTTTTTCGTTGGGTTCACTTAAAGTGAAGTATCTAATGATTAATGTTTTTCCAGGTTCAATAGAGACATATATTTCTTCATCCGTATTCATACCAAAAAAGTAATTTGAAGTTGGGATAACACTAGTGTTGCCAAATTTCTTTTTATGTTTCATATACTCATCAAAAACTTCAGGAAAAAATATTTGTGAAATTGTATCTTTCTCAGAAATAATCTCATTGTAGTTTTTCTCTAATTCTTTAGTCCTGTTTTTAATTTTTAAAGAAGGGAGTTTTGAACCAAACCTATAATTAATTGGTTTTTTTCCTTTTAAGATTTTCTTTTGGAGTGCTTTTGGAAACCCTTTGTATGGTTGACCTAATCGACCACTAAAAAACTCAATTACTGATGCAGGAAAACCAACATCTTTTTTGGGGTCTAAGACATCTTCAATTTGAATATTATTTGCCAACATATAAATTGCCATATCACCTACAACTTTAGATATAGGTGTAACCTTAATAACATCTCCAAATATTTTATTAACCTCCGCATACATTGATGCTAATTCTGGCCATCTCTCATCAGTAATGCCCATTGATCTTGCTTGCTCTCTTAAATTTGTATATTGCCCACCTGGCATCTGATGTAAATATACCTCAGACATACTAGTTCGAGTTTTACTTTCGAAAGGCTGGTATTGCTTTCTTACACCTTCCCAATAATTTGCTGCAGTCCTAACAACAGCAGAAGATATTTTTGGGTCTCTGTTGTTTCCATCAAGTGATTCAAGAACTGCACCGAAGCTAGGTTGTGAGGTAAAACCAGACCAAGAGTCAATTGCTACATCAACTATATCCACTCCAGCATCAGAGGCATTAAGCAACGTCGCAACACCGTTTCCACTTGTATCGTGTGTATGGAAATGAATTGGGATTTTTATGTTTTTCTTTAATTCTTTAAATAAGATTTTTGCCGCTTTGGGCTTACATAAGCCTGCCATATCTTTAATAGCAAGAAAATGAACTCCCATTTTCTCAAGTTTTTGGGCCATTTTTAAATAATATTCAAGTGTATATTTTTTTTCTGCAGGTGAAGATAGATCACCAGAATAACAAATAGAAGCTTCACAAATTTTTCCGGATTTTAAAACTTCATCAATAGACACTCTCATATTTTCTATCCAGTTTAATGCATCAAATATTCTAAAAACATCAATCCCTGACTGAGCAGAAAGCTGAATAAACCTTCTTAAAACATTATCTGGATAGTTTGTATACCCAAGTGCGTTAGACCCTCTGAATAACATTTGTAGTAATGCGGATGGCATTTGTTCACGTAATTTTTCTAAACGTTCCCACGGATCCTCTTTTAAGAATCTTAATGCAACATCAAAAGTCGCCCCACCCCAGCATTCTACTGAAAATAAATTCTTAAGTCTTTCTTCGTATAAATCAGTTATGCCTAACATATCTTGAGTTCTCATTCGAGTTGCTATCAAAGACTGATGAGCATCTCTAAAAGTAGTGTCTGTAATTAATAATTGTTTTTCTTTTAATACAGCATGAACAACAGCAGATGGACCTTCAGCATCTAAAATTTGTTTATATGTATTATTTACTGTCTCTTGTGCTTTTTTTGATCTAGAAATTCCGTAGTCAGAGAGTTTTGCCGGTGTGGTCTCTCTTAATCGTGGTCTGTTAGCAACTTCGGGATTGCCATTGACAATAACCTCTGCCAAAAAATTTAATGTCTTAGTGGCTCTATCTTTTCGACCAGAGAATTGAAATAAACTTTTTTCACTATCTATAAATTTTGTATGGTATTTAAAAATGTCGAAGCCTTCGTGATTAATTAACTTTAATAAAAAAGGTATGTTTGTTTTTACACCTCTGACTCGAAACTCACTTAAAGCTCTGTTCATTCTTCTCTTTGCTTCAATAGGAGTTTGACCTTTCGCAGTAACTTTCACCAAAAGAGAGTCATAATATGGTGTAATAATCGTACCTGTTGATGCGGTTCCAGCATCTAGCCTTATTCCAAGACCACTCGCAGATCTATAAACATTAATTTTTCCATAATCTGGTGCAAAATCATTGGCTGCATCCTCCGTTGTAACTCGTGATTGGATGGCGTGACCTTTCATGTGTATATCTTCTTGAAGTGGTACACCACATATATCATCGCCAATTTTAGCACCAGCTGCTAAAAGAAACTGGGCTTTAACTATATCAATACCAGTTATTTCTTCTGTTACAGTATGTTCAACTTGAACTCTTGGGTTAACTTCAATGAAGAAAAAGTCTCTAGATTTAGCATCCATTAAAAACTCTACTGTTCCAGCACATGAATAGTTAACTTGTTTACCAATTCTCACACCTGCTTCACAAATTGCATTTCTCTCTTTATCTGACAAGTAGGCAGCAGGAGCTCTTTCAACTACTTTTTGATGACGCCTTTGAAGAGAACAGTCTCTCTCAAAAAGATGAACTATGTTTCCATGAGTATCTCCAATTATTTGGACCTCAACATGAAATGCTTTTTCGATAAGTTTTTCGAAAAATACATCGTCTTTTCCAAAAGCACTTTTAGCTTCTCTTCTAGCGGTATTAATGTGATTTTCTAATTCTGTTTCTTTTTTTATAACTCGCATCCCGCGACCACCACCACCCCAAGATGCTTTGAGCATAATTGGATAGCCGATTTTTTTTGCAAGGTCTTTACATTTTTTTAAATCTTTTGGTAAAGGTCCTGTGGAAGGTATGGTTGGAACTTTGGCTTTACCAGCAGTTTTTTTTGCTTCAACTTTATTTCCGAGGGATCGCATAATATTTGAAGAAGGACCTACAAAAATTATATTGTACTTTGCACATTCATCAGCAAATTCTGGGTTTTCAGATAAAAAGCCATATCCAGGGTGTATGGCATCACAGCCTGAGTTAACTGCAATTTGTACGATACCTTTGTAGTCCAAGTATGCTTGTATAGGCCCTAATCCTGATCCAACGAGATAGCTTTCATCTGTTTTAAAGCGATGTAATGCAAAACGATCTTCGTAAGAGTAAATGGATACTGTTTTAAAGCCTAATTCTGTTGCAGCACGAGATATCCTAATTGCAATTTCACTTCTATTGGCAATTAATATTTTCTTAATTTGTCTCATATTGGTAAATAAAGTATTTTTATACATTATTCTATTTTTTTTCATAGATAATCTGATTGAAATTAGGGTTTTTTTACTTTGATAGCCTTTGTTCTTTTTGGATAGCAATCTTTGCAAATTTTGCAATCGATGCCAAAACAGCTTCTTGCTTTGCAGTGTTCTCTTCCATAGAAAATCATTTGTAAATGAAGTCTATTCCAAGTCGCTTCTGGAAATAATTTTTTTATATCCATTTCAGTTTGAACGACATTTTTTCCATTAGTTAGGCCCCACCTTTGTGCTAAACGGTGGATGTGCGTATCAACAGGAAACGCAGGATGACCAAAGCCTTGGGACATCACAACACTTGCTGTTTTATGACCGACTCCCGGTAAATTTTCTAAATCTTCAAAAGTCTCTGGAACCCTACCATTATATTTTTTAATTAAAATTTTTGAGAGTTTAGAAATCGCCTTTGATTTTTTAGGTGCAAGTCCACATGGTTTGATAATTTTATAAATTTTATTTACAGGCACCTTTGCCATATCATGAGGATTATTTGCCGTCTTAAACAATAAGGGTGTAATCCTGTTAACGCGTTCATCCGTGCACTGCGCACTTAACAGTACTGCTATTAAAAGCTCATAAATATTTTGATGTTTCAGTGGAATTGGGATCTTTGGATAGAATTTATTCAAATTACCCAAAACGACGTTTGCTCTTTCTTGTTTTTTCATATTATTGTTGGTGTACTATTAAATCTATTATAAATATAAATATAATTTTATAAATTGATAGAATATGACAAGAAAACTGCACTTAAAACCAAATAGAAGTTTAACTAACCTTCAAATATTGTTTTTCTTACTAATTACGGGTTTTTTAATTATTTTTATTGGGGGAAGATTTTTACTTGTTGGGGCTTGGCCAATAATAATCTTTGGTCTAGTTGAATTTTCTATTTTGGTTATTTGCACTATTTATTTTGTGAGAAGTTTGAAAAAAACTGAAAAAATTTCTTTGGAATCAAAATCTATGCAATTAGAACGGCTTGATGGTGATGAAATTGTTGAACGGAATAGTTATAATCTTAATTGGTTGAAAATAAAAAATGAAAAAAATTCCTTGAGTGTTAACTATTCTGGAAAGAAAAAATTATTTGCTAGTTTTTTAAGTGAGGATAGAAGAAAAAAATTAAAAAGAATAATTGAAAAGTACAGTTCCTCGTCTAGCTGATCATGTCTTTAAAAGAATAAAAACCATTTTCCTGTGCAGCTAGCCAGACTGATGCCTCAATTGCACCATCAGAAAAAATTTTTCTGTTATAGGCCTTGTGTGTTAATTCTACAGACTCATTATCGCCGTGAAATATAACTGTATGTTCCCCTGGTATATTCCCTCCTCTTATTGATGAAAATCCAATTTCATTTTCTTTTCTTTGGCCCTCTTGGTCTTGACGTTTAAAATTAAAATTTGATTTGGATAGCCCGAGCTCTGCTGCAATCTCTTCTCCAAGCTTTAAAGCTGTTCCACTTGGAGCATCCTTTTTATGTCGGTGATGTGTCTCAATTATTTCTATATCAAAATCTTTTAAATGTTTTGCGGCTTTTCTTGCTATTTCAAAAAATGTATTTACACCGTAACTCATGTTTGGTGCATAAAAAATTTTAGTTGAATTACTTGATTGCTTTAACAGATTGAAATGACTTTCATCTAAGCCCGTTGTACCAATTACTAAACCAGTGTTATTAGAAACGGCGGTTTCTGTAAAATTAAATAAGGCTTTAGGTGACGTGAAATCTATTACTATATCTGCTGTTTTAAAAGACTCTTCTCTTGTGGTAATGATATTCTCTGGAATTTGATTATTGGATATAAAGTTAGTGTCAATATCTTTGACATCAAATACACCAATAAGTTCAACATTTGCATTTGAAATCGCTGAACTAATAAGATTATTTCCCATTCTTCCCAATGCTCCAGCAATAGCTACTTTTACTTTAGACATGATTAAGTCTTGTTATACCTAAATAAGCCAATATGGAATAGCAAAATTATTAAATATTATGCTAAAATTAAGAATATGATCAGACTTCTACTCATTCTTTTAATTTTACTATTGGTAAGTTTGTTATTATTTAATAAGAAATTTAGGGAGGCTTTTACAATATCAGTAATACCTCTAGTGTTGCTGGTCGTAGGACTTATTGGATATATGATTTACTATATGTTCAGCACTAACTATTTTTCATAGTTATATTTATAGTAAGTATTATATGCCTTGCTCGGTTTTAAAACCGAGATTTACCCAATCGATCAAACCTTTATCCATTTCATAAATAGTGCCTTGATATCCTTGTGCAACTAGATTGTCCGCTACCTTTTTAGAGGTTATGCCTGCAGTGCAATGAATAATAATATCCTTGTTATCTGGATTTATGGAATTAATCTTTTCAACAGTTATTTCTTTAAAAGGAATATTGTGTGAGTTCTCAATTCTTATCTTATTGTATTCATTTGGATATCTGACATCAATAACTATCGCTCCTTCTTGAATTCTTTTTAAAGATTCTTCTGTATCTATCGGTATGTATTTCATTAGCTTATTATCAGCAAATAATAAATGAGTTGATAGAAAAAAAAATAAAAAAAAATATTTTAACATACGGTTAATCTTTAAAACGGGAGTGACAACTTTTGCAGCTCCCAAATAAGCTTTGATGATATTGTTGTACTTCGTCAACATTACCCTCCAGTGCTGCTAACTTAGCGAATGCTGCATTGTCTTCTGTTTCTTTTGCAATTTGATTAAATAAGTCTCTATTATCAATAATGTCTGTACTTGCTTTGGACTTACCACCAAATGAATCGTCAGGAAATAAAGTTGGGTAGACTTTCATAATTTCTTCAATTTCTTCATAAATACTTGCAAGGTCATCATTGATAACTGAGTCCCTAATGAGGTTATTTGCGGCTCTCATAAGTTTATTATAATCTCTCATCGATTCTTGTCTGTCCGCAACAGGGTTTGCGCTCAAAAGTGAAGTGGAAAAAAGTAATAAAGCTATGGAGAGTTTGATCATGTTTAATTAAGACATATATATAAACTATTTACAAAGTAATTAATAATTAGACGCTAGATCGTTAAATATTAACTTTCCATTATCTAAAATAATTAAGTTGTCAGCCAATTTTTTAATGTAATTCATATCATGCAACGTCATAATAATTGTTTTAGATTTACTTAAATCAGATAATTTCTCGAAAAATTTTTCTTCGCTTTCTATGTCTAAGTTTTGATTTGGCTCATCCATAATTAATATATCTTGCTCGAAGCTCATAAGCCTAGAAATGAAAACTTTTTGCTTTTCTCCCTCAGATAAACTAGCAAATTTATTTGCTTTTAATTTTCTTAGATTAAATAGATTATAAAAAGTTCTGTCAATTTTTGTTTTTTTAATACTATTCAAAAGCAAAAAATTTTCCTCTAAACTCTTATTCAACGAAAGAGATCGTTGAAATAACATAGGCACAGGCTTTTCATATTGTGATTTTATAGAGCCCTTACTTGGGACAATTAGACGATTTAAAATTTTTAATAGTGTACTTTTACCTGACCCATTCTTTCCAGAAATAACAGTAATTTTATTTTTTTGAATACTAATATTTATATTTTTCAGTATTTTTTTTTGATCAGTAGTATATGAAAGATTATAAGCACTAATCATTTTTTAAAGTATTTAAGATAATTGATATTATTAATGTTAATGAAATTAGTATGGCTCCTAAAATAATACCTAATGAAACATTCCCTTTAGAAGTTTCTAATGCAATGGTAGCTGTCATATTTCTTGTAAAGTGATCAATGGATCCTCCCACGATAGCTGCGGCCCCATATTCACTGATGGCTCTTCCAAACCCCACTAAAATCACGGTGATGTAAATATTTAATTTATTAGATATAAGCAAGAAAATTATATCCTTTTTACTTGCCCCGTAGGATAAGAGTTCTTCTTTGTAAATTGGGTAATCAATTTCAATATTTTTAATAATTAAGGTAATCATAATAGGAAAAGTAATGACTATTTGAGCTAATATCATAGCCAATGGTGAATATAATATTTCCATCCAACCAAGAGGCCCAGATCTGCTAACTAATAAATAAACTAGGAGCCCGGCGCAAACAGGAGGAATGGAAGTCATCGAGCTTAAAAAAATTACTATAGATTTTTTCAATTTGAATTGATAAATCGCTAGAATATATCCAAAAAACATTGAAAGAATAAACGATATGATTGTCGAAAATATACTCACATAAAGTGTTATGAAAATCGCTGACTGTATTTTTTCAAAGGTTAGCATCTAGAAAATTAATAAAAATTTAGTTTGTAAAAAACAATTTTTCCCCATTATAAGTAAAGTTATTAATAACATCTTTGCCCGCGCCTGTAATTAGCCATTCAATAAACTCTTTTGATTTGTCATATTCAACGTGAGGAAATTTTTGAGGATTAATTGCTATTATTCCATATTCATTATGCATCTCTTCCCCTCCTTCAAAAAGGATTTTTAAATTGTTTTTATTTTTAAATGCAATCCATGTGCCCTTATCGCTGAGGGTATAGGCATTCATCTCTGATGCTACATTCAAAGTGTTGGCCATGCTTGTTCCTGTTTTTATATATTTGTGATTATCGAAAAGGTTAATATTAGCGAGTTTCCATAAATCATTTTCTTTTATATGAGTTCCTGATTTATCGTCTCTTGAGATAAACTTTTGGTTTGAAAGTGAAATTTTTTTCATAATATTTTTTATATCTGTTTCCTGAGATATTTTTGCAGGATCTTCTTTAGGGCCGACAATAATAAAATTGTTATACATTAATTCATATCTTTTAACCCCAAAGCCATCTGAAACAAATTTTAATTCATCTTTTTTTGAGTGCACCATTAACACATCACCATCGCCTCGTTTAGCGTTAGATATAGCGTTACCTGTGCCAACAGCAATTGGTCTAACTTTGATACCTGTTTGCTTTTCAAATTTACTTGATAGTAAATCTAGTAGCCCTGTATTCGCAATACTTGTTGTAGATTGTACAATTATGTAATCTCTTGAATGAGCATTAAGATTTAATAAAATAAATAATATTGATAATAATATTTTATGAAATTTCATATTATTAAAAATAGTAACATATATATAGGTAAAATTTGAGAATAGCTAATAGCGCAGATGAATACGGCTTAATCAGTAAATTATTTCACTGGTCAATGGCACTTCTTATGATTGCCGTCTATTTTTTAGGTAAGAACTTAGAAAATAATTATCAGTATTATTATGAAATATTAATCATTCATAATACTCTTGGCTTATTAATACTTTTATTAGCTATTTTTCGGCTTAGTTGGAAATGGATTAATATAAGACCAAAGCTTTTAGTTAGTAATAAAATTTTAGTATATGCAGCTAAGACTACATATTTTTTATTTTATTTTATATTTTTTTTACAGCCAATTTCTGGTTATTTAGTGACGAACCTACAAGGAGATACTGTTATCTTTTTTAATATAGAATTGGCGTCAATAATAGATGTGGACAGTGATTTGAGGTTTATATTCAGACAAATACATGAGTACACCAGTAATGTTGTTTTACTCCTCTTTTTTATTCATTCAGGAGCAGCATTGATGCATCATTTTATCTTTAAAGATCGTACTCTTAAAAGAATGATGTTCTCAAAAAAGTAAATTACAACCAATCAGGCACTGGAAGTTTTTTGGATAATAAGTAATTCTTATTATACAGTTTACTGAAATATTTATTTGCATCGTCACACAAAATTGTAACAATGTTTTTTCCTGGCCCCATTTCTTTTGCCATTTCAATTGCCCCGGCTACATTTACACCAGAGCTAGAGCCAAGAAACAAACCCTCTGTTTTGACCATTTTGTATAAGAGTTCAAATGCTTTGTAGTCCGTAATATGATATGAAAAATCGACAAGTGAAGGTTCTACGTTTTTGGTTACTCTATACTGACCTATTCCCTCCGCTTCTGACGGCTCCCCTTTAACTTCTAGTTTTGAAAATTTGAAATAATTATACATTTGGGCGCCTTGTGGATCTGTACAAGCTATTTTAATGTTTGAATTTAATTCTTTGAGTCCAATAGATGTACCTGCTAGAGTTCCTCCAGATCCTATAGCGCAAGTAAAGCCATCTACTTTTCCATCAAGCTGATTGAATATTTCTTTAGCTGTAGTTTTCGAATGAAATTTATAATTTGCTGTATTATCAAATTGGTTAGCCCACATAACAGAGGTTTCTCCTTTTGATTGTAATTCCTCAACTAGTCTCTTAGATACATGTTGGTAATTACCTAGATCTGAATAAGGTTTAGTAGCTACGACTTTGAGCTCTGCTCCCATGTTCCTTAAAATACTTTGCTTTTCCTCAGAGGCTCCATCAGGCATAACAATTATAGTTTTGTATCCCCTAGCATTATTAATCATTGTTAAGGCAATACCTGTATTTCCAAAGGTTCCCTCTACAACAGTGCCTCCGGGCTCTATTAAGTTATTCTCCTCGGCATCAAGAATTATTCCCAGCGCTGTTCTGTCTTTAATAGAACCGGCTGGGTTCATAAATTCTGCTTTTCCATAAATATTACACCCTGTAATTTCAGATGGATATTTGAGTTTAATCAGTGGCGTGTTGCCAATAAAATCAACTATATCTTTCATTTTAAATTTTAGACAGAGCTTGGTCTAAATCTGCAATCAAATCATCAACATCCTCGATACCAACCGATATTCTTAACAATGTATCGGAAATACCCAATTTTTCTCTTATCGAAGAATCGATTGATGCGTGAGTCATGATAGCAGGATGTTCTATTAAACTTTCAACTCCTCCCAAACTCTCTGCTAGGGTAAATATATTCAGATTTTTAAGAAAACTTTTTACTCCGTCAATATTTGTATCAAGAATAAAAGACATCATTCCACCATAACCATCCATTTGTTTTGCTGCAACTTCTTTATATCTTTCATCAATACCTGGAAAAAAAACTTTATTAATTTTAGAGTGGTTTGTTAAAAAATTAGATACGGCAATGGCGTTCTCGTTATGCTGTTTCATTCTCACAGATAGTGTTTTAATACTTCTTGTTAGTAAATAACAATCGAAGGGCGAAGGAATAGCGCCAACTGCATTTTGAATATATGAAATTTTCTCGGCATATTCTTTATTTTCTTTAATCACAATGGACCCTCCTACGATATCAGAATGACCACCTAAATATTTTGTGGAGGAACTAACAACCATATCTGCTCCTAATTCAAGTGGTCTTTGATTGAAAGGAGAGGCAAATGTATTATCACAAATAACTGGTAAATTAAATTCACTTGCAATACTAACAGTGTTTTTAATATCAATAATTTTCATTAAAGGATTTGAGGGTGTTTCAACCCAAATAAATTTAGTATTTTCCTTTATTTCATCATTCCAGTTTACGTTTTTATCGAAATCAATATAAGTTACTTCAATATCGGATTTTACTTTATCAAATAATCTACGTGTGCCTCCATAAACATCATCGGAGCAAATTATATGGAAGTTAGTACCAAATAAATCGCAAACTGTATTTATTGCTGACATTCCAGATGCAAATGCAAAAGCTTTGTGACCAGACTCGATTTGTGCTAATAGTTTTTCTAATACATCTCTGGAGGGATTTTTTGTTCTGGCATATTCATATTCAAAGTTTCCGGGTTCAACTTGTTTAAACGTTGATGAAAGATGGATCGGCGGCATGACTGCTCCGGTTTCTTTATCTGAACCATGTCCAGCATGAATTACTTTTGTGTTAAATTTTTTTTTCACAGCTCAATTTATAACCAATTAATTTTTAAATAACATCTATAACAATATTTTTCTTATTTGACAGGCTTTTTTAAGTTATAAAAAATCTGTTTCATATCAACCAAAATTGAAATATTATACCCGTCCCCTAGCCGCTTGGGTTGAGACATTGTCGAGGAGGAAGGTGGCAAGGGGCAAAAATTCTTTATAAAACCAAAAGTCATTTTTAATATTTGTTGATTAAATTTAAGTTTCTTTCGAAATTATCTGATTTAAACGATCAATTTTCATATCGACGGTTATATCGTTTGGCATCAGTCTTTTCATTTCTTCATAAACCTTAAGTGCCTCTTCGTAGTTTTTATAATAAATTAAAATTCTACTAAGGCCATCAAGAGCTCCGAAATGTCTGGGTTCTAAATACAAAGTAGCCTCTATATCTCTCATAGAGCTTTCATAGTCACCCATCATAAAAAAAAATGTGGCTCTTTTATTGTAAGCCTCTGCAAAGTCTGGTTCCTCTTGAATTATGAAATCTAAAGAAGCGATAGCATCTTTATAGTTTTTTGAACTGAAAAAATAAGGCATGTTATCCATGATTGTCTGAGCTTCAGAATTTTCAGTTATCAGCCATTCTTCCCAAATTTGAGATACTATAAGACTTTGTTCTTTGTAGCTCTTAGCCTCATAAAGCTGGCTAAATAGATCATCAAGTTTAGGGCTTTTTTGATCTGCATAACTAACGGATAAGTTAAAAAGAAAAGTAAATATAACTATAAAAATTTTCATCTAATTTGTTAAATTACGCATATATATACTATGCAGTTTAAAAAAATATTTTATACAACCGTATCTATATTTCTATTTAGCACTCTATCAATCGCCGAAACTATTGATAAAACTGAGTTTAGCGAAACGCAAGCTATAATCGAAAGTCAATTAAAAGCCTTTATTAACAAAGATGCAGAAGGAGCTTTTTTTCATGCCTCTCCTTATATCAAAATGAGGTTCAATAACCCTCAAGATTTTATGAGCATGGTTGAGAATTACTATGAGCCAGTTTATAACCCAAAAAATTATTATTTCATGGAGTCTAAATTTTTTGAAGGATCAATTTATCACCAATTGCAAATAATCTCTCAAGACAATGTATCTTATCTAGCAATGTATTCGCTAGTTAAAGATAATGGGGAATGGAAAATATCAGGGTGTTCTATTTACCCAATGAACCAACAATCAATTTAATTTTTTTAATTTAGAATAAATCAAATAACCCGAGATAATTACTAAAATGGCTCCTAATATTTCAATTATTGAAGGGTAATGATTAAAAACAACAATGCTTATAACTATCCCAAAAATTATCTGTGAGTAATGTGTGATACTAAAAAATGAGGCTTCAATCCTTCTAAGGGAATAGATTAAAATCATCATAGCAACGCCATCAATCAAACCGGCACTTATCATTATTAAAAAATCGTTCATAGCAATATTTTTATAATGATTAATTGAAAATATTGTAAAAATTATACCAGCAGTCGCCATACTATAAAAAGTTAAAGCCATTGTTCTCTCGGACTTTCCATATACTCGAACGGTAAAATCTAAACACGCTAATGATATTACTCCTAAGACTAAAAAAATAACTCCTAAAGAATTAAATCCTGCATTTAAACTAAAACCTGAGACCATAAAAACTGCTATCATTGCAAGCATTAAAGAAATTATTTTTGACAGATAAATGCTTTCTTTCAATATTACTATCCCCATTATTGAAAGGAGCACTGGAGCTGACAAAATTATTGGGTAAGCTATAGATAATGGTAGAAGAATTATTCCTTTCACTACAAAATAGTAAGTTAAAGTCATTAAAATTCCCCTGGCAAGGTGGAGCCTATAATTTTTAGTTTTTATTTCTGCAAAACTCTTTCTGTACAGCAAGTAAATTAAAACTGGAATTAAAGCAGAGAAGCTGGCTATTGAAAAAATAACTGTATCTTTATAAAGATCACCAATTAGTTTTATGATTGTGTCTGCAATGGAAAATAATAAAAAGGCAAAAGTGCCTAAAATATATATTAAGTGTTTTTTACTCTCTAATTGAGACATGGAATTTACTTCTATATCTCATTACCAAGAGTAATACGAACACTTTAATAATCAGTGGAATAAAAAAATAAAATATCATTATATTGGGAATATTGGGGTGTAATGAGAAATTAATAGACTGTAAATAGCCATAACCAGTTAATGCGATACCTGCAGCGATACCAATGGCTGCTTTCTTAATTATTGAGAAGAATGAAGTAAAGATCTGAGATAAACGATTGTCATTATTTTGATCAAGAATATCTGCTAATTCAATTTGAGGTATAATAAGATCAATTCCAATCCCAATACCAGTGATTAAAATGACAAATAAATATATTTGCCAACTGTTGCTATTTGTAAAAATAACAAAAAGGAAACCAAATATAGTTAGGCTAGTACCAAACTGAAGAAGAAACATATTTGAAAACTTTCTTCCGTACAAATACCAGAAAGGTGTAGATATCAATGTTATTAAAAAATATAAAATTAATAAATATCCTGCATATTCAGTAAGCCCTAAATACTCTGAAACAAATATAATAAATAAATTTGCAGTAAAGTTATTAGCAAGTAAGTTAAAAAATGTTATGTAAGAAAAAGATACAATCCTTTTGTTTTTTTCTATAAATGATTTTAGTTGTACCCAAGAAATTTCGTTTGACTTATAATTTAGCTCGTCGTCATAAAATAAATAAAAAATTAATCCTCCTGTAATAGCTAAGATAATAAAAATTAATCCGCTTATTTTTATTACGTTTGGGTTTAACAAATCAACACCCTGAAGTTTTGAAATGACAGTAGGAATAATTAGAGCTGATAATACTCCTAAAATTGCAAATATTTCTTTAATTGCAGCTAAACGGAATCTTTTTTTAAGAATTTTTTTTTGATCTATTACAATTGAATCATAAGGAATAATTGCAATTGAGTAACTAACCAGAGCTAAATTATAAAAGAAAATGAAAGAATAAATGTTATCTGATTGAATAACATAAAGACCAAATAGGGAAAAAATGAATACTATTATACCAAGAAGGATTTGGTTTTTTTTTGAGCGACCTGAAATAATTCTTTTTTCTGATAGGTAGCCAATTAAAAAGTCTGAAATAACATCAAATAATCTAGATGTTAATATTACTAAACCAATAACACTTAAGGGGATACCTATTGATAAATTGTAAAATGTTGGCAAAAAAATAAATAATAATAAAAAACTTCCAGCAAGATAAAATGATTGAAAACTATAGGATAAAATGGATTTAAGGTTCATTTCTAGATTTTTGTGATTGAACAACTTTGACTATATCAAAATATTAACTAGTGTTCAGTTAGCATTCATGCGGGGGCTGATTCGGTATTTCACTTTCCTCCTCTATATGTCGAGTCAGCCGTTCCTTTATACTCTATATCTAGTATCTGCCTCTTAATTTTTTTTCCCCACATATACTCGCCAAGATCTCCGCTTTTCGTTACTACTCTATGACATGGGACTAATAAACCCAAAGGGTTCTTCCCAACCGCAGATGCGATAGCTCTTACAGCTTTTGGTTTTTTTATCTTTATGGCAAGATCAGAATAAGAAATTGTTTTACCATAGGGAATTTTTAAAATCTCCTTCCATACTTTTTTTTGTAATGATGTTCCATTAATAAATTTTATTTTAAGATGTGATGGTTTTTGAATTTTTCCTTTAAAAAACTCGGATATAAAAATATTAACTTTTCTAAAGATCAATCCTTTACTTGGATTGTAAAGGTTTATGATACTCTTAATTCTTGTATCATTATATTTAATTAAATAATGAATACCTTTTGGGCTATCTAGAACAAAAAACTTACTGATTGGTGTTTCGATAAAATCAAAACAATAACTCATTAATTAAACATTTTTTTTACTTTGTCGAAAAACCCCTCTGTCATTGTTGAATTTTTCTTGGTAAGTGTGTCATTAAATTTATTAAGAATTTTTTCTTGATCTGCTGATAAATTTACTGGGGTTTCAGCATGTACTCTGACAATCATATCCCCTCTATTTTTTGCTCTTAATATACTCATGCCCTTACCTTTTATTCTTAGTTTGTGTCCCGACTGCATTCCCTTGGGAATTGAGACGTTAACCATTTTTTTTTCTATTGTTGGAACTTCAATATTACCACCCAAAGTGGCAGTAGTGAAAGGTATAGCAACATTACATATAATGTTATCTCGCTCCCTTTGAAAAAGTTTGTGGTTATTTACATTTATAAAAACATAAAGGTCACCGTATGTGCCCCCTCTTTCTCCGGCCTCTCCCTCTCCACTCATTCTAATTCTGTTACCAGTTTCAACCCCTGCAGGGATTTTGATTTGAAGTTTCTTATTTTGTTTTACTCTACCTGTGTTACTACATTTTGAGCATCGGCCCTTCATTTCTTGGCCTGTTCCACCACATCTTCCACAAGTTCTCTCCATAGAAAAAAAGCCACTTTGTGTTCTAACTTTTCCATATCCTTGGCAAGTAGAGCAGCTTTTATAACTGTGTTGTTCGGGACAATTGATCATTTTAGGTATAGTCACGTCCAATGCTTTTCCAGCAAAAGCTTCCTCTAAGTCAATTGTAACATCGTAACGTAAGTCATCGCCTCTACTTTCGCGTTGCCCGCCTTCACCAAAGGCACCAAATATATCTTCAAAAATATCTGAAAATCCACCAAAGCCCTGCTGTCCAAACCCACCAGCTCCACCGCCACCCTGTTCAAAAGCAGCATGACCAAATTGATCGTATGTTTGTCTTTTTTTGGGGTCTTTTAAAATTTCATAAGCTTGGCTTACATCTTTAAATTTTTGTTCAGCGGAAGCGTCACCCTGATTACGATCAGGATGATATTTCATTGCTAATTTACGGTAGGCACTTTTTATATCATTGTCACTAGCTTCACGGGATATACCTAGAGTGTCATAAAAATCCTCAGCCATAATAAATTAACGCAAGCTAAGATTTACTGTCCGCTTGCTTTTTTATCGTCGTCTACTTCTTCGTAATCAGCATCGATAACATCATCTTCATTTTTACTTTCATCAGATTTATTTTCTTGCTGTGGTTGTTCTGCACCAGGTGCTTCAGTTGATTGCTGATCTTTGTACATCGCTTCACCCATCTTCATGGATGACTGAGTAAGATCTTGTGTTTTTTGCTTTATAACTTCAGCATCATTTTTTTCAAGGGCCTCTTTTAAATCTTTCAAGTCAGCTTCTATCTTAGCCTTATCTTCAGGACTTATTTTATCACCATGCTCTTTGATATTCTTTTCAACTTGGAAAACTAAACTGTCTGCTTGGTTTTTAACATCAACTTCTTCTCTTTTTTTCTTATCTGTTTCTGCGTTAGCCTCTGCATCTTTTACCATTTTGTCGATCTCTTCATCTGACAAACCTCCGGATGCTTGAATTTTAATCTGCTGTTCTTTTCCTGTGGATTTATCTTTTGCAGACACATTGACAATACCATTTGCGTCAATGTCAAATGTTACTTCAATTTGAGGAGTTCCTCTTGGTGATGGGGGTATGCCAACTAGATCAAATTGACCAAGAAGCTTATTATCAGCAGCCATTTCTCTTTCACCTTGGAAAACCCTTATAGTAACTGCATTTTGATTATCTTCTGCAGTAGAAAAGACCTGACTTTTTTTTGTTGGAACAGTCGTATTTCTCTCGATTAACTTGGTAAATACTCCTCCTAATGTTTCAATACCAAGTGAAAGTGGTGTTACATCTAAAAGTAATACATCTTTTACATCACCTTGAAGGACACCTGCTTGGATCGCTGCACCCATGGCTACTACCTCATCGGGGTTAACTCCCTTACTTGGGTCTTTTCCAAAAAAGTTCTTAACAATTTCAGTTACCTTAGGCATTCTTGTCATTCCACCAACTAAGATCACATCATTAATATCGCTTGCTGAGAGACCTGCATCGCTTAAAGCTTTTTTACAAGGTTCAATGGTGCTCTGAAGAAGATCATCAACCAGTTCTTCAAGTTTAGCTCTTGTCAATTTTACATTTAAGTGTTTTGGCCCAGATTGATCTGCTGTAACAAAAGGCAAGTTAACATCTGTTTGTGTAGAACTTGAAAGTTCGATCTTTGCTTTTTCAGCTGCCTCTTTTAAACGTTGTAATGCTAATTTATCGTTTTTTAAATCTATACCTTGCTCTTTTTTAAATTCACTAGCTAGAAAATCAATAATTCTTAAATCAAAATCTTCTCCACCTAAATGGGTGTCACCATTAGTGGATTTAACCTCAAATACACCATCTCCTACTTCTAGAATTGATACGTCAAAAGTACCACCCCCTAAATCATAGACAACTACTGTACCTGATTGTTTTTTATCTAATCCATATGCTAGAGAAGCGGCTGTTGGTTCATTAATAATTCTTAAAACTTCTAGACCAGCTATTTTGCCAGCATCTTTTGTTGCTTGTCTTTGTGCATCATTAAAGTAAGCCGGAACGGTTATTACCGCCTGAGTAATTGTTTCCCCAGTATAAGACTCAGCTGTTTCTTTCATTTTTTGAAGAATGAAAGCAGAAATTTGGCTAGGACTATATTTTTCACCCTGTGCTTCGACCCATGCATCTCCGTTGTTACCTTTGATTATCTTAAAAGGAGATAAGCCTAAATCCTTTTGGACAGTGTCATCTTCAAAACTTCGGCCTATAAATCTTTTTACTGCATATAATGTATTTTCTGGATTGGTAACAGCTTGCCTTTTTGCTGATTGACCAATTAACTTTTCACTTTCTGTGAAAGCCACAACAGAAGGTGTTGTTCTAGCGCCTTCAGAATTCTCAATTACTTTTGGATTCTTACCATCCATAATTGCCACACAAGAGTTTGTGGTACCTAAATCAATTCCAATAACTTTAGCCATTTTATGTTCCTACTTTAAAAATAAATAATCTTCTATTTATATGGGTTGATACTTGCTTAATTCAAGGGCATTAAAACTGTTGAAATATATTACTTTTCAGATTGTTCTTCTTCTTCAGTGTCTTTTGCTCCTTGATTTTCTTGAGGTTTTTTTGAAACACCAACCATTGCTGGCCTTAACAATCTATCATGCAATGTGTATCCGGGTATCAGTTCTTGGACAATAGTACCAGGTTCACAATCATTTTTTTCGATCTCCATCATAGCTTGATGTAAATTGTGATCAAATTTCTCATTAAGACTCTCGATTTTCTTAATGCCAATTTTTTCAAACGTGCTCAATGTAGATTGAGCGATCAAATCTAAACCCTCCACAACAGACTTAATGCTATCATTAGACTTGACATCATCTGAAATACTTGACTTTGCTCTTTCAATATTATCTCCAATATTAATTATTTCTTTTGCAAAATTAGCTATTCCATATTTCAGTGCATCTGACTGTTCTTTTTCTGCTCTTTTTCTAAAATTTTCTAGTTCAGCTACTGCTCTTAACCTTTGATCTTTTAAACTTTCAATTTCTTCATTAAGTTTTTGAATAATTTCATCGGCTGTTTCAGATTTTTCTTCTACCTCAGACTCAGCAGCATCTGTATTATCTAAAATTTCCTCTTCTGACTGAGTTTGATCTTTATGTTTTGTTTCTTCTTCCATTATAGTCCTTCTATTTTTTAGAAATTGTTTCAGACATGTAACTTACAATAGGAACAATACGCTGATAATCAATTCTTTTCGGACCTATTACACCAATAGCACCAGTAAGTCCATTTTTAGTTTTATAATTTGATAAAATCATCGATAGGTTAGTATTTTTAAAAAAGTTTGTGTTGCTACCAATAAATATTTGTACTCCTTTTGACTTTTTCAAGGCCTTAATCATTTTATTAGCCATTTTACCTGTTTCTATGTCACTCAAGAGTTCATTGATGCTGTCAAGGTCTGTATCTATATTATTTTTAATTAAGTTTGGTAGCCCTCTTACAAAGAATGTCTCTGAGTTTTGAGATCTTTCAATTTTTATACCATTAAAGAGTAATTTTTTTGTGGTGTTACTAATTTGATTTTTTGCAGATTTGATAAAAATTTTTATATTATTTTGTATTTCCACAGGAGTCATAGCTTTAGGAAATTTATTAATAAAATTTCCAATACTATTCAAATCTTCTATTTGTATATTTTCATTAATTTCTACTAATCTGTTAGATGTGTAACCATCATCATGCTCAATAATGAATATAACTTTGTGATTGTCAATTTTGTGGAAATCAATTTTTCTAATTTTTGTCAATTTTTCATTATTAATTACAAGGCTAGCTTGTTTTGATAATCCATTCAAAGTATTAGTAATCAATTCCTGTTCATTTAAAAAATTATTTGTTTTAGATGATTTCTCAATTATTTCTCTTTCACTTTTACTAATTGCGCCTGGTTCTAAAAGAGCGTGTGTATAAAATTGCAAGCCCAAATCTGTTGGTATACTACCCGCAGAAAAGTGTCCTTTTTGTATCAGTCCATGAAAATTTATTTCATTTAAAACATTTCTGATAGTGGCAGGTGAAAGTCTATAAGAAATTTTTGAGCTTAACGCTTTCGAGCCCATCGGCTCTCCAGTCTTTAAATAACTTTCTACAAGTGCCTTAAATATAGACTTTGACCTTGCTCCAATGTCAGTAATTTTTTTATTCATTAATCTTTATTAATCTTATAACTTAAAATAATAAAACATAAATGTCTGGATATTCAAGAAATGATAGGGAACTTTCTAAAATTAGAAATTTAGAAATAATCCCAGGCTTTCAGCCTAATAACCAATCATCATGTTTGGTAAAATTAGGAGATACCCATGTCTGTTGTTCTGCTATCATTGAAGATAGGGTTCCTAGCTTTTTAAGAAATTCTGGAAAAGGTTGGTTAACAGCAGAATATGGAATGTTACCCTCTTCTACATCTGAAAGAATGGATAGGGAAGCAGCAAAAGGGAAACAGTCTGGAAGGACACAAGAAATCCAAAGGCTTATTGGTAGAAGTTTAAGATGTGCTGTTAATTTGGACATACTTGGTGAAAAAACTATAAAGATTGATTGTGATGTTATCAGTGCTGATGGTGGCACAAGGACTGCATCAATAATTGGTGGATATGTCAGTCTTGTTCGATCTATAAATGAATTTAAAGATAAATATAATCTGTCAAAGGCTATTATTGTAAATCAAGTTGCAGCTATTTCAGTTGGTGTCGTTAAAGGAACACCATGCATAGATTTAAATTATATCGAAGACTCTGGAGCTGAAGTAGATTGTAATGTTGTAATGGCTAATGATGGGCAATTTATTGAGTTTCAGTCTACTGGTGAAGAGGCTAAATTTAGCAAACAGACTATTATGGATTTTATTGAACTTGTTGAAAGTTCAATGCCAGAGATTTTTAATACTCAAAACTTAGCAATTGAAAAATAGTTTATTACTCGGCACTAGCAATGCTGGCAAATTACAAGAATTTATATTTTATATTGAACACTTTAGTTTGTTTGAAAATTTTCAGATACATGATCTTAACGAGTTCAAAGATCTCGGAGAACCTATAGAGGATGGTAAAACCTTTAAGAAGAATGCTGAAATTAAATCAAGATATTTTTTAGAAAAGACTAATTCTCTTGTGTTGTGTGATGATAGTGGATTTATTGTAAACGACCTAAAGAACTATCCTGGCATAAATACAGCCAGAGAAGCAAGAAAAATGGGCGGCGAACAAAAGGTAATTGATTTTATTTTTAGTAAGTTTGAGAACCTAAATTATATTGCCTCATCATTTTTTTGTTCTATTTGTGTATTAGGAAAGAAAGAAAAATATAATGTTTCTGGCAGTATTCCAGGCTTTATTATAAAGGAAAAAAGAGGAGTGAATGGTTTTGGATATGATCCTTACTTTATACCAAAATATACTAATAAAACTTTTGCTGAAATGGAAAAAAATCAAAAGTTATTAAATTCACATAGATATAAAGCGTTTGAAAAATTAACTACTCAAATATTACAGGATAATTAATCATCAAATTATCTATAGACAATTTTCCAAAATCTTCATGATTAATAGTGCTTGGTAAAAAATTGTTTTCTAATATCTGGTTAGCAATAGACAATGATATTTTTACTGAAGTTTTGAAGAAGAATTCTCGGTGGGGTTCAACCATATTGACAATATTAATATTTTTTAAGAAAGTCCTATTTATAGGCTTATAATAATTTTCTAAATTTTTCCTTTGTTCTAAAAAGTTATCAATTAGATATACTCTCTCTAGAGGGTAGGTCCCATCCTCAGTTGCTAAATAGCCAACTAAATCCTTATAACTAAAACTGTCATCAATAATGATTATATTGTCGTAGGTGTTAAGGTCTCCCATCAATTTTACTGATAACTCTAAATCTACTGCACTATCTCCAAAAGGAGTCGATTTGATATATTTAAAAGGATAAGTTTGTTCAAAATATTTGAATAATTTTAATCCATATTCATTTTGCTTATATAAAACGCCCAAAGAATTTGATGACTTTATATAATTACCAAGTATTTTGATGTGATGATAGGGGCTACTAAATACGAAAACAATTTCATTATCTGCATACTTATTCATAACCGAATAATCATTAGATAAGGAAATTATAAAGGTATTTTCACCAAGTTTATTTGGTAAATGAAATAAATCTTTGGAATTAGTCGGGCCTATTATAAGAGTATTGTTGAGTTGGTCTTGTATTTCTTCTATTGAATAAATAAAATCAACTTTTTTAATATTAGAGAAATTTTCTATTTCCTTTAAAAAAACCTCATAAAATAAAGACGTTAAAATTTCGTCCTCTGATAAAAAAACGATTATTTTTTCAATATCATTAAAATTAATCAATTTATCCTCAGGTTTTGTTGGTTTTTTTATAGACTCTACCTTTTTTGTTTCCTCTACTTTTTCATCAATAATTTCTATCTCTTCAATTTTTTCTGGCACTTTTTCTATAGGCTGTTTTTTTTCGATTGTAGTTGGGGCACAACTAAAAAATGATATTAATGTAAATAGTATAATTATATTTTTAAAAAAATTCATATGAACTCAGGTCTTTATTTAGTTTCTACTCCCATAGGAAATTTAGATGATATCACAATAAGAGCTATAAATATTTTAAAAAATTCTGATTTGATTCTGTGTGAAAATACCTCGAATAGTAAAAAACTTTTAAAAAGGTATGACATAAAAACATCTTTATCAAAATATACTGATCATGACTTTTATAAAAAAAAAGATTACATACTAAAATTTTTGAATTCTAACAAAGCAATATCATTAATATCTGACTCTGGCTCTCCTCTGATATCCGACCCAGGTAGTCAGCTAATTAATTTTTTATTTGAAAATCAAATTAAAGTATATTCAATACCTGGTGCCAGCGCACTAATTTCAGGTATTCAATTAAGTGGCTTTTTAAACAAGAAAAAGTTTGCTTTTATTGGTTTTCTCCCCAAAAAAAAAGAACAAAAAGACAAGATTCTTTTAGAAAATAAATTTAACAATTTAATTATTTATTCTACCAAACAACAATTACAAAAAGATATTAAATCGATAGCCTCTATTTCTA
Organism: uncultured Alphaproteobacteria bacterium; assembly: GCA_902523865.1. Taxonomy (GTDB): domain Bacteria; phylum Pseudomonadota; class Alphaproteobacteria; order HIMB59; family HIMB59; genus HIMB59. The sequence continues at coordinate 64,131 of CABZBG010000002.1, forward strand.
AAACGTTTGATGTTGTAATACTAAAAGAATTAACAAAATTATACGAGGAAAGAATATTTATTGATAACAAAAATTATGCAGATTTTGATTATTCTAAAATCAAGGGAGAGCTTGTTTTGGCTGTAAGTATTGAAAAAGAGAATACTGAAGTCAATGATTATGATAAAAATGAAATATTGGCAATAATTGATGAAGTAGGTGTAAAAAAGGCTTATCAACTCGTTAAAAGTAAGTATAGAATATCAAGAAATGATTTTTATAAATTATCAATTAATTTAAAGAATGTTTAAAAGACTTATAATTTTAATCTCAATATTATTTATTGGTTGCGGCCCGTCACTTATAAGCACAGGCGCGAAGACTGTGATAAAGGAAAATGAAGACGAAAAAACTTTTAGTGAAAGTTGGGACGATGCCACTATAAAATTAGGTATTAAAGAAAAATACTTTTCATACGATGCAACACTCTTTACAAGAATAGACGTTGAAGTCGAATTAGGAAAAGTTCTGCTGACAGGAGTTGTTCCTTATGGTGATATGAGATTAGAGGCTGTAAGGCTGGCTTGGCAACAAGATGGTGTAAATGAAGTATTAAATGAGATATCAATTGATACTGGATATGGCCTTGATGATATTGCTAAAGATAAATTTATCAGCACACAACTTTACACAAAAATATTTACAGACTCTAACATAAAGAAATTTAAATATGATTTTGAAGTACAAAAGCAAATTGTGTATCTGTTCGGTGTATCAAGCAATGAACAAGAAATTAGTAGAGTGATTGATCATGCCAAAGATATAAAAGGCGTTTTAGATATAATTAATTATATACAATCTAGATAATTAGACGTTTGCTAGTAAATGTAGATGAAAATGAAATACCTCTTGACCTCCGTCTTTACCTTTATGAGTTTTAATTTGAAACCCTTTATCTCGAAATCCCAAATTATTTATAATCTCATCAACAGATGCCCAAAAATTACTTAGATAAAGTTTATCAGCATTTTGTAAAAAATCAGATATGTCTATGAATGGTTCTTTAGGAATTATTAAAAGATGTGTTTTTGCTTTTGGGTTGATATCTTTAAAGGAGAGCACATAGTCGTTTTCAAAAACTTTATCACACGGTATTTCTCCTTTTAATATTTTTGCAAAAATATTTTCCTTGTTATATTTCATAGTCTCACAGGTACCCCTTTGTTTTTTAAATATTTTTTTACAGACTTAATTTTATATTTTCCAGAGTGAAATACACTTGCAGCTAATAGACCAGTGGATTTTGTCAAATGCCCTAAATAAAAATGTTCTAGGTTTCCAACGCCACCACTTGCTATTACAGGAATACTTACATTACTGGTTACTTTTTTTAACATGCTACTATCAAATCCATTTTGAACACCATCTGTATCCATTGATGTCATTAATATTTCTCCTGCGCCTAAAGACTGAACTTGTTTTGCCCAAACGATAAGTTCTTTTTTTGTGATTTCTCGTCCCCCTTTTACTACCACTTTCATTTTATTTTCATATCTCTTGCCATCAATTGCAACAACAATACATTGAGAGCCATGTTTTAGTGAGGCTTGTCGAATTAATCTAGGATTTTTTACAGCAGCTGAATTAATTGATACTTTATCTGCTCCTGCATTGAGTAAATCTGTTATGTCATCCAAAACTGAAACACCGCCGCCAACGGTCAAGGGAATGTTAATCACCTTAGCAATTGCCTCAACAGTTTTGATAAATGTTTTTCTATTTTGGTAAGACGCATTTATATCTAGCATACATAACTCATCAGCCCCAGATAAAGAATAATACCTAGCCATTTCTACTGCATTACCCATGACTTTAATATTTTTGAAATTAACACCTTTAACTACTTTATTTTTTATAACATCGAGACATGGTATTATTCTAGTTTTAAGCATTAAATTGAGCCAAACTTTCTATGGTAATTTTATTTTCATATATTGCCTTGCCCACAACGACGTTATTGAAACCATTTATTTTACTGAGCTCGAGATCATTAAAATCTTTTACTCCGCCACCAATAGTAATGTGTTTTTTGGTTAATTGTTTAATAGAACTAAAGGTTTTTATATTTAAGCCTGATAACATTCCATCGTTAGCAACATCGGTGACAAAATAAGAATGAATAGGTCGATCATTATACTTATTTACAATGTACTCAAGTGATACATTGTTCGTTTTTTGCCATCCATGAGATACTATTTGATTATCTTTTATATCCAATGCGATAGATAGTTTTTTTATTAAACTATCTTTAAAGTCTAGGACATCATCAATGTTTTTAATTGCAAAGGTACCGATTACTATTGTATCAAAACCTTGATTAATTTTATCATTGATAGCATCTTTGCTTCTTATGCCTCCAGCTACCTCGATTTTAATATCAATTTTTTTTCTTATTTGATCCAGTGCCTGATTGTTATTGCCTTTACCTAAAGTAGCATCCAAATCAACCACGTGTATTGTATTGAAACCAGCATCTTGATAGATTTTAGCCATTTCAACGGGTGAATTTTCATAAATAGTTTTATCACTCAAAACACCTTTGGTCAGACGAACGCATTTACCCTCTATTATATCAATTGCAGGAAAGATATTCATGATTTCAAAATATAATTTTTAATTAAATGAAGTCCGTATTTATGGCTTTTCTCAGGATGAAATTGAACACCATAAATATTCCCTTTTTTAACTATGGAAGGAAATTTTTTACCGTAATGAGTATTTGCTAAAACATTTGATTTTTTAATATTTTGAAAAATGTAACTATGAACAAAATAGAAGTCTTTATTATCAAAATTATTTGTAATGATTGGGTCTTCTTTATTCAAACGTATAGAGTTCCAACCCATATGTGGGATGATTAACTTTTTACTTTTAAATTTTTTAATCTCGCCGGCTATTATACCTAATCCTCTTGTAGTCTTCTCCTCATGGCCCAGATCAGATAAAATTTGCATACCAACACAAATACCTAAGTATGAACAGTTATTTTCTAAATATTTTTTTAATGGTTTATAAATTCTTAATTTTTTTAAGTTTGAAATAAGAGTAGCATAGGCACCTTGACCAGGTAAAATGATTTTATTAAATAAAGTGTAGTCAAATTCACCTTTAATTATTTTTAACTGGTAAGATCTTCCTTTTATTATTTCTTTGATCGCTTTATTTATTGATCCGATATTTCCAGATTGCCCGTCAATAAGCCCAATGACTTTTTTTTTCAAAGTTTACCTTTTGAACTCGGAATATCTTTTTTTTTCGGGTCGATTGATATCGCTTTTTTTAGAGATATCGCAAAAGATTTGAAGCAACTTTCAATAATATGGTGATTGTTTTCTCCATATAATGTTTCTATGTGGCAATTCATTCTTGATTCAGTCACTATAGATTTAAAAAATTCTGAAAAAAGTTCTTGATCCATTTCACCAACTTTTTCTAATGATGTTTTAACATTCCAAATAAAATACGGACGATTACATAAATCTATAACTGATCTAGTTAATGTTTCATCGAAAGATACATAAGAATGTGCAAATCTTGTTATCCCTTTTTTATCACCAAGTGCTTTTTTTATACTTTCACCTAGGGCAATTCCTACATCTTCTACAGTGTGGTGCATGTCCACTTTTAAATCACCATCACATCTTAATTCTAAGTCTATTAAGCTGTGTGTGCTTATTTGTTGTAACATGTGATCAAAAAAAGGTATGCCTGTATCAATTTTATTTTTTCCGTAACCATCAAGATTAATTTTAATTGATATCTTTGTTTCTTTTGTATCTCTATTAAATGTAAATTCGCGCATTTGAAATCAGGTATTTAGTACCTATATTTATAGGAATAATGGATAAAAATAAAACAATAATACGCTCTACTACTGTTGTTTGTGTTCGTGACAAAGAAAGTGTTGTTATAGCCTCAGATGGGCAAGTAACACTGGGAACATCAGTTATTAAATCAAATGCTAATAAAATTAGAACATTTCATAAAGACCAGATTATAGTTGGATTTGCTGGATCGACCGCCGACGCTTTAACTCTTTTTGATAGACTAGAAAAAAAATGTGAGGAATTTTCTTATAATTTAAAAAGAGCTTGTGTCGAATTAGCTAAGGATTGGAGAACAGACAGGTATCTCAGAAGGTTAGAGTCAATGATTATTGCTGCTGACAAAAGTGAAACATTTCTGATTAGTGGAACAGGTGATGTACTAGAACCACAAGAAGGAATTGTAGCTATTGGGTCTGGGGGAAACTTTGCATTGAGTGCTGCAAGAGCTTTGAAAAGAAAGTCTGATTTATCTGCCAAAGAAATTGCATCAGAGTCCCTTAAAGTTGCAGCCGAACTTTGTATTTATACAAATGATACTTTGAACATTGCCGAGATTAAAATTTAATGGATAACCAGTCTCTTACACCAAAAGTTATCAAAGAAGAACTTGATCGATATGTAATTGGTCAAGATGATGCAAAAAAAGCAGTTGCTATTGCGCTAAGAAATCGTTGGAGAAGATTGAATGTTAAAGATGAAACATTGAGAGATGATATCATACCAAAAAATATTTTAATGATTGGGCCAACTGGATGTGGTAAAACAGAAATAGCAAGAAAACTTGCAAAACTTACACAGTCTCCATTTATAAAAGTAGAAGCAACAAAATTTACAGAAATTGGTTATGTTGGAAGAGATGTGGAGCAAATTATTAGAGATTTAATTGAAGTTGCAATTAATTTAGAAAAGAAAAAAATTAGAGATCGTTTCATAGATGAAGCTAAATTAAATGCAGAAGAAATAGTTTTGAAGGCTTTGCTTGGAGACAATCCAAGTGAAGAAACGAAAGAAAAATTCCGGTTAATGCTAAGAGATAATCAACTTAATGATAAAGATATTGAAATAGCATTAGACCAAAAATCAAATCCTTTTCAATCTCTAGATATCCCAGGCATGCCAGGCGCTCAAATGGGTATGATTAATATGAACGATATTTTTGGCAAGGGTATGAAAAATAAGAAGAAGACAAAACTTAAAATAGGCGAGGCTTATGAACCGTTAATCCAAGAAGAAATTGAAAAAATTGCTGAAAAACAAAATGTTGTACAAAATGCCATTAAAAGTGTTCAAGAAAGTGGGATAGTTTTTATTGATGAAATAGACAAAATTGCACCCAATAGTGAAAGACGAGGCGGCGACGTCTCTCGAGAGGGGGTGCAAAGAGATTTATTACCTCTTATTGAGGGTACTGTTGTCAGCACGAAATACGGCACCATTGAGACAAATCATATTTTATTTATAGCATCAGGTGCTTTTCATCAATCCAAACCAAGTGATTTACTCCCTGAGCTTCAAGGTAGATTACCTGTAAGGGTTAGATTAAATGCTCTCAAAAAAGATGATTTTATTAAAATTTTAAAAGAGACTGATAATAGTTTAACAAAACAATATAAATCTTTGTTTGCAACAGAAAATATTGAATTACAATTTGAAGACGAAGCCTTAGAAGAGATAGCATCTCTAACTGAACAAATAAATTCTGAAGTTGAAAACATTGGTGCAAGGCGCTTGCAGACAATGTTTGAAAAGATACTTGAGAGAATTAGCTTTGATGCAAACCTCAGTGATCAAAAAACAGAAGTTGTTAATAAAGCTTGGGTCACAGATGCTGTAAAATCAGAAATAAAACCTACTGATGAAAAGAAATTTATTCTTTGAATTTGAGCTTAACATAAAAGGCACCTAACCCGCCATGTTGTATTTTACAAGGTGAATAAGACTTTACCATAAATTGAAACTTTTCTGTATCTAACCAAAATGGAAATTGCTTTCTTATCTTTCCCGTAAAAAATTCTCCGCGTTCAGCTTTATTACCAAGCCCAGTTACAATTATGTGATACAAATTTTTTTTTAAATAATTTGTTTTAAAATATTGAATTAATTTTTGATGAGCAAGGTCAACTGTTAACCCATGTAGGTCTATCTTATTGTATTGGTTGTTCTTAAATTGTTTATAAAGGTTGTTGTCTAATAAGACTGCTTTAGTTAGATTTTTTTTAGGTATAAATTTCTGATTTTCTATTTTATCAACTTTACTAGTGTTTACTATTGCCCCTCCTATAGAAATGCTAATTTTCTCATTGGGCTGGTCCTCTAGTTGTTTTTTGTTTTTTTTATTAGATAAATTAAATTTTATTTTATGAGACAAGTTTAATAGAAAAAAGTTTCCAGTTAGGATCAGAGGATTTTTTATCTTTCTCGAAACCCCACTCTTCTACAACATTTAAGATTTCGTTATTTGCAACGTTGTAATGTTCAGTTTCAAATTTAACAGACTTAATTAATCTTAAATCATCGGATTTATCATCTAAAATACTAGTAGATTTAACTTCTGAAAATTTTATTTCTTTGGGGGCTTTCGCCTGTTCCATAGCTTGCATAGCCTCTGGTGTAAGAAGATCTTTTACCTTTTCAATATTATTACTTTGATATGCCTGAACGATCATCTCATAGGCTTTACTAGCGCCATCTAAAAATTCATTATTTTCATTTTTAGGAACTATTTTTGGTTTAAATTTAGATTGAGGGTTTTTTTTGGTTCTAATATTTACAATTTTTCCATCAGAAGATCCAAGAATACTTCTTAGGCGATATACTAAAAAAATGGCGATAGCCCCAAAAAGTACGATATCTATAAATTCACTACTCATAATTTTTTAACATTTTAGCCCAATTAGAATTAGGTATTTTACTTTTTATAAACTCTTTATGGGCTTCTGTCTCTTCTTTTGTTAATACGACGGATGAGTAATTCGGCTCACTAGCTAAAGTAATATTTTCAGATTTCTTCTCACTTAGCTCTAGTCCTATTTGATTAATGCCCCGTAATTCCAAATATACATCAGTTAAAAGCTTTGCGTCTTTTAGAGCACCATGCTGGTCTCTGTTAATAAGAGTGTTTATCTTTAATTTCTTTATAAGAGCGTCTAATGATACTTGTTGCCCTGGAAATCTTTGCCTTGCTATCTTAATTGTGTCTATAACTCTCTCTTTTGCAATTTTGGGTTTAGAAAGTTTTTCAAGTTCAAAATTCAGAAAACCAACGTCAAATGACGCGTTGTGAGCAATAATAGAACTATCTTCAATAAATGTGAGAAAATCATCAGCTATTTCATCAAAAAGTGGTTTATCAATGAGATATTCATTAGTGATACCGTGTATTTTAATATTATCTTCTGTAAGAGTTTTAGAAGGATTTATGTATTGATGATAGCTAGCTCCAACTTCCTTGCTATTTAGTTCAATACAGCCGATTTCGATAACACGGTGTCCTTCTTTGTGTTCCAAGCCTGTGGTTTCAATATCAAGTATGATTTCTCTCATAGTTCATTTAGTAATTTAATAATTTTTAATCGTAAGTTCAAGATTGAACCGTTGTTATCTAATGTAAAAGTTGATTTATTTTTTTTTATATTTTCGTTGATTTGCTTGCTATTCATTAATGTAAAATAGTTGTTACTTACGCCTCTATTTAAAACTCTTTGCCTTCTTTTGTTTATATCTGCTTTAATGAAGACTGTAACGTTATAGTCTCGAGATAAGTTTTCTTCATAAAGTAATGGTACCTCGTAAAATATAGGTTGATGTGTTTTATGTTTTTGAGATAAACGTTTTTTTTTTGAGAACAATAAGGGATATATCACTTTCTTAAGTTGCCTATTGAATACCTCATTATGTATTTTGTTTAAAATTTCTTGTTTGAAGTTTTTCTCATTGAGATCTAGTTTTTGTAAGATGATACTCCTTGTTATAATATCTTTGTATAAATTGGAGATTATTACATCTGAAGAAATATAATAGAAGCCAAGCTTAGAGATAAAATTTATAAATTCACTCTTACCTGACCCTATATTTCCTGTGACAGCTATTTTAATCATATTTTACTAATTAATGATTGATAAATCTTATCGTCGATTTCAATACTCTTTTTAGACCAAATTTCAAAAGAAGGTTTTGCTTGTTCTACAAGCATCATTAATCCTCCTAATGATTTTATATTATGTTTCTTAGCCTCTTTTAGTAGATCAGTATCAAGTGGGTTATAAACTATATCAATTACCGCCTTCGTTTTTTTGACTAGTCTTAATATATTTCTATTAATTTTATTACCACGGCTCATCCCTGCATTAGAGGCATTAATTATTAAATCATACTTTTTTTTCAATAAAGTGGTCTTATTTGTGAAATTTTTAAACTTAAAATTTTCTAACAGACTCTGTCTTCTTTTAAAAGATGTTGCAAAGATATCAATGTTTTCAATATTTTTCTTATTGAGAAAGTATAAGATAGCTCTAGAAGCACCTCCCGCACCAATTAATAAAACAGTTTTAGTCTTTTTGATCTTTAGATAATTGAAAATTTTTCTAAAACCAATAACATCTGTATTATCACCATAAATCATGTTTCCTTTTTTATAAATTAAATTAACAGAGCCAATCTTTTTTGCTCTCAATGAAACATTATCACACATATTAATAAATCTTTCTTTATACGGAATTGTGATATTAAAACCGATAAAGTTTTTATCTTTTTTATAATTGTAAAAAAACTTCTCTATTCCTTTTTCATCTATTTCATATTTTTTATACAAAAAATTACTCTTAGTTTTTTCAGACCAATGTTTGTGTATAATTGGTGATAATGAATGATTTAGCTTTTCGGCAACAATGCCTATCTTTTTTCTAATCATCTAGATACTTTTTAATGTTTTAAGAAAATTAATTATATCCACTCCAATTACATTAAAGTAACTTTCATCAATATTCTTAAAGAATGATTTACCTTTACCCTCTATTTTGTAACAACCAACTGCAGATGATATCTGTTTAAAATTTTTTTCAACATATTTATCTATATCTTTAATTTTATTTTTTTTAAAAACTATTTTAGTTTTGGAGAGGAAAGCTCTAATTAAACTGTTATTAATCATGAAAACCATTCCCGTATAAAGATTATGTGATGTATTATTAAAAGATTTAAGTGTACTCTTACAACACTTCTTTGTATGGCATTTATAAATTGTTTTACTCATGTGTAGAATAGTAGTATCAAATGTAACAATTATTTTGTTTTTATTCTTTTTAGATAGGTGCGTGGCTTTTGCTCTCGCTATTTTTAAAGCATCATATTTATCGTTTCTTAAATTCCTTACAGCTTTTTCATTTATATTGGCAGATCGATATTGAAATTGCAAATTCATCGTTTTGAATAATTTTTTTCTTGATTGGCTTTTTGTGCCAATAATAACTTGTTTGATTAATTGTGGATTAAATAAGTTATTCATAAATTTTGAGAGTTCTGAACAGTAAAAAAAGCATTAATCTGTCAATATTAAGTTATCTACATTTGTTATTAAACATTTAAAATTCAATAAAATAAGGGTTTTTTTTTATAATAAATTGTTAATCCCCATCATTCGACATACAACAACAAGTCTTTATATAAATATATATATTTTCTTTTTATTATTTGTTATAAAAATCCAATATATCTAACTATCTAGGTAACTCCCAATATGCATTTAAACGAATTAAAAGACAAAAAACCTCAAGAACTACTTGATTATGCTGAGTCATTAGGTATTGAAAATGCCTCTGGCTTAAAGAAACAAGATATATATTTTTCTATTCTTAAAAAATTTGCTGAAAAGAATGAAGAAATAATTGGAGAGGGAGTCTTAGAGACGATGCAAGACGGTTTTGGTTTTCTCCGCTCAGCGGACTCTAACTATTTACCTGGGCCAGATGACATATATGTAAGCCCAAATCAAATTAAAAGATATGGTTTGAGAAAAGGTGATACTCTCGAGGGTCCTATTCGTCCTCCAAAGGATGGTGAGAGATATTTTGCTTTAGTTGAAACTAACAAAGTAAATTTTATAGAAATTGCTAAAAATAATAAATTTAAAACAAATTTTGATAATTTAACCCCTCTATATCCTGAGAAAAAGTTTAATTTAGAAACAGAAAAGCCTGATACTGATCTTTCTTCAAGAATTATAGATATTATTGCTCCAGTTGGAGCAGGTCAAAGATCTTTAATTGTCGCTCCGCCAAGATCTGGTAAGACTGTAATTTTACAAAAAATTGCAAAATCAATTGCAGAAAATTTCCCTGATGTATATTTAATGGTTCTTTTAATAGACGAAAGACCTGAAGAAGTTACTGATATGCAAAGATCTGTTAATGGAGAGGTTATAAGTTCCACATTTGATGAACCAGCAGCAAGACACGTACAAGTAGCAGAAATGGTTATAGAAAAGGCAAAAAGATTAGCTGAGAATAAATATGATGTGGTCATTCTTCTAGACTCAATAACAAGGTTAGGCAGAGCCTACAACACTGTTGTACCTTCAAGCGGAAAAGTTTTAACAGGTGGCGTCGATGCAAATGCTTTGCAAAGACCTAAAAGATTCTTCGGTGCAGCTAGAAACATTGAGGAAGGCGGATCATTAACTATTGTTGCTACTGCTTTGATTGAAACAGGTAGCAGAATGGACGAAGTAATTTTTGAAGAATTTAAAGGAACAGGTAATTCGGAAATTGTTCTAGATAGAAAACTATCTGATAAAAGAACTTATCCTGCCATTGATGTTCAAAAATCTGGAACTAGAAAAGAAGATTTGCTATTAGATGCTGGTGATCTTCAAAAAGTTTTTATTTTAAGGAAGATTTTATCATCTATGGGTACGGTAGATGCCATGGAATTTTTATTAGATAAGATGAAAGACTGTAAAACAAATGAAGAGTTTTTCAGTAGTATGAATCAGTAATACAAATCAATACCACTTAATGTTTTTTCTCTCACAAAGCTCTATAAGTCTTAAAGGATAATCCGTTATTATACCGTTCACTCCATAATCAATCATTCTCAACATTTCGAATTCTTCATTAACTGTCCAGACATTTACCGGAAGCCCCACTTCATGAGAAATTCTTACAACATCTCTATTAATATCAATATGTTTAGGGTGCCATGCTTTCCCACCTAGTGTTTTGATAAGTCTCGGCAGCTCATTAACATCACTATCGTATAAAGGCATAAAGTTTAACCAAGGGGATTTATCATAAATTTTACCTTTTTTCTCAGATGTTAAATAAGCCCTAGACATTTTTGGATAAGTTTCTTTTATTTCATTTAAAATTCTCCAATCAAATGATGAGAAAATAATTTTATTGTTTAATTCAAACCTATTTACATCATCCATAATTAATTTAACCATTTTGTCAGGATTGGGTGTTAAGTTTTTTTCAATGGGGGTTGATTTAATTTCTAAGTTTATCACTAGATTGTCTGATAAATTTTTTGAAGTTAAATCAAGAAGTTTAGACAACTTAGGTATTTTTTGTTGGGGTAAGTTTTTTTGGTTGTTAAATTTTCTCCCATATTTTGATTGTTTATTAATAGATCCAATAGTAAATTTGGATAATTGTTCATATGTTAAATCATATATTTTGATATCATCATTTGTAATCCAATTTCCCTCACTATCTTTTGTGAGAGTTGGGTTTAGTCTAAAGTCATGATTAATAACTGGGATAAGGTCTTTAGATAATACAATGTCAGTTTCATAAGCACTAATATCATTTTCAAATAAATACTTAAAACTTTTTATTGTATTTTCAGGGAGAACTCCCCTTGCACCTCTGTGTCCATAAATCTTAATGTGTTCAGGTTTTGATAAAATCAAATTGAGTCCATTTATTTAGATAACTTTTTTTATAATCAAATTAAAATAATTATTTAAAAATAGATATATCCAATTTATTTAATTTCAACTTACAAGATTCAAAGTTCTCATCACTATGATAAATTCCTGGAAATGCAATACATTGTATGCCGGCACTAATAGCAGATTTTGCACTTTCTTCAGAGTCTTCGATTGCTACACAATTCTTTTTATTTAAATTCATAATCTCCAAGGCTTTAAAATAAATATCTGGATTTGGTTTAGGCTTTGATACTAAATTTTTATTCCCTATAAAGCTAAATTCTTCTCTACTTATTTGACCATCTAGTGCTTTAAATATTGCAGTAATATTTTTTTTTGAGGTAGATGATACTAGTCCAATTTTAATATTATTTTTCTTTGCATATTTAAAAATTTTTAAAACACCTTTTCTGGCACTAATACTATTTGAGGTAACAATTTCATTAAAAATATCTGTTTTATTTTTCCATATCTTTTTTGCGTTGACGCTTTCACCATTTTGTCTTGCAAAATCCTCAATTCTTCTTATCCCCCCAGATTTTTTTAGCAATTCACTATAAGTCTTTCTACTCCAATACCAGTTTAACCCTTCCCTTTTAAATGCATGATTAAAAGATTTCCGTTGGATGTCAGACGTTTCTATTAATGTCCCTATAGACCCAAATAAGACTGCTTTCATGGCTAGACTAGCATAATTATAAATTTATAATGTCAAAGCTTTGTTTAATACAGGAACAATTTATTCAAATTTTACACCATTGGTTAAATCGCCTGTTATAGGTTATAGAATATCGGGAGAGGATGTTTTACTAATATTAAAGAAACTCACTAAAAGAAACTTCTCTAAAGATCATTCAATAATGAAATTAGTGGAACTTCATAATATAGATGGAACAATTTTAGATAAATGTAATATTGTATATTTTAAATCACCTAACTCATTTACAGGAGAGGATGTTTGCGAAATATTTATTCATGGTTCGCCCCTTATAGCCAGTCAGCTTGAGCAGTCATTTAAAGACCTCAATATACCTGGATTAAGATTTGCCCAAAAAGGGGAGTTTTCTTTCCGCTCTGTTTTAAATGACAAATATTCCCTTAAACAGGCCAAAGCAATCAATTTAATTATAAATAATGAGTCTTTTTCCTCATTAGAATATGATAAAAAAATCCTATTTGAAGGCGACTCAGTTAGTGGTCTTGCCCCTCTTAGAGAAGATATTGTAAATTTGTTTTCTGAAATCACCGCATCTATCGATTTTGTTGATGATGAAGAGTTTAATTTTAAAAAAATAATGAAAAAATTAAGGGATTTTTTTAATAATTGTAATAAATTATTACATAAAAATAGAACAAAAATAGCACAAAAAAATATTTGCAGAGTTATGTTAATTGGACCGGTCAATGTTGGGAAATCTACTCTTTTTAATAAAATCATAGATAAAAACAGAGCTATTGTTACTGAAATTAAGGGCACTACCAGAGATATTCTGTCAAACCAAATAATAGTTGATGGCAAAAAGTTTGAAATATTGGATACAGCTGGTCAAAGATCTAAGCAAGGAAGGATAGAAAAATTTGGTTATAAAAAAGCACAAAGATTGTCCAAAGAAATTGATCATTTTTTTATTTTAAAGGATAAAATGACCAAAAATAGGGATTTAAATCAATTATTTAAAGACTTTGATATTAATAAGAACTTCACTCTAATAGAGACCAAATCAGATCAATTTAGCTATAATTCTAAAAATATCAAAATTAATCATAATCTAAATAGAGAAGATCTGTTCAAAAGAATTAAGCTATCACGTATTTACAACAAATATATATCTCATAAAAATCATAAACTAGAATTTAACTCCAATGAAATAGAATTTTTAGAAAAAATATTAGAGTACGAGAAAGATATTCTTAGTGAAAAAGATATATTAATTATTGCTCAATTAATCAGAAATATATTAGATGATTTTTCATACGAATTTGGTTATATTAATAATGAAGATGTTTATGATAGAGTCTTTAGCAATTTTTGCATAGGAAAGTAGATTGTTTCACGTGGAACATTATGATGTAATAGTAATAGGAGCTGGCCATGCTGGCATAGAGGCAGCCAATATATGTGAAAAATATGGCTTAAAAACAGCTTTAATTACTAAAAATCACTCAGATTTGGGAAAACTATCATGTAATCCTAGTATTGGTGGGGTAGGAAAAACTCATATAGCCAGTGAAGTTGATATTTTAGGTGGGGTTATTTGTAAAATAGGAGATAAATCAGCAATTCATTATAGAGTATTAAATTTATCAAAAGGACCTGCTGTATGGGGCGTCAGAGCACAGATTGATAGAGATCTATATGCTAAAAATTTGAAAAAATACATCAAATCCTCTAAAATTAAACTTATAGAGGACGAAGCAATAAATATTCTTCAAAAAAACAATAAGATTATTGGTGTTGATTGCATTAATGCAGGTAAAATCAAATCAAAGGTTGTTATTCTCACAACTGGAACCTTTCTAAATGGTAAGATTTATCTTGGAAATGAGGTAAAAGAGGCAGGAAGAATAGGTAATAGCTCTTCCAAAGAGCTTGCAAAGTTTATAAATAAAAATTTTAAGACAATGAGACTTAAAACTGGCACTCCTCCTAGAATTTATACTCAATCTATCGATTACGATATTCTTGATCCCCAGCCATCTGAAAATAACGGCATTTTTTTATCTTACTTTACAAAACAAAATACGAACAAAAATATTAATTGTTATATAACTAAGACTAATAATAAAACACATAAAATAATAAGAGATAATCTTGATAAATCTGCAATGTACTCTGGCATTATCAAGTCACAAGGAGTTCGCTATTGTCCATCAATAGAAGATAAAGTAACAAAATTTGGCGACAGAAACGGCCACAATATTTTCTTGGAACCAGAAGGACTAAACTCTGATCTTGTCTACCCAAATGGAATATCAAATTCGCTGGATAAGAAAATTCAATTAAAATTTCTGAGATCTATTAAAGGTTTGGAAAAATGTGAAGTAGATCAATTTGGATACGCCGTTGAATATGACTCAGTAGATCCTAGAGAATTAAAAAATAATTTTGAGACAAAAAAAATAGAAAACTTTTTTTTAGCAGGCCAAATTAATGGAACTACTGGGTATGAAGAAGCAGCAGGTCAGGGTATATATGCAGGAATCCATGCTGTTGTAAAAATAAAAAAGGTAAAATTCGATAATAAAGTTTTTGAAAGAGATAATAGTTATATAGGAGTTTTAGTTGATGATCTCACTAAGCTTGGAGTAACAGAACCGTACCGCATGTTTACATCAAGAGCAGAAAACAGATTGAAACTAAGAACAGATAATTCCTATGAAAGATTTGCTACAAACATTAATACAAAAATATTTAATAAAACTGACTTCAATTTAATAAATAAAAATATAGATAGTGAAAAAAAAATAATAAAAAAACTAGAGTTACTAAAATATTCCCCAAATGATTTGATGAAGAAGAAAATCAAAGTAAAAAAAGATGGTAAAATTAGAAATGGATTTGAAGTATTAAAATTTTTAGATCCCACTACAAATAATTTTAAGAAATTCTTTAATTTTACTATAGACCAAAAATTACTCACTAAAATATATTTTGACTCAAAGTATGAAGTCTTTTATGAGCGTGAAAGGAAATCTTATAATCAGCTGAACAAAAATAAAAGTATGAATTTAACTAATATTGACTTTAACAAAATACCTTCTTTATCGCGAGAGATACTGGAAAAATTAAATAAATACAAACCAGCAAATTTACATGACGCAGGAAAAATATCTGGTATTACACCAAGTGCTCTTTTTCAAATAATAAAACATAAAAGAATTAAAGGTACTAAAGTTGCTTAATGCGAACTTAGAAATTTTCTGTAATGAAAATTTTAAAAATAGTAAATCAGTTTTACAAAAATTATATGAATACAAGAAGATAGTTATTGATGAAAACGAAAAGATGAATTTAATTGGCAGAAGTACAATTGATGATTTTGATCAAAGACACTTACTTGACTGCATACAAATAGTTAAATATTTGCCACACAACGAAAAAAACCATATGGATATTGGTTCAGGTGCTGGACTTCCAGGGGTTGTTCTTTCAATCATAGGATATAAAAACCTTCATTTAGTTGAAAAATCACCAAAGAAATCTATCTTCTTAGAAAACTGCAAATCACGACTTGGGCTTGAATATGTTATTCACAACAAATCTATTAATGATCTAAAAGATCTTAAGGTCGATTATATTACGGCACGTGCATTTGCACCAATTGAAAAAATAATCTCTTTAACCAAAAAAATTATTTGTAAACATACAAAGTTTATTTTACTTAAAGGTAAGTCTTATTTATCTGAAATACAACTTATCAATCAAAATAAATACTTTTGGGAAGCTCATCCTAGTATTACATCTGATGAATCTAAAATTATAGTAGTAGGTGCTAAATGATAATTACAATAGCTAATCAAAAAGGAGGTGTTGGAAAAACAACAACTGTTGTTAATCTTGCAACAGCATTAGCATCAATAGATAAGAAAGTTTTAATTATTGATATGGACCCGCAATACAATTCTTCAATGTCATTTAACGCTTATGATTCTAAATTATCTATTTATAGAGTTTTTAGTAATGAGGTAAATATTAGGGATGCAATACAAAAATCTCAAATTCCTCATCTAGATGTTATCTCCGCATGTGAGGATCTTGCTGCTGCAGAATATGAGTTGGCTGACGATGACAACAGAAATACCCTTTTAAAAAACTACATATCAGAAATAAAAGATAATTACGAATATATTTTCATTGATACTCCGCCAACGCTTGGATTATTAACAGTAAGTTCTTTAACAGCAAGTGATGAGGTTTTAATTCCAGTACAATGTGAATTTTTTGCTTTAGAAGGATTATCCAAATTAATCAAAACCATTGAATTAGTAAAATCTAATTTAAATATTAAACTTAAACTTAATGGAATAATTTTAACAATGTATGATAGAAGAAATTCTTTATCATCTTTGATAGAGAGGGAAGCCAGAGAATATTTTGACGCTAATGTTTATAAATTTAATGTACCCAGAAATGTAACTTTATCCGAAGCACCAAGTCACGGTCTACCTGCGATTATATATGATTTAAAATGTAGTGGCTCACAAGCTTACATAGCCTTAGCCAAAGAATTTTTAGAGAGGAGTAGTTCAAATGGCAGTCAATAAAAAATTAGGAAAAGGTTTATCTTCTTTACTTGGAAATAGAGATTTTGTTCAGAATAATTCCTCTGACAATAAGGGTTTATTACTTATTCCAATCGAAAAAATTTTCAGAGACGAGACACAACCTAGAAAAGAATTTAATAAGGAAAAAATAAATGAATTAGCTCAATCAATCAAAAAAAATGGCCTAATTCAACCACTTATTGTTACCAAGAGAAGTACTGATACTTTTTCACTGGTAGCGGGTGAAAGAAGATGGAGGGCAGCACAAAATACTGATCTTAAAATACTTCCAGCTTTATTATTACCTGAGGACCTTGACAAAGATGAGATATCTTTGATTGAGAATATTCAAAGAGAAGATCTCAAGGTATCAGAGGAGGCAAAAGCATATCAGCGTTTAATTGAAAAAAATAATTATACACAT
>CABZBG010000003.1:0-81128 GCA_902523865.1 uncultured Alphaproteobacteria bacterium
TTTCGCAGGAGTAGTGACAATTGTTACAAAAAATAATTAATTTTCTAAACCGTTCAGCCAATTTACTAACTCGAGTTTACGATCATAAAGATCACTACTCTCTAATTGTTCCAAGTTATGAATAAGTTCGCTAAATTTCTCACCAGTCATTTTATCAAGATAATTTGTTTTCCAGTATGTCATTAAATTACCTATAAAATTGTAAGGAAGCTCAGGGTGATATTGAGTACAGATTATATTATATTTTTTATGAACAATAGACTGGATAGAAAAATCATTTTCAGATATGACTTTAAAATCATTTGGAATATTTTCAACGCTATCATAATGGTGTCCTGGTGCAGTAAATAGATCTTTTTTGTTTCTATAGATGTAATGATCATTTTTTATTTTTATATTATTTGCAAACCCAAATTCAGGTATTGATGATTTAGTAATTTTGCCTCCAAGAACGGTTACAAAAACTTGCAATCCCCAACAGCTGCCCCAAATAGGTTTCCCAAGTTCAACTATTTTAGTAAATATTTCTAATTGTTTTTTATTATGTGAGTTATTTTCGTAAATATTACCTAAGCCTCCAGTCCATAAAAAAGCATCATAATGAGAAAAATCATATTCATTAATGTCAATTAAATATGACTTAAGAACTTTAGTTGTATATTTTGAGTTGTGATCTTTTATAATCTTCTCAAAAAAAGTGTGTTGGAAAGGGCAATTTGCTTTTACATGCTGATCATCATGGTTTTTATCCATACCACTGATAATTAGTAAATTCAAATAAGTTTATTTATCTCTTGTCCACTTTTTTTTTAAAATTAAATCATAATCACTTTTTGCTACTCTTCTTAAAATAAAATACATAAAGGCAATCCATATTAATGCAGCTAATAATTTGTTATCTAGTACAGTTTGGACTATGTTTTGGAAGAGTAGGTTTGTGGTATTGTAATCCATATTTTAAGGCGGGGATTTTTTCCCCGCCTTAATTATAACATTATTTAGTTTTTTTTGCAGTATCTGACTCATGTTTTGCTGCAGCAAATGTAGCAAATATACACAAAGCAATAACAACAAGAGTCCAAAAGATTAGAGTACCCTCACTGTCAGCTGATGTGAAATAAGCGTCAACACCTTCCCAACTATTTTCAGGTCCTGGCCATGAATTCATGATTTCTCCTTCCTCATTCGTGTTATTGATAAGCTTTTAATCCAAGCTCAGCACTGTCAATTCCGGCTTTTTGTACCGCATCTGGTACTCTAAGCCATCCCATAGCTTTCATAATAAATGAGAGGCCATATCCTGGAACAAATCCAAGTAAGAACATAACTATTGCCCCTACCAATTGACCTCCAAAGCTAGTTGGTGGAATATCGCCGGATGCAGGGTAACCAGAAGCAAAAAGTCCCATTGCTAATACACCCCAAATACCTGCTACACCGTGAACTGAAATAGCACCAACTGGATCATCAATCTTGAAGATACTGTGTAACAAATTATTCGCAGGAATAATAATTACACCACCAACAAAACCTAATACAAAAGCTAATCCTGGATACCAGACATCTAGACCAGCAGCACACGAGAATATACCTGCAAGTCCTCCAGACATCATCCAAAATGGGTTACCTTTACTCATCCAGAATGCACCGATCATTCCTCCACCAAGACCCATAAGGGTATTGAAAGCAAATGATGAAAGAGTAGCTGGAGCACCATAGATATTCATCCATCCACCGAACTCTGCACCTCCCCATATCAAACAACCACCGAGGAATCCAAAGAAACCAACAATAATCATTAATAAGCCTATAAATGAAAAACGAAGGTCATGACCTTCAATTTCATTAGCCGTGCCGTCTGCATTATATTTTCCAACTCTAGGTCCTAGGTTTAGTACTACACCAAATGCAAACCAACCAGCTATCATGTGAACCACACCTGCAGCTCCGACGTCATGATAACCAAATTGGGTTACTAACCATCCATCAGCATGCCAGCCCCATGAAGCTCCGAGTATCCAAGCTCCTGATCCAAGAACTACTGCTAAGAAAACAAAAGAACTAATTCTTATTCTTTCTAAAACAGATCCTGAGAAAATGGATGCAGTTGTACATGCAAACAATGTAAATGCAGCCCAGAATATACCTGTAGCTTGATCACTTAACATTGGTCCCATTGATACATTCCATGGTGTTCCATAACCCTCAAGGTCTATGGGAGAAAAACCACCTGGAAATGCAAGATAAATATACCAACCAAATAACCAAAAAGTTGGTATCATGAATGCGAATGCTAAAAGATTTTTACAAGCGGAGGATACAGCATTTTTAAAACGCGATGATCCAACCTCATACATCAAGAAGCCGACGTGAATTGCAATCATTAAAGCAGTACACCACCAATAAAATGCTTCGGTACTGACATTTGCTTGCATCATCACAAACGATTCAAGTTCTTCAAGTGTCATGTATGACCTCCTTAATTATTTAATAAAAAAGATAAAAAAAATTTAAGAATCATTTTTTGTATCTTTATGTATTTTACTTTTTAATAACTAAATTATAAAATTAATAAAATTTAAAATAAGTTTAAATATTAAATAGTATCAATGTGTTTTTAACATATGCAATAAATGCATGTTAAATTATGAAAGAGGAGAAAATAAATGGTAACCAATCTTCATCAGTTCGCTAAGAAAAATGGAGTGAAATATTTTTTTGTAAGTTTTGTAGATTTGTTCGGTGTTCTGAGATCAAAATTAGTACCAGCAACAGCTATAGATGAAATTCAATCAGAGGGAGCAGGATTTGCTGGCTTTGCTACATGGCTAGATATGTCTCCAGCTGACTCAGATATGTTTGGTATGCCTGATGGTGACAGTGTTATCCAACTTCCGTGGAATAAGGAAATAGCTTGGGTAGCTTCTGATTTGTATATGGGTGGAAAGCCAGTGGAAACATCACCCAGAATTGCTTTAAAAAGACAAATTGAAAAAGCTGCTAAAAAAAATCTTTATATGAAATCTGGGGTTGAATGCGAATTTTTTTTAGTAAATGCAGATGGAACATCTTTGTCAGATGAAAGAGATACGCAAGCAAAACCATGTTACGACTCCTCTGCATTAATGAGAAGATACGATGTTATTACTGAAATATGTGACTCAATGATTTCACTTGGATGGAAACCTTATCAAAATGATCATGAAGATGCGAATGGG
This sequence comes from uncultured Alphaproteobacteria bacterium, assembly GCA_902523865.1. Taxonomy (GTDB): domain Bacteria; phylum Pseudomonadota; class Alphaproteobacteria; order HIMB59; family HIMB59; genus HIMB59. The sequence goes on from CABZBG010000003.1 coordinate 3,219, forward strand.
CAATTTGAAATGAACTGGGATTTTTCAGATTGTTTAGTTACTGCAGATAGACATGCATTTTTTAAATTTATGGTAAAATCAATTGCTGAAAAACATTCGTTAAGAGCAACTTTCATGCCAAAACCTTTCACAAATTTAACAGGCAATGGATGTCATTGTCATATATCAATCTGGGATAAAGCAGGTAAAAAAAATATGTTTTTAGATAAAAAAGATGAATTAGGTTTATCAAAAACTGGTTATAATTTCTTGGGCGGCATAATGGAAAGTGCAGACAAAATGGCTGCTGTTTTTAATCCTACTGTAAACTCTTATAAAAGAATTAATGGAAGTGTCACTACATCAGGTGCAACATGGTCTCCAAGTTCCATTACATGGGCTGGTAACAATAGAACACACATGGTTAGAGTTCCTGGAGCAGGTAGATTTGAATTAAGACTGATGGATGGAGCTACAAATCCATATTTACTTCAAGCAGGCATTCTTCTTTTAGGTTTAGATGGTTTCAATAATAAAAGAGATCCAGGGAAACGATTAGACATTAACATGTACACAGAGGGTCACAAAGCTGGAAAGGTAAAAAAACTTCCTTTAAACCTTCTTGATGCTATTCGTGATTTTGATAAATCAAAAATTATAAGAGCAGGATTTGGTGATGATTTAGTTAATAGTTATGTAAAACTTAAAAATCAAGATTGGGGCACCTTTAATAAACACCTTTCTAGTTGGGAGAGAGAGACCACTCTAGACTGTTAAACTAATGACTCCAGAGGTATTACAAGAAAAATTTCTTGATTGGCAATGTCAATCAAGAATTCAAGCTTTTAGGACACAAAGTGGTAGACCCAATTCTTCTATGGCTCCGATATTACTTGATAAAAAAGGTAATGAACTCCTAAGAATTATTGTTGTAATATCTGAAAATGATCCAGTAAACACTACAAAACTTTTTGAACATACTTTTAAACGAACTTACGATCCTGCTGACAGATTTGATAAGATGAATAAATTTTTATCCTCTGAATATTTTATAGATAAAGATAAATTTTCCGACTCTTTGTTTGCTACTTTCCCCAAGAGCTCAAGTATTTCCAAAAAAGTAGTTAAAGAAGGGTCGTGTATCCTTGATTTTATTCATTTATCAACAAATTACAGGTTGTTGTGTTCACCATTTATTCTCGATAAAAATGAAGAACATTGGGAAAATATTTTCTGGCATAATAAAAATTTTAATCCAGGATTGGGGAATGACATCGATGTTATAAAATTTATTCCAAACTGGAAAAAGTCAAAGCTAATTAGGATTAAAGATTAAATATTTTAGCTTTAGGGGAACTAAAGCCCCCTAATTTAATAAAACTTATTCGACTAACTTAAAGTTTTCACCTTTAGCATAGGTTCTTTTTAATTGAACCAATGGATGATTGGGTGACATTTGAAATTTAATAAGTAACTCTCTTGCCAACATATCTCTGTCTTGTTGGTTTTTTGGAAGTTTAATTTTTTTAGGAAGAGTGATCCAAGCATTTGCGTTTCTGTCAAATACAGCGGGTGTGTCTCCCTCAAAACCCATATGAATATCTTCTAACCAATTTAAATCATCCCATCCCATAATCTCAATGTATTGCTTTAGGAAAGGAGTTAGGTGTTTGTAATCAGGAATTAAGTTTACATCGTAACGATAACCGATATGTTGACCAATCATTTTTTCTCTTGATGTTTTAATTTCTTTATCTTTTAACTTAGCCCCACCTACAACTTGATAACCTTTCGGTTTAGAAGATTTTTTAGCAGTTTTTTTTGATTTTGCTGTTGATGTTTTCTTTTTAACCATTTTATCTCCTAGATTGAGTGGTAGTTATCGACACCCACAGTAAGATCTGTTCCAGCTAAAGGTACTTTAGCCATTGCTGATGACTCCATTGTTAGTGCTGCTAAGTCTTCTGGTTCAAGAGAGTGGATATTTGTCTTACCACATGCTCTTGCTAACATTTGGCACTCAAGAGTCATTGTGCTTAATAAATTATAAACTCTCTCGGCAGCCTCTGTTGGATCTAATCTACTTCTAAGAACAGGATCTTGTGTGGCTACACCGACAGGACACCTACCAGTATGACAGTGATAACAATAACCTGCTTCAACACCCATTTCTTTTTCATAATCAGCTTCAGGAATATCTTTATTACAATTCAAGGCAACTAAACCAGCTGTTCCAATAGCTATTGCGTCAGCTCCTAAGGCTAAAGCTTTTGCCATGTCAGCACCATCTCTGATACCACCAGCGAAAACTAATGAAATTTCGCCAGTTTTACCCACGTCGTCTAGAGCTCTTCTTGCTTCTCGAATAGCGCCGATACCAGGAATACCTGTGTTTGCTGCTGCTATATGGGGACCAGCAGCTGTAGAACCTTCCATGGAGTCTAAAAATATAGAGTCAGGATCGCATTTTGCTGCCATTCTAACATCATCATAAACCCTTGAAGCACCTAACTTCAACTGAATTGGAACTTGATTGTCAGTTAACTCCCTTAATTCTTGTACTTTAAGAGCTAAGTCATCTGGGCCCATCCAATCTGGGTGTCTAGCAGGAGATCTTTGGTCAATACCAGCGGGCAAGGATCTCATTTCAGCAACTTGATCGGTAACTTTTTGGCCCATTAAGTGGCCACCCATTCCAACTTTTTGACCTTGTCCAATAAATACTTCAATTGCATCAGCTAGTTGAGCATGGTGCGGATTAAAACCATATCTTGATTGAATACATTGATAGTACCATTTGTGAGAATATCTTCTTTCATCAGGTATCATTCCGCCTTCACCAGAGCAAGTAGCACTTCCTGCCATTGATGATCCTCTTGCTAAAGCAGTTTTTGCTTCATAAGAAAGAGCACCAAAACTCATGCTTGTTATGTAAACAGGAATATCAAGTTTAATAGGATTTTTTGCTCTAGGGCCTATTATAGTCTCGGTTAAACATTTCTCTCTGTAACCTTCGATAACAAATCGTGTTAATGTTCCAGGTAAAAATACTAAATCATCCCAGTGAGGAATTTTTTTCATTAAGGCCATGCCACGCATACGATAACGACCTAGTTGTGATTTGATGTGAATATCATCCATTACCTCTGGGGTAAAGATTGAGTTTTGTCCTAATAATTGTGTATTGCGTTTTGCCATTAGCCTAATATTCCTTTCTTTTCTGCTGGCTCTAGATTGTCATAATTCCAAAGCATTCTACCTGCAACGTATTTTTTAAATTTAGATGCTGGAACTTTGCAATCAATCTCAGCATTTTTGATCTTTTGTTCTAACCATCTAACCTCATGTTCATTCATTTCACCAGGAACGCAGTCAGTTCCTAGGGAATGAGGTTCTCCTCCAACAAAAATGATACCGTCGTACATAGAGTCACCCATGTTTGCGTTTACATTGCCGCAAACAATAATTCTACCTCTTTGCATCATAAATCCAGTGTAAGCACCGGCATTACCACCGATTAAAATAGTACCACCTTTCATGTCAATTCCAGTTCTTGCACCAGCGTCACCTTTAACAATTAAGTCTCCTCCTCTTAAAGCGGCTCCAAAACAAGATCCAGCGTTATTCTCAACAACAACTTTTCCTGACATCATATTTTCTGCACAAGACCATCCAACTCTTCCGTTAACTCTAACAGTTGGGCCATCAATGCATCCAATACCGAAGTAGCCTAAACTTCCTTCAAAAATTAAGTTAAGCTTATTTAATATCCCTACTCCAAGAGAGTGTTTAGCTCCTGGATTTTTAATTACTATGGATCCATATCCTTTTCGAATTGAGTCTCTAATTTTTTGATTTAATTCGTGTGCGTTAATCCCTTCACAGTCAATAGAAGTTCTCTTATTAAAATCAACCTCGTGGTTTCCATAGTAGGTATAATTCTCCTCTTCGGTTACCTCAAAAAAGAGTTTTTGGGATCTGCCTGATAAATTTTCATCATCAAAAGCAGATGTTTTTTTTGTTAAGCCTGCCATACTTTCACCTCCGCTTCATAAGGGTCATAAGTTTTAATTTCGTGAGGAAAGATATTCCTAATAGCAACTTCCTCTGATGCACATGCTACGATATCTTTGCTTTCATAGATTACCATTGGCTTTGCAGCCATGTGATCTTTGGCCATTCCAAGTTGATCTTTCGTAGCTACAACATATGTAAAGACTCCATCTAGTTCGTCTAAACTGTCATGCATCGCTTTTTCAAGTTCAATCCCATTGGCCATTTTATCAGCTATATAAACTGCAATTATCTCAGAGTCACAGTTTGAATTGAATCTATAACCTTTTCTTTCAAGTACCCTTCTGTTACCCCAATAGTTTGTCAATTGGCCGTTGTGAACAACTGATACATCTTCAAAAGGAAAAGCCCAGTAAGGGTGAGCAGATTTTATATCAACATCCGACTCTGTAGCCATTCTTGTATGACCTATGCCATGAGTACCCATAAACTTATTTAGACCGTACTGATCTGAAACAGTTGTGGCGTCCCCTAAATCTTTTATAAGTTCAAGACCTTTACCTATTGATAATATCTCTGTTTTTTCGACTGTCTCAATTTCTGTTGCTAAATCTGTAAGATCACCTTTAAAGTCAAATATATATCGAAAAGCGTATGGAGTGCTGGAGCTTTGTTTTGTTACTTTCGCACCATGTTTTTTTAAAATAGCATCGACAGCGTTTTTTCTATTTTTTAAATCAACAGGTGAGTCAACATTTGCATTTACTTTTTCAGCTTCATTTTCAGATATTTTAAATCTCATTACGAAACCTTTTTTGAGTGGTGTCCCATACATAGCGTAACCAGTTGAGTCTGGTCCTCTATGTTTTAGTCCTTGTAACATAAGGCCCATCTGTTCACCTACGTTGACCGTCTTTTTTTTATTTATTACTCCAGCTATTCCACACATACTTTACTCCTATCTATTTTATGGTAAGCAATCCAAGTATTTATCGAGATCCCATTGAGTTGGAGTGGCTAAAAATTCTTCCCACTCATCCCGTTTGTACTCCATAAACACTTTCATCATGTCACCAGGTAGCCCTTCTTGAATAACTTTGTCACTTTCTAAACGATCTAAAGCTTCACCCAGTGTCATTGGTAATTTTTCAACTTGCTTACCAGCTTTCATTTGTTCATACATATTCTGTTGTTCTGGTTTTCCAGGATCCATCTTCTCAGAAATACCGTGATCAAATGCTTTCAATAAACCACTACCCATGAGGTATGGATTATGTGCTGAGTCTACCGAACGGTATTCAAATCTTCCTGGTGCAGATACTCTTAGGCCACAGGTTCTATTTTGGTAACCCCAATCAGCATAAACTGGTGCCCAAAAACCTGTATCCCACAGTCTTCTATAAGAATTCACGGTGGATGATCCTAATGCGGTTAATGCAGGAAGATGTTCCATCACACCCCCAATTGCCTGAAGCCCTATTTTGCCAGGAATTCTCTGATCTTTTCCATCAGGCATAAAGGCATTAGTTCCACCTCTTCTATGATGGAAGACATTTTCCATACCCGGAATACTTTTGTTTCCGCATGGAATGAGCTCATCTTTGCCGCCTTTCCATAAAGAGACGTTTGTATGACAACCAGATGCAGAAACCCCAACGAAAGGTTTACTTAGAAAACATGCTATTAAGTTAAATTCTCTAGCAACTTGCGCACAAATTTGTCTGTATGTTGACAATCTGTCAGCATTTCTTACAACATCATCATAATTAAAGTTTAATTCTAATTGACCAGGTGCATCCTCATGATCACCTTGGATTATATCTAAACCCATAGCACGAGAGTATTCTATTACTTTCATGTATACGGGTCTTAGAGATTCAAATTGATCAATATGATAACAGTATGGCTTAGAAAAACCGGAACCTGTTGGGCTACCATCTTCGTTCTTAGTTAACCACATCATTTCAGGCTCTGTACCTGCTCTTAATTCTAATTTATGTTTCTTTTTAAAATCTTCGTGAGCTCTTTTTAGATTACCTCTACAATCAGAAGTTAAGAAGCCACCTGGATCGCTTTCTTCTTCTCTGTTTCTAAAACATGTACAAAATACTCGGGCTATTCTTTTATCCCATGGAATTTGTACAAAAGTTTCTGGATCAGGTATTCCAACTAATTCATGAGCTTCTGGACCATAACCAATATAGTCACCATGCCTATTTGTAAATAAGTTAGCAGTAGCACCATAAACTAACTGAAAACCTTTGTTTGCTATACTTTCCCAGTGATCAGCAGGTACACCCTTACCAACAATTCTTCCTGTTACAGAAATAAATTGATAATAGATATACTCTATACCTAACTTATCAATTTTTTTTCTAACTTGCTTTATATAGTCTTGTCTTTTTTTATCCTTAACGTACGTTTCTAGCGCTGTCATTTTATTCCTCCTCTACATCAACTCCAAGGGAACGGGCTCTTCGAAACCGGATGTAACTTCCCTTCTTCATATCGAGAAAATCTGAAAGGTTCTAGAATTTCAGACTTTCCTCCAAGCAATTCATCAGATACTAAATCACCAACTCCGGCCATTTTATATCCGTGGTTTGCGTCTGCTATAATATACACATTTTCTCTGTATTGGTCGAATACAGGAAAACGGTCAGGAGTCACACATCCTATACCGCCAGCATTTTGCTTTTTATACTTACTGTGACACCCATCAAATTGCTTCTGACAAAAAGCCAAAGCAGAAGTCCATTTATCCTCAAAAGACGCTCTTGGTTGAAACTCAAGAGAGTCGTGCCCGTAAGGATCTAGTTTAATATCATTTACAGGTTTAGTAACATCGTATGGAGATGAACCGCCTTGAATACCATTTCTGTAAACGTCTGGTTTGTAATAAAAACCCCACATTACGTTTTCGTGAATGACGTCACCTGTCTTGTTGGAAACAAGGGTTGACTCAGTGTCGACATGAATAACAGGATACTCAGTTCCATTAGCTGTTTTATAACTTCGTGGATCAACTTCAAGCTCGCCTTCTTCTAAAGCCATGTAAGACCACATTGGTATTTCATCAGTGAAAGTTCCGTCAGGTTTTTTAATTTTAACTGAATTAGGTAACTCCAAAATTTCCCAAAATTTTCTAACCCAAGGTCCAGCAGCTACCACTAATTGGGTGCATTCAATAGTTCCTTCAGATGTTTCTACTGCTGTTACAGCACCACTACCATTTGAAGAAATTAAATTATTTGCTTTAACACCTTCAATGACTTTGGCGCCAGATGAAATTGCTAATTTATGAAAACCCTCCATAGCTCCTCTGTTAGCACCATAACCAGTCTTTTTTTCATGAAGGACAGATGTTATTCCTTGAGCTTGCCAATCTGGGAGCATGTCCTTCATATATTTTTCACAGTCGCTTGCACCTTCGATAAATTCTGAGTCAAAACCAATTTCTTTTTGTTGGTGATAAACTTCAGACATTCCCTCTTGCATTAATTGTGAGTTGATTTGCATGTAACCCACAGGTTTATATGTTAAAGCTTCAGCGTTTTCATTCCATACATCTACAGAGTGAGCCATTAAACTTCTCATGGCAGGTTGATAGTAGTTATTTCTTACAATTCCACATGCTACACCACTCGCGCCATTTGCAACCTTTGTTTTTTCAATAACAACTACTGAATTTTCTTTTAATTGTCCTTTACTAGATAACTTTTTACATAAATGCCAAGCTGTACTTAAGCCGTGTATTCCAGCACCGATTATTAAATATTCACATTTAGACGGTAGACTCATTTTAATTTAATCCTCCAAAATTAATTACATTTTGAATTGGGTTACTAAAAAAAACACATTTTGTTTCAAATTATGAAACAAAATTTCATAAGAAAAGGCTTAATTATCAACAATTAATCTAGAAATTTTAATAGAAGCATCTTGCAACAAATTAATGTAATTATCCATAGTTTTTGGATTAAGGATATTTTTACTTCCAGATAACGCGATTCCAGCAAAGGATCTTTTATCTTTATCTAAGATTGCTACACCAATACCATAAGAATTTTCAAAAGCCTCACCATGATTTAAGGCATAACCGTTGCCTCTAATCTTTGTTAGTTGTTTTCTTAAATCATTTAAATTGATTATTGTATTATTGGTATGAGGATAAAAATTATAACTTCTATAGATTGTAGAAATTTCGTTTTCAGGTCTATATGCAAGCATTACTTTTCCTAGAGCACAACAATGTGCGTCTAACCTCATTCTAAAAGTTCTTATTGTTGCATCTTCAGTATTATTTGAAATTTTATCAGAGTGAACAATTTGAGATCCCTCTAACATGGCTAAGTATGTAATCAAATTCGTTTTGCTTGATATATCTTTTAAAATCTCTTTTGATGTCTCTGAGATTGACTGAAGATAATCAGAAGTTTCACCAAATTGAAACGCCTTGTGTCCCATTGTGTAGGTGTTCGAACTGAGATTTTTATGAATATACCCAAGATCACTGAGAACAGATAATAATCTAAAAGTTGTTGTTCTTGAAAGAGTTGCTTTGCGAGAGATATTAGAAGCTTTAAGAGGAAAAATTGATTTAGAGAGTATCTCTAAAATTTTAAATGATTTTTCTAGAGACTTATTTATGTACTTTAAATCCTGCCCCATTTAAAGTTCCTCCTTGTTTCAAATTATGAAACAATAAAATAACACTACAGTTGCATCATCACAACTCAATTCTGACTATTCGGTAGTTTTTTTTCTATAGCTAGCTATATAAAATCTGCATGTAGTGAATTTTTTAATTAAATAAATCCTTTAAAACTTTGATCCTGGGATCCATCCGGTACCTGCCAATGGTACTCTAGCCATTGCGGCAGCCTCAACAGTTAGTGCGCACAAGTCCTCTGGCTCTAAATTATGTAAGCTATTTTTACCACAGGCTCTTGCAATTGTTTGGGCTTCTAGTGTCATTACCTTTAAATAATTTGATAGGCGTTTACCTGCTTTAACAGGGTCTAGTCTTTTCATTAATTTAGGATCTTGGGTATTAATTCCAGAAGGGTCTTTTCCTTCGTGCCAGTCATCATAAGCTCCTGCAGTTGTACCTAGTTTTTTGTAGTCGCTCTCCCATTTTGGATCATTATCTCCAAGCGCTATTAAAGCAGATGAACCAATTGAAACAGCATCAGCGCCTAGAGCCATAGCCTTCGCAACGTCTGCGCCATTTCTAATGCCACCAGATACTATTAACTGAACTTTTCTATGCATATCTAAATCTAAAAGTGCATCAACAGCAGGCCTAATACATGCTAAAGTAGGTTGACCAACATTTTCAATGAAAACTTCTTGTGTTGCAGCAGTTCCACCTTGCATTCCATCTAAAACAACAACATCTGCTCCTGCTTTAACAGCAAGAGCTGTATCATAGTATGGTCTAGCTCCTGCAAGTTTAACAAAAATAGGAACTTTCCAACCGGTAATTTCTCTTATCTCGAAAATTTTAATTTCTAAATCATCAGGGCCTGTCCAATCTGGGTGACGGCATGCAGATCTTTGATCAATTCCCTTTGGAAGGGTACGCATTTCAGCAACCCGATCACTAATTTTTTGACCAAGTAACATTCCTCCACCACCAGGTTTTGCGCCTTGACCGATAACTACCTCGATAGCATCTGCTTTTCTTAAATCTTCTGGATTCATTCCATATCTTGAGGGAAGTAATTGGTAAACTAAATGTTTAGATTGTCCTCTTTCTTCTGGGGTCATCCCTCCATCACCTGTCGTAGTTGAGGTACCGGAAATACTTGCTCCTCTGCCCAGTGCTTCTTTTGCAGGACCAGATAAAGCTCCAAAGCTCATACCTGCGATCGTTATAGGAATATCAAGCTCTAATGGATTTTTTGCATGTCTAGTCCCTAAAGTAACATTTGTTGAACATTTCTCTCTATAACCTTCAAGTGGGTATCTAGACATAGACGCTCCTAAAAATAATAAATCATCAAAATGAGGTAGTCTTTTTTTTGAACCACCTCCTCGTATGTCATAAATTCCAGTTTCTGCTGCTCTTCTTATTTCTGAGTTTGTGTAATCATCAAAGGTCCATGATTTTCTTGGAACGGTTTTAAATTTTTCAGACATTAATACTCCGATACATTATCTATATTAAAATTATAAAGCTTTCTTGCTGAGCCATACATTTTAAAATTTGTTAATTGATTTTCATCGATACTTGCTTTTTTCAAAAGAGATTTTAGTAGGTCTTGATCTTTTTTATTCATATTTTTTTTTTCACAATCAGCGCCTAAGGATTTAGGTTCTCCTTTGATAAAAATTTTTGCTTCATAAATACTATCTCCTAACGCGTCACCAGCATCTCCACAAATTACTAAGTTCCCTGACTGTGCCATAAACGCAGACATGTGACCTACAGATCCTTTTACAATAATATCGATACCCTTCATAGAAATTCCACAACGAGAACTTGTATCTCCATCAACAATTAATGTTCCACCATGGACAGTAGCACCAGCCGACTGAGAAGCATTACCTTTTACGTGAACAGATCCTGACATCATATTCTCAGCCACGCCTGTTCCTACATTACCATTAACTGTTACAGCGGCTTTCATGTTCATCCCTGCGCAGTAATAACCAACATGACCATCGATAGTTACATCCATTTCATCTTTTAAACCTGCACAAATAGCATGATTACCATCTGGATTGATTATTTTAAAACTTCGGTCATTTGATTTTTGATCAAGATTTTGAAGCAAGTCGTTAACTTTTCTCAAAGAGTCTTTTTTAAGATTTAATTTAATCATTTTCCCCAGCTGTATACTAAACCAGGTTCAGGTTCAAAAATTTTTGCTTTGTTAACATTAGGTAAATGAGCCATCGCTTGAAACTCTGAAGCTATGGCAACGTAATCCTTTGTTTCTGCCACAACGGCAGGCTTACAAGCAATTTCATCTCTTACTATAGCTAAACCGTTTTTAGTACCAGAAATAAAAGTATAAAAACCATCTAAATCTTTTAATCCATCAATTAGTGTATCTTTTAAAGATTTCTTATTTGATAAACCATTTGAAATATAACCAGCAGCTACTTCTGTGTCGTTTTGAGATTTAATTTCTATTCCCTTTTTTTTTAATGTTCTTCTTAAATTATTATGATTTGAAAGTGAGCCATTATGAACTAGGCACTCATCCTCTCCAGTTGAGTACGGATGTGATCCATCTGTTGTAATTGCACTTTCAGTGGCCATTCTTGTATGCCCAATAGCATGAGTACCAGAAAAATTTTTAAGAGAAAAATTATTTACAACATCTCTTGGATTTCCAACCTGTTTAAATATTTCAATTGAACTTCCATAGCCAACTAAATTTAAATTATCATATCTCTTGATAATACTTATAACCTTTACGGGTTTTAATGAAGTCTCTAAGACAAAATGATCAGATATAATTTTTATTTTTGCATCTTTAATTTCTTTACTAAGATTTTTTTTTATTTCTTTGATATTGTTTTCGTTATAGCAAATAGAATATTTATATTTTTTTTTTCTTTCAGTTGAATAAATTGCAAATCCTGCACTATCAGGTCCGCGAGTAGACATATTATTCATCATTCCGGTTAAAAATTTTCCAAGATCTTTATTGTATTTTTTATTCTTAAGGTAAAGACCGACTATTCCACACATCTTTATTATATGGCTTCATAACCATACTCTAAGCATGAGTCAGTTATACTATGATAAAAGGAGCCTCCGAAACTTCTGAGGGCATAAAGATTAAAACAGTCTGGTTTTTCACTAATGAAATCAATAATAATGTTAATTCCATTATAAGTTGTGTTAGCACAATTATTTGGTTTAAACATATCGTCGTTGAAGTTTAAAGGTGAACCTTTTTTTAATACCTCTTTTGACTTTGAGCCGCTTATTTCAATGACTGCTCTAGAGTGAGAGATGTCAGTAATAGCAAAATCATTATCATTAAAAATATTATGAATATCCTTATTGAGGTTTTTATCTCTGGATACAATCAACCATGTATCAGGACCTACCCATAATATCCTAGTGATATTATCTGATATAACAGTCAAACTTTTAGTTGGTAATTTTAAATTATTAAAAATAACTTCATTTATATCAACACTACTTTTTTTAAATTTAGCTATTTGAAAAATAGATAATTCTTTTACTTCAGAAAGCTTAAGAATGTCGTCTTTATTCTCATAGTCTCCAAAAAAACCTAGTTTATGATCAAAGTGAAGTGGTGATATATTCTCAATAACAGGCATTTTAAGATCTAACTCTTTCTCCATCTGGATCAACATAATGAGAAGAAACAACCTCAACTGGAATTGAGATATCTTTTAATGGGGATACAGCAAAAAGATTTTTTCCTATTTTATTTTTTCCATCTTTAATTATCGCTATTGAAAATGGATTATTATATTCCACACTCCAACAAGATGAAGATACATGACCTAATTTTGGTACAGGAGATGCTACTTTATCATTCTCAACGATATGAGACCCTTCAGGAATTTTAGTTCTTTTATCGAGTGGAACTAATCCAACAATAGTTTGTCTGTCTTCTGATATAAATGCTTCTTTAGATAGAGATCTTTTACCAATGAAATCTTTTTTCTTACTTACCATTCCATTTAAACCCACGTCAAAAGGAACTGCTCTTCCATCTAACTCAGCACCAGCAACGTGACCCATCTCAATTCTAAGTGTGGACAGCGCTTCTGTTCCATAAGGCTCTATATTAAAAGTTTTACCCTCATCCATAATCTTCTTCCACATATGAAGACCAAGATTAGACTCAACGTTTACTTCATAAGCTAACTCTCCAGAGAAAGATATTCGATAAATTCTAGCAAAAATACCATCAATGTTGGTGTCAACTAATCCCATAAACGGTAATCCTTCATTAGATAAATCTATGTTGGGAAATAATTTTGATAAAAGTTCTCTGGACTTTGGTCCCGCAACAGCAATACCTGACCACTGCTCAGTGGTTGATAAAACATTAACATCTAATTCAGGCCAGACGACTTGAAGATAATATTCTAAGTGAGAGAGAACATTCGCTGCTTGTGCCGTGGTAGTCGTCATATGAAAATGATTTTCTGATAGCCTTGAAGTAGTACCATCATCAAAAACCATGCCATCTTCTCGAAGCATCACACCGTATCTAGCTTTACCTACAGGTAATTTTAACCAAGCATTTGTGTAAACTCTGTTTAAAAATTCAGGAGCATCTGGGCCTTTAATATCTATTTTTCCAAGTGTCGTAACATCGCATATTCCAACATTTGTTCGAACATTTGCAGCTTCCCTATTTACTGCATCATTCATATTTTCTGACTCTTTAGGATAATATCTAGGTCTTTGCCATAATCCTGCAGCAACAAAAACAGCATTATTTTCTTCATGCCAATTATGAATTGGAGATTTCCTAGTTGGTAAGTAATGGTTTCCAACTTCTCTACCTACAATTGCTCCAATAGTTACAGGAGTATAAGGTGGTCGAAATGTTGTATGACCAACCTCAGGAACAATTTTCTTTTCAATATTTGAGACATATTGAAGACCGTTTAGATTACTGGTTTTACCTTGGTCTCCAGCCATTCCTAAAGTTGTATATCTTTTTACGTGTTCAATAGATCTGAAGCCCTCTCTGATAGCTAGTTCAACATCGGACACTGCAACATCATTTTGAAAGTCAATGAAACGCTTTGGCTTTTTACCTTGTGGTAAAGGCATACACCATAATCTTTCATGTTTTTCATATTTTGGTTCTTTTGAATTTGGTGTATTGGTTTCAATATTATTTTCTGTAAACTTATTTGATAGATCAAATCCAACTTGAAAACCTTCAGCTAAAGATTGGTTTAGTGTAAATGATCCATTGGCTGCCCCCACTGCACTTTCTCTTTGTCTTTTTTTGTCAGGAACAAAAGCATCTATTTCTTCATTAAATTTTAATTTATTACCGGCTTGAGATGATAAATGAACTGTTGGAGTCCAACCACCAGACATACAAATGCAATCACAATCAATACTTTCCAAGCTAGTAAAGTTTTCTTTGTCTTTATCTAATTCACCAATGACCGCAGATTTAATTTTTAAATGACCTTTTGTATCAGCAATACCAGAATTAAATCTAATATTGACACCTTTTTGTTTAACTTCCTTAACCAACTCGCCGTTAGAATTATTTCTAGTGTCTAAAATTACAGGGGTAATGTCATTTTTTAAAAATTCTAGGGCAGTTGAGTAAGCAGTGTCATTGTTCGTAAAAATAATTGGTTTCTTACCAACCAACGTCTCGTAAACTGTCATGTATTCTTTGGCTGCAGATGCTAACAAAATCCCAGGTCTGTCATTATTACCAAAAGAAATTGGTCTTTCTATAGAGCCCGTTGATACGATTACCTCACCTGCTCTAATATAATGTAATCTTTGTCTTGGAGTATATTTAGATGGATTTTCTTGGTGATCGCTGACCCTTTCGATCATCACAGTCATATTATGATCATAGTATCCAAAAACCTGAGATCTTTTTTTCAAAATTACATTGGGCAAACTTTTTAATTGAGCAACGGTATCATTAGCCCACTCTTTACCAGACATGTTTCCAATTGTGACCTCATCAGTAAGAAGAGATCCTCCAAAGTTAGCTTTATCTTCAGCAAGAATGACTCTGGCACCATTTTTTGCAGCTGCTAATGCACTAGCTAAACCAGAGGGGCCAGAGCCAACAACAAGAACATCACAGTGTTCGTAATTATGTTCGTATCTATCGGGATCAGGTTGTAGTGGAGCCACTCCCATTCCTGCGGCTTTTCTGATAAAAGGTTCATATATTTTCATCCAGAAACTTTTTGGCCACATAAATGTTTTGTAATAAAAACCTGCTGGGAAAAAACGATTAAGCAAATTATTCACTTCCCCTATATCAAATTGCACTGAGGGCCAACAATTTTGACTTTTCGCTTTAAGCCCTTCAACAAGTTCAACTTCGGTTGCAATAATATTGGGTTCTGACTTATTACCTTCATGTAATTGAACCATTGCATTTGGTTCCTCTACTCCAACTCCTAAAAAACCTCTTGGTCGATGATATTTAAAACTTCTTCCAATCAAATGGATACCATTAGATATCAATGCAGATGCTAAAGTATCCCCCTCGTATCCATGATAGGTGTGGCCATTAAAAGAAAAATTAATTTTTTTATTTTTGTTTATTAAGCCAGTTGAATTTTTTGTTCTATAAGCATTACTCATTGAAAGCCTCGTTCATTTTACATGTATCAAAAATTTCATGAGTAGCAGTATCTCTGGAAGCCTTAAACCATTGTCTACACCCAGAAACGTGATGCCATAGTTCTGTATGTTTACCTCTAGGGTTGTCTCTAAAATATACAAAGTTGTCCCAATCTTCTGTTGAGATTTCTTCACCTAGCGTAGGACGTTTGACAGTAGCGTCTCCACCATAAGAAAATTCATTTTGAGATCGTTTGCCACAATAAGGGCATTTTATTTCTAACATTAATTAACCGATCCAGGGCTTAGGGCCGACACCTTTTTCGTCAATAATTTTACCAGTATGAAAACGTTCTAAATTAAAGTCGGAATTTAATTCATGCACCTTGTCTTGAGCAATTGTATGAGCAAAAACCCATCCTGATGAAGGAGTTGCTTTGAACCCTCCGTAGCACCAGCCACAATTTAAATAGACACCATCTATATGCGTTTTATCTATTATAGGAGAACCATCCATGGACATATCCATAATTCCACCCCAAGTTCTGAGCATTTTCAGTCTGCTAAAGTTTGGAAATACTGCTAATCCACCTGTGAGAACGTGTTGTATCATGGGCATATTACCTCTTTGGGCATAACTATTATAGCCGTCTAGGTCTCCGCCCATAACCATTTCGCCCTTGTCAGACTGACTACAATAAAAGTGTCCTGCTCCAAAAGTTACAACTTGATGCAGTAATGGTTTAACAGGTTCAGAGACACAAGCTTGCAGCACATGAGCTTCGATTGGTAATCTCATATTTAACATGTCTGCGAGAAGAGTTGTGCTACCGGCAACACATAGTCCAACTTTTTTTGTTTTAATACTTCCTCTTGATGTTTGAACACCTTCAATTTTTCCGTTATTGACATCAAAACCTGTGACTTCACAATTTTGAATTATATCAACACCCATTGAGTCCGCTTGTCTAGCGTAACCCCAAGCAACAGCATCGTGTCTTGCTGTTCCCCCTCGAGGTTGCATTAGTCCACCGTGTATTGGGAAACGACAAGTTTCAGAAAAATCTGCAAATGGGATCATTTGTTTAATTTCATCCCTTCCAAGTAGAATTGCATCAATACCATTAAGTCTCATTGAATTACCTCTTCTTGCATAAGCATTCATTTGTGCATCAGAGTGAGCTAAGTTAATAATTCCTCTTGGTGAATACATGACATTATAATTAAGTTCTTGACTAAGTGTTTCCCATAATTTCATTCCAAATTCATAAAAATGGGCATTCGAGTCAAACATGTAATTCGATCGAAGGATCGTTGTATTTCTTCCTACATTACCTCCACCTATCCAGCCCTTCTCTAAAATAGCAACATTAGTAATCCCGTGCTCTT
Organism: uncultured Alphaproteobacteria bacterium; assembly: GCA_902523865.1. Classification (GTDB taxonomy): domain Bacteria; phylum Pseudomonadota; class Alphaproteobacteria; order HIMB59; family HIMB59; genus HIMB59. The sequence continues at coordinate 19,891 of CABZBG010000003.1, forward strand.
TTGCGAGATAGTATGCTGTTGCTAGACCGTGGCCACCGCCACCTATAATAATTACATCATACTCTTTTTTAGGCTCAGGGTCTTTCCAAGCTACTTCCCAGTCTTGATGGTTAGTGAAAGCATTTTTAACTAAGCTGAAGACAGAATATTTTTGCATGATTCAAATTTACCTATTCGAAAATATATATATAAATTAATCGCTTCAATAATGACGTTCCATAATATGAAACAATATTTTATTTATCCTTTATTCTGTTACCTTAATGACTAAAAAATGGATTGGAAATTTATTTATAATATTTAATATATTCTTAATTCAGGGGAGAATATTTATGACAAAAGTAGCTTTAATTGGTACCGGTCCATGTGGTTTATCATTTCTTAGATCTTTATATCAAGCCAAAAAAAAAGGAGAGAATATACCGGAAGTAGTAGCATTTGATAAACAGTCTGATTGGGGTGGGCTTTGGAATTACAGCTGGAGAACAGGATCTGATGAATACGGTGATCCTATTCCTAATAGTATGTACAGGTATCTATGGTCAAATGGTCCAAAGGAGTGCTTAGAGTTTGCCGATTATTCTTTTGATGAGCATTTTAACAAGCCTATACCCTCCTTCCCTCCAAGAGAAGTTTTAAAAGATTATATTATTGGTAGAGCAGAAAAATCAGAATTAAAAAAAAATGTAAAGTTTAATACTACTGTCACAGGTGTTACTAGTGATGGAGATGCATTTAATGTTTCTTACAAGGATAAGGTTGAAGATAAGATTAGTAGTGAAAGATTTGATAACGTTGTTGTAGCTACAGGTCACTTTTCAGTTCCTTATATACCTGAGTATAAAGGCATGAGTTCTTTTCCTGGAAGAATTATGCACTCACACGACTTTAGGGATGCAGAAGAATTTCGAAATAAAAATGTTGTAGTGTTAGGAAGTAGTTATTCTGCAGAGGATGTTGCTTTACAGTGCCATAAATATGGAGCTAAGTCTGTAACTATTGGTTATAGAAATAATCCTATGGGATTCCATTGGCCAGAAGGAATGAAAGAGGTTCATCATATGGATAGGATCGAAGGCAATAAGGCAATATTTAAAGATGGTACTATTCAAGAGATGGATGCTCTAATTTTGTGTACTGGCTACCTTCATCATTTTCCTTTTTTATCTGAAGAATTAAAATTAAAAACTCATAATAGATTATACCCTCCTAAACTTTACAAAGGTGTTGCTTGGCAAGATAATCCTAATTTGTTTTATTTAGGTATGCAGGACCAGTTTCATACATTTAATATGTTTGATGCTCAAGCTTGGTATGTCAGAGACATCATCATGAATAAAATTTCGCTTCCTTCCAATGATGAAATGGAAAAGGATATTAATAACTGGGTTAGTAAAGAGGAAGCATTAGAAGATGCCCATCAGATGATAGATTTTCAAACAGATTACTGTGTTGATCTTTGCTCATCTATTGACTATCCCAAGATTGATTTTGAGTTAATTCGTAAAAATTTTTATGAATGGGAGGATCACAAAGAGGAAAATATTCTGACTTACAGAGATAAGTCCTTTCCCTCACCAGTAACTGGAACAGTTGGACCGTCACACCACACCACATGGTTAGAGGCAATGGACGACTCTATGCAAACATACTTAAAGACTAAATAACTAAAAAAATGTCCAATAAAAACCTCAATTTTATTGGATGGATTTTGTTTATTATTTCTGCTGTCGGTTTTATCATATCTAGTATAGGGAGTTTTTGGGCTATGTTTGGAAATCTCTTTTTTTTTATAGCATGTTTTGTATTTCTAATACCGTTCTTTAGAAAAGAGAAAAATAAAGATTAAGGAATTTTTCTATCAATACCTTTAGGTATTAGTTTTTCTTTGTCATAAAAGGGAAGGTCTACGATTTCACAATCTGTAAAATTATCATTGGTAGACTGTACTCTAAGTTTAAAATCTTTCCATTCACCTGGATAATCAAAACGAACATATCCTACATATTTTTCTAATGTGGGAGACCAAGTAGATGCAGATAGATATCCAATTTTTTGTTCATTAGATGCTAAATAAACTTTTGCTCTGTGTGTAATTTCTTTTTTTGAAGTAATACCAAATAGTCTCTTCCCAAATTTTGTTGATAGAAATTCTAAAGCTTTTTTTCCAATGAAATTTTGCTTGTTTAAATCTACTAGAGAGCCTAGTCCAATTTCATAAGGATTCATCGTAGAGTCGAAATCAGTATTGTTGTCTAAAATACCTGCCTCAATTCTTCTTATATCCATAGACTCAAGTCCATCAAATGTCAGACCCATTGGATATCCTATTTCACAAATAGTATCCCAAATTTTTTTATAATTAGTGTTATTTCCTAAAGTGTAAATTTCAAAACCTAGTTCAGATGTCCACCCTGTTCTTGAGATATATACATCCTGATCAGCTATTTTAAAATACCCAGAGTGATAATATTTGAAGTCATCATTGATTTCACTATTAGTAAGTTTTGAAATAATATCTTTCGAAATTGGGCCTTGAATTTGAATAACACGAGAGTTTGGGTCTGAAATAGTTACTTCAAAGTTTTTTTGATGAGCTTTTAGCCACGTCTCAAGTGGCCCATCAGGTTGTACATACCAGAACTTATTTTGCTCCATTCTAAAAAGGACACCGTCTATAAATATCCCACCATTTTCATAACAGGCAATTGCATATTTGCCCCTTCCAACTTTCATATCTTTGATTTTTCTACAAAATATTTTATCTAAAAATTCCTCTGATTGTGGGCCTTCAATTTGTATAGGTTTTTCTGGAACATCATACATGACAGCTTTTCTTCTTAAATTCCAATAACTATCAGATATTTTATTACCAACAGATATAGCAAAATATCGATCAGCGTATACTCCATAAGTATTATTCTCTTTATGATAAAAATTAAAAAAAGGTCCTTTATCGAACCTTTTATCACTAATTGGTAAAGTATTAGATTTATCTAAAAAAACTGAGCTCATTTAAACTTAAATATTTAAGATTTTACTCTTGATTTTGTTGGATCATAAAATGGAAATGGAACAACTCTAGCTTTAATTCTTTTTTGATGGCCATCTAACTTTCCAATTTCAACTTCAGTTTCAAGTTCACTATATTTGATATTAATTTTACAAAGTGCAATATTCTTATTTAAAACTGGGGACTTCATACCACTTGTAATAACTCCTATTTGTTCTCTTCCATTATTTGAAGGATGAACACAGTCACCGTGCCCACATATCTCATTACCTTCAATTTCAAGTCCAATTAACTTTTTTTGAGGATTTGCCTTTCTTTCAATCAAGGCTTGTTTTCCAATAAAATTATCTTCTTTGGATTTAAGTGGGACTGTAAAACCAATACCCGCTTCAAAGGGATCTGTTTGATCATCAAATTCATAATTAGCAAATATTAATCCTGACTCAATCCTAACTAAATCTAATGCATCTAACCCCATTGGAACAATATCAAATTCTTCTCCTGCTTTCATAACTGCATCCCAAACCTCTGTAGCCTTGCTTGGGTGACAAAAAATTTCATATCCTAGTTCACCTGTATATCCAGTTCTTGAGACCATTAAAGGAATTCCATCTAAAGTATTTAACCTAGCTATAGAAAACCTAAACCACTCTAAATCAGTCAAAGTTGTTTGATGAGGGGGTGTCCAAATTATCTTTTTTAATATTTCTCTACTCTTTGGCCCTTGGACAGAAACATTATGTAAATTATCAGTAGAAGATTTAATCCATACCTTTAAGTTATGTTCCTTTGCTTTTTCTCTTAACCATTCCCCACAATACTCATCACCACAAATCCATCTAAAATTATCATCCGTCATTTTGAATACTGTGCCGTCATCAAGCATACCTCCATGCTCGTAGCACATCGCAGTGTAAACAACTTGGCCAACAGATAGTTTTCTGATGTTTCTGGTGCAAGTCATTTGTAAAAGTTCTTCGGCGTCTGGACCTCTTACTTCAAACTTTCTAAGAGCTGATAAATCCATAATGATAGCTCGCTCTCTGCAAGCTTCATATTCTTGCTGCGCCCCGTGATTGTTATAATTAGAAGCTAACCAGAAGCCTTTGTACTCAACAATATTTTCGGTAAGTTTTGATACTCTTGGGTGAAAACCAGTTTCTTTAGTTAATTTAGGTTCAGAGTCTGCTTTCATTCTAAATGCCATTCCTTTACTAAAAGGTCTATTCGGTCTATAGACTCTAACAAAAATGTCAGTAGGATTCCATCCATTAGCTGCATCTACATCGTCTGGACAGGCAGAGGAGACACAAACTAAATTTTTCAGAGCTTTAAACATCACATAGTCTCCTGGCCTAGACCATGGCTCATCAAAAATTAAAGCATTATTTGCATCAATGGCTGTGTTGTAAAATAAATTTATGGCATTCCAACCTAGTCTTTTTCTCACAGTAAACTTATCTAATACATAATTGAAATTATCAGAGCAATTTGGATGACCAAAATAACCAATATCATCATAAAATTTTGAAGTACATGCAGTACCGAACGTATCATGTCTTCCGACAGTGTCTCTATAGACTTCAACCATGGGCATTTGATTTTCATCGTAATATTTAGAATGGAGACCTGGCATTGGAAAAGCACTTCCCATTAGATATCTACTATTAGTTGTATCTATTGAGAGCTCTTGGCCTTTTTGAAGACTCTCTGAGTCGAATGCCATAAAGTCAGAACATTGTCTTCCATAAACATCAATTATCTGAATAAAATCTCCTTCTTTGACCTCATAGGCCATTGCGGTATATCTTTTAACAAAAATTTCTTCAACAGGATTCATTAAAGGGTCTGGTAATAAAAATTCCCCATCTTCACGTTTTTTATTTCTTTGAACAATTACTCGTAGTTCGGATGCAGGAATATTTTCGTGTGTAATTTCACTTTCGCCTGGTGCAGAAATTATACAAACAATGGAGTCGTTTGATTTAAACTCTTCAATTGAACCTGAAAGTGAATTTTGAGAAAATACTAAAATAGATTGATTAATAGACTCTACCTCATATCCAAGTTTTTTTAATTTAGTAAATGCTATTTGAGCTGACTCCTCCTCGCTTGTAAGGATTTTTTTTGTTAACTGTCCATTGTGCTCGTTATTAAGACCTAAAGCTGATAGATTACACTCTCGCTTTGAATTAAAGCATACAATCTCGGCCTGTTGATGGCCTTCTAAATTAATTATTTTAAATTTGTCTTCTGGTTCTAATTTTAATGTGAGAGAACCTCCACCAGTTACCAAATAATTTTCTAAGTCGTCACCAAGAGCTGGTAATCCAGGTTCATAAGGTTGAGTAACTCTTGGGATGATCATTCTCTATGCTAATCCAAGAGCTTTTTTTCTTTCCTCGGCCCATTTTCTCACAATTACATCTACTGAAATAGCCATTAAAGAAACAAATAAACCTAGTGTTATAGCTACACCAGGACCATCTTTAGCTCTTGATAATGCTCCAAAAATAAGTTGGCCTAAATCTTCAGTTCCAATTAACGCTCCTAAAATTACCATTTGAAGAGTGAAAACAACAGTTTGATTAACACCAAGCATAATGGTCGGGAAAGCTATGGGAATTTCAATATTTGTCCATCTTTGTATTCTTGAAACACCAGACATGGTACCTGCTTCATGTAAGGAGAGTGGGACGCTATTTAGACCCCAAACAGTATATCGGGTAGCAGGAACAGTTGCATAAACAATAGCAGCTATTAACACTGATGTATCAGTAATATTGAACAAGAAGATAACAGGTATTAAATAAACAAAAGATGGAAATGTTTCAAAAAAATCACACACAGTGAGAATAATTTTTGATCCCCTCTCAGTTTGTGAAAATATTGATCCAACTATTATTCCATTGAGGGATGCCACAATTACAGCAAATGTTGCCATGTACATTGTAATTAAAGCTCTGTCCCAGTATTTAGACATAGCAATAAATAACATCATGCCCCCAACTAATAAGCTTGTTCTAATTCCACCAATGATATAAGCGACACCCATAGTAAGAGTCAACGTGGCAACTACTGGCATACCTAGATAAGCTTTTTTCATAGGACCTAGAACTTCAGTTAGAAGAAACTTATTGAAAGAATTGAGAGAATAGAAAAAAGTTTCCCAAACCCAATCAACAGCAGCATCAATATGGTGGGCAAAAGTAAAACCTTTTTCAATAGGTATGACATATAAGTAATTAATTTTATCGAAGTAACCATTTGCTATAAAAGCAATGATTGAAAAAATTAAAATTGAGGTTCCAAAGATGATTAAGAGTTTATATCTTTGAAAAAAAGTTAGATTTTCAAAATAATCAACTTGTTTATTCGCCCATGCTTTTGTAAATCGATCAAGGATAACAGCAATTAAGACGATACAAAAACCTGCTTCTGCAGCTTTACCAATTTTTAAACTATTTAAGGCAATTTTTAAATTTAGACCAAGTCCTTTTGCACCAACAAAAGATGCTATTACAACCATTGCTAGGCATTGCATAATAACTGTATTAACACCGTTTAAAATATCTCTTCTAGCTGTTGGTATTAATACTTTAAATAAAAGCTGAGTTTTTGTACAACCGCTCATAAGTCCTGCTTCTACTACCTCAGGTGAAATTCGTTTTAATCCTAAAATGGTATTTCTTATCATTGGAGGGGTAGCAATTACTATAGTAGCTATCGAACCTGCTTGATCACCTAAACCAAATAAAGCAATAATCGGAACAAGATATGCAAATTGAGGCATAGTTTGCATTACATTTAGTACTGGTTGCAAAGCTGTCTCGACTTTTCTGTCAAGGTATCCCCATATTCCAAAGGATAGACCTAGTACAAAACAAATTGGTGTTGTAATAAGAACAAAAGAAAGTGTTTGTATAGATGGTACCCAGTTTCCAAAGATTGATACATATAAAGATCCTATCCCTCCAAGTAAAGCTAATCTGATACCACCAAGTTGGAACCCAAGCAAAAATGCACCGACTGTAGCTGCTGTCCAAGGAAGAGCTGGCCATGTCATCCAATCATTATCTTTGAGCCAAGCATCACTAACAAAAACATCAATTATTTTGTCACCTCCCAATAAGAGTTCTCTTACAAAAGTAATTAAAAATAATAAACCTTTAGATATAGATTTTGTGAATTCACGAAATGCTGCTTTTTCTTCATACATTTCAAATATGGGGTCCCATACTTTGAGAGGGAACCATTCATATAAAGCTGCATATATGTACTCATTTATCTTAATTGGTATAAAACCTAATAAAGAGGGAAGTCTCCAAAAATAGTTACCCTCATTATGTGGAACTAAATTGTATAAAAGCAAAAATACAATTAATAAAATACCAAACTGAGCTGGTTTTGAAGATCTAATGATATTTAAATAATTCTTATCCACCAAACAAAACTTTTATAACTTTAGAAGGGTTTATAGAGCCAACTACTGAATTTTTTTCATCAACAACTTTAATAATTTCTTTACTATTTAAAATTTTTTCTGCTACAGTTTCTATTATATCATCTTTTTTAACAGCTATTTCCCCGAAGGCATTTGGATCAGAGGCATCCATGATTGATTCTATCTTCAATACTTTTTCGCGAGGGACATCCTTTGTAAATTTTCTAACATAGTCAGTAGCAGGATTTAAAACTATATTATCTGGTTTGTCTAATTGTTCTATTATTCCATCTTTCATAATAGCTATTTTGTCAGCAAGCCTCAATGCTTCGTCAAAGTCATGAGTGACAAACATAATTGTTTTATTCAAAACAGACTGGAGCCTTAAGAACTCATCTTGCATTTCTTTTCTAATTAAAGGGTCGAGCGCAGAAAAAGGCTCATCTAAAAACCAAATATCTGGTTCAACCGCTAATGATCGCGCTATTCCAACTCTCTGCTGCTGTCCACCTGAAAGCTCTCTTGGAAAATAATTTTCTCTACCCTTTAGGCCAACTAGCTCAACCATTTCTAATGCTTTGTAAATACTATTTTCAGTAGTGATACCTTTTACCTGAAGGGGGAATGCAATATTTTCTAAAACTGTTTTATGAGGAAGAAGAGCAAAATTTTGAAATACCATTCCCATTTTTTCTCTTCTGAGTTCGATTAATTGTTTGTTATTCATGAGGCATATATCCTCACCATCAATTAAAATTTTACCGGAAGTTGCATCTGTCAATCTTGATATACATCTTAAAAGAGTAGACTTTCCAGATCCTGAGAGCCCCATAACAACAAGCATCTCACCTTGATTTACGTCAAAAGAAGCATTGTTAACACCAACTATGCACCCTGCTTCTTGAAATTTTTTTGCGTCTACATTGCCTCCACTTTCGGATAAAAGTGTTTGAGCGTTGTTACCAAAAATTTTATATACAGATGAGCAGCTAATAGTTGGTGACATAGATTAATCTTTCCTAAAAGGATAAATTCCCCCCTCATAAGAGGGAGGAATTCAAATTAGAAATATTACTTCATAAATAGATCGATTTGATCTCTATTGTTAGCAATATAGGCAGTTGCAGCTTCAGCATGAGTCATGCCTTCGTTGTCAACGTAGTTTGCCATTTCACCAATATTAGGTGCTGTAAATTCCATTTTTGTATAGAACTTATATGCAGATGTATGAGTGATTGGGAACTTAATGTGAGCAGCTTTTTTAAGCCATCCTTTTGGAGAACCACAACCAGTAGTCTCTAAAGTTCCACCATTTTCAAGTCTGCAACCCTCGAAGTAAGGAGGGAAGTCAATGAAAGTAAATCCAGCTGCATCAGTAAAGTTTGGAGACCAGTTAAAGATAATTGTGCCTCTTCCTTCTTTTTTAGCTGCTTCTAATTCAGCCCATAATGCATCTGCAGTACCTGCAAATTTTACCATCCATAAATCATCTATACCAAGACCTTTAAGTCTGTTAGGCATAACTTCTGTGTGCCACTCATAAGGGCCTTCTAACCATCTTCCTTTTCCGTCAGAATCTGGTGTTGCAAAGTTTGCTGCACACTCTGGAGATTTAAGTGCTTCCCAGCTAGGAAGACCAGGACATAATCCTTCTTCGATTACCCAGTTAGGAATACCCATTTCTTCAAAAGTAATAAGGTCGTGACTTCCAGCATCAATTAATCCACCTTTATCCATAGCTTCATAAAAAGGCAGAGCCATAGTTGACTCCCAAGTTTCATGAGCAACGTGAAGTTCACCTACTCTTACAGCTTCATATCTTGTTGCTGACTCAGCAGGGACTAATTCAACATCATAACCAAGCTCTTCAAAAGCTTGTGCCATAACGTTCGCCATAACGATTTGGCTAGACCAGTTTAAAACTGGTATTCTAATCGGATCTGCTGCTTTAGCTACAGTTGTAAAACCAGCAAATAAGACTAGAGCATAAAATAATGAAATAAATTTTTTCATTTACTCCTCCTATATCTATTATAATAGTAAGTGTAATATATGGTAATTGCCATAAAGGTTGAAGTATATTTTTTCATAATATGAAACATAATTTGTCCCAAATTGACTTTAAAATAAACAAGAAAACTATATTTATTAGCAAAGATAATCTTTCTTATAATTACAAGCTTATTCAAAGGCATGTGAAAAAATCCAAAGTTATAAGTGTCATCAAAGGTGATGGTTATGGACATGGCTTATTAGAATGTTGTAGGATTCTAAAATCTAGTAATTGTTTTGATTTCTACGTCGCTAGATTAGACGATGCTTTGAGACTTAGGGAAAACAATAAAAATATCAATATTTATCTTTTGTCAGGTATTATAAAAAAAAATGATGTTAAAGAGATAGAAAATAAAAACATTATACCAATAATTAATAGTCCTGAACAATTAGATATTATTGAAAATTCGTCGAAAAAATTAAATTACGTATTACATATTGATACTGGAATGAATAGGTTAGGATTTCAAATTGAAAATTTTGAAGAAACTATAAATAAAATTAACTTTAAAAAAATAAAATTTGTTATGTCGCACCTTTCATCTGCTGATGACATAAATAAAAACGAAAGTAATAATCAATTAAAAAAACTTTTAAATTTTTCAAAAATATTCAATAAGCCTCTAAGTATTGCTAATTCAGCTGGGATATTTTTGAATAAAAAATATCACTTAGATTTTGTGAGGCCTGGAAAGAGTCTTTATGGAATTAGACCTTTCAACAAAAAAAATTATAATCTAAAACAAGTTATGAGTATCTATGCCCCAATCCTTCAAGTAACTGACTTAAAAAAATCTCAAACAATTGGATATAGCCAAACATTTAAAACAAATAAAAAAATAAAGATTGCAACTATTGATTTTGGTTACTCCGATGGATATTTGAGAAGTGGAGGTAATAGAGGTAAAGTATTCATCGATGGAATTCCTTGTAAAATTTTAGGAAGAGTATCAATGGATCTTATAACTATTGATGTCTCCAAAGTGCCAATGAAAAAACTATACTTGGGCAAGCCGGTTGAGATAATAGGAATAAATCAATCTTATGAGAATATTGCATATGACACTGAGACTAATGAACACGAAATACTTATTTCTTTAGGAAGAAATCTGAGTAGAGTGTACTTCTAAAAATGTACGAAGCACCTATAAAAGATTTAAATTTTGTAATCAAAAATATAATTGATCTTAAAAAATTATCAGAAGTTGATGATTACAAAGAATTTTCAGATGACTTGGTTGAAGCAGTTTTAGAAGAAGCTGGAAAAATTGCAACTGAAGTTTTAGATCCATGTAATCTTTCTGGAGATCATGAGGGCTCAAAAAGACAAGATGATGGCAAAGTAGTAACACCTAAAGGTTACAAAGAGGCCTATGAGAGTTTGAGAGATGGTGGTTGGTTTGGCTTAGAGGCAAAAGAAAAATTTGGTGGACAACAAATACCCGTCACTTTATCTGCTGCAGTTAATGAAATCTGGCATAGCTCGAATATGTCATTTGCACTTTGTCATTTGTTAACTCAAGGACTCATTTACGCCCTTCAAAAATCTGCCTCTGAAGATCAACAAAATTTCTATATTCCAAAATTAGCATCTGGGCATTGGACTGGAACAATGAATTTAACTGAACCACAGTCAGGCACAGATCTTTCAACTATTAAAACTAAGGCTATTAAAGAAAATGGTCACTATAAAATTTTTGGTCAAAAAATTTATATTACTTATGGTGAGCATGATTTGTCTGAAAATATTGTTCACTTGGTTCTAGCAAGAACTCCTGATGCTCCAGAAGGAAATAAAGGTATCTCTGTTTTCTTAGTACCAAAATTTGTGCCCAATGATGATGGAACATTAGGTAATAAAAATGATGTTACTTGTTTATCGATAGAAAAAAAACTTGGCGTAAAAGGCTCACCAACTGCTGTCTTACAGTTTGGAGAGAAAGATGGGGCAATAGGTTATTTAGTTGGTGAAGAAAACCAAGGTCTAAACATTATGTTTGAAATGATGAACCACGCAAGATTTTCTGTAGGTGTTCAGGGACTTGCTGTTTCTGAGAGAGCTTACCAACAATCTAAGATGTATGCTTTTGACCGAGTGCAAGGTGTTCCAATAGATGGAAAAAAAGGAGATCCTATTATTAATCATCCTGATGTTCTTCGGTTATCCTCTACTATGAAATCAGAAATTGAAGCTATGAGGGCTCTTGCTATTTATGGAGCTTTCTCTTTGGATATGTCGAAATCATCAAATAGTGAATATTGGGAAACTAAATCTTCTTTAATGATACCGATTATCAAAGGGTGGCTGACCGAGAGATCAATAGAAATAACTTCTAATGCTTTACAAATTCACGGTGGTATGGGTTTCATAGAAGAAACTGGTATCGCACAACATTACAGAGATGCAAGAATTCTTCCAATTTATGAAGGCACAACTGCTATACAAGCAAACGATTTAGTTTTTCGAAAAACTATAAGAGATAATGGAAAAAGTATTTTGGAATTAATTAATGAGATTAAAGATGAAACAAATGAGTCATTAAACTCTGAAAACTCAAAGATTAAAGAATTATCAAAAAAAATGACTTCTTCTCTAAATTCTGCTGAAAAAGTTGTTGAACATATTGTTTCAGTTTCAAATAACAAAAAAAGACCAGCTGTATCTGGAGTTAACTATTTGATGATGCTCGGATATATTTTTGGTGGATGGATGATGATTAAAATGGCTAATAAATCTATCGAATTAAAAGATAATAATGAAATTGACCAAGAATTTTTAAATGCAAAACTAGCAACATCTAGTATTTATATTTCAAGTATTCTTCCAAAAATTGAGAGCTTGAAGACCATTATTATTAATGGGGATGAGGACGTCTTATCTATGAAACACAATTGGTTATAAAATGGAAAAAATTAAAACAAGATTAAGCAATTTTTTTGCATGGTTATCTAAAGCGGAATTAGTTGAACTTGAAACTGTTGATACTAGTGAAGATCCCATAAGACCTGAAATAGACAATGAATTTAGGACGTCATATGGAAGAAAAATATATGGTTTAAAATCTAATGAGAATGTTGAGGGATTTATATGTTTGGCTTTTTGCAATGAAGTACCTCAAACTATGAAAGAGCTCGATTTAATGAGTAAAAATGCTTTCCATGAAAAGAATGGGCATATTGCTGTTGCTTACACTGTTTGGTCAAGAAAAAGAGGTGCGGGTAAGGAGACAATTTTTAATACAAAGAAATTTGTTAAAGATGAGATGAACAATGTTGATCGTTTTATTACTCTCTCACCATTGACGCCCATAGCTACACATTTTCATATCAAACATGGTGCTAAGTTAATAAACATCAATGCCACTTCACAAAATTTTGAATACGATTTTGGTTAGGTTCCAGAGTATATAGGTCCGCCACCACCTTCAGGCGTAACCCACTCTATGTTTTGTGATGGTTCTTTAATATCGCAGGTTTTACAATGAATACAATTTTGAGAATTAATTTTTAAAACTTTTTTTTGAAGTTCTTCATCAAACTCTACTTCATAAACACCCGCTGGACAGTACCTTTGAGCAGGTTCATCATACTCCTCTATTGTGTATGTGGTTGATAAATCTTTATCATTGAGCAGTAGATGACATGGCTGGTCATCTGCATGATTAGTTCCAGACAAATAAACTGAACTAGGTTTATCAAAAGTTAATACTCCATCATACTTAGGGTATGTTATTTTTTTCGCATCCTTAGCAGGTATTAATGTTTCGTGATCTGCATGTTTGTGTTGAAGAGTAAAAGGAAGCTTCCCTCCAAATAATTTTTGATCAATGCCAGTAAATATCATTGCAGGAATTAAACCCCATTGGAAACTTGGTTTCACATTGCGAGCTTGATGTAATTCTTTATGGACCCAAGAATTTTTAAATTTATCTTCATATGATGATAAATCTTCATTTTTAGAGATGTGATTTTCAATTACTTCTGCAGCTATGATTCCACTCTTCATGGCAGTGTGGGAACCTTTAATCTTAGGCATATTCAGTGTGCCTGCATCACAGCCTATTAAAAGTGCTCCAGGCATATGCATTTGAGGTAAACTTTGTAAACCACCTTCGATTAGAGCTCTTGCTCCATAAGAAATTCTTTTCCCACCTTGAAGTAATTTTTTTACATCAGGATGTGTTTTAAATTGTTGGAACTCATCATATGGAGATAGATAAGGATTTTTATAATCAAGACCTATAACGTAGCCTAAATAAATTTGATTATTTTCAGCATGATAACAAAAACTCCCACCATAAATATCATTACTCAAGGGCCAACCAACACTGTGAGAGACTTTACCTAAACTATGGTTTTCTGGACTAATTTCCCAAATTTCTTTAAAACCGATTCCATATTGTTGTGGTGATTTATTATTTTTATCTAAATTAAATTTTTTTAAAACTTCTTTTCCAAGATGACCTCTACATCCTTCAGATAATACTGTCACTTTACCTTTAATATTAATTCCAGGCTCAAAATTATCTTTGGGATTATTTTCTTTATCCAAACCCATGTCACCAGTTTGAATTCCTATGACTTGATTGGACTCATCATAAATTAATTTACTTGCAGCAAAGCCTGGAAAAATTTCTACACCTAAATTTTCTGCATATTCTCCTAACCACTTACAAAGGTTCGATAAACTAATTATGTAGTTACCATGGTTTTGTAGTGCTTTAGGGAGTAAAAAATTTGGAATTTTTATACTTTTATTATTTGTATAAAATAAAAAGTCCTCTGATCGAACATCAGTTTTAATTGGAGAGTCTAAATCTTTCCAATTTGGTATAAGTTCATCCAATGCTTTTGTTTCAAAAACATTTCCGCTAAGGATATGTGCCCCTACTTCAGAGGATTTTTCTAAAATACAAACAGAGAGTTCAGTGTTTAACTGTTTTAATTTTATAGCTGTAGATAAACCAGCTGGCCCAGCACCAACTATTATAACATCATAGCTTAACTCTTCTCTTACAATTTCTGACATTTGTATTAAATAATATACTAAATATTACGATTCTATCTGATTAAGTAGATCTAACTCTTTAATAATTTCTGGTATCGCTTGAAAAAGATCCGAAGACAGACCGTAATCAGCAACATTAAAAATAGGTGCTTCTAAATCCTTATTTATAGCAACAATTACTTTACTTTCTTTCATTCCTGCAAGATGTTGAATTGCTCCAGATATGCCTACCGCTATATAGAGTTCTGGGGCTACCATTTTGCCTGTTTGTCCAACTTGATATTCATTACCTATGTAACCAGAATCAACTGCTGCTCTTGAAGCTCCTACAGCTGCGTTTAATTTATCAGCTAATTCATATAATAATTTAAAATTATCCGAATTTTCTAAACCTCTACCACCAGATACAACGATTCTTGCATTGCCAAGATCTGGTCTATCACTTTTTGAAACTTCTCTATTAATAAAAATTGTTTTTAGGTCAGAATCAACAAAAGGAATTTCCTCAATAGATGCATCTCCACCAGACTCTTCAGATTTTTCAAACGAAGTTGGTCTAATGGTTAATAAGTTAATTTTTTGATTAGTTTGTACTTGAGAAATAGCATTCCCAGCGTATATGGGTCTGACAAAGGTATCATTTGAAACAATATCAATGACATCACTAATTTGAGTTATATCTAATAGAGCAGAAACTCTTGGTAAAAGGTTTTTCCCAAATGTACTAGCAGGTGCAAGAATATGCGAATAGTTTTCAGCAAGATTAGAAATTAAAGGTGCTGATAATTCTGGTAAGAAATTTTTCAATTTTTCATTATCACACTTAATAACTTTAGAAAGAAAGTGTATGTCTTTAGACTTATTAGCTAGTTCGCCAATATTACTACCCAAGATAAAAAGGTGAATATCATCACTTAGTTTTTTGGCAGCAGTGATTGTATTTAAAGTTGAAGATTTTAAATTACTATTATCATGCTCAGCTATTACTAATACCGTCATTTAAATTACTTTTGCCTCATACTTTAATTTTTTAACTAATTCTTTTACATCACTGACCATTACTCCTGCTTTTCTTTTAGGAGGTTCTATGACTTTTAAGGTTTTAATTCTTGGTGTTGTATCTATGCCCAATGAGTCAATATCAATTATATCTAAAGGTTTTTTTTTAGCTTTCATTATGTTTGGTAAAGAAGCAAAACGTGGGGTATTAAGTCTTAAATCACAAGTGAGAACAGCAGGTAAACTTGTTTCTAAATTTTCAATTCCCTCATCTATTTCTCTTGAGATGGAAACTTTATTACCTTCAATTTTTAAATTTGAAATAAAGCAGCCTTGTGGCCATTTTAGTAAAGCAGATAGAATTTGGCCAGTTTGATTAGAGTCATCATCAATAGCTTGTTTACCCATTAGGACTAAATCTGGTTTTTCTTTTTCTATCAATTTCATAAGTGTTTTAGCAACAGCTAAGGGTTCTAAAGTATTTTGTGTTTTTACTAAAATTGATTTATCTATACCCATCGCCATAGATGTCCTTAAAACATCTTGGGATTTTTCATCACCAATTGATACTGCAATAGTTTCTGAAGCTAAACCTTGTTCTTTTAGTTTAACAGCTTCTTCGATTGCATTTTCATCAGGAGGGTTCACTGACATTTTTACATTTTGAGTTTCTACTCCACTATTATCACTTTTGACCCTGATTTGGACCTTATAGTCGACAACTCTTTTTACAGCAACTAAAACTTTCATTTGAATTTCAATAAAATAAACTAACTTTATTAAGATACAAGATACAAAAAAATATGGAAAATATTAAAAAAAAGAGAATTTATAAAAATTTTTTTGAACTAAACATCAAATTTGACAAAAAAAATGAATCTACTGAAATTAAAGAAAATTATGTTTTTAATGGGAATAGTGTATCTGCCATATGTTATAATGAAAAATTAAAATTATTTTATTTTATAAAACAATTCAGACCTACCTATTACTTTAGCAAACTGTCCTCATCTCCACTTGAAATTGTAGCAGGGGGAATAAATAAAAATGAAACAAGTCGTGAAGCAATAAAAAGAGAGATTCAAGAAGAACTAGGAGTTAAACCTTTAGTTTTAAAAAAATTAGACACATTGATAATAGCTCCAGATATTTTAGAAGAAATGACAGATATCTACTTGGCTAAAGTTCCAGAGATTAAAAATTTTAAAATCTCTAACCCTCAAGAAGGAGAATTTATAAAAATAGTTCCTTTAAAAAAAAATTATATCTATAAGTTGCTTAGATCTAATAAACCGCAGAATATTGTAACTAAATATGTACTCTTTAAAATTAAAGAACTTAAGATTTAATTTTAATCATCTCTTTATCATAGATAGATTGAAGATGAATTTTACAAGGTACTTTTTTTGTAGCTATTTCTAATTCGTAGTCTCCCTCAAGTAAAAAATCTTTATCAATAATTTCATTACTTCTAACGTAACCATAGCCAATAGGTTTTCCAATTGTATATCCAAATCCCCCACTAGAGAGCCAACCTACTTGTTTACCATTTCTAAATATCGTCTCTCTTCCCAAAATAATTTGCTCAGGATCATCGCAAGTAAAACCTGCAAATATTTTTTTTATTCCAAGATTTTTTTGATTTAGTAATGCTTGTTTTCCTATGAAATCTATATCGCTATTAATTTTTGTTGCCCAAATCAAACCAGCTTCTAAAGGTGTGTGATCAGGACCTATATCAGAACCCCAGGCTCGGTAGCCTTTTTCAAGTCGACAACTCTCAATACATCTATACCCAGCGTTAATTAATCCGTATTGACTTCCATAACCCATTATTTTTTCATAAACCTCCGATGCCTTATCGATTGGAAAGTGTAATTCCCAACCCAGTTCGCCCATATATGTTATTCTTATTGCATTTACCTCAATGGAATCAATTTTAATTTTTTTACATGAAGCAAATGGGAAATTCTTATTTGATAAGTCTGTGTTAGTAAGGCCTTGGAGAATTTTTCTAGAATTTGGACCCATTAAGGAAAAAACTGAGTTATCAAAAGTAATATTTTTTACATTCACTTCATAATCTTTTGGAATATTTGAGGTTATCCAATTAAAGTCATGAGTCATAAACCCAGTTCCTGTAATAATGTAGTAAGTGTCTTTAGCAATAACAGTTAATGTGACATCGCACTCTATTCCTCCGTTATGATTTAACATCTGTGTGTAAACTGTTGAACCAATTGGTTTATTAACTTTATTTGCACATAAAAATTCCATTGCTTTTTGAGAGTCCTCCCCTGATACTATAAATTTTGCAAAAGATGTTTGATCTATTAATACAGCAGCCTCTCTGGTTGCCTTAACTTCATTACCAACAACTTCAAACCAATTTTGCTTGTTAAAACTGTATATATCTTTTGGCTCTGTGCCTGGAGGAGCAAACCAATTTGGTCTTTCCCATCCCATTTTTTCTCCAAAGCAGGCATTGGCTTTTTTTAAATTTTCATAAATAGGAGATGTTTTAAATTGTCTAACTGATGAATGTTCCTCGTAAGGCCAAGCCATAGTGTAGTGCTTGGCGTATGCTTCATAAGTTCTTTTTCTCACCCATTCTAAATCTTTATGGGGTTTTCCAAATCTTCTAATGTCTACAGGCCATAAATCATATGGGGGACGACCATTAGCAACCCACTCTGCAAGTGCCATTCCTGCTCCACCTCCTGCCGCAATACCATATGCATTAAAACCAGCACCCACATAGAAGTTATTCAGTTCTGGGCTCTCTCCTAAAATAAAATTTCCATCAGGAGTAAAGCTTTCTGGACCGTTAATAAGTTCTTTAATGCCTGCTGTCTCTAATTTTGGAACTCTACCAAGAGCATTATTCATTATCTGTTCAAAGTGATCATAGTCAGAGTCTAACAAAGAAAAGTGAAAATTATCAGGAACAGATTTTTCTGCCCACGACAAAGGATTAGGCTCGTATCCTCCCATTGCTAAGCCTCCAACTTCCTCTTTAAAATATATTAAACGATCTGGATCCCTTAAGGTAGGTAAGCTAGACTCAACTCCATCTATTTTTTCAGTTACTAAATATTGATGCTGAAATGACACCAAAGGTACATTAACTCCTACGGTTTGAGCAAACTGTCTAGTCCATTGACCACAACAACAAACGATTTTTTCGCATTGAATTGTTCCTTTATCTGTCTCAACTGCGATGATTTTTTCATCCTCAATGACAACCTTTAAAGCCTTGGTTTCTTCAATTATTTTTGCTCCCTCGTTACGAGCTCCTTTAGCTAAAGCTTGAGAGATATCCGTGGGGTTAGCTTGTCCATCTGTTGGAAGAAATGCGGCTCCATATAAATCATCAATATTCATGATAGGCCATAAATCTTGTGCCTCTTTGGGAGATAATAGCTCCATCTCAAGACCAAAAGAATGGGCAGTGGTTGTTTGTCTCAATACCTCTTGCCATCTCTCTTTATTACACGCCAACCTCAATCCGCCATTCATTTTCCAACCTGTGCTAAGACCAGTTTCTTTTTCTAATTTGTCATAAAGATCTACAGAGTACCCTAATAACTGAGTAATATTTGCATTTGTTCTTAATTGTCCGACTAAACCTGCTGCGTGCCAAGTACTCCCTGCTGTAAGTTTACCACTTTCAATTAAACAAACTTCTAAACCTAAGTTTGCCAAGTGATAAGCTGTTGAGCAACCAACAATACCACCACCAATAATTACAATTTTAGAGCTTTTAATCATTAAAGGCTTTCAAACGTGTTATTAAATTTTGTTAAGTTTTCTTCAGTGTATTTAGAATAATCAAATTCTAAATTTGAAGTAATCTCTGATACCATACTCCACATCGTTTCTCTAAGGAGACTTGCTGCCTTCATTGCATTATATCTTATGAGGAGTTCTTTTGATGGTTTTTGATCATAATATAATTCTAAACAGTGGTTTTCTAATTCAGTATCAAAATCATTATTTGAAGCAAGGCCTCCAATATCAAATAATGGATCATTAAATCCACCATATTCCCAATCAACTACCCAAATTTTTGAACCATCATCTAAAAAATTTGCAGCCAAGAAATCATTGTGGCCAAATACTATATCCCTAGGAGAAGATAATTTCTCTAGTGTTTCTGATTTTTTAATTAGTTCTTGAATTATTGAAACATGACTTGAGTTATTTTTTTTTAAAAAATTAGAATAATATTTAATTACATAAAAAACCCAAAAAATTGTTGACTGACCATTTAATTGATTTGGCATTTCAAAATGAATTTTTTTAATGATAGGCATAATTTTATCAAGGTTTATCTTAACAGTTTCAGGATCAAGAGTTTTACATTGAATATAATCAAAAACCATCACACCAGGCTCAAAGTGTATCAGTTTTGGGGACACCCCAATAGCATGAGCCGCTTTACTTACGTTTAATTCATTAGATCTATAGACTAAATGCTCAGGAATATCCTCTCCCATTCTTACTACATATTCTGATGAACCATCTTTGACTAAATAATTATAATTTGTAATTCCTCCTTCTAAGGGATTTAAAGAAATATTACCTTTCCAGATGGGTAGTGCCTTAATTTTATTTACATAATTCATAGTTAAACTTAATTTTTCAATAGAAATTACTTATGAAAGTAATAATAATTATCATAAAAATTTAATTGGGGGAATTGAAATGGACCTTATAGAGAGATTAAACAAAGGGCCTATTTTATGTGCTGAGGGATATCTTTTTGCTATGGAAAGAAGGGGTTATCTTCAAGCAGGTTCTTATGTACCTGAAGTTGTTCTTGAGCATCCAGAGGTAGTCACTCAACTTCACCGCGAGTTTATTCGTTCTGGTAGTGATGTTGTCCAAGCTTTTACATACTACGGTCATCGTGAAAAACTTCGACTAATAGGCAAAGAAGAGTTACTAGAACCTCTTCAAAAAAATGCTTTGAAAATTGCCAGAGATGCTGCAAATGAATTTCCTAATTTAGACTTAATGATTGCAGGAAACGTTGCTAACACAAATATTTATGACCCAAACAACAAACAATCTCATATTGACTGTCAAAAAATGTTTGCAGAACAAATTGCTTGGGCTAAAGAAGATAATGTTGATTTTATTATTGCGGAGACGATTAGTTGGACTGAAGAGGCTAAAATTGCACTTAAAGAAATAAAAGATGCTGGTTTAACTGCAGTTGTGAATTTAGCTATACACAAAGGAGATAAAACTAGAGAAGGTCATACAGCTGCTGAAGCTTGTAAAATCTTAGAAGATCATGGAGCTGATGTTGTTGGACTTAATTGTTACAGAGGACCAGATATGATGATGAAATTACTTCCTGATATTAGAAAACAAGTATCTTGTCATGTTGCAGCATTGCCTGTTCCTTACAGAACTAATGAAGAGTACCCTACGCATATGTATATCAAAGATCCAAATTGTGGCTGTATTGATGGGAACGTCTCTCATATAGCTTTAGATGGACTTACATGTAATAGATTTGAAATGGCCGAATTTACAAAAAACTGTATGGACTTAAATGTAAACTTTATTGGTATTTGTTGTGGAGCAGACCCTCATCATGTAAGAGAAATGGCAGTTGCTATGGGAAGAAAACCAATTTCTTTTAAGTATTACCCTGACATGAGCAAACATTTTGCACATGGCAATGAAGCCTCACTTAAAGATCATAATAAAGTTAATCAGTGGTTAAAATAATTTGAAAGAAACCAGAATATATTAAATTTCATTAGATGAGTGTTTGGGGGAAATTACTTGCTGGTACATTTGGATTTGCTTTAGGTGGTCCAATTGGGGCATTACTAGGTGTTATTGCAGGACATAGTGTAGATAAAATAAGAAGGCAAAATACCAATGAAAGCATAGGTATACAGTCACCTCAAGAAATTATTACAATTGGAATTATAATATTAGCGGCAAAATTAGCTAAGGCAGATGGCCAAGTTACTTCAGATGAGGTTAAAGCATTTAGAGAAAAATTTAAAATACCTGCTGACTTTCAAAGCGATGTTGGTAAAATTTTTAATGAAGCAAAAAAAACTTCAGATGATTTTCATCAATACGCGAAACAACTTGGAATGTTATTTAGAGCACAACCACAAGTACTTGAACAAGTCATCAATCTTTTATTTTATATAGCAGAGGCAGATGGGGAGATAAGTGATCCTGAAATAAATTATATAGAGAATTGTGCTAATTATTTTGGCCTAACTAAAACCCAATATGAGAGCATTAAAACATTGTGGCTGGACAAACAAATAAATCCATACAAAGTACTAGGAATTAATAAAGAGGCAACAGACGGCGAGATTAGAAAGAAATGGATTGAGCTTAGTAAAGAGTTACACCCTGACCAATTGAGTGCCCAGGGTGTCCCTCAAGAATTAATCATTAAATCTGAAGACAGACTATCCGAGATAAATCAAGCCTACGATAAAATAAAAAGTATTCGCAATATCAATTAAACTTTTTTCAACTGATCTGCTTTGGATTTGCCTTTGTCTTCAACAATTTCAAATTCGACTTTGTCGCCTTCATCGAGGCGGTCTAATCCTGCTTGTTGAACAGCTGTGATATGAACAAAGATATCTTTATCTTCTCCATCAGGGGCAATAAACCCATATCCTTTTTTTGGGTTAAACCATTTCACTGTTCCAGTAGTCA
Source organism: uncultured Alphaproteobacteria bacterium (assembly GCA_902523865.1). Taxonomy (GTDB): domain Bacteria; phylum Pseudomonadota; class Alphaproteobacteria; order HIMB59; family HIMB59; genus HIMB59. The sequence goes on from CABZBG010000003.1 coordinate 42,121, forward strand.
TTTATAGTCCTTTCTTAAGTAATAAATATTTAGTATATCCAAATGTCGTTTAAAATTTTAATGAGATTTTTTAAATGGTATTCAAATAATAAGCCTAAATATTGATAAATCTTTTAAAGCAATTTGAGTAAATTAAAAGTTAAAAATGATAGACTGGCCCACTTCCTTTACCAATTTTGTAAAAACTGCCCTTATATATGGCTTTTTGTATATAGTTTCTTGAATTCTTTACAGACTTTAAAATATCATTTCCTAAGGCAATATTAGAAGCGATCGCCGATGATAATGTGCAGCCTGTTCCATGAGTATTTTTGCTATTAATAATATTAGACATAAAAAAATGTATCTCCTTGTTTTTCTGTAAGAATAAACAATCATAGATTTTTTTCTCTTTAATAAGACCTTTAATCAAAATATTTTTTGCACCTATATTTTGAAGTATTTCTATAGCTTTAATCATATCGTTTTTTGTATTAATTTTAGTATTTGTAAGAAGTTCAGCTTCTTTTAAATTAGGTGTAATTATCAATGACTTAGTTATTAAATTTTTTACTAAACTAGAAATAGCACTTTTTTTTAATAATAAAAAACCTGAGGTTGATACCATCACAGGATCTAATATAACATTTGAAATTTTAGAATTTTCTAAAAATTTTGATATCTCTTGAATAATTTTTTTGTCACTTAGCATTCCAATCTTGATTGAGTCAGGTTTTATATCGTTACAAGTAGTATTGAGTTGTTCTCTGATAAATTTGGGAGTTGTATTAAAAATACTTTTTACCTCTTGAGTATTTTGTGCTGTTAGAGCAGTGATTACTGACATCGCATAACATTTAAAATATGTTATGGTTTTTATATCTGCCTGGATGCCCGCACCACCTGACGAGTCAGAACCTGCAATAGTTAATACAGTTTTATATTTTTTCACAACTTTTTATGATCTTACTTACTTGAGAGCAATTATCTTTAATATTTCCTTTTAATAAAGAAGATATCATTGCTACACCATGTATTTTTAGTTTTAGTATATTATTAACATCATTAACTTTAATACCGCCTATTGCTATTAATGGAATCTTTGTTGCTTCGGCACAATTTTTAAGACCGCCTAAACCAAAATAATTTTTCATTTCTTGTTTTGTATTCGATGAGAAAGCAGAAACACCTATATAACTCACACCCTTTAACCTTTTTACCTTTGCAAATTCAACTTTATTACTTGCTGAAACTCCAATTATTGATTTTTTCCCTAATATTTTCCTGGCTTGATTATAAGGTAAATCATCCATTCCAACATGCGCTCCATGAGCATTTATTGATTTTGCAATATCCACACGATCATTGACAATAAGAGTTTTTTTAAATCTAACGCAATCCTTTTTTAAATCCTTTCCTAAATTGTATAAATCAATTGTTTTTAAATTCTTAAATCTTAGTTGAATACAATCAACCTTGCTTTCAAATATTATTTTTAAATAATTGTCTAATTTACTCAGGGGAGTAAGTTTATCATCAGTAACAAAACAAAATTTAAACACTAGTGATTTTTAAATTATCTAAAATTTCTTTTTCAGTAATATTATTTAATTTGTTTAAGAAATTTACTTGAAAATCACCTGGGCCTTCAGATTTTGATGCTGCGAGTTCTCCTGCAATTGAAAAAATAGCTGCAGAACTTATAGCTGATTTATATAAACTTTCTCCAACAGCTGCAAATGCTCCAACAATACATGATAGAGAACAGCCAATAGCTGTAACTTTTGTCATTATACTTGATCCGTTAGATATTTTTGTAATTTTATCGTCCTGAATAATAAAATCATCACCACCACTTATAAATACTACACAATCATTCTCTTTAGATAAAATTTTACCAGACTCAATAGCAGCGTGGCTTTCAATTGAAGAATCTACGCCCTTTGAAGAAATTTTATTTTGATCAACTAGTGATTGAATTTCAGACGCATTCCCTCTGATGATTAATTTTTTGGAACCATTAATTATGTCAAGGCAAGTTTGGGTTCTTAATTTACTCGCACCTGAGCCAACAGGGTCTAGTATGATTGGTTTTTCTTGTTCAACGTAGAATTTAGAAGCCTCTAAAAAGCTAGGTCTCCAATTGTCATCTAGCGTTCCAATATTATTAACTAAACAAGACGAAATGGCAGCTATTTCTCCAAGTTCACTTCTAGCATGAGACATCAACGGAGATGCTCCAATTGATAAGAGCGTGTTCGCATTAATGTTCATTGCCACGTAATTAGTTATACAATGCACGAGCGCTCCTTTTTCCCGTAGGTTTTTTAAATCATTATAAATATGTTCCATCATACTCCTTTCTTTTTCATCAATAGTGTCAATATTATCGAAAATAAAATTGGCACTAAAAATGATGAAAATAATTTATAATTATTGATAAATGTTAAATTAATATTTAAAAAATCACTCATTATATTTTTATTAAATGAGGGATCAGGAAATATTAATACTCCCAGTAGTAAACTCAAAAACGATATTATGTAAATTTGTTTGATAGAGATATTAAAACCAAACAAACCCAGCAAAAAAGGTAAAACTAAACAACAACAAATTAAATCAGCAATTAGAAATACGTACAAGACATTGTAACCCTGTGAAGATAGTATAAAAACTGCCACTAAAAAAACTATAATAAAGTGGATGTTTGAGGAAGACCTAAAAGAATAACTCTTGCTGAGCGAGACAATCTGAGAATTTATTGCATTTATTAAAGTATCGATACTGCTCAATACTAGTGAAGCAGCCAATATTACAAATATATATTTTATAAACGAGGTTTCCAGTAGCCCAAAAAGTTTTACAAAAGTTAAGTCAGGATCGTCCATGGAATAAAGTGAAATTGATACCAATCCAGAATATCCAATGAAATAAACAATTATAAATATAATTAAAGTAGATATAATTAAGCTTATACTTAGTGTGTTATCATCTTTAGCAGCATAAATTCTTTGCCAATTACCATGATGAAAAAGATTAGTAAATGTAACCGCTATTAAAAAAGTTAAACCCGTAATCCATAAAAATTGATTATTAAAGTCGAATAAATGTGCATTTTCGGTCATAAAAGAAGTATTGTCCGAAAACTCTTGGAATGGAATTTTAAAAACTAAAAACAAACAAATTCCTATAATAAATATAAATTGAATTAAATCTGTGAATATTGTTGCTGATAGACCGCCAATTAGAACGTATGATAAAGCTATTAATATAATTATCATTGAAGAAATCCAATAAGAGGTACCATTTAAAAAATTAAAGAACTTTGAGATAGCTGTAATCTCAGCTATTAAAAACACTGTCATGTAAATTAACGAAACTATTATGACAAAGTGTGATAAACTTTTACCAAATCTATTTTCAATACAATCATGAAAGCCCGACGAATTTGGAAATACTTTTCTTACGTATTTTCCTATAAATATAAATAAAATTAAAGGCATTGCAGCACCTAGAGCATAACCAATGACATTGCCCATTCCACCCCAAGTAGCTGCCGCTGCTGGTGAAAAAATTATCCAAAAACCTAATGCTGATGATACAAAAGAAGAAGTTGAGAAAAATATGTTATATTTATTTTTAATAACAAATTTATCATCTGATAATTCATTTTTTTTTAAAAATATAAATGATGCAGTAAAAATTAGTCCTAATAATATTAAAAAAATAATTTCCATTTAATTTGTATAAATTGTTAAAAGTATTTAAGGGAAACTTCCTACGCCAGAATTACCTGGATCAGGTTCGAGGGTTAAGTATTACCTTTCTCAGCCTTTCAGCACCCCTTAAATTCATTATCATAACAAATGAGTTAAAATAAATCAATTATCTTTACTAAAAACAAATTTAATAATAAAAACATCACATGAAAATAATTGAAAATTTCTTTGACTCTAAGGGATTATCTAGTAATTCAGAAGAGTTTATAAAATTATATAACCCTAGTACGGGTGAGGAATATGCACATGTACCAAAAACCACTAGAAATGAGTTTGAAAAAATAATTAGTAAAATGAAATCAGCTCAATCTGTATGGGCCAATACTCCTATTACAAAGAGAAGTGATATTTTATTTAAGTTTAAAGTTTTAATTGAAAAAAATTTTGATTTGATTGCAAAAATCATTTCTGAAGAACATGGTAAAGTATTTTCTGATGCAAAAGGATCTTTACAAAGAGGTCTTGAAGTAGTTGACTTTGCATGCGGTATACCACATTTGTTGAAAGGAAATCACTCAATTAACGTTGGCACAAACGTAGATTTGTTTGATATTAAACAACCTTTAGGAATCTGTGCAGGAATAACACCTTTTAATTTCCCAGCTATGGTTCCAATGTGGATGTTTCCATTATCAATTGCATGTGGGAATGCCTTTATGCTTAAACCCTCTGAAAAAGTTCCTCAATGCTCTTTGAAACTTGCAGAATTAATAAGTGAGGCAGGTCTTCCTGATAATATTCTTACAGTAGTAAATGGTGATAAAAATGTCGTAGATCTAATTCTTCAATGCGAAGATATTTCTTCTGTAAGTTTTGTTGGGTCAACACCTGTCGCTAAGTATATTTACACTGAGTGTTCAAAAACAAATAAAAGAGTTCAAGCTCTTGGTGGTGCAAAAAACCATATGCTAATAATGGAAGATGCAAATTTAGAGGATGCAGTAAATGGATTAATTGGGGCTGCTTTTGGATCTGCGGGTGAACGTTGCATGGCAACTTCAGTAGCTATGCCTATTGGTAAAATCCAAAAACCATTTATGGATTTATTAAAAGAGAAAGCTAATAAAATTAAAGTTGGAGAGTCTTTAGACCCACAAAGTGAAATGGGACCCCTCATTACAAAAGAACACAAACAAAAAGTTCTTTCATTTATTGAAAAAGGAGTTGAAGAAGGTGCAAAATTAGAACTAGATGGCAGAGGAATTAGTTTACAAGGTTATGAAAATGGTAATTTTGTTGGTCCTACAATATTTAATGACGTTAGTGAAAATATGTCCATTTACAAAGAGGAAATATTTGGACCTGTTTTATCTGTGTTGAATATGAACAACTTTGAAGATGCTTTGAACTTAATAAATAAGCATAAATTTGGAAATGGAACTTCCATTTATACATCTAATGGGGCATTCGCAAGAAATTTTATGAAGAATGTCCAAATTGGGATGGTTGGTATCAATATTCCTATACCAGTGCCTATGTCATTTTATACTTTTGGTGGCTGGAAAGGCTCAATATTTGGTGGTCATGGAATGCATGGAGAAGAAGGAATTAACTTTTATACCAAAAGAAAGACTATAACATCAAGATGGCCAGATGATGTCGCAGGGGCTTCACTCAACATGCCAACTATGAAATAATTAACTATGGATAAATTTAAAGATAGACAAAAGGCTTTTGAAGCAGAACAAAGTCAAAAAGAGCAAACTGAATTTGAAAAGAGAAATTCTAGAAATAAAGTTTTTGCTCAATTCATTCTTGATGATATTGGACAATCTGATAATTCAGAATTACTCAGAGAGATAATCTTATCTGATCTAGAGGAGCCAGGGGATGAAGATATCATTCGTAAGGCTTTAGAGGTGATATCTCAAAATAATGGTAATTTAACTAGAGAAGATATAGAAAAAAAACTCTCTGAGATATAATTTACCAAGAACCATTATTTTCCATACTTGACCAAGGTTCTTTGATTTCAAGACTCTCACCCTTTTGAAGTAACTCAATGGAAATACCGTCTGGTGATTTAATAAACGCCATATAACCATCCCTTGGAGGTCTATTTATTACTACGTTATTTTTAATAAGATTTTCACAAACTTGATAAATATTATCTACTCTAAAAGCAAGATGTCCAAAATTTCGACCACCTTGGTACTCTTCCTTGTCCCAATTATATGTTAATTCCAAAAGGGGTTTTTTTTCACTTTCTGCTGTATTTTTATCGCCAGGAGCACAAAGAAAAATTAAAGTAAAACGTCCCTTCTCACTTTCTTTTCTAGAAAATTCTACCAAGCCTAATTTATTGCAATAAAAATCAATTGACTGATCAATATCACTGACACGAACCATTGTATGTAGATAATCCATATGTTTTTAGTATCAAAAAAAAAATGTACTGTCTAAACTTTAATTAGAATTGTTTGTTACTGCCTAAAACAATTTTTTTACGAAGAACTGTCTCACGATAAAAAATATATCCCACAGATAATAATATTAATGGCCCCCCTAACAATACTTCTCTTGAAAGAAATTCTCCAAAGATAATATATCCAATTAAAAAAGCCCATATTACAGATGTAAAATCTAGAGGTGCTAATACGGAAGCATCTGCTAGTTGAAAAGATTTGGAGAGACAAAGCTGTGCCACAAAACCTAAAATGCCGGATGCAATTAAAAGAACCAAATCAAAATTATTAGGCCAAATCCAATCATCATTAAAAAAGAATAAACTGAATAAAGTGGCAAAAAGTGTAAAAGTCCAAACACTCAATATATTATTATTGGTTAATAGTATTTTTTTTAAAATTATGACAGCCATTGATAGAAAAATGCTAGCTAAAAGAGGTAAAACAGAATAATTACTAAATAAATTAACATCTGGTTTTAAAATAATTACTACTCCTATAAAACCCACAATAATTGCAATTACTCTTCTATAACCAATTTTTTCTCCTAAGAAAAAAATTGATAATATTGATATAAAAAAAACTGAGGAGTAGCTAATAGTTTGCATTTCAATTAATGGTACATACCTTAAGGATATAAAGAATAATGACATGGCAGCAATGCCTACTAAGCCTCTTAAAAAGTGAAGTTTGTAGTTATTTATAGAATTGATTTTTAAATTAAAATAAAAAATAACTAAAAACAGTGGAATAAGAGCAAAAAAACTTCTAAAAAAAACTACTTCAAACAGTGGTAAATTATCTCCAGTAGCTTTGATACACACACTCATTAAAACAAAAAAAAGAACAGAAATTGATTTGTAGATAAATGCTGACATCTAGATAATCTAAATATATTAAATATGAATGAATTTACTAATAGTTAATGGATACGATAAAAACGGATGGGGTAAGCTAGCAAAACATAAATTACAACCAATCTGTGAATTTTATAGAGATCAGTTAAAAAGCATAAATCCAAATATAAGAACTACATTTATTTATCCATCAATGGACTTAAATAAGATATACGAAGAAAACTTCATAAAGTCATTTAGAGGAGTAGTATGGACTGGTTCTAGCCTTAATATTTATGACAATACTCGAGAGATTAAAAATCAAATTTCTTTAATGAAAAAAATGTCAGAATTAAAAATAAATATGTTTGGAAGTTGTTGGGGAATGCAACTTTATACAGTTACAAATAATGGAGCAGTTAAAAAAAACCCCAAAGGAAGGGAGATTGGAATAGCCTATAATATCAGCATTAACAAGTTTGGTAAGATACATCCAATGTATACTAATAAACCATCAGTGTTTGATGCTTTTGCCTCACATTTAGACCATATTTCTCAAAAACCAAACAATTCAAAAATTCTCTCTGATAATCATTTTTCGATTCAGTCTCTAGTAACTAAAAATTTTTGGGGCACCCAATATCATCCTGAATTTAATTTTAAATATACTGGCAAAATTCTTAAGGCAAGAAAAAGTATTTTACTCAAAGAAAAAATATTCACTAAAAATCAAATTACTAATCTAATCGAGGATTACAAAAAACCGAACGTTAATAGCTATAGTCAATCTTTATTAAATGATAATATCCGGAATAGAGAGTTGAGAAATTGGTTAAATTATTTAAAACATAATTAAAAGATCTCTTTAAATTCAGTAAGGTTATTACATACTAAAAATAAATCTTTAAAATTTTTGTATGCAAACTTAGCATTCACAACTTTTTTATATTGATTGATTATGTCATTCCAATAATTTTCATAATTAAATATTAAACATTTTTTGTTCTTGATTACTCCTAATTGAAGTGCACTTACAACTAAGCTTATTTCCTCAATTGTACCTCCTCCTCCAGGTAAGGCTACGAAGCTATCTGATATTTGTAGAAACTTTTTTTTTCTTTGTTCCATTGTTTTAGTCACATAAATTTTATTAATTTTAGAGTGGATATTTTCACGTTTATCAAGGAAAGAAGGGATAATGCCAGTTACATGAGAATTATATTTTAAAGCTGTGTTAGCTACAACACCCATCAATCCATTATCCCCGCCTCCATAAACAATATCATAATTATTTTGGGCCAAGTATTTAGTTACTGTAATAGTTAATTCTTTAAATTTTTTATTTGATCCATACATTGAACCACAGAATACAGCAACTTTATGTTTAGTATTTTTAAAATTCATATAAATTTAATTTACAGTAATAATCAAAAATGGCTAAAAAAAATAATATGGATGATCTTAAAAAAGTGAGGAAAGATATTGATAATATTGATAATAAAATTATTGAATTAATTGGAGATAGATTTAAGGAAATTCATAAAGTTACTAAATTAAAAAAGAGTAAAGATGAAATAATTGACCACGAAAGAATTACTCATATTTTGAAATCTGTTCAATCAAAGGCAAAAAGAAATAAAATTGATCCTGAAATTATAGTGAGGATATGGCAAATCTTTATCCAAGAGGCTATCAAGCTTGAGTCCTCAAAAATAAAAAAATAATTATAACAATACAATTAGCAGCATTATAAATAATATTGATATGAGAATTGTTCCTGCAAAACTAGGTGTTGTTACTTTTATATACGATGAATTACTAAATTTATGAGATTTATTTAATATCAATCTGAAAAAAAACCTTAAATTTTCGTAAATAAATTCTGTTAACAAACCTATTTTTTTAAATAGTGGTTTTCCTATACCGGGGAGCATTTTTCTATAAAACCAATCAGAGTTTAATACAGTAGATTTAATCTCTGAAGGATAAAGTTTAAATTTAACGAGAAATAGAAACGCAATAATAGCAAAAACTAAAAGTTGAAGCTGACTTATAACATGGTCTATCGTATATGGTTGGTACTCAACTGTGTATGGAAGTATCTGATATAAGTATTTAGGAAAAACTCCAATTCCAATGCATAAAAAAGCTGCAATGCCCATCGCTATAAGCATATTAATGGGTGCTTCTTTCACTTTTGATTTTCTCTCATGCGCAAAAAATGCAAAATAAGGTATCTTTATTCCCGAGTGCTCTAACACACCTGCAGATGCAAAAAATAATACAAAATAAATTAAAACCATACCCATACCTCCTAAAGAGGACATGATTAAAGACTTCGCTACAAAACCACTAAACAATGGAAAGGCAGAAATAGACATGGCACCTATGATGCAAAAGATTGTAGTAAAGGGCATGTATTTGTATAGACCACCTAATTCTGAAGCTTTTGTGGTTCCTGCTCTATATAAAACAGCTCCCATGCTCATAAAAAGTAAGGCTTTATATATAATATGAACAAATGCATGAGCCACTGTTCCATTAAGTGATAGCTCAGTTCCGATACCAATACCAACTACCATAAAACCTAATTGATTATTTAGACTAAAAGATAAAACCCTTCTTAAATCATTTTCAATTACAGCAAAAAAGACAGGGAACGCTGTCATAATAGCTCCAATCCAAATCAATGAGTCTGTGCCTGGGAACGTTCTGGCTAATGCATAAATAGCTAGTTTTGTTGTAAATGCCGATAACGCCACTGTACCCGTAACAGAAGACTCAGGATATGAGTCTTGTAACCAGCCATTTAAAAAGGGAAAGGCAGCTTTAATTCCAAAAGCAATAAATATAAAAATTCCAAAATCTGTAGTCAGATCTAAAACAGTTAAGTTGTGATTTCCAGTTTGATACAACAACAAACATGCTCCAATTAAAAGCAATACACCTGAGGAGACTTGAATAATCAAATATCTCATGGCTGCGTCTCTTGCTGCTTTAGTATTTCCTGCAAATACTATAAAAACTGAAGTTAGAGCAGTGGCTTCCCACCATATAAATAAACTAAAGAAGTCACCAGCATGAAGTGCACCTATCGCTGAACCAGCATAAGCGAGTGTCGCCATATGCTCCATTAAGTTTTTACTATGCCAGCTAAAGATAATGACAAGAACAGCTGCAATATGAAAAATAATAGAAAATGGAAAAGTTAAGCTATCTGATTGATATAATATTAAATTTAATCCAAGTACGTCCCACTCTAAAAAAGTTCCATAACCATTAAATAATGATAATGCTGATAAACCAACCGAAAGTAACATTGCTGGTTGTCTAAAATATTGTGGTATTATTGGTAATAAGAATGAAGTGAGTATCATTATTAAACCTGGGATAATGTTACTGATCATAATAGTCCTCTTTTCTCATTAAGAATTTTCTTAACCACTTTCCTAACAAAACGATAAAAACAAAACTTATAAATCCAAAAAAAGCTGGAAAACCATAAATCTCAGCAAATGAAAAGTATTCATGTCTATGGAATGTAAAATCTAAAAGAATTAAGAGTGCCCCAATAATAAGTATATACTTTGTAAAACTTTTACCCATACTTGTTAAATCATTCTTTTTCATTTAAATCACTATTACTCCGCTTACATTATTTAAGAAATAGTTTGCATAAAAAAAGAATATTAAACAGCTTAATCCGGTAATTACTGGTGGCCAAACAGTCAAAGGAGTTTTAGTTAATTTTATTTCTCTTCTAGAGGTTTGAGTAAATCCCATTACAACTGGTTGTAATAAATAATAAATATTCAAAAGTGAGGATATGCCTAAAATTATAGCAACAACAATAAATTCTCTTTCAATAGAACCCATTATTAAATAAAATTTGCTCCATGAACCTATAAATGGAGGAACTCCGATGATTGATAGAGCTCCTAAAGTGTAAGCAAAAAATATCAATGGTAATTTAAAACCCATACCTTTTAGTTCACTTACTTTTTTAATGTGGGCTGTTACATAAATAGCACCAGCACAAAAAAACAAAGTTATCTTACCTAGAGCATGAGTAATTATATGAAAGGAAGCTCCTTTTAACGCTAGTGATGAAGCCAAAGCAGCTCCAAGAATTATATAAGAAAGTTGACTAATAGTAGAATAAGCTAATCTAGCTTTTAAATCATCTTTTGTAATTGCAATGATACTGGATGCCATAATTGTAAAACATGCTAACCAAACTAACCAATCTGAGCTTTTTGTTTGAAGCAAGAATTCAGGACCTACTATATAAACAATAACTACAAGAAAGCTAAAAACACCAGCTTTTACAACAGCTACCGCATGAAGTAGAGCGGAAACTGGAGTTGGTGCCACCATTGCTGCCGGTAACCATCGATGAATTGGCATAATCGCTGCTTTACCAATTCCAAATACAAGCATGGCTATTAGAAGAGAAAGGTACTCTGCTGGAAACTGATTTATTAATATTCCTCCATCTTGAAAATCCAGAGTCCCTGTTTCAAGCCAAATCCAAAATATAGCCGGTAAGAAAAAAATTAAAGAAGTGCCGACTAAAATCGATAAATAAAGTCGTCCTGCAGATTTTGAGTCAGCATTTTGTTTATGTCCAACTAAAGGGAAAGTTGAAAATGTTAATATTTCGTAAAAAATAAATAAGACTAGAAGATTTCCAGACCAAGCTATTGCCAGTGCAGCATGGATTGCAATTGAATAAAAAATTACAAATCTTGTTTGATTTTTTTCACCAGCTCCTCTCATATAACCTATAGTATAAATAGAAGCCAGTATCCAAAGAGATGAGGCCACTAAACTAAAAATAGATCCAAGAGCGGTAACTTTAAAAGTAAAATCAACTGCATCAAAAAGTGTAAAAAAAGTTATCTGAAATATTTCGTTATTTTGTATTCCATGAAAAATTTTTAAACTAACTAAAAAGGTTACTAGACCACCTATTATACCAAAAGAGTCTCTTAAATTATTATTATATCTACAAACATAAGAAAATAATGCTGCGAATAATGGGGTAATAATACCTAGTATGATTAAAAAAGAATTACTCAATTTTGATAACCTGATATTAGATAGTCTGCAGACAAGTTAGAAAATTCTATTATTGGTGATGAATATATTCCAAAAACAATTATAGAGACTGTAATTATCCAAATTGGTAAATAAATATAAGCATCCTCTTTTTCTGATTTAAATTTAATTTCAGAAAACCACATCTGTTCCACTATTTTCCAAAAGTATGCAACAGCTAAAGCTGAACTTACCGCTACCAAAGCGATTGAAAAATACATCTGGTTTGTGTAAAGAGCTTGAAATAAATACAATTTTGAAATAAAGCCATTAGTTAAAGGCAATCCAATTAAAGATAGTCCACAAATTAATAAAGCAAATGAAGTTATTGGGTATTTGTAGCCAAAACCTTTTAAACTAGTAAGGGTTACCCTATCCTTTTGAAGAATAGCAAAGTAACCTAGAGCCATAAATAAACCTCCTTTAATTAAAGCATGGTTAAATATATGAATAAAACCTGAAGTAATACCACTATGGTCTTTAAGACTAAAAGCCAGAGTTATATAGCCTATCTGAGCAATTGATGAAAATGCCAAAAGTTTTTTTATATCTTCTTGATATATAGCTATCAAAGTTCCGATAAATATAGCGAGTAAAGATAAAGGATATAAAACAAAATCTAAAAATAAGCTTAAGTAACTTGGATATATTATGAATACCTCGTACAAAAGTCTCACAAAAAAATAAAGAATTGTTTTTGTAGCTAATGCAGCCAAAAGAGTTGAAACAGCTGAGGGAGCGTAACTATATGCAGGTGGTAACCAAATATGGACAGGAAAAATTGCAGCTTTTACCATAAGCCCAATAAGCATAAATGACATTCCGGCAAAGATAGCTAACTGGCCATCAGAATATTGAGCCAGCTGAATGACGAGATCATTCATATTTAACGTTCCTGTCATTGCGTAGGCAAAACCAACTCCAATTACATAAAATGTGGCACCGATAGCTCCAATAATTAGATAATTAAATGCTGCTAATAACGCTTTTCTATTTTGACCTGCACCCAATGCGATTAGGGAAATAGAAGCTAAGGCAGAGATTTCTAAAAAGACAAATAAATTAAAAATATCGTTGGTTAAGATAATCCCGTTTAAACTTCCTATTGCCAATAACCACAAAGAGTAAGCTTTTCCAGAGTCCCTAGAGTCAATTTCTCTTAAAAATATTTTCCTAGAATAAAATGTAGATATCAAAACAAAAATTGAAAACAACAATTGAAGCCCAATGTTGACTCCATCTATTTTGAAAGAGATCCCCCATGGTGGTTCCCAGTTTCCAAACTCATAAATTATCAAACCTGAAATAGAAATTTCTTTTAGAAGGTGTAAAGATAAAACCAAATGCAAAACTAAAGTGACAAGTGAGATGATCCAGGGCCATATTTTTGATGGTATGAAAGCAATTATTGCTGAAATTAGTAGAGGTAAAACCACTACCAATGCAGCAGCATCATCTAAAAATATATTAAACATTTATTTATCTGACTTTAACTCCAAAGACTGTATTTCTTTTTCTTCGATTGTTTCGTAGTTCCTGTAGATCTGTAGTACTAACGCTAATCCCAGTGCTGAAGTTGCAACACCAACCACAATAGCAGTCAGTATTAAGACATGTGGTAATGGATTTGAATAAGCATTTTCCATTTTTGTTAAAATAGGAGCTGTCCCGTCTAAGACTTTTGCGAGTGAAACAAAAAATACAAAAACTGCAGTTTGAAAAATTGCTAAGCCAACTACCTTTTTTAAATAGTTTTGACTCGTAATAATTATAAATAAACCACCAACCATCAGTAATATAAAGGCGAAATGGTTCCAAAAATAAATAAAGTTACTCATTAATCTCTCCAAAAGAAGCGAAGGAGTGATATAAGGCAATCATTACTGTTGCAACAGTGATACCTACTCCCAATTCAACTAATATAATGCCTATATGTTGACCAGTTGAAGGGTCTGATGACAGAACATTATAATCTAAGTACATACCATCAAGAAGAATTGAAACTATTCCAACGCCTGCATATAACAAGACACCAACACACATTAAATATCGATTAATCATTATCGGAACTAAAGTTTCGCCTTTTGAAAGCCCAAATATCATTGAATATAAAATAAAAGCAGCCGCCACTATTACTCCTGCCTGAAATCCTCCTCCTGGTCCATAGTCGCCATGGAATTGCACGTAAAGCCCAAATATAATAATCGGAGCAAAAAGAATTTTACTAACGACACTTAATACTGGACTAGATGAAATTTTATCTCTCATTTTTTTTATTATTTTTCTTAAAGTTTGTTTTACGATTAAGAGTGTTACTAGTTAACAAGGCTATAACACCTATGCCTGCAGTAAATATAACAATTGTTTCTCCAAGAGTATCAAAACCTCTATAGCTAGCTAAAATATTAGTTACGACATTTGGTATGTGAAAAAAGTCTTTGCTTTCCTTAAGGTACTCTGGAACTACATGAAGATGGATTGGAGCATTTGGATCTCCTAGTAATGGGAGATTAGCAATTATGATAATCAATATTAGTGATATCGATACTGCGAGGATAATACTTGGAAATAAATTTATTAATTTATTTTTTTTTCCCTCAGGTAATTTTGCAGCAGCCATTACCATTAAAATAGTTGATATACCAGACCCTACAGCCGCTTCTGTAAATGCTACATCAACTGCATCTAAATTTACGTAAATAGCAGAACAGAGCAAAGTAAATGCTCCAGTAAGAGCTACCACGCTTATTAATGATGTAGTTTTAAAAATAAAAAAAGTTGTTACTAGTAACAGGGAAATTAAAAAAAAATTAATTAATAAAAAGTTCATTTTTTATTTTTTCCTTTTGGCTTATACCCTGACTCATGGGCAAATAAAGCTATGGCATGGCCTGTTACAGGGCTGGTGAATATTAAAAATACAGGTATCAATATTAGTTTAAGGCTTAATAAACTAAAACCTGAATAAATTATTAAAGCTAAGACTATAAAACCTGATCCTAGTGTATCAATTAGTCCGGCAGCATGAATTCGACTAAATACATCGGGTAACTTTATTAAGCCTAAACTCCCAGATAAAATGAAGAAGCATCCTATTGCCAATAAGATAAAAGTGATCAATTCAATATAATTATAAGTCATTACTTTTTTTCCTTTTTATTTTGTAATACCTAAGTATTGCTATGGTGCCTAAAAAATTCAAAAGTATATACATCAAAGAAATATCGACAAAATCAGGCCTTTCAAATGCAAAACCATGAACACTAATGCCTATCGCTATAATTGTCCCGATGCTTGATATAGATAATATTCTGTCAAAAGGAGTTGGTCCTTTAATTGCTCGAACTAAGCATAATGCTACAGAGACCCCCAAAACAGATAATGTTGCAAAAAAGATCATTTATCTAAATCTGTAATTACTTTGTTCATATCATCTGTCTGCAAGTCTTCAGATAGTTTCTTACTTAATGCATGAACAAGAAATATTTTTTTATCTACTTCTATTGTTACTGTACCAGGTGTAAGAGTGATAGCATTTGCATAGTTTGCTATTCCTGTTCTATTCTTCTGAGATGCTTTAACTGTTATGAGTTGAGGTGAGTATTTACCATTCCAAATTAAAACTGTTGTTGTTATTCCAGATTTAAAAATTTCTTTGAAAAGCCAAATCCAATAAAATGGTAATCTAAGTATGATTTTTAATGGAAGAGAGTCTTCCTCAAGTGCTTTAGCTCTGTAGGACATCCAAAAAACAAAAAGAACGCTGATAACACCAAAGAAAAGTAAAAGAGTTTTTAAGTAACCTGATAAAATAAACCAAAATACAAAAAGTATTATGAAATAAGTTATAAACGATAAGGTCTTAAGTGAATCTTTATTAGGTTTAGCCACTAAAAGCTATTATGAGAATAAATCACCCTCTGTAAATACTGCAGTGTTCATGTCTTTTACAAATAATTTACCTTGATCAGATTTAAACCTTGATACTTCAATAAATCCACCTTTTACAGCTATTCTAACATTCTCAGCACTAATTGATATTATTTGACCAGGGAAATGCTCTGCGCTTTGTTCATCAATAAATTTACTATCATAGAATGTATACTCATCTCCCATAAATTCAGCCCATGCACCTGGTTGAGGGTTACAGCCTCTTATTAGGTTATAAATTTCATTTCCAGGCTTTTTCCAATCAATTCGGGCATCACTTTTTTTGCACCAAGATTCATATGTAGCTTTAGAGTCGTCTTGGGGTGTTTTTGGTGCGTTTCCGGACTCAATTAGATTTGCTGCTTCTACGCAAGCATCAAGACCCAATGGAAATATTTTTTTGAAGTAAACATCACCCAAAGTATCATCGGGTAATATGTCGACTTTTTTTTGAAGTAATATCTCACCTTCATCTAATCCGTCGTTAGGATAAAAGATTGAGAGACCTGTTTTAGTTGATCCACCAATGATTGGCCAGTTAATAGAACTTGGGCCTCTATGTAATGGAAGTAATGAAGGGTGAAAACATATTGAACCATGAGTAGGAATATCTCTTGCCCCTTCAGGAACGAAAATAATAACATATGCCATTACACATAAATCTGCTCCATGTGACCTTATTTGATCTAATACCTCTTGATCTTTAAAGTTCGATGGTTGAAATACTGGGAGACTTACACTTTGGGCATATTCCTTTACAGGATCAACTGGTTTGCCTTCTTTATCGGGAGCGCAATATACTGCTACAACTTCGTGCTCTGTTTCTGTATGAAATTTTTCTAAAGCACTTTTTCCAAATGCTTGTTGTCCCATTAAAATAATCTTCATTATAACTCCTTAAAATTGAATGTATCTTATACTGCTCCGGCTTCTCTTACAGCTTTAATTTCATCTTCACTCATTTGGCAAAATTCCTTAAGTATCTCATCTGTATGTTCTCCGAGAAGTGGAGACCTTTCAACTTTTGCTGGAGAGTCTGATAATTTAATTGGATTGCCAACTGTTAAATATTTTCCTCTTTCAGGATGATCAACCTCAACTATTGTATTGGTATCTCGCAGTCCTTGATCCTCAGCCAACTCTTTTAGAGAAAGGATCGGGCCAACTGGTATATCAAGAGGGTTGCATATATCCATAACCTCAAATTTTGTCTTAGTCTTAGTCCAAGCTTCGATGGTATTAAAGATTTCATTAAGTTTTGGTAATCTAAGCGCAGGAGTTGAGTAACTGTCGTCTTCTTTCCATTCAGGTTTTCCAATAACATCGCATACTTTTTCCCAAACTGCAGCTTGAGTAATAAAATAAGTATAGGCATTAGGATCAGTCTCCCAACCTTTACATTTTAGAATTCTTCCTGGTTGACCTCCACCAGAGTCATTACCTGCACGAGGCGTGGCGTCATCAAAAGGAATATTTTCTCCAAATTGAGAGTATTCTTTTAAAGGTCCTTTGGAGAGCCTTTGTTGATCACGAAGTTTTACTCTGCAAAGATTTAAAACACCGTCTTGCATAGCAGCAGATACTCTTTGACCTTTTCCTGACTTTTCTCTGTGAAACAATGCGGTAACAATGCCTAATGCTAGATGTAATCCTGTTCCACTATCTCCTATTTGAGCGCCGGTAACTAGTGGAACTTCGCCAAGCATACCTGTTGTTGATGCTGATCCACCTGCGCATTGAGCAACATTCTCATAAACTTTACAATCCTCGTACTTACCCGGACCAAAGCCCTTAACAGATGCATAGATCATTCTTGGATTTATCTCCTGAATTTTTTCCCAAGAAAAACCCATTCTATCTAAAGCACCTGGAGCAAAGTTTTCGACCATTACATCACATTCTTTTATTAGTTTAGTGAATATTTTTGAACCTTCTGGTTTCTTTGGATTTAGTGTTATACTTCTTTTATTAGAATTGAGCATTGTAAAATACAAGCTGTCTGCATCAGGAACATCTCTTAATTGACCTCTAGTAGCGTCTCCTACACCTGGTCTTTCTACTTTGACTACATCTGCACCAAACCAAGCTAATAATTGTGTACAAGTGGGACCAGATTGAACGTGAGTCATGTCTAATATTTTGACACCTTTTAAAGCTTCCATGATTTCCTCCTAAGATTTATTTGTACATAGTCTGGTTTTTAGTACCAGGCGCAAATTCTTCTTTATCAACCCAAATATTAACTATAGCAGGGATACCTGACTTTACAGCTTCTCTTGCTCGTTTAAGGGCTGGTTGAATTTCTTTTGCTTCTCTAACAGCCTCACCATGACCACCAAAGATTTTTGCAAATTCATCAAAGTTAACATCGCCTAGAATGTTTCCAACATTACCTTTATCTTCTCCGTACTTCATAATTTGTCCAAATCTGATCTGATTTTGAGCAGAGTTGTTACCTATAACAGTTAAAACAGGAGCTTTGTGACGAACAAATGCCTCAAAATCCATACCAGTCATAGAAAACGCTCCATCGCCACAGTATAAAAGAATTTCTTTTTCTGGAGCCGCTAATTTTGCAGCAAGCGCGTAAGGTACTCCAACTCCTAATGTTCCAAGAGGTCCGGGATCCATCCAAGCACCTGGCATTCTTGGTTGTACAGCCTGAGCACTGATAGTAACAACATCTCCGCCATCACCAATATATATCGTGTCATCATTCAAAAACTGATTAAGTTCCCATGCCACTCTATAAGGGCTGATTGGAGATTTATCAGTTGTAAAAGTAGGCATCAGCTTTTCTAATGCAGCCTCTTCACCTGATCGAAGTTCACCAAACCAATCTGATCTATCTTTCTTTGTTCCTGCATCTGAAATAGCTTTTAGAGTTGTTCCAATATGACCGACTAAGCCAAGAGAGATGTCTCTATTTTTTCCTACAGTTCTATAATCCATATCAATTTGAATCACAGTTGCATTTGGGTTTAATCTTTTTCCATAACCCATTCTGAAATCGAATGGTGTTCCAACAATTATAATACAATCTGATTTAGTAAATGCGTTCCTTCTAGTTCTATGAAAGTGATGTGGGTCTCCTGGTGCCATTGAACCTCTGGCAGCACCATTTAAATAAGCAGGTATGTTCATATTTCTAACAAATTCAATTGCTTCATGAGTTGACTGGCAAGTCCAAACTTGTTGACCCAAAAGTACGCAAGGTCTTTCTGCTTTTGAAATTATATCAGCAGCTTTTTGAACATCTGTTGGATCTGCTAATGTTTTTGATGAGGCACTATACTTACCTGCCTCTGGTAAAACAGCTTTACTCATTGGAATAGATGAGTCAAGGATGTCTCTTGGAATTTCTAAGAAAGATGGCCCAAACGATCCATTTCTAGTTTCCCTGAAAGCCATTGAGACCATGTCTGCGCATCTCTCAGTTGACATTACTGTAGCAGCGAATTTTGTAATGGGTTGCATCATGTCTACGTGAGGCAAATCTTGTAAAGATCCCATTTTATGTTGCGTAAGAGAACTCTGTCCACCAATTAAAAGCATCGGAATTTCAGCTCTAAAAGCGTTTGCAACACCTGTTAAAGCATGAGTGGTTCCTGGACCAGCAGTTACAACTGCACAACCGGGTTTACCAGTCATTCGTGCGTATCCGTCAGCAGCATGAGAGGCAACTTCTTCGTGACGAACGTCAATGATTTTAATTCCTTCATTTAAACATCCATTATAAATGTCAATAATGTGTCCTCCACATAAAGTGTAAATCACTTCAACTCCCTCCGCTTTAAGGGCTTTAGCTACCAGCTCACCGCCAGTTATCATTTGTTCGTTCGTTCCTGTAGACATATTTAACCTCTCTCTGGTGGTATAATGTATACCAGATTATTAGGTGTTGCAAAGAATTTTGCCTTATGAATTAATGCTTTCTTGAATCTTATCCACTAATGTAAGTGCGTGATTTTTTAGAAGTTTTTCTGCTTTTGATGCTTGTCCTGCGACAAGAGATCTAACAATGTCATTGTGTTCATCAATAGATTTGACGGCCCTATTTGACTCGATTATAAACTTTTTCCTGAGGTATTGTAGATGGATTAATTGAGACTCTAAAATTTCTCCCATTAATTTAACCTTAGTTAATTTCATGATTTGATTATGGAATTTGATGTTATCCTTTGAGTAGTTGTCTAATTCAGATAAAACGTTCTCCTTAGAGTAATGACAGAATTTATTTAAACTTTCTATTTCTTCTTTTTTTGAATTTTTAATAATTAAGTGTGCTGCATATCCCTCTAGTCCTGCCCAAACAGTTACAATATCAACCAAATCTTTTTTTGATTTTCTATGGACAAACACGCCTCTTCTTGGAACGGTTTTTACAATACCCTCTTGCTCTAATTTGGCAACAGCCTCTCTTATAGGTGTTCGACTCACTCCTAGCTTTTCTGACAATTGCCTTTCATCTAAATGAAAATCACTTTCTTTTAAATATATATTCAAAGATAAAATATATTTTTTTAAAGACTCATATACTTTACCTTTAAGGTTTACAGCTCCTATTTTTTGAATCATTTAAGCTGTTTGTTTTTTTTTAAAGAGTCTTCTATAAAGAGGACCAAATGCGGGCATTATTAAAAGGACAATAGCTATATACATTATCACAGCTGCAATAGGTTTTTCCGAAACATCAAAAAATATCCCCATACTACCGTCAGATAAAATCAAAGATTGTCTTAAAGCCTTTTCAGCCAAAGGACCAAGAACAATTGACAAAACTGCAGGTGCAACTGGATAATCTAATTTTCTTAAGATATATCCTGCAAATCCAAATAGTAACATCAGCCATACATCGTGCAAACTTTGAGTGGGCGCATAACCTCCTGTTACGCAAAGCACAAAAATGACTGGAGCTAAGATTGCAAAAGGTATTCTTAAGACCATTAAAAAAGCAGGTATTAATGCAATATTTAGAACAAGGGTAAAGAAATTTGCTATGTAAAGACTTCCGATCAAACCCCATACAAACTCGGGTTCTTGTGTAAACAAAAGAGGACCAGGAGTAAGTCCCCATAGGATCATACCACCGAGTAAAATAGCTGTAGTAGGAGATCCAGGTATTCCAAGTGTTAACATAGGAAGCATACTTCCTGTACTTGCTGAGTTGTTTGCACACTCTGGTGCTACAACACCTGCTGGAACACCCTCTCCAAATTCTTTGGAGTTTTTTGATAATTGTTTTGTAATACCGTATGACATGAGTGAAGCAGGTGTTGCACCTGCTGCAGGTAGAATTCCAACAAAGAAGCCTAAAAAAGAGCCTATGTTCATTGCCATAATAGTTTTTTTAAGTGCACCAAATGCTCTTCCAACTTCTTTCATGTTAACTGATAGTTTTGACATTTGAACTTTGCCTTTTGTCTCCTCAAGGGTCCAAAGCATTTCGCCTATTCCGTATATACCTATAGCTAAAACTAGAAAATTAATTCCATGAAGGAAACCTGGTATGTTAAAGAAAATTAATCTTGGTTTTCCAGTGATTAAATCCAAACCAATAGTTGATAGTGCTAGTCCGATTAAAATTGAAAAAATAGTTTTAGGTACATCGTCTCCACCTAAACCTACAAACGTTGCGAAGGCCATAACCATTAACGCAAATGTTTCTGGAGCATTAAACCTGAGTGCAACTTCAGCAAGAGGTGGAGCAAATAAAGTAAATAGAATAACAGAGACAGTACCACCAACAAATGAACCAACCGCAGCGGCAGTTAATGCAGTCATAGCTTCTCCTTTGACCGCAAGTGGTCTGCCGTCAAAAACTGTGGCTACTGCAGTAGAGGCTCCCGGAATTCCAAGCATAACAGAGCTAATGGCTCCTCCATACATTGCACCGTAGTATACAGCAGCAAGAAAAATTATTGCTGCAGTGGGTGGAATAATAAAAGTAATAGGAATAAGAATTGCTACACCATTAACTGAACCAAGACCGGGCATTGCTCCAACAAACAAACCTATTAAGCATCCAAATATTAGTAGTGCTAAATTAAACCACTGAAGTGATGTAAAAATGCCGTCTAAAAGAAATCCAACTGTTTCCATATGATTTAATTATTCACTCTAAACAATTATTTAATAAATCTAGATGTTAAAAAAACTAGAGCTGTTGGTAGTAAAACTGTTAAAATAATAAAAATCATTTTCACAGCAAATGAAAATCCACCATACATAAAGTCGTAGACTGGATAAAATAATGGCTCAGATACTCCCTGAGGCAAAGGTATTTTCAACATCCACTCAAAAAATAAAAAGGTTAATATAGGTGTTGTAATTGCAAATATTGTAATGAATGAGATACTTTTTTCACTAAAATATCTTAGGTAGAATGCCAAAAAGAAAATAAGCGAAAAGTAAATTCCAAGATAGCCAATAGCTAGAACTAAGACGACTAATGAAATAATAGTCACAGCTATAAATTTAAAAGCCACTGCATCAATAAAAGGACTGTCATCTTTAGATTGTGGTGATCTTTTTAAAACAAATTTTATTATAGTAAGAATAGTGCATATGAGCATGCCAAGAGATAGGTAAAAAGGGAGAAATCCAGCGCCCATATTTTCTTCTGCATTCCATGTAATCCTATTCTCTGCACTTTTAATCATTAGAGCGATTGAGCATAAAGCTAAAATAACAGCAACAGCAATTTCTGCTCTTTTGACAGTTATTTTGTTTGTTATGCTCATATCGCTCGTAACTTAAATATTAGTTAAAGTTTTTAATGATCTCACCATGCTTAGCGTATTCAATTGCTAAGAAGTCTTTAAGACCAAAACCTTCTAACCAACTCATTAACTTTCCATCGTCAATATTGAAAGTTTGGAATTCGTCATCATGATAAACAGTGTGAAGAAGACCTGTGTAGTACTTCTCTACTTCTGCATCAATACCAGCCGGAGCCATAAATGCTCTCATCATGTAGTATTCAAGATCAGGATAACCTAATTCATATGAAGATGGTACTTCAGGGAATGCAGGATTTCTTTCAGGAGTCATCATGACTAATGCTTTTGAGTCACCTGA
Source organism: uncultured Alphaproteobacteria bacterium (assembly GCA_902523865.1). Lineage (GTDB taxonomy): Bacteria > Pseudomonadota > Alphaproteobacteria > HIMB59 > HIMB59 > HIMB59. Next base: position 65,230 of record CABZBG010000003.1, read on the forward strand.
TTGGTAGAAACCCATTTGCTCTGAAGGATTGTTTAATGTGAAATCAGACTCGCCACCAACTAGTCCCTTAGCAACAGCACCACCGCCGCTGTATGGAACATACTTAGCATCAAATCCAAATTGACCTCTCATCATACCAAGAAGTAATTCGTCTTCAGACATACTTCCTGTACCACCCATTACAAGACCGTTACCTTTTGCTAGGTCAATGAAATCATCAAATGTTTCTACACCAGCAGTGTTCTTACCTTCTGTTGCAATCCATACTAGGAAAGTATCAGTGATAAGTCTTGCTAAAGGTGTAAAGTCATTAAAGAAATCAATGCCTAATTCTGGCTGGTTTACGGGTGTAGTAAGAACGTTGTTAAGAGTAATGATAAGTGTGTGCTCATCACCAGCTTTTTTCTTAACATAAGTCATAGCTTCACCACCTGATCCACCAGATTTGTTAATTGGAATCACAGGCTTAGATGCGTAATCGTTCTTTTCGATAACACCTTGAACTAATCTAGCGATTTCGTCAGCTCCACCACCTTGACCAGCTGGAATGATAAGCTCAACAGGCTTCTTCGGACTAAAAGGCTTCGCAGAAGACACTGAGCTAACAGCGACAAGTGAAAGTGAAACAACTACTAATGCTAATTTCTTAATTATTGACATATTGTTTCCTCCTATAGGTTAGGGCGTAGAATAGACTATTTATAGTGGATTGAAAAATAATAATTTTCAATGTTCCATAGTTTGAAATTTTTGCTGAATATTGTTGGTATACGTAATCTTTTAATAAGCCTTATAACAGAGATTGTTTTTAAGAATTGTATAATGTATACAAAATGCCAGAGGAAATAATTTTGAAATTTATCAATAATAATGAGGGTGATCTCTTTATAGATGAAAAAGAATTGAATGATCCTCTCGATAGTCAAATACAGATTGAAATTGATTACGCTGGTATCAACAGAGCCGATATTCTTCAAAGAAAAGGTCACTACCCTCCACCAAAAGGTGAAAGTGAAATAATTGGTCTCGAGTGCTCTGGAAAAGTTTCAAAATTAGGTAAGTTAGTAAAAAAATTTAGCTTGGGAGATCAAGTTTGTGCAATTCTTGCAGGTGGTGGTTATGCAGAATTTGTAAATGTTGATGAAAAACAAGTTATGCCCTTACCAAACAATTTAAATTCCCTTGAGGCGGGAGGTTTGCCTGAAACTACACTCACTGTTTATGAAAATATTTTTAATGTATCAAACTTCCAAAAAGATGAAACTATCCTGATACATGGGGGAAGCAGTGGTATTGGCACTACAGCTATTTCTATTCTTAAAAACTATACAAAAAATATTTATGTTACTGCAGGGACAAATCAAAAGTGTGAGAGCTGTATAGAATTAGGAGCCACAGAAGCTATCAATTATAAAGATTTAGATTTTGAGGAATTTTTTAATGAGAAAAAAATAAAAGTTGATGTTATATTAGACATGGTTGGAGGAGAATATCTAAAGAAAAATTTAAAAATTTTAAATTTTAAAGGAAGACTCACATACATAGCTGCCTTAGGTGGGATTAAAGGTGAAGCTAATCTCCTGCATATTATGAACAAACAATTAAAAATTTCTGGTTCAACATTGAGGTCTAGAACTCCTTTAGAAAAAGGAAGTATTGTCGATCAAGTGCAAAAAGAAATATGGCCTTTGATAGAGGATGGTAAATATAAACCTACAATTTATGAAACATTTAAAATGCATGAAGTAAATAAAGCACACGAAGTCATGGAAAAGTCCGATCACATCGGAAAAATAGTATTAGATATTAAAGGAGAACAGGCATGAATTTGCACGAGTACCAAGCGAAAATTTTATTAAAAAATAATAATGTAAGAGTTTTAAATGGATATCCAGTATTGGATGATAGCGATATAGATACTGCTGTAGACTCTATCCAAACACCGATAATGGTGGTGAAATCTCAAATTCATGCCGGAGGAAGAGGTGCGGGTAAGTTTAAAGATAGTGGTGATGAAAAAGGTGGAGTTAGAGTTTGTTTTTCTAAGGATGAGGCTAGAGATAATGCTAAAAAAATGTTTGGTAAAACTCTGGTAACAAAACAAACCGGTCCTAGCGGAAAGCAAGTAAATCGCCTTTATATTGAGGAGGGTTGTGACATTAAAAAAGAGTATTACTTAAGTATGCTGGTAGATCGAGCTACATCCTCAATTTCAATAATAGCTTCTACCGAAGGTGGTATGGAAATTGAAGAAGTAGCTCATAGAGAACCTGAAAAAATCATTACAGTTAATATACCCGGGGATAGTGTGATTGATCAAAATAGTTTAGATAAATTGATTAAAGGCTTAAAAATAGATCAAAATCTTTCAACAGACTTCTGTGATCAAATTCAAAAAATATATAATAGCTTCTTATCAACAGATGCTTCTCTAGTTGAGGTTAATCCCTTTGTTTTAACTGGCGAAGGTAATTTTTTAGCTTTAGATGCAAAAGTATCCATAGACGATAATGCACTTTATAAACATAAAGATGTTGCGTCTATGAGAGATGAAACTGAAGAAGATCCAGCTGAAATCGAAGCATCAAAACACGAACTTAACTATGTAAAATTAGATGGTCAAATTGGTTGCATGGTTAATGGAGCAGGATTAGCAATGGGTACAATGGACATTATTAAATTACATGGTGGTAGTCCTGCAAATTTTTTAGATGTTGGAGGTGGAGCTACAAAAGAAAGAGTAGCTAAAGCATTCTCAATTATTTTGCAGGATCCAAATGTGAAAGCAATTTTGGTAAATATTTTTGGTGGTATTATGAAATGTGACATCATTGCTGAAGGTGTTGTAGCTGCAGCTAAAGAGCTGTCTATAGAGGTTCCATTGGTAGTAAGATTAGAAGGAACCAATGTTGATCTAGGAAAAGAAATTTTAAATAAATCTGGGCTCTCAATCATATCTGCTGATAATTTAGATGATGCAGCCCAAAAAGCAGTTAAGGCTTTAAATTAAAGGAGAGATCATGTCAGTATTAATAGATAAAAATACCAAAGTTATTTGCCAAGGATTTACAGGCTCGCAAGGAACTTTCCACTCAGAACAAGCAATTAAATACGGAACACTGATGGTCGGTGGCGTGACCCCAAAGAAAGGTGGTCAAGAACACTTAAGTCTTCCAGTATTTAATAGTGTTAAAGAAGCTAAAGATACTACAGAAGCAAATGCAACTGTAATATATGTTCCACCTCCCTTTGCTGCAAGTGCTATTATTGAAGCTATTGATGCTGATATGGAGTTAATTGTTTGTATAACTGAGGGTGTCCCAGTACTCGATATGATGCAGGTAAAAAGAAAATTAGAAAAATCGAAATCACGTTTAATTGGTCCAAACTGTCCAGGAATAATTACACCAGATGAATGTAAAATAGGTATCATGCCTGGCCACATTCATCAAAAAGGAAAAATAGGCATTGTTAGTAGATCAGGGACTCTTACTTATGAAGCAGTCGCTCAAACATCTGCAGTAGGTCTAGGACAATCAACTTGTATCGGTATTGGTGGAGATCCAATTAACGGAACAAACTTTATAGACTGTCTTGATTTATTTTTAAAAGACCCTGAAACTGAGGGTATTATTATGATAGGAGAGATTGGTGGCACTGCTGAAGAAGAGGCTGCAGAGTTTATAAAAAAATCTGAAATTAAAAAACCAGTTGCATCTTTTATAGCTGGTGCAAGCGCTCCTGCTGGAAAAAGAATGGGTCATGCCGGCGCCATTATATCCGGAGGAAAAGGTACTGCTGAGTCAAAGTTTAGTGCTTTAGAGGAGGCAGGAGTTCATATCTCAAAATCACCTGCAAAATTAGGCGATACAATTAAAGAGGCACTAAGTTAATATAATTTAGCTTCTTTTGCTCTAAGTTTTGTTAAAGCAAGTACTGTATCAATTGTTGGTGTTGGAATATTTGTAATTCTACCAAGTTCTTGAACTGAGGAAATTAAAGCATCGATTTCCATTGGCCTGTCACGTTCTAAATCTTGAAGCATTGATGTTTTATGTTCGCCCACTGCTTTAGCAGCATCTATTCTTCTTTCCACGTCAAAAGGTTTGTCAATTCCCAAACTTTGAGAAATGGCGTGTGCTTCATTCATCATATTTTTTACAACATCCCTAACTTCATGGTTGCTACAAATTTTGACAAGAGTAGATGTAGTAAGTGCACTGATAGGGTTAAGAGATAAGTTACCAAAAAGCTTTAGCCAAATATCTCCCTTAATATTTGGTCTTAATGGTGCTTGAAAGCCAGCTTTTTCTAATGTCTCAGAAAGATTTTTAATTCTATCTGTTTCCTCGCCGTTAATTTCTCCTAATTGAAACTTATCACCCTCTAGGTGTTGAATAACACCTGGTTTAATAACCTCTGAGGCTGGATTGACAATACAACCAATAATTTTTTCAGGACCTATTCGAGACCATTGACTTCCATCTGGATCAACTGAGGTAACTTTTTTATCTTTGAAGTCAGGATTACTGTGATTATAAAAGTACCACCACGGAATACCATTTACTCCCCAAACAAATGACGTATCTTCTTTCATAAGTACTTCAAAAGCATCAAGACAACCTGGCACAGAATGCGCTTTTAGAGTCACAAAAATATAATCTTGCTTTCCTGCTTTCTCTGCTGTGTCAACGCACTTGGGATACACAACAAGTTCTTTACCGTCTTTTCTTAATCTCAATCCATCTTGTCTAATAGCTTCGTAGTGAGGGCCCCTTGCAATCAAAGTGACATCAGCACCAATTTCAGTTAATTTTGCTCCAAGGTAACCACCTATTGCACCAGCACCGTAAATACAAATTTTCATTTAGACTTTTAAATGTTTGATGGCTGCGGCAACGCCACTTCCAAGTTCAAACTTTATTCCTACATCATACATTGCTAATTCGGCTGTTGAAATTGCTCCAAGTATCATAGTGCTATTTAAATCACCAAGGTGACCTATTCTAAATAACTTTCCAGCGACTTTATTCAATCCACCACCAAAAGAAGTGTTATATTTATTGTAAGCTGTTTTAACAACATCTGTTGAGTCAATACCCTCTGGAACCATAATCGCTGTAACAGTATTAGAATATAAAGATCGATCTTTTGCACAAAGTTTAAGTCCCCAAGCATTAGAGGCTTTTTGAACTGCTTCAGCTAAAAACTTATGACGTGAATAGATGTTGTCAAGTCCCTCTTCCATCATCATATCAAGAGCCTCTCGAAGACCTCTTAATAATGGCATTGGGTTGGTATAAGGCCAGTAACCTGTTTCATTAATTTTTAACATATCTTGATAATCGTAATAGGCTCTGGGTAAATTTGCAGTTTTAGCAATTTCAAGTGCCTTCTGACTAACGCAGGAAATAGCAAGACCTGCAGGTAACATAAAACCTTTTTGAGATCCAGAGACTGCAACATCAACGCCCCATGCATCCATTTCAAATTTTATTGAACCTATAGAGCTTACCCCATCGACGAATAATAAAGCTGGATGGTTAAGATTGTTTAAAAGCTCTCTTGTAGCTTTAACATCATTCGTTACTCCAGTAGAGGTTTCGTTTTGGGTAACAAGAACAGCTTTTATTTTATGTTCTTTGTCAGCTGATAAAATCTTTTCAAATTCTTCATGAGGTGTTCCTGAACCCCATTCACAATCTACTTCTTCAACATCAATGTGAAGTTTTTTACACATTTCAATCCAAAGGTGAGAAAAATGTCCAAATCTTCCAGATAAAACTTTATCTCCCTTGCTTAATAAATTAGTAAGTGCTGCTTCCCATCCACTGGAGCCTGTACCTGGAAATATAATTGGTTGACCTGAGGTTGTTTCAAAAACTTTTTTTAAATCGTTTATTAGTGGATGCCAAAATTTATCCATTCCTGGTGCACGGTGGTCCTCATTTGAAATATCCATTGCCTGTCTTACTCTATCAGGCATATTCGTTGGCCCTGGGACGAAAAGTGAAATTTTACCTGGCATAATTTAGTCTATATCCTTTCTTTTCAAATAATGACTTTATGGATTGCTTTACAAAGATTATTTTAGCAATTTCACTAAGTGAAATAAAAGTCAATATTTTGGCATCTCCTACGGGAATCGAACCCGTGTCTTCACCGTGAAAGGGTGATGTCCTAACCGCTAGACGAAGGAGACATCGATCTTTAAAACAAACAAAATAGCTAGATTTAATAAAAAATCAATCAATGAATATCTTCAAGGTGTATTATAGTTTTATCGCTATACGGATCTTTTTTTACCTTAAAATAACAATTAAACTCAGATCGATTTGCTAAATAATTTTTAAGATCTGTTGATGACACATCAAAAAACATTCCTTCACATGAAAAGCCAAGGTTATCAGATACCTTTAATTTTGCATGCTTATCTTTAAAGATTTTTAAAATATCAATTTTAGCTTTTTCAATTTTGAAAATTGGTTCCGCATTTTGTTGACCAAAAGGGCTTAAATATTCTAGGTCTTTTAAAAGATTGCTATTGATCACATTCACATCAATTAAAGAGTCATAAGACTTTTCGTTTAAAATTTCTATATCCTTTGTCTGATCAATTAAAAAACTTTTAAAAGTATCAACATTTTCTTTTTTTAACGTAAATCCACAAGCTTTGTGATGACCGCCTCCTTTTATTAGAATACCTTTTTGAGTTGCTTGCATCATTAATAATCCAATATTTTTTTCACCCTGAGATCTACCAGAACCAACTACTAAATCATTAGACTGCGTCATTACAAATGATGGTCGATTATTTATACGCATAAGCCTTCCAGCTATAATCCCCACTACCCCAATATGCCATTTTTCATCGTAAAAAAAATTTATATTTACGTTATTGTTATGATCTAAATCTATCTCTTTTACGATTTTAGTTTGGATTTTTTGTCTATTTTGATTGTGAGACTCAATAATTTGTGCAACTTGAATAGCTTGGTGTATGTTTTCAGATGATAAGAGGTTATAGGCCAGTAAAGACTCCCCCATTCTTCCCCCTGCGTTAATCCTAGGCCCAATAATATATCCAAGATGATACTCAGATATTTTCTGTTTAATCTTTGTTTGATTTATTAGAGTTTGGATACCTTTATTTTTATTTTCTGAATTAATTATCCTCAATCCTTGCTTAACAAATGATCGATTTATATTATTTAGAGGAACTAAATCACAAATTGTAGCTAGCGAAACAAGATCAAGGTACTGCAATATATCTTTTTTTTGAAAAATATCTTCATGATTTAGAAAAATCAGAACTAAGAATGATAATGCTGTGGCACATAAATCATCAAGATTAGACTTATCCTCTGGAGTTTTAGGATTTATAACAATAGTTTCATTAAAGTAACTTTCACATTCGTGGTGATCTATTACAAGAAGATTTGCACCTTGTTTATGAATATATTTTTGTTCATCAATATTGTTACTCCCACAATCTAAAACCAAAATATTAGAACTGAATTCTAGTAATTTATCGCAGGCTGGGGTACTTAATCCATATCCCTCATTCAATCTATTCGGAATATAAACAAACACCTCAATGCCAAATTGAGTAAGATATTTTTTAAAAATAGCAGCAGCACAAGCTCCGTCTACATCATAATCTGAAAAAATAGAAATTTTCTTATCATTATTAATATTTTCAAAAAAAGTAATTGTCTTTTTTAAATTAGATAGTTTTAAGATTTCATTTACTGAAATATTCTCTTTTAACTTTGAATTTAAAAAATGAGATATTTTTTTTATATTACGATTAATTAATAATTTTGATAAATTTATAGATATATTATTTTTTTGAGCAACTTCAAAAGCTGTATCTTCATTTAAATCTAAATTTGATGGTCTCCAAACCGTACCGTTAAAGGTCTTTTCAGTAGTCAAGTTGCTTGATGTCGAAATTATGTTTTCCATCAATTTGTCTGATAGTTCCAGTTTTAGAACGCATCACAATAGAGTGTGTTTCTGCAAATTTTTTATTGATGTTTATACCTCGAAGCATGGTTCCATCAGTTACGCCTGTGGCTGAAAACATTACATCTCCAGTAGCTAGATCATTAAGCTTATAAATCTTATCTAAATTTTTTATGCCTGTTTTTCTTGCTCTCTCTATTTCTTGATCATTGTAAAATATTAGCTGGCCCTCTAAATAACCACCTACACATTGCAAAGCAGCAGCAGCTAGTACTCCCTCTGGTGCACCACCAATACCGTAATACATATCAATATTACTATTATCTATAGCTGAGGAAATTACTGCACTAACATCTCCATCACCAATTATTTTAATTCTTGCACCTGCAGATCTTATTATTTCAATATCCTCTTGATGTCTTTCACGGTCGAGAATACATATTACTAGATCTTCAGTATTAATTTTTTTATATTTTGCTAGCTCTTTAATATTTGATTTTAGATCTTGGCTTAAAGATATAATGCTATCATTGTTGACTTTGGCTGAAATTTTTCTCATATATACATCAGGAGCATTTAAAAAGCCCCCCTCTTGTGCCAGCGCAATAACTGCCATAGCATTTTCACCACCTTTTGCTGTTATTGTCGTTCCCTCTAAAGGATCAAGAGCAATATCAACATTTGGTCCACCTTGACCAACTTTTTCACCAATATACAACATAGGAGCTTCATCTCTTTCACCTTCACCTATTACAACTGTACCTGATATTGTAAGAGAGTTTAGGCACTTTCGCATTGCATCAACAGCGGCTTGATCAGCTGCTTTTTCATTTCCTCTTCCTATATGTTTGGATGCAGCTAATGCTGCAAATTCAGAAACCCTGACCAACTCAATAGCAAGATTTCTATCCAATATTTTCCTCTATTCTGATTACAGAAATTTCGTTTTTAAGAAAATTAGTTTTCTTTAAATTATCAATTACTTGAGTGATATTTTTTAAACCAACTGGATCAGATATTATAATAATAGGTACGACTTTCTCATTTGCAGTATTTAATTGAATTATAGATTTTATAGAAATTGATTTTTGTGAAAATAATTGTGCTATCGATTTAAGAACACCTACTTTATTAAGTACAGACATTCTTAAATAGTATGGTCTAATTCTTTGAGATTGACTAACAAACTTAGCTTTCAACATTTGTGAATATTTTTTTATAAATACACCTTTGTCCGGAGAATGGTAAATAAATCTTTTGATATCAGAAATAATAGAGGTAGCTGTGGGATATCCACCTGCACCTTTTCCGACTAAGCTAGTCTTTAAAAAGTTTTCTCCTTCAAATGTAATTACATTCTCTTCAAAATTAGTTTTTGCTATTAAGCTGGAGTCTGGAACGAAACAAGGTGCTACAGATGAGAAAAATTTATCTTTATTCCTCTCTGTTATAGAAACAAGTTTTAATTTATAACCAAGGTTAAGGCCCTGTTCTAAATCAATGAGCTTAATATTTTCTATTCCATCATAGTGCATATCAGAAAATTTAAATTTTTTTCCAAAAGATATATTTGAGAGCAATACAAGCTTATGCATAGCGTCTCTACCAGACAAATCTGCACTTGAGTCCTGTTCTGCAAATCCGTTATTAATTGCCTGTTCTAATGTTTCTTTAAAACTAATCTTATTTTCATACATCTTAGAAATTATATAATTGGTTGTGCCGTTAAAAATTCCATAAATAGCATTAATTTTTGAGGGATAAATACTTTGTTGTGCTGTTTGCACTACTGGTACTGCGCCTAACACTGCAGCTTCAAATCCCAAAAATAAATTTTTCTTATCAAATCCCTCAAAAAATAAATCTGACTTTTCAGCTAGTTGTGCTTTATTTGCAGTAATGAGAGATATTTTATTTTTTAAGCAAAATTTATAAAGATCATTAATATATTTCCCAGTACCTCCAATAGTTTCAATGATTAGGTCAGGTTTAATTTGATTTAAGGTTTTAAAATCATTAATCCATTTGTATTTGCTAACATTGAAAATTCTTTTCTTTTTTTTGTTTTTTGCACCAATAGCAACTATTTCACATTTAGTATTATCTAAAATATATGAATTTTTTTCTATTAGCTTGACTACATGAGAGCCAACGACACCTAATCCTAAAATTGCTATTCTAATTTTGTTCATTTTGAGATTTTAAAATTTGTTCTTTTCTAATACTACTCTTTTCGTTGAATTCCTCTAATTCTTTTTTCTTTTCTAGTAAATTTTTATCAAAGTTCTGAAAAGATCTTTCACAAGAAGTGGTGGTTATTGATAGTAAAATGACAGAAAAAATAAATAAAAAATTATCTTTTAGAGAACTGAAAACTTCGCCTAGCTTTTTGCCTACCATACTTTTTACGTTCTACTGTTCTCGAGTCTCTTGTTAAGAAACCATTTTTTTTTAATATGTCTTTAGTATTAGGGTCAATTTTTGTTAAAGATCTACTAATACCGTGTTTGATTGCACCAGCTTGACCAGAAAGACCGCCTCCAAGTACCGTAATTCTTAGATCCACAGAGTCTAATTTTTTAGCTACTTCCAATGGTTGGTTGATTATCATTCTTAGAGCTTTGTCTGGAAAATAATCATCAATTTTTTTTTTATTAATTGTAATATTTCCTGTTCCGTTAGATATCCATACCCTTGCAATAGATTCTTTGCGTCTGCCTGTACTGTAAACTTGATTAGACATTGACTTCATTCTTCATATTCATTGACTTAAAATCTAATAATTTTGGATTTTGGGAGTCATGAGGATGATTAGCATCCTTGTATATTTTTAAATTATTTTTCATAAGATCCCTAAATAAAGGAGAATTAGGAAGCATTCCTTTTATTGCTTTTTTTATAATATCATCAGACTTATTTTTTTCTTTTAGCTTTTCTGGGGTAATTTCTTTTATACCACCAGGATGACCTGTATGTTTGTAATATTTTTTATCAGTAGTTTTATTACCTGAAAATCTTATTTTGTCAGTATTAATAATAATCACAGCATCTCCAACTGGTAAGTTAGGAGAGTATTGAGGTTTATTTTTACCTTTGAGTATTAAGCTAACTCTGGAAGCAAGTCTACCAACAGAAATATTAGTAGCATCTAATAGATGCCATTCTTTCTGAAACTCAGATTTTTTTAGAGTAGTTGTTTTCACGATAGGGGGAATATAAGTAAAATCATTAAAAAATCAAGGATTATAGATAAAATTTTTGATATAAGTCGAGATACTATAGAGTTTTAATCATTATTTTCTTAATTTTAATGTGTTTATGATCAATGGACTTGAAACAGCGGCGTCAAGCGCACAAGACGAATACTATATGAACCTTTGTTAATCTCAGATTATCTAGAGTTTTTAAGAAGTCCTAATAAATCTTTTAAATCTGAGAGAATATTATCATTTAGCGATTTATTTTTTGATTTTGATTTTGATAAATAATCATTTACGCCATCTAAAGTTAATTTTTGGACATCAAGTAAATTTTTTATTTTTTTTAGAAGGAGTAAGTTTTCATAATCGTACAATCTATGGCCCGATTGAGTTCTAATAACTTTCAATTTTGAAATTCTACTTTCCCAAAATCTTATAGTGTGTTTTTGCTCCCCTACTATCTGGGACACATCATCTATATTATAAAAGTTTTTGTTCATACGAGTAGTTTATTAGATTTTTTAAAGCTTATAACTTTTCTTGATTTTATTAAATGCTCTTCTTTTGTTTTTGGATTTCTTCCAATTCTTTCTTTTTTTTGATTAATTTTAAAAGAGCCAATATAATTTATTGATAGATCTGAGTTGATCATCATATTGCTCCAAATTTCTAAAATTTTATCAATTTTTTTATAAACTGTAGAATATGCAATACCGAATTCAATTGAAATTTGTTTAGCTATTGTTTCTCTCGTTAATTTATCTTGAGACATTTTTCTTAATCTCATTAAGTAAATTAGCATCAATGCATTTGACACCAAATTCTATTGCATTTGCAAATGCATGTGAGTCTGCATTACCGTGACTTTTTATAACTATACCGTTTACTCCAATGAACATTCCTCCATTATAGTTTCTAGGATCGATTGAATTTTTAAAATTATTAAAATTTTTTTTAAGCAATAAAGATAAAAATTTTGAATATGGCGAGGAAGTCAAACTTTTTTTTAAAGAGTCAGTTATAAATTTAGATACACCTTCAGCTGTTTTAAGTGCAATATTTCCAGAAAATCCATCTGTGACAATGACATGGTTGTTTGTGGAGATTATCTCATCCGCCTCTACAAAGCCCCTATAATTTATTCTTTTATCACTTTTCATTAATTCATGTGTTTCTTGAATTAAATTATTTCCTTTGAGTTCTTCTGATCCAATATTTAAAAGTGCTACTTTGGCGTCAATTTGTGGAAAAAGAACTTTATAGTAAGTACTGCCCATAACAGCAAAATCTAATAAATTTTCTGAACTGCATTCAGCATTTGCTCCTAAATCTAAAAAACATACTGGATGTTTTTCTGATGGAAAGAGAGAAGCAATCGCTGGTCTAGTTATATTTTCAATTGTCCTTAAATAAACAGTTGAATAGGCCATCATGGCACCCGTATTCCCTGCTGAAATACTTATTTGATTTTTATCCTCTTTTAAATTCAAAATAGCATTAGACATCGAACTGTTTCGATTATCTTTTTTTAGTGCATCACTAGGTTTCATATCTGGGGAAATAAAGTTTTGAGATTGGGTCCATTGAGAATTATCAAATAAGTCAGAAAATATTGGTTTAAATTTTTCATAAATGGATTTTTCTGAGTGTAAATTAAAGTTAATAGATGGATTATTGGTTTTAGCAATATTAGCCCCTTTCAGAACTGAGTTAGGTGCAAAGTCACCACCGTGAAGATCAAGATTTATTAAATACTTATTCATGAATGTTTATTATTGCTTTAAAGAAACTTATACCTTATTTGTTTTTATTGTGAATATTTTAAAAATTCATAAAATTCTTTTAGCCCTTCTATGCTCAATAATTTTATTTTCTTGCTCAAAAGATGTTTATTTTTCTGGTATTTCAGAAAATAGTTTTAATGAAATCAAAGAAAATTATCAAAAAATCGATTACTCAAAAGAAGACATAATAACTATTATTGGTCCCCCTTTAATAAAAGAAAACCTTGAAAATTTGTGGATTTATAGAACCGATAAAAAAAAAGGAATAGCTGCTTTCAAGCAAACTGTCTACAACAAGACCTTAAAACTAAGATTTGAAGATAATATTTTAAGGTCTGTTGAAGAAATTGAGTTAAATTAAATAATGTTTAAATGAACAACTATTGATAACAATAGAATTGATACAATATTTGTTATTTTAATCATTGGGTTAACGGCTGGGCCTGCAGTATCCTTGTAAGGATCACCAACAGTATCACCGGTGATAGAAGCTTTGTGTGTTTCACTACCTTTTCCACCTAAATTACCATCTTCAATATATTTTTTTGCATTATCCCATGCGCCACCTCCAGCAGTCATTGAAATAGCCACAAAAAAACCAGTAATTATTACTCCAATTAAAAGAGCACCAAGTGCTTGAAATGCAGTATTAACACTACCTGTAAGGGAATAAACACCGAAGAAGACAACCACTGGCGATAAAACTGGCAGTAAAGATGGTATGATCATTTCTTTAATTGCAGATTTTGTCAAAATGTCTACACATTTTCCATAATCTGGTTTCTCTTTACCTGACATAATTCCTTTTTTTTCTTTAAACTGTTGTCTAACCTCTAAAACAACTGATCCAGCTGCTCTTCCAACAGCCGTCATGCTTAATGCACTAAATAAATATGGAAGTAAACCTCCTAATAAAAGACCAATAATTACATATGGCTCTGACAAATCAAAAGATACGTCAAAAACATTATTACCTGTTTCCTTGTTAAAATATTTAAGATCCTCTGTGTAGGCTGCAAATAAAACTAAAGCTCCAAGACCTGCAGATCCGATTGCATATCCTTTAGTAACAGCTTTAGTGGTGTTTCCAACGGCATCAAGAGCGTCAGTTCTTTGTCTTACACTTTTTCTCAATCCGGACATCTCAGCAATACCGCCTGCATTATCTGTTACAGGACCGTAAGCGTCTAGAGCAACTACCATTCCTGCTAGAGCTAACATTGAAGTTACTGCAATAGCAATACCGAATAGACCAGCTGTTGCAAATGTTAATCCAATACCCACAACTATAATAAGCACAGGAATAGCAGTAGACTCCATACCCATGGCTAATCCTTGGATAATATTTGTTGCATGACCAGTTTGGGAAGCTTCTGCAACGCTCTTCACAGGTCGATACTCTGTACTTGTGTAATATTCAGTTATGAAAACAAGAGCTAAAGTAATTAATAAACCATAGACAGCACAGAGAAATAAATCCATACCGTTATACCACTTAGATCCTATTTGGAAATATTGATCAAAGCCAATTGAGTAATGAGTGATTATAGCAAATAGCACAACTGAGATTATCAGTGTCATAAAGAACCCTTTATAAAGAGCTCCCATAATAGAGGATTTCGGTGTGGATATTGAGACAAACTGTGAACCTATAATAGAAGCAATGATGCTTGATCCAGCTAATAGTAATGGATAAATTGTTAAATCAGTTACTGCTCCTTGAAAGATTATTGCTAATACCATAGTTGCAACAATAGAAACAACATAAGTCTCAAATAAATCTGCGGCCATACCAGCACAGTCTCCTACGTTATCTCCTACATTGTCTGCAATAACAGCAGGATTTCTAGGGTCATCTTCCGGAATATCTTTTTCAACTTTACCAACTAAGTCTGCACCAACGTCAGCACCTTTTGTAAATATGCCTCCACCTAGTCTTGCAAAAATTGAAATTAAAGATGAGCCAAAACCTAGAGCTACTAAAGGCTCAATAAGCTCTCTCCCGCTTCTACCAAAACCAAAATATAAAAGTAAAAAATATCCAGCAATACCTGCTAATGCTAAACCTACAACTAAAAGTCCAGTAACAGCGCCGGCGTTAAATGCCACATATAAACCCTTTTTCAAAGACTCGCTAGAAGCTTGAGCAGTTATAACATTTGCACGAACTGATACGTTCATACCTATGTAGCCAGCTAAGCCTGATAAAACAGCTCCAATCAAAAAACCAACTGGTACATCATATGTGTGTTCAAAAGGTATTAAAAAAAATGCTAGAAAAATAACTATGCCAACTATGGCTATTGTAGTGTACTGTCTATTTAAGTAAGCTTTTGCACCCTCTTGAATAGCACCAGATATTTGAGTCATTTTCTTGGTGCCTTTAGATAAACTTAATATTTTATTTGTTGTAAATAAACCGAAAGCAATCGCTGCGATTGCAGCAAATAATACTATTTGCAAGTACTGTATTTGAGACATGGTAAGTTGTTAATCTATTTCTATTTTATTTTCAAGGTGCTTTTTTAGAGGCATTATCAAGTAAAAAGTTGAAATATTTAACCTCTTCTTGGGTAAGAAAATCCTTAGAAAGCTTAATATATTCGTTCATTAATATCTTTTTTTTCTCCTTATTTAAGAGATATTCAGAGCAAAAGGCATAAAGTAAAAAAATAGTTATTTTGTTAGTTTTTTCAATAATTTTAGAATCTATCAACCCCTTAATTTTTTCTATATTAGAGTTGAAGCTCTCGTTTAAAGAAAGTAATTTTTTTTTATTAAAAGGTCTTTTTTTAATATTTTGTTTGATGAATTCATCTAACTCAAAGTCAGTGGAATAATTTCTCTGAAATATAAATTGAAAAAAAAATAATCTTGTATTTTTATTTAAATTAAGCATTTAATCATTTTAACCATCGCGCTTGCAGCTTCATGCCCTTTATTTTTG
>CABZBG010000004.1:0-80637 GCA_902523865.1 uncultured Alphaproteobacteria bacterium
CTAATATTAAATCCAACTTCTAAAATCTTATTTGGATGTATGTTTTTTTTAGTCCAGCTGATATCGTTGGAGTGAACCAATCCCTCTAAGTCTTTTTCTGTAAGTTGAACAAATGCACCGTAATCAGTTATATGGGTAATTTTTCCGTCATAAATTTCATTAAGAGTAATTTTTTCTTCTATTTTTTCCCAAGGATCGTCTTTTAATTGCTTATAACCTAAGCTAATTTTATCTGAGTCGTCTGAAACTTTAAGAATTTTAAATTCATATTTTTTTCCGACTTCCAGTACATCTGAAGGGTGGCCAATTCTACTCCATGATATATCACTCAAATGAACTAGGCCATCAATTCCACCTAAATCTACGAAAGCACCATAGTCTGTAAAAGTTTTTACCTTACCCGTAACAACAGAATTACTTTGAGATTTCTCTAAAATTTGATTTTTTATTTCTTTTTGTTTTTCTTCGAGTATTGCTTTTCTTGAGACAACAATGTTACCTTTTGAGTAATCCATTTTAAGAATTTCAAAAGTTTCCTCTGTCTTTATTAAATGACTTACATCTCTGACGGGGCGAACATCAATTTGGCTTAATGGTAAAAAAGCATTAGTGCCCATAATTTTTACGTACAGACCAGCCTTAGCTTTACCAACAATAAAACCTTTTACTTTCTCTTTATTATCATAGAGTTTTTGAAGCTTTTCCCATGATTTCATTTTGATTGCTTTTTCATGAGAAACTTTTACGTTTCCTTCTCTATCTTCTAATTTTTCGACAAATACTTCAATAATTTGTCCAGTTTTCAAATCATCTGATGATCCAGTATTAAGAAATTCTTCTTTAGGTATTTGACCCTCGCTTTTATATCCAATATCAACTGTTATGTGTTGATCACTTATTTTAAGAATAGTTCCAGAAATTATTTTATTTGCAGCGATTGTGTTTTTAGTTTCAAATTGTTTGTCTAGCAATTTGCTATACTCGTCGTTAGATATCATAAGTCATTATTTACCTTTCAATTTAAGTTAGGTTCTTTTAAAGTTTTATTAATGTTTTTCAAGAAAAATTAATTACTAAATTGAGATATATGTTTGAAAAACGTTGGATAGCTTGTTTTTACACAGGATTTATCTTTTATTATATTGTTTTTTTTACAAATCATATTTGCAATAAAAAAAGACATTAATATTCTATGATCATCGTTGTGTTTAATAACACCAGCACCTTTTTTTAAATCATGATTACCATAAATATATAAATCAAAATTTTTAATTTCAGATTTAACACCAATTTCTTTTAAATTTCTGTGTATAAGTAACAATCTATTACTTTCTTTAACTGTCAGTTCTTTTAAACCTCTAAATATTGACAGTCCATTTGCAAATGATGCTGCTATAGACAAAATTGGAATTTCATCAACTTGTAATGGAACATCAACAGACTCCAGTGAAGTTGAATTTAAATTTTTTTTTTGTTCGATTCTTAGATCGGCAATTAACTCATTGTGAATTTTTCTCTTTCTAATTACTTTTATATTACCACCCATTCTCTTTAAGGTTTTGATAAAACCCACTCTTGTTCTATTAAAAAGAATATTTTTAACGATAAGTTTAGACCCAGGTTTTAAACAAGCAGCTGAAATAAAAAATGCTGCCGAAGATGGATCACCAGGTACATTATAGTTTATTGTTTTTAAATCTTGGTTATTTTTCATCTCTATAAATCTGTGAAGAGAATTTTCCTTGACTTTAATATTATATCCCATCGACTTAAGCATATTCTCTGTGTGATCTCTTGTAGTCTTAAACTCTTTAATTTTTACTGTCCCATTAGTATTTAAAGCTGATAGCATTATCGCACTTTTAATTTGTGCTGAGGGAATAAGTATTTCAAACGTTAAAGGTACTGCGTTACCAGTTCCCTTCAGTTTTATTGGAGGAAATGACTCACCTCTTAATTTAATTATTGCACCTATTTTAGATAAGTGTTCTGTCACTCTTTTCATAGGTCTTTTGCTCAAAGAACTATCTCCAATTAATTTAACTTCAATATTGTTAGATGAAATTAAGCCAGATATAAGCCTAATTCCAGTTCCTGAATTTCCAAAATCTATTTTCTTTTTTGGTTGGATCAATCCACCAGGAGGAATACCAAAAACCTCATAATGCGTATCTGTTTTGAAAATTCGAACGCCTAATAGCCTCATAGCTTTGAGTGTATTAAGTACATCTTCACCTTGTAATAAATTAGATATTTTAGATTTACCAATAACTTGTCCCGCTAAAATTAAAATTCTATGACTGATTGATTTATCACCTGGAGGGAAATATTTACCTTTAATCAAACTTCTGTTATTAAAAGACATAATGCTAGGTATAATTTTTACCTAAGTAGATTTTTTTCACAAATTTATCTGATGTAATCTCTTTAGGGCTCCCAGATTTAATTATTTCCCCATTGTAAATGATGTATCCAAAATCAACAATACTCAAAGCCTCTTTTACGTTATGGTCAGTTACAATTATTCCAATATTCATTTTTTTTAACAATGAAATTGTTGACTTAACCTCTTCTATAGCTATCGGGTCTATGCCTGCAAAAGGTTCATCAAGTAAAAGAAATTTTGGATTACTAGCTAATGCCCTTGCAATTTCAGTTCTTCTTCTCTCACCGCCAGATAATAATTTTCCTTTTGTCTTTTGAAAACTACCTAATGAGAATTGTTTAATTAAATTTTCTGTTACTTTTATTGAATTATTTTTATCATAAAATAATTCCGCTATTGAAAAGATGTTATCGTACACATTTAAATCTCTAAATATCGACGCTTCTTGTGGTAAATATGAAATACCTAGCTTGGTCCTTAAACTGAGACTTTTTTCGTTTAAAACGTTTTCATCTAATTGAATTTTTCCTAAATCAGGAGATAAAAAACCAGCTATAATATTAAAGAGAGTTGTTTTACCACTACCGTTTGGTCCAAGCAAACCATTAATCCGATTGTTTTTAAATTCAATATTTACATTATTAAGAGCTTTTTTTGATTTAAAGCTTTTACTTATTTCGATCAGCTTAATCGTTTGCATTATTTTCTAATAAAACTTCAACAAGAGACTCTTTATTAGCTGAGTTAAGTATTCTTTTGTTATTATCTATATCAGCTATTAATTCATTTCCTGTAAGTAGTCTTGTTGGAGACTCAATTGATACATCGCCAGTAAGTTTTATTATATTATCATCACGTGTGTAGATAGCATATTTACCCTTAAAAGTTTCTTCCTCAAATTCAATCACCACATTTTCAAAAAGCTCAATCACAGTAAAAATTTCATCATTATTATCTTCTATATAATTAGCAATCATTTTATCAGCAAAGGCTATAAATTTATCGTTTTTAAACTCTACATCGCCATTAGCCGTGTAGCTTTTATTTTCTGAGTCCCAAATAAGGCTTTCTCCTGCTTTTACATAACTTTCTGTGTATGCATTTGAAAAAAAAAATAAAAACGAAATAAAAAAAAATAATTTACTTGTTAATGACAAATTCCACCTCACCTTCAAAAAATATTTTACCATCATAATCAAGGTTTTTAAAACCTTGTGCTTTTAATAATCCCATATTATTAATTATTTCAACATTCTCATCACTCTTGGAAATTTCTTTAGAAAGATTAATTGATATATTTTTTCCATAAATTTTATATTCTTTATTCTCTAAATATGAATTTCCCTCAAGGTAGATATTATCTTCATCAATTTTATTTAATTTTTCAGAACCAATCTTAGTGATCCCTGATTTGCTCAAAACAATACTAGAAAAGTTTTCAACAGTAATATTTTTTTGACTAAAATTTTTGGTTAAAGGTTTTTGGTTAAGAACAAATATTAAACACTGAGCTCCCAAAAAAATTACAATTAGAGTATTTAATATTTTATTACTTAAATAGTTAATCATTTTCTAAACACTTTTTTATATTAACAATACCAATTGGTTTATTTTGTCTTGCAACGATAAGGCTTGTAATAGAATGCTTATTCATAAGAACAATAGCAGATGAAATTAATAAATCACTTGTTGCAACAATAGGTCTACTCTTCATAATATTCGTAGCCTTTTCTTTCATATCAATCTTTTCAATTGATCTTCTTAAATCACCATCAGTAATAATACCCTTAATTTCTTTGTTTCTATCTAAGACAACAACACATCCGTATTTTTTTTCAGTCATCATTAAAACTGCATCAATTATAGATGAATTTGATTGGATAATAGGAATATCAATATCCATAATTTCATTTAAAGTTTTTAATTTTTTTCCAATTTTTCCACCTGGATGTAGTTCACTAAAAGATTTTTTATCAAATTTTCTCAGACTTAAAACCGAACAACAAAGAGCATCGCCTAGTGCTAAAGACATTGTTGTAGAAGTTGTAGGAATTGTTTGCAATTTATCAGCCTCTGAATGAGGAGGTAAAACCAAACCAATATCGGAGTTTTTAGATAATAAACTTTTTTTAGAGGAAGTTATTGAAATAATTTTAATCTTTTTTTTCTTACTAAAGTTCATTAAATCCGCCAATTCATGTGACTCTCCAGAATTAGATAAAATTATAAGAACATCATTTTTTTCTACTATGCCCATATCACCGTGACTTGCATCAACCGGATTTAAATAGATGGCTGGTATTCCTGTTGATGTGAAGGATGCTGCAATCTTGCCAGCAATATTCCCACTTTTTCCTACACCTGAAACAATTATTTTACCATTTTGTTGTGATATTAACTCAACTGCTTCGATAAAATCTTTATCCAAGCTTTTTGAAAGCTTAGCTAATGCAATAGATTCTAACTTTATTACTTCTTGTCCTACTTTTTTGATTTTTGATTTATTCATGAATTATTTGTGGGCAAAAATATCTATTCCCTCCCATCCTTGTAAATCTAACTCAACTCTTATTTCCATGAATTTCATTATCGATTTATATAGCTTCAATCTTTTTAGACTTATCAATTTATCATTAAGAGAGTCTTTTATTTCTGATAAATACAAAACATCATTCATTGCATATTCTATTTGTTTTTTAGTAAGTTTTTTTTTACTCCAATCAGATGATTGTTCTGTTTTATCTAATTGAATATCTAATATTTCATAAACTAGATCTTTTAGACCATGTTTTGATGAATAAGTTCTGGTTAATTTTGATGCAACCTTTGTACAAAACACATTTTTTACACTAATTTTTAAATTTTCTTTTAATACTGCCATATCAAATCTTCCAAAATGAAAAATTTTTGTAAGATCCTTATTTTCTAGTAATGTTTTTAAGTTCTTTGATAATTTTGGTGATAAATCCTCTTCAAATTTAATTAGATACACTTTTTTATCTGTTTCGTTTCTTAATTGTATTAGACAGAGTCTGTCTCTTTTAATATTTAAACCAAGAGTTTCAGTATCGATAGATATATCTCCTTTAAATGATTTTAAAACTTTGCTTGGTAAATCATTATGAAATAATTGATAATTTGACATCCTAGAACATATATTTATATAAGATAGATAATACAATGAAAAACAAAAATATCTTAGTTTTTGGATCGACAGGCTTTATAGGAAGAAGTATCACAAAAAGACTCTTACAAAATGGTGACAAGCTTATATGTCCTGTCAGAAATGCCAGTAGGGTTAAAAGAAATATACTTTCAGGAGACATAGGACAGATTGAAGTAATTGAGTTTGATATTAATAATTTAGATGAAATTAAAAGCTTAATAGAGAAATCAGATTTAGTAATTAATTTGATAGGAATTCTATATGAACAAAATAATTTATCCTTTGAACTAGCTCATTACTTATTACCAAAAAAAATTGCTAGTTATTGTGAATTATTTAAAAAACCATTTCTTCATGTTTCAAGTTTAGGTTCAACTTTTCAAACCAAATCAAATTATTTAATTAGCAAAAAAATGGGCGAAGAATTTATTGAAAATAATAACACTAATCATATTATTATGAGACCAAGTACTGTTTATGGTGAAGAGGATAATTTTATTAATTTATTTGGTAAGATGGCTAAAATTTTACCTTTCCTTCCATTAATTAAAAAAGGAAAAACTAAATTCCAACCAATTTATGTAAATGACTTATCTCTTTTAATTTTTAATCTATTAAATAATTTTGATAAATACAAAAATTCAAATTTAGCAGCTGTAGGTAATGAGATATTTACTTTTAAAGAAATTTTAAGTCATATATTTGTGTCTTTGAAAAAAAAGGAAAGATTTTTTTATATGCCTTCTTTTCTTGCAATCCTTCAAGGCAAAATATTAGAAAAACTCCCTAAACCTTTATTTACTTATGATCAGTATGTAACTCTTTCACATGATAGTATATCAGAGGGCAGTCAAAAATTAGTCACCGACATATTGAAACAAGATCTGTCAAATATGAAAATTATTACTTCAGAGTACCTTAAAAAGTTTATTGATAGAGTTTAATAAACATAAATTAACAAGACTATTCCTATAAAAATTCTATAAACAATAAATGGCATGAAACCAATTTTATTTATAAAACTAATAAAAATAGAAATTGTGATATAAGCTGCAAAAAATGAAGAAAAAAAAACTATAAATAGACCCCTATCAATAATAACGCTCTCAAAATCACTTATATTTGAAAAAAAAGATAACCCAATTATAGGTATGCCCATATATAAACTATAAATTGAAGAATATTTACGGTCTTCTCCAAATAACCTAAAAGCAATGATACAACTTCCTGCCCTACTAAAACCTGGTAAAAAGGCAAGACATTGAAAAAAACCAGCTAATATAAATTTGGTACTTTTGCTTTTAATAACAAATTTAAATTTATTTGGTTTGTCTGCGATATAGAGCAATATTGCTCCTATAATTGAGGTGTATCCTATTAACTCTAAACTAATAAAACTTAAATTATAAAATTTTAGTATCATGCCCAGAAAAACTGCTGGTATAGTTGCATAAACTATTACCATAAAGTTGGCTTTAATATTTGACTTTGAAAAATGTTTATGTGCAAACAGATATATTAATAAAGCTAATAAGGAGGCAAAGTGGGCAGATGTTTCATATAAATAGTTTCTCGATTCTATGTTCTTATAAAGTATTTCTATGATATTTAGGTGACCACTCGAACTAACTGGTATAAATTCAGTAATTCCTTGTATTAGACCATAAAAAATATAAAAAATACTATCAATAGTCATAATTTATTATCATTTATTGGTTTACTAAGTCTTAAAATCTTTATATTAATACCATCCGAGTTATTTGTAGGAGAATAAAGTAATATTTTATTATCATGTTAGAGTTTCATAAAAAAAAACCAAAGAATCCATCTAAAACTGAACCTGAAAAAAGGATAAAGGATTTTCAGGAGATTTACAGTCAGTTTGATAAAAATGACTCTGTTGAACAATCCTCAAGGTGCTCTCAGTGTGGAATACCATATTGTCAAATTCATTGTCCTTTAAATAATAATATACCAGATTGGCTTCGCTACATCGCTGAAGGCCGATTGGAAGAAGCCTATCAAGTATCCGCTTCTACAAATGCATTCCCAGAGGTATGTGGGAGGGTCTGTCCTCAAGATAGATTGTGTGAAGGTAACTGCGTTGTTGAACAAGCGGGCTTTGGTGCAATTACAATTGGTAATTTAGAAAAATACTTAACAGAGATAGCATGGGAAAAAGGATGGGTTAAAAATTTATCTTCACAAAATCAATTTAAACAAAAAGTGGCTATTATAGGATCTGGTCCTGCAGGAATGGCCGCTTCAGCCTATTTAACTCAAAATGGATATCAAGTAGATGTCTTTGAAAAAAATGACCGAGCAGGTGGCTTGATGATTTACGGAATACCTAATTTTAAATTGGACAAAAAAATTGTTGAGAGAAGAACAGAGTGGCTTTTAGAGAGTGGAGTTAAATTTAATTTAAATGTGGAAGTTGGAAAAAATATCTCTTTTCAAGATTTGGAAAAAGATTACGACGCAATATTAATTGCAACTGGTGTTTATAAGGCTAGACAATTAGATATTGATACCTCATCAGTAGATAATAGCATTCCTGCTTTAGATTTCTTAATTGAGAGCAATAGAACTGGATTAGGTGACTCTCCATCAAATAATAAGTTTCTCACTGCAAAAGATAAAAGTGTAGTTGTTATTGGAGGCGGAGATACAGCAATGGACTGTGTTAGAACAGCGATTAGACAACAGGCAAAGGAAGTTACTTGTCTTTATAGAAGAAATAAGGAAAACATGCCTGGATCAGCAAGAGAAGTTTTAAACGCAGAGCAAGAGGGTATTAAATTTAATTGGTTATCTGTCCCATCAAAAATTATAAGTGATAACTCTACTGCAACAAGTATGACATACAAAGTTGCTGCTTTAGGAGAGGTTGATGAGAGTGGAAGAAGAAAACCAGTTGATACAGGTGTTGAAAAACAAATAAAAAGTGACTTAATTATCCAAGCTCTAGGTTTTGAACCTGAAGATTTGAACCACAATTTTAAAACAAATATTGAATTAACAAGCTGGAAAACAGTTAAAGTTGATTTTAAAAAATTTCAAACAAGTAACCCAAAAATTTTTGCTGCTGGAGATATCGTTAGGGGCGCCTCCCTCGTTGTGTGGGCAATCCATGATGGCCGTGAAGTTGCAAAATCAATTCATAATTTCTTACAAAGCTCAAAAATAAAAAAAGCATCATGAAAGATCATCCATTAGAAATCTACATAAGAAATAAGCAAAAGCTAAAAGATAACCACGTTTATAATGAAAAACACGAACATGATAATTGTGGTGTTGGTTTAGTTGCCTCAATTAAAGGTGAGTCAAGAAGAGATATAGTTGAAAAAGGTGTCGAGGCACTGAAGGCTGTATTCCATAGGGGTGCGGTTGATGCAGATGGTAAAACTGGTGATGGTGCTGGGATTATGTTAGAAGTTTCAAATTCTTTCTTCAGTAAGCAAGTATTAAAAATGGGTCATAGAACGAGCCAAGACTCTATATTAGGCGTAGGTATGATATTTTTACCAAAAAGAGATTTCGGTGCGCAAGAAAAATGTAGAGCTATCGTTGAATATGAAATTATAAAAGCTGGAATGAATCTTTTTGGATGGAGACAAGTCCCAGTTAATACAGAGATCATTGGTGAAAAAGCTAATTACACTAAACCAGAAATTGAACAAATAATTTTTTCCCCTAAAGAAACCACTCCTGACATTGAAAAAAAACTTTATTTAACAAGAAGAAGGATAGAGAACAAGATTAAATCTCAGAATATTAATGACTTTTATATTTGCTCTTTATCGACAGAAACAATTGTCTACAAAGGTATGTTTTTAGCTGAACAGCTATCTGAATTCTATCCAGATTTATTAGATGATGAATTTAAATCTAAATTTGCCATTTACCATCAAAGGTATTCCACTAATACATTTCCTACATGGTCTTTGGCGCAACCATTTAGAGTTTTAGCACATAACGGAGAAATCAATACTTTAAAAGGAAATATAAATTGGATGAGTGCGCATGAGCCAAGAATCACACACCCTTTTTTTAACGAAAGAATAGATGATTTAAAACCAATACTTGACTCAGATGCATCTGACTCTGCATCTCTTGATGCTGCTTTTGAGCTTTTTGTTCAAACAGATAGAGACATGCCGATGGCAAAATCCATGATAATTCCTGAGTCTTGGTCAAATAGATCTGATTTATCTGATCAATTAAAGAGTATGTATGCTTATTGTAACGCTGTAATTGAGCCATGGGATGGACCAGCAGCCGTCTGTGGGAATTTTGGAGATTGGATAATATCTGGTATGGACAGAAATGGTTTAAGGCCGCTTAGGTTTATTTTAACAGATGACGATCTTCTAATTTCAGGATCTGAAGTGGGAATGATTAATATTGATGAAAAAAATATAATAAAAAAAGGAAGAGTTGGCCCCGGTGAATTAATCGCAGTCAATTATAAAGAGAATAAATTTTATGAAAGCTCTGAACTAAAAGAATTACTCAGTAGCCGAAATAATTACTCAGACTGGAATGAAAAGACAATTAAGTTAGATAATATTTTATCCAAAGACAAGATATATACCCCATCAGCAGAGGAGAAAGATAATGTTTTTCAAATAGCTAAATCATTTAATCTAACATTAGAAACTCTTGATTTAATTTTAGACCCTATGGTTAAAACAGGTCAAGAGGCTATCGGATCAATGGGTGACGATGCACCCCTAAGTGTACTAACTGAAAGATACCGAGGTCTTCATAGTTTCTTTAAACAAAATTTTGCCCAAGTAACTAACCCTCCTATTGATAGTCTGAGAGAACAAGTTGTAATGAGTCTAAAAACTAGACTTGGAAACTTAGGAAATATCGTAGAAGAAGACTCAGAACAATGTAATTTGGTACTTTTAGAAAGCCCTTTATTATTAGATAACGAGCTTGAAACTCTTAAAAGTCATTTGTCAAAATTTACAACTGAGATCGATTGTACATATAATTTAAATGAAGAGACAAATTTCTTAAATGAAATTCAAAGAATATGCTCTGAGGCTGAACAAGCAGTTAGATCTGGTTCTCAACATTTAATTATTACTGATAAAAATATTAATACTGACAGAATTGCTTTGCCAATGATACTTGCAACCAGTGCTGTGCATAGTTATTTAATCAAAAATAATTTAAGGACATTTACTTCATTAAATGTCTCCTCAAGAGAATGCCTTGATGTTCACTACTTTGCTGTACTTATCGGTGTTGGAGCTACTACAGTTAATGCTTCATTAGTCGAAAAACTTATCTCAGATAGATTTAAAAAAGGAATTTATGAGAATACTGATTATCCTCAACTAATAAAAAACTTCAAAAAATCCATAGAGAAGGGATTGAGAAAGATAATCAGCAAAATGGGTATTTCTGTTATTAGTTCTTATCGTGGTGGAAGGAATTTTGAAATAATTGGTTTAAGTAGAAGTATGGTAGAGAGTTTTTTCCCAGGTATGTCCTCACGAATATCTGGAATAGGATTAGATGGATTGGAAAAGAGAGTAAGACGACAGCATGAGCAATCCTTTAAATCTGATAATGTAATATTAGACATAGGTGGAGAATATAGGTTTAGAACCAACAGCGAAGCACATGCATATGAGGGTGTTTCAATACACATGCTTCAAGAAGCAGTTACAAGAGACTCTTATAATTTGTATAAAAAATACACTTCAAGAATTTATAGCTCAAAACCAATACAGATCAGGGATCTTCTACAGTTTAATGAAAGTAAAAATTCTTTAAATCTCGATAACGTGCAAAGCATCTCTGAAATTCGAAAAAGCTTTGTATCTCCAGGGATCTCTCTTGGAGCTCTTAGCCCTGAAGCTCACGAAACATTAGCTGTAGCAATGAATAGAATTGGCTCAAAGTCAGATAGTGGTGAGGGTGGTGAGGACTCGAGAAGGTATTCTAAATTAAAAAATGGTGATAATCCAAGTTCAGCAATTAAACAAGTAGCTAGTGGAAGATTTGGAGTAACTGCAGAGTATTTAAATAATTGTTCAGAATTAGAAATTAAAATTGCACAAGGTGCTAAACCGGGAGAGGGTGGACAATTACCTGGCTTTAAAGTCACTGATTTAATAGCTAAATTAAGACACAGCACAAAAGGTGTAACACTCATTAGCCCCCCCACCTCATCATGACATATACTCTATTGAGGACCTTGCTCAACTTATTTATGATTTAAAACAAATTAATCCCATAGCTAAGGTTTGTGTCAAGCTAGTTGCACAATCAGGAATAGGAACTGTCGCCGCAGGTGTGGCAAAAGCCAAAGCTGATGTGATATTAGTTTCAGGGCACTCAGGTGGAACGGGCGCTAGTCCCCAGTCTAGCATTAAGTATGTAGGGCTTCCTTGGGAGTTAGGTATTAGTGAAGTTCATCAAATTCTGGCCTTAAATGGATTAAGAGATAAAGTCCTTCTTAGAACTGATGGTGGTATAAAAACTGGAAAAGACATTGTGATAGCAGCAATACTAGGAGCAGAGGAATATGGTATTGGTACAGCATCACTTGTTGCAATGGGATGTATTATGGTAAGACAATGTCATTCAAACACTTGTCCAGTAGGTGTTTGTACTCAAGATGAAAAACTCCGTGAAAAATTTGGTGGCACACCTGAAAAAGTTGTTAACTTATTTTCTTTTATTGCAGAAGAGGTTAGAGAAATACTTGCTTCTTTAGGTTATAAATCTTTAAAAGATATAATCGGAAAAACAGAGCTTTTATCTCAAATTCATTATGGATCTAGTGATTTGGATAATCTAGACCTAAATCCGATATTAACAAAGATTGATGATGGTAAAATTTATGACTATCATTCTGAAAAAAAACGAAATGAAGTCCCACATACCTTAGATGATCAGTTTGAAAAAGATGGCAAGGACTTTATTAATTCAGGTCAAAAAATTGAATTAACTTACAATATTCAAAACACATTAAGAACAATTGGAACTAAAATTTCTTCTGTAATAACAAGAAAATATGGAATGAATGCCTTGTCTGAAGATCATGTGACACTCAAGCTAAGAGGCTCGGCTGGTCAGTCTTTAGGAGCGTTTGCAGTCAAAGGTCTTACATTAAAAGTTTTTGGTGATGCTAACGACTACGTAGGTAAAGGTCTCTCTGGGGGAAAAATTGTTGTTCAACCAAGAAACTCATTTACTCAACCAAGTCATGAAAATGTCATTATTGGAAATGTAACTCTCTATGGAGCTACTGATGGAAGATTGTATGCATCTGGTCAAGCTGGAGATAGATTTTGTGTCAGAAACTCTGGCGCTTTAGCTATAGTTGAGGGATGTGGTGCTAATGGATGTGAGTACATGACTGGAGGTTCTGCAATTATTTTGGGAAATATTGGTGATA
Source organism: uncultured Alphaproteobacteria bacterium (assembly GCA_902523865.1). GTDB lineage: Bacteria > Pseudomonadota > Alphaproteobacteria > HIMB59 > HIMB59 > HIMB59. Next base: position 12,979 of record CABZBG010000004.1, read on the forward strand.
ACTTTGGTGCAGGAATGACAGGTGGATCTGCCTTTATTTATTCTGATCAAAAAAATATTTCTGATTTAATGAATATGGAAACTATAAGTTTATATGAAGTTGATAATCAAGATTGGAAAAACCATCTTCTAGATCTCTTAAAAGATTTCCACAAAGAGACTAAATCTAAAAGAGCTGAGTTTATTATTGAAAATTATGATTCTGAAATCAAAAAATTTGCCCATGTAGTACCTGATGAAGTGATTGATAAACTAGAATTTCCTGTTACAAAAAAATCGAAAATAGCTTAAATAAATTTAGATAGAGTTCTTAAACTTTCTTTATCAGACAAGCCGTGATCAGCATGCTTAATTAGAATATTTTTAAAGTTTTTAAATTTTTTACTCAAATTAAATTTATCGTTATATCCATATGGTACTGCTTTATCTTGACCCCCATGAAGGAAAATAGTTTCTCCCAAAAAATCACCCTTAATTTTTTCAAGAAGATATTTTTTACTTCTATTAAATAATGCTGGGGAGTAATAATAAGTAAAATCAGAACTAACTTTTTGTTTTACAATTTTATTTTGTTTTATTTTATTTCTCTGGTGAATATTAAATTTTTTCCAAATTAACTTGTCAGTAAAATCAGGTGCAGGAGCAATCCCAATTAGTTTAATAACTTTTTTTGGGTGCATTAAAGCATAAATGATTGCAACCCATCCACCCATACTACTTCCTATTAAAATAAAATTTCTTATTTTTAAATATTTAACTATATTATCTAGATCATTATACCAATCACTAATTCCAAAATTTGTAAACTCGCCACTAGATTTCCCATGACCTTGAAAGTCAAAACATAAATATGAAATATTATTTTTTTTGCAATAATTATTTAAATAATTAGACTTTTTACCATTCATGTCTGATAATAAACCATGTAAAAAGATAAGAGTTTTTTTGCTTCTTTTGTAGTATCTATAAGATATTTTAATATTACTTTTTTTAAAAAAGTTTAGTTTTGACACAGATTAAAAATACAAAAAAAATCACTTGTTTACAAATAATACCATCTATGGGTATTGGGGGAGTCGAGACAGGAGTTAGAGATATTGCTAATTACCTTAATAAAAAAAAAATTGAAAACTATATTTTATGTGAAAGCAATGATAAAAACTTTAACGTTAAAGGATTAAAAATTATAAAAATTGGTAATTTAAGATTTAAAAATATATTTGATCAAAATAAAATCAAAATACTTATTAAAAATTTAATTAGAAAGAAAAGAATAAATTTAGTTCACATTTCTTCAAGAGCACCTGCTTTTTTTCTTATTAATTTTATTAAAAAATTAAATATTAAAGTAGTTACAAGTATTCACAATAAGTATGAGTCCAAGTCTTTGTTAAAAGATTGGTATAACAGTTTTTTGTTAAAAGGTGACTCAATAATATTTAATTCTAATTTCGTTAAAAAAACATATGAAAATAATTATCCCAAAAAAACTAAAATACACGTTATTCCCAGAGGCATAGATATTAACTTTTTTCATCCATCAAAAAAAAAAGTTATTGATAAAAATATTTTTATTCCCTCAAGAATATCAAATTGGAAAGGACATGAATTATTACTTAATTATTTCTCATTACTGGAGCAAAATTATAGAGATTTATTTAAAATTCATTTAATATCTTCAAATCAAAGCAAAGAAGAAAAGAAAATACTATTACTCATAAATAAACTTAATTTATCTAAGAATATAATAATTCACAAACCAACTCTAGAAATTAACAAATTATATCAAGATGCTTACTTAGTTATTAATATCTCTAAAAGACCTGAGGGTTTTGGGAGAACTATCTCTGAAGCTTTATCATCAGCTAAAACTATTATTGCTCCTAATCAAGGAGGTACTAAAGAACAACTTTTTAATTTTGATAGAAAACTATTATTCAATGTAAATTCATTTAATTCTTTTAAAAAAACTTTTAAATATGCCTTAAAAAATTATCAATCAATTTCTAAAAAAGGAAGATCTTATGTCAAAAAAAATTACTCATCTGATCTGATGTGTAAAAAAACTTTAGAGGCTTATAATAATTTAGTAAATACATGAATATTTTAATAATCAAACATGGGTCCTTGGGAGACTTAATTGTTTCGTTTGGAGCTATGAAAACATTAAGAGTAAATTATCCAAATTCCAATATCTATCTACTTACACAGTCTAATTATAAAAAAACTTTTAAAAATTTACCTTATGTAAATAAAATTTGTATTGATAATAGATTGGCAATCTTTTCATCAGTAAAAAATCTTTTGAGAATGGTTAAAGAAAAAAAAATTAATCTGGTAATTGATTTACAAAACTCAACTAGAACTGAAATATACAATTTTTTTTTAAAAATATTTACTAAATGTAAAATTTTATCTGCAAGGAAATTTTCAAGTTATAAATATAAGCAAAAAAAACTTGGCATCCAGCACATCTCAAAAAATCATCAAGAGCAATTAAAACAATTGGGTATAAATCATTTCTTACAGCCTGATTTAAATTGGATGCTCAAAGATGATATAAAAGCTTCAAAAAAAGTTATTTTTATACCAGGTGCATCAAAATCTGGTGAATATAAAAAATGGCCTTCAGATAAATTTGCCCAAGTTGCTAAATATTTAGTACTTAGAAAATATGAAATTTATTTGACAGGTTCTGATTTGGATTTAAATACAATAAATGAAATTATTAAATTGTGTCCTGAGTCTATGAATAAAATTAATGAGTCCAAGATAGAGGATTTTTATCAATTATGCATGACATCTGTGTTAATTTTAACTAACGATACTGGGCCAGCTCATATTGCTGGTCTTACAAATAAAAATGTAATATGGATAGCAAATGATAATGACATTTCGAGGTCGTGCTATCCTCTTGGAGATAATGTGCATAAAATTACATCATCTAACGTAAAAAATATCAGTGTGGACACTATTACTAATAAAATAGAACAAATATTAATATAATTTATATTTACAATTGATTTATCTTTGCTAATAATCCTAAGATGATTTTATTTAAGCAATCCTTAGGATATTTATAATTGCAAACTTCCTTATCTATTATTTCCATATAATATTTTGAATAGACCTTTTCAAAGAAACAACAATTTTCGTGGCAAAAGAGATCTTCATAAGATAAATAATTTTATATCTGCGGCTGATGTAAGAGTAATTCTAGATGATGGTGAGCAATTGGGAGTTATGAAAAAAAATGAAGCTATTGACATTGCTAAAGGCAGAGGTATGGATTTAGTTGAAATTGCTCCAAATAACAATCCTCCAGTTTGTAAAATAGTAGACTACGGAAAATTTAAGTACCAAGAACAAAAGAAGAAAAATGAAGCAAAAAAGAAACAAAAAGTAATTGAAACTAAAGAACTTAAGATTAGACCAGGCACTGGTGAACATGACTATCAAGTAAAAATAAGAAATGCACAGAAATTTATAAAAGAGGGAAATAGAGTTAAATTTAGTTTGAGATTTAAGGGTAGGGAAATGGAACATTCTAATTTGGGTATCGATATGCTTAAAAGGGTTAAAACAGACCTTGGTGAACTTATTAGAGTAGAAATGGAACCTAAAATTGAGGGAAGACAAGCTTTCCTCGTTGTTGCACCTAAATAAATTTTATGATATTTAATTGACCTCAACTGGTCGAACAGGCTTTTAAATAAGGGTATGCCTTAAGACCTAATTAGTTCACTCAAAAGGAGATAAAATGCCCAAACTGAAAACAAAAAGTAGCGTTAAAAAACGCTTTAAAACTTCCTCTTCAGGAAAACTAGTGGTCGGAAGCGTTGGTAAACGCCATGGCATGTCCAAAAGAACGAATTCTTTTATCAGAAATTCTAAAGGTACAAGAGTCTTATCAAAGTCTGCATCAATAATAATTGAATCAATGATGCCGTATTCCAAATAGGTAAAGGAGATATAATATGCCAAGAGTTAAAAGAGGAGTTACAGCAAGAGCAAAACATAAAAAAGTTTTTGAATTTACAAAAGGTCATCGCGGTCGGAGAAAAAATGTTTACCGTGTAGCTACACAAAGCATGGATAAAGCCCTCCAATATGCTTACCGCGATAGAAGAAATAAAAAAAGAGATTTTAGAGGACTCTGGATACAAAGAATTAATGCTGGTGTTAGAGAACATGGGCTCACATATGCCAAGTTTATTGATGGATTAAAAAAAGCAAATATTGAAATCAATAGAAAAATTCTATCTGAAATTGCATTTCATGAACCAGCTGCGTTTAAAACAATAGTTGAGAAAGCTAAGGCTAATATAGCCAGTTAAAAATTAAAATGGACATTAAAAAAGTCCTTAGTGAAGCTACAAAAGAAATAGAGGAAAGCTCTGATCAACTTGATTTACAAAATGTTAAAGTAGCTTATTTGGGAAAAAAAGGAAAAATTACAGAGTTACTTAAAAGTCTAAAAGACTTATCACTAGACGAAAAAAAATCTATAGGCGCTGAATTAAATCAACTACGAAGTGAGGTTGATAATCTCATTAAGAGTAAATTTAATCAGATAAAAGTTGATGAAATTAACTCTAAGTTAAGAAATGAATCCTTAGATTTTAGTTTTCCCCCACCAAATTTAATTTCCCCAAAGGCTCATCCAATATCAAAAACATTTGATGAGGTTATAACGATTTTTGGATCACTGGGTTACTCAGTTGCCGAAGGCCCAGACATTGAGACTGATTATTTTAATTTTTCCGCATTAAATATTCCTGAAAACCATCCTGCCCGTGAAATGCAAGACACATTTTATATTGACGATAAGGATAAAGATGGAAAACCCTACGTTTTGCGAACACATACAAGTCCAGTTCAAATCAGAACTTTACTAAATGAAAAACCTCCAGTTAAAATAATAGCTCCTGGAAGAACTTATAGGTGTGACTCAGACTCAACGCACTCTCCTATGTTTCATCAGGTTGAGGGATTGTTTATTAATGAAAATGCAAACATGGGTGATTTAAAAGGAACCCTGATTGAATTCTGTAAACAATTTTTTAATGTGCAGGATTTAAAAGTTAGGTTTAGACCTAGTTATTTTCCTTTTACAGAACCGTCTGCAGAAATGGATATCGCCTATGAGATAGTTAACAACAAGATTAAATTAGGTCAAGGTGATCGTTGGCTTGAGATTCTTGGATGTGGAATGGTAAATCCTATAGTTTTAGAAAATTGCAATGTTGATACAAAAAATTTTCAAGGTTTTGCATTCGGAATGGGCTTAGATAGAATTACAATGTTAAAATACGGCCTAACTGACATAAGATCATTTTTTAGTGGAAACTTAAATTGGATTGCTAATAACGGTTTTAGCATAGGAGATTTTTAGTGAAGTTTAGTTATAGTTGGTTGTGTGAACATTTAGAGACAGATAAAAATGCAACTGAAATTGGTGACGCTCTCACAAATATAGGCCTTGAACTGGAGAGTTTAAGTGACTATTCCTCATACTCAAAATTTGTTGTCGCAACAATTAAAGATTTTAAAAAACATCCTAACGCAGATAGATTAAACATTTGTAAAGTTGATGACGGAGCTGATACTTATCAAGTAATTTGTGGTGCAAATAATGTTAAGAAGGGATTAAAAGGAATATTTGCTAAAGAAGGAATGTATATTCCGGGAACACAAATACATTTAAAAAAAGGCAGGATTCGAGGTGAAACATCTGAAGGAATGCTTTTATCAGAGAGAGAACTTAATTTGAGTGATGATCACGAAGGTATTATCGAGCTGTCAGAGAATTTTAAAAATGGTACCTCTGCAGTAGAAGCACTTAAACTAGATGATCCTATTTTTGAGATAGGCATTACACCTAACAGAGGAGATTGTCTTAGTATCAGAGGAGTTGCCAGAGATCTTTCTGCAAAAGGTATGGGAAAACTTAAGCCATTAAAATACGAAAAAATAAAAAAATTAGAATTTGAAAGCCCAATTAGTTGGAGTATCAAAAATGATGACAACAGCTGTGAGTATGTCGTTAGTAGATACTTTAAAGATGTAAATAATACAAAGTCTCCAGAATGGTTGCAAAAGAAATTAATTAGCCTCGGACTAAGACCAATCAATGCATTAGTTGATATAACAAATTTTATTACTGTCGATATAGGTAGACCTTTGCATGTATTTGATGCAGATAAAGTTGGAAAAAAACTTGATATGAGACTTGCAAACTCTAATGAAAAAATTCTTGCATTGGATAATAAAGATTACACCTTGGACGTTAACTCAACCGTAATTGCTGATAGTAATAATGCTCTCGCGATTGCGGGGATTATTGGAGGGGATCACAGTGGATGCACAGAAAATACCAAAAATGTGTTTCTAGAAGTAGCTATATTTAATCCAAATAGTGTGGCAAAAACAGGGAGATCTCTTGGAATTAATTCTGATGCCAGGTACCGCTTTGAAAGAGGTTTAGATAAAAATATGGTCCTTGAAGGTTTAGAATATGCATCTTACCTGATAAACAAAATTTGTGGAGGATCTGTTAGTAAAAATACAGATGCTGGAAAATTAGACACTAATGAACACAAAATAAAATATGACTTTAATTATTTTAATAAGGTAATTGGTTTAGATTTAGAACCACAAATACAAGTCAAAATCTTAAAAGACTTAGAATTTCAAATTAATGAGAGAAGTGATAATGATTGCGATGTACTGGTACCATCATGGAGAAATGATGTTAAAAATAATATTGATATCGTTGAGGAAATTATAAGAATTTATGGATACGATAATATCAATGTAAGTGTACCCTCCTCATCAAAAGATGAGATTAATAATGTTGAAAATTCATTAGTTAATAAAAAATTTAAAACAATATCGAAACTTAAAAAAACCTTAGTATCTAATGGAATCTCAGAAGTTATAACTTTCTCTTTTCACTCAAACAGAGCTCAAGAAATCCTCACAGGTGATACATCTTTAAAAATTTCTAATGCAATTAGTGACGATCAATCTTTCATGAGAAATTCAATGATTTTTAATCATTTAGAAAGTGCAGAGTTAAATTTTAAAAAAGGAATAAAAAATATTCAATTATTTGAAATTGGACCTATTTATAATTCATCTCAATCTCAAGAGAATATTCTATCTTTACTTGTATCATCTCAAGATGACACAAACTCAATTTATAAATCTGTAAATTTTAACTTTTACTCTTTAACAGAACTCGCATCAAAATTAATTAGTTCATTAAACTTTGATATAAAACAGTTTAATATTTCAAGATCAACTTCAAATATCTATCACCCAGGACAATCTGCAGAGGTTCATATGGGAAAAAAATTAATAGCTAGATATGGAAAAGTTCACCCTTTAATTATGGAAGAATTTCCTAAACTTAAAAATACCTATGCAATTGAGTTGTTTTTTGAAAATCTCCCAATAGAGACTATATCTAGAATTAATTCTATCAATATCTCAGACTCTCAATTTCAGTTCAGTGAAAAAGACTTTTCATTTATATTTGAAAAACAACAAAACCTCTATGAAGTACAAAGATATGTCACAGGTATAGATAAAAACTTAATCAAGAATGTGGAATTCTTTGACCTCTATGAATCAAAAGATTTAGGAGATAGTAGTAAAAGTGTGACATTCAGAGTTACTATTCAATCGAAAGAAAAAACTCTCGAAGAAAAAGACTTAGAACAGCTTCATAAAAATATTTTAGAAAAAGTATCTAATAAATTTAAAGCAAAAATCAGAACTTAATGGAAATTTCTAAAATAAGAAATTTTTCAATTATAGCCCATATTGATCATGGTAAATCTACTTTAGCAGATAGGATTATTGAAATTTGCGGAGGTATGGATGACAGAACTAAAAAAGACCAAGTCCTTGACTCAATGGAGATTGAAAGAGAAAGAGGTATCACTATAAAAGCACAAACTGTTAGATTGAATTATAAAAACAAAAATGGAGATGAATATCAGCTAAATATTCTTGATACACCTGGCCATGTAGATTTTTCTTATGAGGTTTCAAGATCGTTATCTGCATGTGAGGGCTCAGTTCTTGTAGTTGATAGTACGCAAGGTGTTGAGGCCCAAACACTTGCAAATGCTTATCAAGCAATTGATGTCAATCATGAAATACTCCCAGTCCTTAATAAAGCTGACCTTCCTGCCTCTGAACCTGAGAGAGTAAAAGAAGATATTGAGCAAACAATTGGAATAGATACTTCAGAAGCCCACCTGGTCTCTGCAAAAACAGGATTAGGTGTCGAAGGTTTATTGGAGCAAATTATTGAAAAACTCCCAGCTCCAAATACCAATGAAAAGAATCTAAAAGCTCTGTTAGTTGATAGTTGGTACGATAATTATTTAGGAGTGACTGTTTTAGTCAGAATTCTTGATGGTGTTATGAAAAAAGGAATGAAGGTTAAGTTTCTATCTAATAATCAACAGTACAATATAGATAGAATTGGATATTTTAGTCCAGAAATTAATTATTGTAACGAACTTGGTCCTGGAGAAATAGGTTTTATCAATGCAAGTATAAAGTCAGTTGCTGATTGTAAAGTTGGAGACACAATTGCTGAATTAAATGACCAAAAAATTAAACCCCTTCCTGGATTTAAGCCCTCTTTGCCAGTTGTATTTTGTGGAATCTATCCTGTAGACACATCAGATTATGAAAGGTTAAAAGAAAGTTTTGAAAAATTGGCTTTAAATGACTCTAGTTTCACTTATGAAAATGAAACTAGTGCTGCATTAGGATATGGTTTTAGATGTGGCTTTCTAGGGTTACTTCACTTAGAGGTAACTTCAGAAAGACTGAGAAGAGAATTTGATTTAGATTTAATTACTACCGCTCCTGGTGTTGTCTATAAAGTAATAGATAGAAACAAAAATGAATTTGTTATAAGGAATCCATCAGAACTTCCTGATCCTGCGGAAATTGATCAAATTTTAGAACCATGGGTTAAATCAACAATCATTGTTCCCCAAGATTATTTAGGAACTGTTATAAATCTTTGTATTGAAAAAAGAGGTAAACAAAAAAACTTAAATATCCAAAATAACAGAGCAATTTTAGAAATGGAGCTTCCATTAAATGAGATTGTGATAGATTTTTACGATAAATTAAAATCTTACTCTAAAGGCTATGCTAGTTTTGATTACCAAGTTTATGATTATTTCCAAGGCGATTTAGTAAAACTAAATATTCTTGTTAATTCAGAGACTGTTGATGCATTCTCAAATATTGTTCATAAAACTAGAGCTGAAACTATTGGTAGAAGAATATGCAATAAATTGAAAGATCTAATACCAAGACAAAACTTCCAAATTCCCATTCAAGCCGCAATCTATGGAAAAATTATTGCAAGAGAGACCATTAAAGCCTTTAGAAAAGATGTAACCGCAAAGCTTTATGGTGGAGATGTGAGTAGAAAGAAAAAACTTTTAGAAAAACAAAAAAAAGGAAAGAAAAGAATGAAGCAATTTGGTAACGTTGAAATTCCACAAACTGCTTTCTTTGAGGCTTTAAAAATAGGTGATCAAGATTAAATATTCAAAAAAAAAAATATTAGTAATAGGGGGTGCAGGTTATATAGGAAGAAAGTTCTGTCAACTTTTTTGTAAAAAGTATTCGATCGATGTTATTGATAACTTTTGGTTTTCAAAAAAAAAAATACCCAATGTAAATATATTCAATATTGATATTCATAAATACAACTACAATAATTTAATAAAAAAAAATTATCATTCAGTACTCATTCTTTCAGGATTATCTAATGACCCTATGGCAAACTTAAGTCCAGATTTAAATTTTAAAAATAATAACTATGCAATATCTAACTTATTATTTTCATTATCAAAATCTAAAATAAAAAAAATAATATTTGGTTCATCATGTTCTGTTTACGGTAATACCAAAGGAAAAATAGCCACTGAAAAAACAGATATTAACGTTGAATACCCATATGGAATTTCAAAATATTTAATGGATATGTTTATTGAGGTATTGAATAAATCAAATAACTCTCCCTCATTTTATTCTCTTAGACAGGGCACAGTTTGTGGTTTTGGACCAAGGATGAGATTTGATCTAGTAGTAAATAAAATGATAAAAGATGCAATACTGTATAAAAAAATTCACACAGTAGACAAAAATATATGGAGACCTATTCTAGATATTAGTGATGCTTGTACCGTATATGATAAAATAATAAATCATAAAATTCCTAAAGGTATTTATAATGTTTATTCATATAATATAACAGTTGACCAAATAGCAGAAAAAATTAAGCATTTTTTATCTACAAAAGGGTTATTCGTAAAAATTGTAAAAAACAACAAAATAAAAGAAAAAAGAAACTATAAAGTAAGTAGAAAGAAAATTGAAAAATATATTAAATTTAAATTTAAAACTATTGATGACACTATATCTGATATCTATAGTAATATAATTAATTTGAAAGATCTTGAGTCAGAAAAATACTTAAACATTTATCATTTTAAAAAAAAATTTAAGATATGATTTTAATTTTAGGTGGTAATAGTCAGTTAGCAAATTACTTAAGCATAAAGATAAAAAAATCTATAAAGGTAAGTAGAAGAGAGTGTGACATAACTAAATCAAACGATGTAAAAAAAATTTTTAATAAATATAAACCAAAGTATGTATTCAACTGTGCTGCCTATCATAATACAATTTTATGTGAAAGATTTTTAAAAAAAAGTTTTATGATAAATTCTTTTGCACTAAAAAATTTATCTAAGTATGCAAATATTTATAATTCTAAATTAATCCATTTCAGCACAGATTATGTCTTCGATGGAAAAAAAAATACGCCATATGTCGAAACTGATTACCCAAGACCACTAAACATTTATGGGCAATCAAAATTACTGGGTGAAAACTTTATTGAGCAATATGCGAAAAAATATTTGATTTATCGTTTATCATCTATTTATAGCCACTACCCATGTAGACATAAAAAGGGTTTAAATTTCATAGAAAAAATATTGGAATTATCGAAAAAATCAAATGAACTAAACATTAATGATCTAGAGATTTCACCAACTTATGTTGGAGATATTGTTGATCAAGTTCAAAAAACTTTCAAAATTATTGAAAATCAAATCGTTCATTGTACTTCTCTTGGTAGTACAACATGGTATAAATTTGCTATATCTATTCTAAAAGCAAACAACGTCTCAATAAAAGTCAATAAGGTTAAAAGTTTTGATAAAGATTTAATAACACGTCCTAAATATTCTGTTCTTAGAAATAGCTATTTATTAAGAAATAAACTAAACGTGATGCCAAGATGGGAAGATAGTTACAGTAACTATATCAAAGATCAAGATCTGAGGAAAACCAATCTTTAACACTCATCGCATTCATATCTTTTTCAGAGAGGTTATAGTCATCATGGTAAGGGTGATCTAGATCTTGATCAAAAAATTTAATAGCATACTCACCGTCTTTGTTATATTTCGATGAACAAAGATACTCTATTAAGGTATCATTTTCTAATGAAATGAAACCCCTAGCGAAGTAATAAGGGGCCCATACAAATGTATTTGAGTCTTTATTTACTTCAAAATAATGTATCTTTTTAATTTCAGAATTTGTTTTTCTACAATCAAAAGCAAATAAAATTGCCTTTCCTTTGACTAACCTCATCATTTTACCCATAGGAGGATCAATTTGCAAATGCAACCCTCTGGCTACATTTTTATTAGTCATTGAGAAGTTAATTTGTTCTATTTTAAAATCATCTAAATACTCATGCACTATATCTTTAACGTAAATTTCAGAAAAATATCCTCTATTATCTTCAAAACGATCGTAATTAAAAATTTTAACTTCGCCAAATTCTTTTTGAAATTTAAAGTTAGTCACTTCATTATTTTAGCCTAAAAATTTTAAATTTAAATCATATTTGAATATTTAATTTTTCCAGAAATTTTAAGTAATCGAATGGCCCATGTAGTGCCATAGGTAATTTGTATTTATTCATTTTAAAAAAAAATTCAGGATTTCCATCAAAACAAAAACTATTTGCTTGATCAATTGTTGGCAAAGAGTATTTTTTATAAAATAAAGGTGCAAAATAAGTCCAAAAGCTATCCTCTTTTATATATAAATTTTTAGCAAAAAATTCTCCTTTATAATTACCCTTTGAAAGAAATGTCTTGATATAAAGCTTTATATACCTATAAAAACCACTTTTTAAACACTCATAAATTGTTAAATAGTTAAACGGATAATCAACTTTTGATGATTCTAAAACCCTTATAAAATCATTTATTTTTCTTAAACTAAAACCACCATTACAAAAATATCTTCTTCCCCATAATTTCTTTCTACTTCGGTCAAATGGACTCTTTTTTCCTGTTGGGGCACCAATGTAACTAATATTTCCAAATATATATTCATTTAAATTATTATTTAAAACAATTACATCTAGTTGACAGATCAACATGTACTCAAAGTCTAAAAAAGATCGATAAAACTCAATACTCGTACAAAGACTGTTATATCCTTGTATATTCTCAAAAAACTTTTTTCTAAAATTTACCCTTTCAAAATTTGGAAAATTAATTTTATTCTCATCAAAAGTTACCAAAAATTTTTTTTCATTTTTAAAATGCTTTTGAATTGTTTTTAGAGATAATTTTTCGTATTCATTTAAATTAGATTTATGAAATGGCGTAACAATGCATACTTTATCATTCATATAAATATCTTTAAAAAATGTTGTATGTGATTATATTACACTAATTATTATGTAATGGGAAAGATGGCCGAGTGGTTTAAGGCGCACGCCTGGAACGCGTGTATAGGGGCAACTCTATCGTGGGTTCGAATCCCACTCTTTCCGCCAATATTTTGCCAAGAAAATGAAAATAGCTGATAAAATTAAATACAAGATTAGAAGAATATCTGAGTATCCGCTTGCGACACTTTATGATCAAAAAGCATTAAGGCCACCAAATCAAAAGATAACGCCTATAGTTTATCAAACATGGGTGGATAATAAATTTGGAAAAACCCATAAAAGATCATTATTAAATTTTAGAAATATAAATAAAAATTTATCGTTTAAATTATTTACTAATCCAATGATGGAGGAGTACATGCTTCAAAAATGGGGCAAAAAAAACATTTATTCTATTTTTAAAAATGCTCTTATCGGACCTCTCAAAACAGATATTTTTAGATATTGTATTTTATACGATCAAGGTGGCTATTATTTTGATATCAGTAGGGCTTGTAAGATACCATTAACTAAGCTTCATAATAAAACTTCTAAATTTATAATTACATATGAGGATACAAATTGTTTTATACCGCCTAACAACAAGAATGTTTTTCTTTTGAAAAGACCATTTTCTCATATACTTCAATGGGGACTAGCATTTGAGAAAAAAAATAAATTTTTAGATTTATTGATAAAAGAAATATCAAAATCATATCCATTTTATAAAAATAAAGTATTTGAAAACCCAAAATTGGCAGTTCTTAATTTTACTGGTCCTGGTATGTACACAAAAGTTATGAGAGATTATTTATCAAAATGTAATAAAAATGACTATAAAGAGTTAGATATCAAATTTAATGGAAATGGCATATTTAAATTGAATGGATCTCAAGTTAGATATCATAAAGTGCCAAGTTATACGTACCTAAAAAATAAAAAAATATGTCTTTAATTTTCGAGAAATTTATAGAGTATTTCTTCGTATTTGCTTATCGGAAAATCGTTTAATTCTTTGTATCCAAAATCTTTTATTTGTATTGCTTGTGAAAAACCAGGCCTTGAAAATTTTTTTTCGTTTGTAACACCAAATAATTTTAAGGTTTTTACACCTGCAAATTCAAACATCCAAGCTGTGCCACCATCATTACATAATAAACAGGACATTTTTTTAGCTAGATTCATTGTGAAAGATATATCTGTTGAAATTATTTCTCCCTTTTCCCATTCAGGGCAAATAAACTTATTATTTAGACATAATTCTAAAAAAGACTTTTCGTTAGGACCTAAAAAAAAATAAACATTATAATTTCGATGTCTTAATTTTTTAGCTATTTCCAAATAATTATCAAATTTCCATTGCCTAATAGAGTTTCCTGCACCAGGCGCAATAGCAATATTTTTACTCCTACTAGATTTGATTTCAGGAATTGTATTATTAATAGGAACATTCATATCAGGTATTTCAATAATAGACTCATTTTTAATAATTGATAAAATATTAAAATAAAATTGTTCAATATAAATATTTTTAAATTCTAAATTTTTATTATTTTTAAAATCCGAAAATAAAAAATTAGCAGAAGCACTAAAAAATTTAAGGTGAGGTATCTTTTTTAGACTTAAAGTCCTTAATACAACTTTTTGTAAATCAATTATTAAATCAAACCTAATATTAGAGAGTCTATTACTTTTCTTCAATAGGCTAAAAACTGAAGACTCAATTTTATTATGTTCAATAAATTCATATATAATATCTTTAACTAATGGATTTAATTTATCTTTAAGAGTTGTTGTTTGACTTGTTGTGTAATAAATTAATGAATTAGGATAAACCTCTTTTAACTTTTGAAGAAATGTTATCTTTTGTAAACCATCTCCTATTTTATCATTAAAACTATAAATAAGAATTTTCATTCTTTAAAATCTAAGTCTATTTTTGTTTTAGCTCCTAACTCTTTCATTTTATTAGCTCTACTAAGTAAACTTCCCTTACCGTCCTTAATATATTTTTTTGTTTGACTTATATTTTCTGCAGATTTAATCATGTTAGACTCAGTTTTATCAAGTAAATTTATAGCCTTTGCAATTTGATCAAACATTCCACCTGCTATTTCAGCTACTTCTTTTGAATTTTTATTTTGTTTTTCTAATCTCCAAATACTCTCAACTAATTTCATACACATAATTAAAGTTGATGGGCCAACTATAATGACTTGTTTTTGTTGAGCATAATTTGAAATACTCTGATCATATTTTTGAGCAGTTATTAGAGCAAATTCATGAGGCATAAAAATAAATACATAGTCAGGAGAGTTGACTTTTAAAAGATTAGTATAATCTTTTTTATGAATACTATTAATATGACTTTTCACAGAATTTATAAAATTTTTAATCGAGTTAACCTTAGATTGTTCATTATCTGTGTTTTGAAATTCATACCAATATTTCATTGGTACTTTAGAATCAATGACAATATTTCTATTTTCTGGTAAAAAAACTACAACATCTGGTCTAAATACCTGTCCATTTTCATTCTTGTCTGTAAATTGAGTTTTATAGTCTCTGTCTTTAGTCATACCACAATCTTCTAAAATATTTTCTAAAATAATTTCACCCATTTCACCCATATCAGAAACATTTGAGGACATAGCATTAGACATCTTTTTTGTTAAGGTTCCAATCTCATCTATTTTTGAATTAACATATCCAGTTTGTTCCAGAGTTTTACTATACAAACTCTCTAAATTTTGGCTCATTTTTCTTATATCAACATCAAAACCATTATTTGATTTATTAAAAGTATTTTTAACAGTTATTAATAAAAGTATAATAACAATTACAAGAAAAATAATTATAATGATATCTGTGTTCATCTTTAAATAATTTAATAACTTTTAAGAATGAATCTTATTTATTCTATCAAGACTTTTTTTTAAACTATTTTTTAAATCTTCTATTTTATTATCATCAAAAAGTTTTTTTTCTAAAAAGGTATTAAAATAAATCTTCAATTCATTTGATAATTTTTCAATTTTAACAAAATCATCAGGGATCTGATCTTTAAGTTTTAAAATTTCACTATTAAATTCATTAAGAGCACTTTTAAAATGATTGTCAGCAAACGTTTCTAATTTATTTTTAATTTTTTTATAATCAAAATTAGTATCTAATTTAGACTCTAAATCATAAATTGCTAAATTAAAATAGTCGAATATTTGATCATATAAATCATATAGCTTTGAACTATTTATTATTCTTACAATATTCATTTAATCTAGATTATTACAGGAAATTTAAATTTCAAATATAAAAAGCCCAGTAAAAACTGGGCTTAAAAGGTTAATTTTAGTAAGCGGTATCTCTACCTTCGGATTTTGCGATCTCTCGAGCATTTGGATTAACAGACGGTCTAAAAGGTATTTCAACAATTTCCCCATCAACTGGTTGACCAGGTGTATCACAATATGCATCAGGTAAATGAAATTTGAATTTGTTTCCAATATCTTTTTTTTCATACGGCACATATCCCATAGCAATATTTGTTTCTAATTCAGGAGAGTACCAAGGAGATGTTAAGTATCCAACTGGTGTATTACCATCTTCAGAAACTAGCCAAAAATCAGGAGCATATTCATCTATTGGTTTGCCACCTAAAGCGAAGCCAACTAACTGATTGCTGTAAGGCTTTTCTCCAGCTTCCATTTTGGCTCTCATAGCTTCTAATGCGTCTTTACCTATATAATCATCAGTTTTTTTTCTTGGAACTTGATATCCTAGGTTGCACTGAAATGGGTAAGTTTCTGAGTCAAGATCTTGACCCCAAGATAAAATTCCCGCAGCTATTCTTCTGTGGTGAGCAGGAGCGATTACTTTTAAATTATGTTTTTTACCTGCATCTAAAACTGCATACCACATATCATCAGCATATAGAGTTGCATTTTTGAGGTAAATCTCATAACCCTTTTCACCTGAGAATCCTGTTTGAGAAATTATACAATCTCTTTCTCCTACTTTAGCTTCCATCAAACCATAAAATGGAATATCTCTTACCGCTTCACCAACAAGATCTGCCATTAAATCAACAGACTTAGGTCCTTGAATTTGAACAGGTGCAGCATCTATTTCATCAATAGTAACATTAAATTTTTTATCATGATTAACACCTTGTAGGAAAAACATGATATCGGAGTCAGATAAAGAAAACCAAAATTCATCCTCAGCAACTCTTAACAAGATTGGATCATTCAAAACTCCTCCCTTGCTATTACATAAAATTACATATTTACCATTCATAACTTCAATTCTTGAAGCATCTCTTGTTATTACGTAGTTTGTAAACTTTAGTGCATCAGGACCTTTGACTCTAATTTGTCTCTCTACAGCGACATTCCACATGGTTACATGATTTACAAGTGCATCATACTCTACCATTGCACCACCATCCTCAGGCTTTACGTATCCTCTAGGATGATACATTCGGTTGTAAACAGTACATCTCCAACATCCAGCCTCTACTGATAAATGCCAATAGGCAGATTTTCTAACTCTTGTTGAAATCAACATTTGTTGTGGTGTTGGACCAGATTGTCTTAAGTTATAAGGGACTTGTCTGTCTGACTGGTCCACTGTGCTTGGTTGTGTTAGCTTCATTTATCCTCCAGTAAAGCTATTGTAGCAATGGAAAAAAATTAATTTCTTTTTCTGTTGTATGCAATCAAAATCGTATGGTTAAAAAATTTTTTTGTGGAGCACTATTTTACTATTATCAATTGTAAATTCTCCACTTTGGACAGCATTTAACCATAAACAAGTTTTTTCAAATCCACCAAAAGGAAAACAGTGAAAGCTTTTTAGTGAGTTTTCACCCTGAGCAAAATTAGCTAATTCAATAAGCATATCATCATTAGATGTTTTCGTGAGAAGATCAGTTACTTTAGAGGAGTTTTTTTTTAGGAAATTTATCGAATTTCCTACCCCACTCATTATTCCAAAGTTTAGTAAGGTCTTAAATGATGCAGGACCAGGGAAACCAACTCTTACTGGTAAATTAATATTTCTAACTTTTAAATCCTGACACCAGTCTATGAAAGGCGAGGCATTAAAAAAAAACTGTGTAACCAACTCTATATTTAAATTTTTACTTTGAGAAAGATCATACTTTTTATTTAAAAAGTCATTAATAGTTTCTTGATTTATATCGGGAGATCCCTCAGGATGTCCAGCAACACCAATCTCAGTGAAATTGTTATCATTTAGCAAATCAGACTCTAATATTTCTAGAGAAGAGGAGATAGATCCATTTTGATTACCTCCACCTCCTATAACCAATATTTTTTTACTATCAGTTCTTTTTCTAAGTTCTTTCAAAAAACTTGAAACGTGTTCTAGGTCTTTCATTGTCCTTGCAGGTAAATGAGTAATGGGAACTAAATTTTGATTAGAAACAAATTCAACTGTTTCTAAAATATCTTTTTCAGTAGCGTCAGGAAGATAAGTAATATAAACATTATTTTTTTTATCTAGTGGAATTGAATCTAATTTATGTCTTACTTTTGGATTTAGTTCGACTGTAAAACCGTTTAATAAAGATACGATATTATCTTTGCTCATAATTTTAAACTATAACAATTAAGACTTTAATCTATTATTTTCTGGGTCTAACAAAGGCTCTTGAGTTACCTTTAATGGATATCTTTTTCCAAAATATTCTAATTCTAAAGCTGTCCCATTTTCTGATAACTCTGATGGGAGGTAGCCGTAAACAATATGTTTATCTACAAAATATCCATAATTAGTGCTTGTAACGTAACCAACAGCTTTGCCGTTACTGTAAATAGGCTCTGTGCCTAAAGCCATCCCCTCAGGGTCTTCTAAAATCATACAAGTTAATTTTTTTTGAACTGGTTTTTCCTTAATTTTTTGTAAAGCAGACTTACCAATAAAGTCTTCATCTTTCTTTAACTTAACAGTAAAACCTAAACCAGACTCATAGGGATTAATATTTGTGTGAATATCTGAGCCAAGTGATCTATATCCTTTTTCTAATCTAAGAGACTCAAAGGCACCAGCTCCTGAGCAAATCATATTAAATTCTCTTGAGGTTTCTCTAAGTTCATCCCATAAAGTTAAACCATATTCTGTAGGAGTGTAAATCTCCCATCCCAACTCACCTATGTAAGATATTCTTACCGCTACGCATGGAACGTTACTAATTGAAATTCTTTTTATACTAAAAAATGGGAAACTCTCATTTGAAACATCGTCATCATCACAAAGTTTTTGAAGAGCTAATCTAGAATTCGGACCCCACAAACCAATACCTGCGTATGCGGAAGTCCAATCAATGATTTGAACACTTCCATCATCAGGAGCATTAAAGCGAAGCCAATTAATATCAATCATACCATTTCCTGCTCCTGCTAGAACCCAAAATTTGTTTTCTTCTAATCGACTTATAGTAAGATCACTTTTAATTCCACCATACATATTGGAGATAACGCTATAGACAACTTTTCCAACAGGAACATCAATATTATTTGTACAGACTTTTTGAAGTAACTTTAAGGCACCTTTACCACTTACTTCAATCTTTACAAAACCAGTGATATCAAATTGAGCACCTGTTTGTCTTGTAACTAAATGTTCTGCTGCTTGAATTGGGGACCAATATTTTGCCGCCCAACCAGTTCGATTAGGAAAGTTTTTTCCTTTCATTAAATCAGCATTAGCCTCATACCATTGCGGACGCTCCCATCCCATAGTTTCAAAAAAATAAGCTTTTTGGCCCTCTAATCTATTATAAAAAGGACTTCTCCTAAGTGGTCTTGGTTGCTCCATTTGTTGTAAAGGATGAATGATGTCGTAAACCTCTTTGTAATTTTGTTTTCCTCGTGCTCGTAAATATTTTCTGACGTGATGGTGCTGATGAAAACGATTTATATCACCTTGACGAACGTCAAGTTCAGGTTCGCCATTGACAATCCATTCTGCCATTGCCTTTCCAACGCCGCCACTATGCGTAATCCAAACAGCATTTGCCGTCCACAAACCTTTTACTGAAGTTTCTCCCATCAAAGGATTACCATCTGTAGTAAATGAAAACATCCCATTAATCTTTTTAGCTAATTTTTTCTCAGCAAATTTAGGAAATAGCCAATTAGACTCTTTGTGTGCCCCAGCAAAATCATCAGGTCTGAAATCTACTAAAGAGGGCATCTCCTCTGCCTCTTCAGGTTTTTTTATATCTTCAGACTCTAGAATTCTTGGCTCATGTCTGTAATTTCCAATTACATAAGAGTCATTCCATTGCCTGAAATAGAGACTGTAATCTTGGTGACGAACTAAGGCATGATCTACCAATGCTTCCTTGTGGTCAGCCTGATATTCTTTTAATTCTTCAAAAGGCTCAAGCCAAACCATTTGATGTTCACATGGTACCAGAGGTAAAGAGATATTTGCGAGTCTTCCCATTTTGGGAGCCCAAATACCTGTTGAGACTAAAACAATATCGGCATCATAATCCCCATTTGAAGTCTGCACTCCTCGAATTTGATTATTAGAAATTTTAAAACCTTTAACAGCTGTATCACCTATAAATTCTCCAGCTTTTAAATCTGTTACATATTTTGCCATTGCTTTTACAGCTCTTACTGGTGCTGCAAGACCATCAGTGGGTACATAATATCCACCATGAATTTTTTCAGGATCAATATAAGGACTCATTTTTAAAACTTCATCTGGCGAAATAATTTTAGCATCTTGAAGTCCATAACTATGTGCAATTCCAAGTTTTCTATATAAGTCCTCATGCCTCTCTTTAGATTTAGAGACCTCAATTCCTCCGACAGTGTGATAACAAGGTTTTCCATCAAAAGTTAGAGATCTCAAAAGCTCAACAGTATATTGAGCAAATTTGCACATCATTCTAGATGGATTAGTTTGAAATACACCACCTGGAGCATGGCTAGTAGAACCTCCGGTTTCAAATAAAGGACCTTGATCAAGAATTAACATATCTTTCCAACCTAATTGGGCTAAATGATATGCAGTGCTCGCACCAACTATCCCACTTCCAACAATAATAATTCTAGATTTTTTTATCATCTTTATCCTTAGTGCTTATCTAAACTAATCAGTTCCAAAATTTGATGTCAATATGAAAAAAAGTTACAGATTAACTGCGTCAATTAGACGATCTTCTAGGTAATCACTAAATGATCGACCGCAGCTTAAAAGTATTATGTTATCTAAATTAAAAATGGAACAATCAATTCTAGCCAATAAAGTTTGAGCTGCAGTAAGAGGTTTAAAGGATTTTTCACGAAAATCAAAATGTGTGAGTTTATTTAATATCATGGTAGCATTCTCTCCACCAAGTTGAAAAAATATTTGTGAGTCTGTCATGTCAGTTGCCAAAATTGAACTAGATTTATTAAAAGTATCACAGAGTTTGTGAAATTTTTTTTGTTCAATATCTTTCTTAAAAACTAAATTCCATTGATCAAAAGACATTTTAGCTAAAATGAAATTATCATTGGTAACTATTCTCAAATTATCAGAAGGGGGAAGGAGCTTTAATGCCTTGTTCACAACACCGTTGAACTCTGAGTTACCAGAACTTCTTAAAACAATTTGTTGTGAGATAATTTTTTTAATTTCAATACCATTTGATCGAATTACATCCTTCATGAAGCTAGCTTTGTATTTTCTTTATCATAAAAAATCGGTTCAACTATCTCAACTTCTATTGTTTTCAATTCAGGAGTTGATGCAAATGCTTTAGTTCCAATAAGTGACTGACCATTTTTGATAACAGCTAGCGCAAAGTTATGTCCTAAAGTAGGGCTTTGATAACAAGATGTTATATGTCCTAGCATTGGAGTTGGAGTTTTTATTTCTTTATCTAAAATGATGTGTTGACCTTCCTCTAACTTCTCACTCTTGTTAGTTGGTAAAATTCCTACGAGCTGCTTTCTGTCTTTTCTAACTGTATCAGAACGGATTAAAGATCGTTTTCCTAAAAAATCTTTTTTTGATTTTCCAATCATCCAATCTAAACCTAAATCAAGAGGTGTAATTGATCCGTCCGTATCTTGACCAACTATGATGTATCCTTTTTCAGCTCTTAAAAGGTGCATGGTTTCAGTACCATAAGGCTTCAAACCAAACTCCTTTCCAAAATCTATTATTTTTTTCCATATTTTTAGAGCTTGATTTGAAGGTACATATATCTCATAACCCATTTCTCCAGTAAAACTAGCTCTTAGTATTCTTATGGGAGTGTCTTCATACTCATGAAATTGAAATGTCATGAATGGGAAAGCTTCATTACTAAAATTTACCTCTGGGAAAACTTTCTCGATAATATTTCTTGTTTTTGGACCACTTATATTAAATGTAGCATACTGCTCAGTTATAGAATTCATATAGACATTTAAGTTGGGCCATTCAGTTTGAGCATATTCTTCCATACATCCTAAAACAGTTGCTGCGCCTCCAGTAGTAGTAGTTGCTATAAAATGCTCATCTGAGATTTTACAAATAATACCATCATCTTTTACCATACCATCCTCTCCTAACATAAGGGCATATCTTGAGGTGCCAGGTTTCATTTTGGAGAAACTATTTGTATATATTAAATTCATGAAAGCTAATGCATCCTTACCTTTAATCTCAATTTTTCCAAGAGTGCTACCATCCAAGACCCCAGCATTTTCTCTTACATTTTTACTTTCTCGTTGAACGGCTTCGTCCATAGTTTCATCTTTATTTATTGGAAAATACCAAGGTCTTTTCCATTGACCAACATCCTCAAAAACAGCACCATTAGTTATATGCCAATTATGAAGTGGTGATTTTCTCTCTGGGTCGTAATATTCATATGAATTTCTTCCTGCTATTGCAGCAAAACTCAAAGGAGCATAGGGAGGTCTGTAAATTGTTGTTCCTACTTCATTAACTTTCTTATCGAGTAAATCAGAAACTATACCCAAAGCATTTATACTACTTATTTTACCTTGGTCCGTTCCCATGCTGTTAGTGGTGTATCTTTTGAGATGTTCAATTCGATCAAAACCCTCTGAGATAGCTTGTCTTATATCTTTTGTAGTGACATCATTTTGTAAATCTATAAATGATTTTGACCAAATAGTTTGTTTTTGTGGTAAAACTTCCCACAATTTTTCAATTTTAAATTTGTGACTTGTATTTAGATCTAGTTTAATTTGGACAGGTTTAATTCCAAATATATCTAATTTTTCATTAATTTCTTTATTAATGGAGTTAAAGTCAAACTGCCCAGAAGCTGAGCCAAGAGTTATTGTGGGTTGAAAAGCTTGAGCGGGCTTATAGGTTAAATTTTTTTCATCCCAATCTAATAAGCCTTTGGACTGAGTAAACAAGTGAACATCTGGATTGATACCACCAGACAAACATAAAAAATCTGTTTTAATTTCATTAACTCCCCCTGAACTATCTTCAACTAATATTTTTTGTAATTTTTTATTTCCGTATGCTCCTTTGATTTGAGAATTAGTATATAAAGGAATGTCATTTTTTCTTATTAAATCAAACAAGTCTGGTTCGATATTTTCACCTGAGCGTGAGTCGATGTAAGCTTTTGGTTTAAAGCCCTTTTTGATAAGGCTAAATACTAGACTTTCGGAATTAGAGTTATTGCTAAAAACAACAGTTTCTTTTGAGGGTATCACCCCATATCTACACATATATTTTTCAAATGATGAGCATAACATAATGCCTGGTAGGTCATTATTTTGAAAAGATAAAAATCTTTCTATATGACCGTTGCATAAAATAACTTGGTCAGTTCTAATTTTATGAAGAGTGCTATTAACTTTATCTTTCAAAGGTCGAGATCCAACAAATTTATCTTCAAAAGCAATTAGATGATTAATATAATTGTACGTTGTCACTAATGTATTTTTTAATATTTTTATATTTTTAGAGTTTTCGATTTCTTTAACTGTCTCACTTATCCAGTCCATTGGTGTTTGATTATTAACACTTTGAACTTTATTAGAGTTATTCAAAATACCACCCAGTTGATCGTCAAAATCAATAAGAAGAACACTATATTTTGTATCGATTAAACTCTTTGCAGCAATAAGCCCATTCAAACCTCCACCAACAATAGTTATGTCAACATTATGATAGAGATGAGTACTAACAGCTTTAAATTCTTTTGGAGGCTTGCCAAGACCCGCAGCTTTTCTAATGATAGGCTCATAAATTTTTTTCCAAAAATTTTTATGAGGACCCATAAACGTCTTGTAATAAAAACCTGCTGGAAAAACTGGTGAAAATATATTGTTTATACTTCCAATATCTGTATCTAATGAAGGCCATCTATTTTGACTTTCGATTTCCATGCCCTCATAAATCTTTTTTATGGTAGCTCTTGTATTTGGCTCCGAATATTCACTAATTATTTGTACTAAAGCATTCGGCTCTTCTATACCGCATGTATAAAAACCACGAGGTCTATGATATTTAAAACTTCTTCCGATTAACTTTATGTTATTTCTAAGTAACGCTGAAGCTATAGTATCACCTTTGTAACCGTAATATTTAACACCATCAAATTTAAATCCTATTTTTTGATGAAATTGGATAAACTTATTATCTGTTAAATTCAACTCACTCATTTTTTAACTGTAAAATTACCTGATCCTAAGTTTGGTTCTCCTGATGGGGTTTTTACATTATTTTTAAAACTATCTAGCTTTGGTCTTTCTTCATCAATTTTATATATTTTTAAAATTTCATCGGTAGATGTATCTCTTACACAATTAAACCATTTTCGGCATCCATGAGAATGAACCCATCTTTCATAAAAAATTCCTTTTGGATTTGCTCTGATAAAAACATATTCACCCCATTCTCGATCTCCAATTTCAGCAGATCCATCGGGCCGCTTAACATGAGCTTCCCCACCGTTAGAAAATTCGGATTGGTCTCTTGGACCGCAGTACGGACAGTCGATAATAAGCATGTTGAATTAATGGGCTACTGCTGCAGCCCCATGTTCATCAACTAGTTTTCCGCTTGCAAATCTATCTAAATTAAAAGCACTATTTATTTGATGGGCCTCATTTTTAGCAATTGTATGGGCAAATACATTAGCACTTCCAGGTGTCGCTTTAAAACCACCTGTGCCCCAACCACAATTAAAAAATAATCCCTCAACATCACATTTACTTATTATAGGACTTGCATCAGGACAAATATCGACAATTCCTCCCCATTGACGAAGCATTTTCATTTTTCCAAACACAGGGTAAAGCTCGACCATAGCTCTCACAGTCTCCTCTATGATATTAAAACCACCACGCTGTGTGAAGGAATTATAGCTATCTGTTCCTGCGCCTATTACAAGTTCACCCTTATCAGACTGGCTTACATAAGCATGAACAGCAGATGACATTACAACAGTATCAATAATTGGTTTTATTGGCTCAGAAACTAAAGCTTGTAGAGGTTTGCTTTGTAGTGGAAGTCTGATACCAGCAGTCTCAGCTAGAACACCAGTGTGTCCTGATGCAACTACACCAACTTTATTGGCTCGAATAAAACCTTTAGATGTTTCTACACCCTCTATTTTTCCGTTTTTAGTTTTAATTTGATGCGCCTCACAGTTTTGAATTATATCTACTCCCATTTCATCTGCACGCATAGCAAATCCCCAAGCAACAGCATCATGTCGAGCAGTCCCACCTCTTGGTTGGTAAGATGCACCAAGAACAGGATAGCGAAGATTGTCGGTATTCATGATAGGAACCTTTTTTTGAATTTCCTCTTTAGAGAGCCAAAGCGAGTCTATGCCATTTAAATTATTTGCACTTACTCTTCTTTTAATTTCTTTTATATCATGTTCATTGTGAGCAAGGTTCATAACACCTCGTTGACTAAACATAACATTATAATTTAATTCAGTTGATAAATTTTCCCAAAGTTTAAGAGAATGCTCATACAAATGAGCGCTGTCATCCCACAAATAATTTGATCTTATGATAGTAGTATTTCTTCCAGTATTACCTCCACCAAGCCAACCTTTTTCAATTACAGCAATATTTTTTAAACCATGTTCTTTAGCTAAATAGTAGGCAGTACCAAGACCGTGACCACCGCCACCAATTATTATAACATCATAAAACTCTCTTGGTTCTGGACTTCGCCACATTTTCGGCCAATCTTTATGACCCTTAAAAGCATTTTTGGCGATACTAAATATTGAATATTTTTTTTTCACGTATGCAAATTAGCAAAAAAATTTTTACTCATCTAGTAAATTTCAAAGGCGAATTGTCATTGATATTCCTAAAAATTTTAGGAAATTGCCATTTTAGCTCACAATCAGTATTTATAGCTTGTGATTTATCATCCAAATCTTGTTGACAAACAGTGCGAATTTCAAAACTAAACCTTGTTTTTTCTGATTTTTGTTTAGATGAACTATGAAGATGACATCCAGAAAAACAAAGTATTTCTCCTGGCTGGATAGTTACTGGAAGAATTTTAACTTGTTCAGGTAATTCCTCTAACATTTGAGGGGCAGAAGGATACGAAAAATCATTTCTTTTTCTATGGTCTAAGTAGGTATTGAGGTCCCAAGTAGATGTAGAATTTTTTACAGGTTTAGAAAAGAATTCAGGATAAAAAATCATTGTATTTGTTTCGTCAACAGAACTAATAGGTCCCCACCAATTAATTTGTTGATGAATATTTGTTCCCCATGTATCTCGATGTGAGCTAATTCTTGAAGCCTCACGGTAATTAAATTTATTTTCTGCAGGAGCAATTCTAATTCTAAACTGATCCCAATAAGAATCGCTTTTATAAAAACTTCTTTCTATTAAAAAATTCTTAAATATTTCTTTAAAAATTTTTGAATTTTTAAGATTTGATACGAGGTTAGTACTAATTGTTTCACATTCATCTAAGTAATGTATCTTTTCAAGCTCCCCATCATACTCACTCTTAATCTCAGTCTTAATTTCTTGAATTAAATCGAGAGTGAGTTGTGATTTTTGAAAAACAAAAATTTTTCCTTTAAATATTTCTTCTTTAAATTTTTTTAAGTCTAAGATCTTTTCTATTGCCTCAAACATTTAGTCTATATCGCCGACATAAACTCCTAAAGCAAGTGCAGTTTCAATAAGTGGGTCTGATCTATCAACTACTTTATAAGTTGATATACCCTCACTAATCGGAACATCAACAACCTTCCTATCTCTCCAAGCAACCATTCTCCCCATTTTACCTTGTGCTATCAAATCAACTGCATACACACCAAAAGCACTAGCAAGAATTCTATCTCTTGGAGTAGGAGGAGCACCCCTTTGTACATGACCAAGAGATGTTACTCTGCACTCTATATCTGTCATTTTCATAATCTCTTCAGATAAGTAATTTCCTATACCGCCAAGTCTTTTTTGTCCATCTGCAAATTCCACAGTATAGCTTCTACCCTCTTCCGTTTTAACTGCTTCAGCAACAACAATTAAAGAGTGAACAATTCCTCTATTTTTCATTTCAGTAAGTTTATTAACGATACCCTTGATAGAATATTTAATTTCTGGAATTAAAATAGCATCAGCACCACCAGCAATACCCGCATTAATTGCAATGTGCCCTGCATCTCTTCCCATAACCTCTAAAATCATCGTTCGTTGATGACTGGCAGCAGTCGTTTGAAGGTTATCAAGTGCCTGAGTAGCAACATTTACAGCTGTGTTAAATCCAATTGAACTTTCTGTTGCACCAACATCATTGTCGATTGTTTTTGGTATTGCAACAATATTTAAATTCCCACGTTTTGCTATTTCAGTAAGAATTGACATACTTCCATCACCGCCGATTACAATTAAGCCCTCTAGGCTCAATTCATGATAACCGTCAATTATTTCTTGTGAGCGGTCTTTGAATTTTCCATCTGGCATTGGAAACTTAAAGGGGTTACCTTTGCTTGTTGTACCTAAAAAAGTACCACCTTGTCTTAGTAGAGATCCACTAAAAGTTTGATAATCAAGTGGTAAGTAAGCCACAGGTCTTTGCATTAAACCAACAGTACCGTCTCGAATTCCAAGCACTTCCATGTTATAGGTATTTTTTGCTCGAAAAAAAATAGATCGAACAGCAGCGTTTAACCCTCCACAATCTCCTCCACTTGTAAGTATTCCAATTTTTTTCATTTAGAATTTATCTGAGTCCCACAACCATGCTGCACCTCGCACACCACTTGAATCACCATGTGTGTTTCTTAAGATCTTATTCCTTACCTTATCACTAAAAGTGTATTTAGGAAGAATTTTTGGAATATTTTTATATAGTCTTCCAATATTTGACATACCTCCTCCCAAGATAATTACATCAGGGTCGACTATGCCAATCATAATGGCAATTAACCGAGCAAAGCGATCTTCATAAAGATCAAATTCTTTTTTTGCTCTCTCATCCCCATTTGCCTCTAGAGCAACTATTTCTCTAGTTCTAAAATTAGTCCCATACTTTAAATTAAACAATTTGGTAAAACCTACCCCTGATATAAATTGCTCAGCACATAGAGGTCTATGGCAATTTCCAACCTCACATTCTAATCCCAAGTCTTGTTCTTCTTCGCTAGGGTATGGGAGGGGTTGGTGCCCCCAATCACCAGCAACTTGATTAACACCTTCAATTACTTGATTTTTATAAACAAAAGATCCTCCAAAGCCAGAACCTATAATAACTCCCCATACGCTATCATATCCTCGGCCAGATCCATCTATAGACTCTGATAAAGCAAAACAATTAGCATCATTCATTAATCTAATATCCCTTCCTAAGGAGTTTTCTAAGTCCTGTTTAAAGGGTTTGCCATTTAACCAAATAGAGTTGGCATTTTTTATCAAACCAGTTTCCTTAGATGAAGAGCCTGGAATGCCTACCCCAACAGTATTAATAGTTCCGGTGTGTTTATCAAATTCTTTAACAAGAGAACTTACAGTTTGAATACCACTTTTATAATTTTTTTCATAAGTTGACCTTTTTCTTAGAATCTCATTACCCTCATTATCCATGAGAATGCCCTCAATTTTAGTACCACCATAATCAATACCAACTTTTAAATTTTTTGACATTACTTTTGCAAACTATTATATGAATATAAAAACATAATACACATATATATATTAATTCAATGATATAACATAACTACTTAGAGAAAGTCTTATATGAAAAAAAAAGTTATTAATTGGGGTATTATTAGTTCAGCAAAAATCGGATGGGAGCATGTTATCCCAGCAATTATAAAATCTAAAAATAGTAATTTATTAGCTATTGCCAGTAGAAGTAAAAGCAAAGCAACACAACTTCAAAAAAAATTTAATATCACTAAAAGTTATGGTTCATATGATGAGCTTTATCTGGATCACGATATTGATATTGTCTATAATCCTCTGCCAAATCATTTACATATCAAAACAAGTTTAAAAGCATGTGCTCATGGCAAACACATTCTTTTAGAAAAACCACTATCATTAAAAGCAAAGGACATTAATCCATTAATTAAAAAAGCAGCAAAACATAAAATTATAATCAAAGAAGCTTTTATGGTGAGACATCACCCTCAATGGCAATGGATAAAAAAATATATCAAATCTGGAAGTATCGGAAAAATATCAAACATATCCTCAGTCTTTTCATATTTTAATAAAGACCCAAATAATATTAGAAACATTCAAAAATATGGCGGTGGTGCAGTTTATGATATTGGTTGTTACCCCACTGTAATTTCAAGGTTCTTACTGGACAAAGAACCAAAAAGAGTTGTTGCTACTGCAATTAAAGATAAAAATTTTAAGACAGATATTTTATCAACTACTCTATTAGATTTTGACGGTGTATTTTCATCTTATACTGTTGCTACCCAAAGTACTAATTCTCAAAAGGTCATTATTTTAGGAACAAAAAGAACGATAGTAGTTGAAAAT
This sequence comes from uncultured Alphaproteobacteria bacterium, assembly GCA_902523865.1. Taxonomy (GTDB): domain Bacteria; phylum Pseudomonadota; class Alphaproteobacteria; order HIMB59; family HIMB59; genus HIMB59. The sequence goes on from CABZBG010000004.1 coordinate 42,759, forward strand.
CCTTTCAATGCATTAAAGAGCAAACCTACAACAGTTGTCATTTATAATGGCCGGTCGATTTACAGAAAAGATAATACAATAAAAGTATTTAAGCCATCTGATCAATATGAGCACCAAGTTACCGCTTTTTCTGATCATCTTTTAAGAAAAACAAAAGTTGATTATGATTTAAAAGACGCAAAAAAAAATATGAAAGTGTTAGATGCTACTTTTAAATCGATAAAAAGAGGTAAGTGGATTAAAGTTTAATTCTATTTACTATTAAATCAGCTACTTTTTTTCCAAAAGTTTCATGAGTTTTTTTAGACCAGTGTATCGGATCTAAGTTTGAAGATTTAATATATTGATTACTATCAATTAAATAAATTTTTTCTTCATCAGTAACATGTTTTATGGAGTTAAATAATTTTTTAGACTTATCAAAAGCTCCCTCCCATTCAATATAGTTTGACCATTGTAAATCATTAGATAGTTTTCCAAGAACTGGAGGACAAATTACTACTATTTCTGATAAATTTTGATCATGCCAAGTTCCTTTTCCCGAAAATGTATGTTTAGCAATATTAATAAGTTCTTTGATTCCTCTAGCTACTTCATCAGAGGACCTGTTAAATCTTTTTTTTAAATCGTTAGTTCCAAGCATAATTATTATTAAATTAAGAGGTGAGTGAGATAATAAACAAGATTTAAAAATAGAAGCTCCATTTAAATGTGATCCATCTTGCATGTCGTTAACATTAGTCGTTCTACCGGGCAGGGAGTCTTCTTTTACAGAACAATTTAAACGAGCATTTGCTAAATGGTTAGATAATTCAACAGGCCATCTTTTATCATATCTTTTACCCTCATCTTCATCTGTATATCCCCAACTATTGGAGTCACCAAAAACTAAAATATTAATCAATAGGAGCTAGATGGAGCCCAGATATTAATATCTCCATCTTTTGCCTTTTGATTAATTTTTTTTATTTCTTCTTTACCAAATTTCAAATTATCAAGAGAAGCAAGACAATCTCTTAGCTGTGTAACAGTCCTTGCACCAATTAAGGCTGAAGTGATGGCTTTGTTATTTAACACCCAAGCCAAGGCCATCTGAGATAAGTTCTGGCCTCTTTTTTTTGCTAATTTGTTTAAATCATTGATAATCTTTGTATTTTTTTTTGTAATTAGTTTTCTACTAAATGAGCTATTTTCACTTACTCTAGTACCCTTAGGCAGTCCGTTTAAGTATTTATTTGATAAAAAGCCCTGCGCTAAAGGGGAGAAAGCGATACATCCTACTCCGTTTTTCAAAAGAGTTTTAGTAAGGCCTTTTTCAATCCAACGATTAATTAAAGAATAAGAAGGTTGATGGATAAATAATTTAATCCCTCTTTGTTTAAGAATTTTCATCATTACATTAGTTTTTTTTTCTGAGTAAGAGGAAATTCCAACATAAAGAGCCTTACCAGAACGATATATACTTTCGAGAGCATCAGCCGTTTCCTCTAAAGGTGTATTCGGATCAAAACGATGAGAGTAAAATATATCAACATAATCTAAGTTCATTCTTTTTAAACTTTGATCACAACTAGCAATGACATGTTTCTTTGACCCCCATTCCCCATAAGGACCATCCCACATATCATAACCAGCCTTAGATGAAATAATCATCTCATCTCTATATTTTCCTAAATCACTTTTCATAACTTTGCCAAAATTAGTTTCGGCACTGCCATAAGGTGGTCCATAATTATTTGCTAAATCAAAATGAGTGATACCAGAGTCAAAAGACTCAAATAATATCTTTTTAGACTCTGAGGACATACCATTACCTCCAAAGTTATGCCACAGACCAATAGAAATTAATGGAAGCTTTAAACCACTTTGTCCACAATTTCTATATTGCATTTTGGTATATCTTTTTGTATTAGCTAAATAACTCATTGCACAGTCTCCTCAATTTCTTTTTTCATTGGCATGGAATTTGCAGCACCTTCTCTTGTCACAGAAATTCCTGCAACTAAATTAGCAAACTCTATCGACTGTTTGTAGGTTTTATTTTGAGACAGAGCAACACTCAAAGCGCCATTAAAAGCATCTCCAGCTCCAGTTGTATCGACAACAGGTTTATTTAAATGGGATGCAGGCATTAAAAATTCTTCATCAATATTTTTAAAATAACAACCTTTCTCCCCGAGAGTAATCAATATATTTTTTACACCTTTTTCTAAAAAATATTTTCCAGCAACTTTACAATCATCCTCGTTTTTTACTAGTTTGTTAAAATAAAAACTTGCTTCAGTTTCATTTGGAGTAAAAAAATCAATATATTGAAAAAAATCATCTGGTATTTCACTTGAAGGGGCTGGATTTAAAATTGTAATACAATTTTGACTCTTTGCTTCTTTTAAAGCATACAAGGTAACATCTTTAGGAGTTTCTAACTGTGTTAAAAAAATTTTTGAATCTTTAATTATACTTAAATTTTTATCAATTAAATTTTTACCTATAGTTCCAGCAGCACCTGGTACAACATTAATAGCATTTTCCCCTGTTTTCCTATTTATTAAAATACCTGCAGATCCGGTTGACTCATTTTCATCGATTTCTAAACCATCGTAGTTGATACCAGAATCTTTATACAAAGAAATTGCTAGATCTGCATAATTATCGCTCCCTACTTTACTAATAAAAGAAACCTCTCCACCAGCTCTAGCTGCAGCAATAGCCTGATTTGAACCTTTGCCGCCAGGTCCAATTATATATTTTTCACCTAATATCGTTTGGCCAGCGACTGGAATGTTATCAGCAAAAAAACAGATATCTGCTACAAAAATACCAAAAACACAAATACTCAATTATTTATTATCCAAACTGAACCATCAGGCTTAACAACTCCTTTAGTCAAAATAAAGCAACCAAAAGGTCTTGTTTCGTTTGTCGTAATGATAGCAAAAGCTTTTTTGGCTTCTTCGTAAAATTTAAATCTTTCAATTGATCCTATTTTCCAATTCTCACCCGCAACACTTTTAGTAACTTCCATAATTTCTTGATGAACATCATTCAGTTCGTCAGGTTTGTTATCGATTTGCATTCTAAGTATTGGAAACTCCACAAAACTATCTAGGGGGAATATTGATAATATTGCTTTAGCCGCTCTAGCGGCATCAACCCCATCTAAACGATGCACTAGCGAATTCATAGAATAAGCTGGAAAGTTTGAGTCACATAAAATTAGTTTATCTCCATGTCCCATTGCTCTCAAAGTATGCAAAACATCTGGACCAAGAATAGGATCAATCTTAATAAGCATATAATATAGAACTAAATTAATTCGTTAAATTCAACTTAATTAATTTATCTCAACTGGTCTTGATCTTAACATTCTAACAGTTTCAGGTTCTGCTTTTCTGCATAACTTTGGAGGAAGACCTTGATTTATTAGATTTAAATCTTCAAATACTATTTCACCCATTTCATAAAAAACAGACTTAAGAGCCCCAGCCCTATGTGCTGAAAAAAGAATATTTTTAGATTTGCGTATGGCATCATTTTTTTTTACAGGCTCTTCAGGAAATACATCTATGGCAACTTTTATTTTTCTTTTTTTTGAAATTTGTAATAGATCTTTAAAATTTACTACATTTGCTCTGCTAAGAATTAACAAACAAGAATTTTTTTTCATTAGATTAAGTAACTTTTTATCAATCATATTCTTGTTTTTTGATGTAATTGAACTTAGAACATAAATTACATCTGATTTTTTGAATATTTCTTTTAGAGAGTTTACCTTACAATTGTTTTCCTCAAGAAACTTGTTTGGAAGCCATGGGTCGTATGCAAGAAAATTATTTGTGAAAGGCTCTAATAAGGGTTTCAACTTTTTGGCTAAATCACCAAAACCAATAAAACTTAAAGTGTTATTTTTAAGTAAACTGCAATTTATATTACTTTCCAATCCATATTTTTCTTTATTATTCATAAAATCTATATGTGATTGATGAATTTCCCTCTTAAGAGATAAAGTAAACCCAACTGCAATTTCAGCAACAGTTTGAGCAAATACAGGAGCAGTGGATAGAACATAAATGCCGTTTGTAAAACAATACTCATAATCCATGTTATCAATGAAGTTGCTCTCAATATTGAATATAGCTTTTAGTTTGGCAGCCTTTTTTAAAATAGTCTTTGAGAGATTAGGTTGTCCGATTATGAAATCTGCATTTGATATATTTTTTTCGTAAAAATGTTTTTTATTTTTGATTGGCGCGTTAATAAGTTTGAAATTTTTTTTTAAATAAACAAGCTTATCTCTAGAAAAGATAAGATCCATTTCTCTTGGAAAAGGATCAACAATTATTGTTTTCATTAGTTGATTATATCAATTATTTATTTTTTTGATAATCTAAGTTCAAATGAAAAGATCTGAAATAAATGCTGCCATATCTGAGGCCAAAGACATGATCGATAAATATTCATGGGTACTACCTAAATGGGGCTATTGGTCTAAAGAGGAGTACAAAAATAATCCAATCTTAAAAAGTTATTTAAAAGATCATCAGATGGGCTGGGATGTGACTGATTTTGGTAAGGGAGAATTTGAAAAAAAAGGTATCACTTTATTTTGTATAAGAAACGGAATACAGGGTAATAACGATGATAAACCTTATGCAGAGAAGTTATTGTTTATGAAAGAAGGTCAAGAAATACCTTTTCATAGCCACAAAGTAAAATTAGAAGATATAATTAACCGAGGTGGTGGGGAGTTAGCAATAGAATTTTTGGAAGTCGACTCAAATCAAATTGAATTAAATTCTAAAATTGACGTTCTTGTTGACGGTGAAATAGTCTCCATTGCACCAAGAGAACCCTTAATTTTAAAAAGAGGCCAGAGTGTGACTGTTGAGAGAAATATATATCATAGATTCTATTCAGTAGAGGGTTCAGGAATGGTCATGGCAGGTGAAGTTTCTCAAGTTAACGATGATAATAAAGATAATTATTTTTTAGAAAGTGTGGGAAGATTTACTACAATTGAAGAGGATGAAGAGGCCATACATCCGTTATGGAATGAAACTTAAAATTAATGAAAAAAGGAATAATTGCTTCAGGTATTTGGTGTGTAGACATATCTTACAAAATTAAAAATTGGCCATCTGAAGGAAAAACGTCAATAGTAGAGAGAAAAATAGACGGCGTCGGTGGTGGACCATCGAACGTCCTAACAAATTTAGAATATTTAGGTTTTAAGTATCCCAAAATTGCTCTTGGGTGTATAGGGAAAGACAAAGAAGCAGACATAATTAAAAAACATAATAAAAAAAATAATATTATTTCAAAATATTTAACTACTCTAAAAAAAATTAAAACATCCTATACTTTGATAATGTCTAAAGGTGGAGGCGAGAGAACTTTTTTTCATTATGCAGGAGCAAATAACAACTTAAGCTATCGTAATTTAAAACTATCAAATATAAAGAATTATAAACCAAAAATTTTCTATGTAGGATACCTAACCTTTCTTGGTAAACTAGATGAATTAGATGATAATAATAAGACTAAGTTATGTTCAGTATTAAAAAAAACAAAAAAAATGGGAATGCTAAATTGTTTAGATCTAGCCTCTTATGATCATAAAAACTATAAAAAAATTATAAAAAGTGCAGCAAAATATTGCGACTATCTCTTCTTAAATGAAATAGAAGCTGAGCTTTCTACAGATTTCAAAATAATTTTTGAAAATAAATTTAATAAAAAAAATGCTGAGTCTGCGGCTAATTATCTTTTAGATTGTGGGGTAAATAAAGCTGTTGTATTACATTCGCCTCAATACACTATATGGAAAGAAAAGAATAAGCTTTCTCACTGGTATAAATCAAAATTGCTAAAAAATAGTCAGATTGTTAGTAAGGTAGGTGCTGGTGATGCATTTTGTGCTGCTTGCTTATATGGAATACACGAAGAATGGGATGTAGAAAAAATTTTAAAAAAGGCTCATTCAGCTGCAAGTTCGATTCTTAAAACAGAATTCTCTAGTGGTAATATTCCTAATATTAATTATTTATAACTATAGTTTTAGAACCTTTTCGGTAATCATTAAATCTTTGTCCAATGATCTATCTGGTTTAATTTTCTTTTTTTTAAGCTGGTCATGATAAAACTTAACACCTTCTTGAGAGGTCATCCCATTTACAACATCTCGCATAGTTTTAACAATCAACTTCTGGTCTTCTGCTAGATTGATTTTTCTGCCAAATAATGCAACTTTTGCGCCATATTTAAAAGATTTTGAGATAAGCTCGAAACAGTCTCTTGTTGTTCCTTTTCCACCACCTAGTATCCCAACTATAAGATTTTTTGGGTCATAACTCGCTAACTCTTCCATTGCTTTAGGACCGTTATAGGCAATTTTTAAAAACAGAGGTCTTTCACTTTTTAACTGCCCAGCGAGTGTCTTCAGGATACAATCATTTACATACTCACCTAATTGAGACTGGTTCAAACCAGTTTTTGTTTGTGGATTAAAAACCTCTAAAAAATAATTGAAGTTATTTTTTTCAGCTTCTTGTCTAAAATCCCTGTAAGAATTTAACATCTCAAGATCGTGATTTAAACTTTTAGAAAACGTAATTGAAAATAATCCAAGATTTGAATATTTTTTAACGTTTTTTAAGTTAGCAGTTCGAAAAGGAGTAGCCATTTCTTTTTTATAATTTCCGTGTCTTATGCCCCAAATATCAGATGTGTCATTCATTCTTACAGCTGGAGTTACTGGTGAATTTTTAAAAATTCCCTTTTTAAATAATAGCTCTGCATTGGATGCAGACATAAGCATAATATCCACAAGTTTAGATTTAGTCATAGACTCCATCAAATCTAAATAATCTTTTAAATTTTTATATTGATTTAAAATCAGTCCATTTTTATTTCTTTTATTTCCAGGTGCAGGTATACCACCACCCATGTCAGCATCTTTAGCATCTGCAATAATAAAATCTTTTGGAGTAAAGTTATAATTCCTAATTCTCTGGAGTTTAAAATCAAGCGATTTTTTCATAAATTTAAGTTTATCATCAATATAATTACACTATAAATAGAAAAAATTAAATTAAGATTATATAGTTATAATATGTATTTAGGAATAGACTTAGGGACCTCTTCAATGAAATGTCTTATTATTGGAGATGATCAGGAGATAATATATAATGTTTCGAGTAAAGATATATCATTAACAAATCCAAAAAGTGGTTGGTCCGAACAAGATCCATCTCTGTGGATTGAAGCATTAGAACTTTGCCTCGCAAAATTAAAAGAAAAAGTAAAATTAAACGAAATTAAATCAATTTCATTTTCAGGTCACATGCATGGCGCTACATGTATTGATAAAAATCATAAGGTAATAAGGCCTTGTATTTTGTGGAATGACACAAGAAGTCACGAGGAGTGTAAAGATATTATGAATGATAAATCAGTCATGGATATTGCTGGAAATATTGCTATGCCAGGATTTACCGCACCTAAAGTATTATGGTTAAAAAATAATGAATTTGATAATTTTAAATTAATTCACAAAGTTTTACTGCCCAAAGATTATTTGAGGTTTTATTTAACAGGAGAATTTTTCAGCGATTTGTCTGATGCCTCTGGAACTTATTGGCTAGATATAGAAAAGAGAAATTGGTCAAATAAATTACTAGAAGCAAGTTTTATGAATATTTCACAAATGCCAAATATTTGTGAAGGAATAGAACAAACTGGAGTTATAAAGAAAGATATCGCAGAAAAATATGGTCTAAATATTAATTGCAAAGTTTTTGGTGGCGCAGGAGATAACGCTGCTGCTGCCGTTGGCTTAGGTTTATATGAAGAGGGTGATGCATCTATTTCTCTTGGAACATCAGGTGTTATTTTTGGTTCTACCAAAAGATTTTTAAAAAATTATGACGATGCTATTCATTCATTTTGCCATTGCTTGCCAAATACATGGCATTTAATGTCGGTCATGCTCTCTTGCACTTCTAATATCAATTGGTTTATAAATACTTTTAATTCATCAATAAAAGAAATTACTGATCAATTAAAAAATTCTATGTTTTCAAAAAATTTAATAAATAACTCCCCATACTATCTACCTTATCTGACTGGAGAGAGAACACCAATCAACGATCCTCATGTTAGAGCAAGTTTTCATAATATGGGTATTGAAACAGATAGATCTCTATTGGTTTATAGTTTGATAGAGGGAATATCATTTGGACTTAACGATAATTACCAAGCACTCTCAAAAACAGGAATAAAGCTTGATAATTTATTTGTAATAGGCGGTGGTTCAAAAAATGAATATTGGATAAAACTTTTGGCTTCAATACTAGATAGAGATTTATCAATTACCGAAGCATCAGATGCAATGGCAGCTTATGGAGCCGCAAGATTAGCTTTTCTAGGTTTTAATAACTTAGATCACAGCGAAGTTTTAAAACCACCAACTGTAAAAAAAATAATTGAAAAGGACTCAACTCTAAATTCACTTCTCAAAGTTCGATTTAATGATTGGAAAAATTATTATATTAATTAGTTTTTTTTAAAATTATGTCAGATTTAAATTATAGTGAACTATTAATTAAACTTTTCGATAAGCTCAAAAATAATTCCAAACATCGCTATTTTATTGCTCTTTCTGGCCCACCTGCCTCTGGAAAAAGTACAATATCTGAAAAATTAGTGAAAGACCTCACTTTTAAAGGATACAACTCTAGTATTCTTCAAATGGACGGTTTTCATTATGATAATAAAATTTTAAAGCAAAAGAGTCTTCTCTTAAAAAAAGGCGCACCAGAGACATTTGATGTTATGGGTCTTTTAAACTTTTTATCTCGATTACAAATTGAAGATGAAGTAGCTATACCTATTTTTGATCGCTCTATTGAACTCTCAAGATCTTCAGCAGTGATTATTTCTAAAGAAACCAGAGTAATTATCGTAGAGGGTAATTATATTTTATTAAAGACACATCCTTGGAGCGAATTAAATAAATTTTTTAATACTACGATAATGATTTCCACTAAACATGAAATTTTAGAAAGGAGACTAATAGAAAGATGGAAAAATTTCAATATACCAGAAGAAGAGATTAAACAAAAAGTTTTTGAAAATGATTTACCAAATGGTGTGAATGTTTATAAAAATAGTATTCTAGCTGACTATAATTTATTAAACTAAGAACTTGGCGGTTCTTTAGCACCAGTCATATATGCAACTGCATCAGACATTGAATTATCTTTAGGATTAATAACACAAAGTCTTTTACCTAAGCGGTGTATGTGAATTCTATCAGAAACTTCAAAGACATGGGGCATGTTATGAGAAATAAGAATTATTGGAATTCCCCTAGATTTTACTTCACCAATTAATTCTAGAACTCTTCTGCTTTCTTTTACACCTAGTGCTGCAGTAGGCTCATCCATAATTATAACTTTTGTACCAAAAGCAGCAGCTCTGGCAACCGCAACTCCTTGCCGTTGTCCACCAGATAGTGTTTCAACTTGTTGGTTAATATTTTGAATAGTTAACAAACCCAACTCTGATAATTTTGTTCGTGCAAGTTCTTGCATTCCTGATTGATCTAAAAATCTTAAGAATTTGCCCATAAAACCTTTTTTATGTATTTCTCTACCTAAAAACATGTTATCAGCAATAGTTAGTGCCGGAGAAAGAGCTAGGTTTTGATAAACAGTTTCAATACCTGTTTTCCTTGCCTCAATTGGAGAACCAAAAGTGACTTTATTTCCATCTAATAAAATTTCTCCTGAGTCTGGCTGAACTGCTCCACAAAGAGCTTTAATTAATGTTGATTTTCCTGCACCATTATCACCAATTACTCCCAAAACTTCGTCTTTATAAAGTTCTAAATCAGCATTATCTAAGGCTACAACTTTACCATATCTTTTATTAATTGCTTTTGCTTGTAATACAGGTTGCATTAATTTGATATCCTCCTTATCCACTGATCAAGTCCAACTGCCATAATTATTAAACATCCTAGTGCAAATCTTTGCCATAAAACATCTAAACCAGCAATAGATAGACCAGAGCTAAAAACTCCCACAATCAACGCACCAAACAAAGCGCCAACTATAGATCCTCTTCCACCAAATAATGAAGTTCCTCCAATAACAACTGCAGTTATAGAGTCAAGATTACCCTCGTAAAAACTAGTTGGAGACACTGAGCCTACTCTTCCAATTGAAACCCATGCGCCTAAAGCTAATATTAAACCAGCTACAGTGTAAACAGACAACAGCATTCTATCTGTTCTGATACCTGATAGCTCTGCAGCATCTTTATCATCACCAACTGCATAGACATGCCTTCCCCAAGCAGTTTTGTTAAGCACGAACCACAAAACAATAAATATTAAAATCATTAAAAATGATCCATATGTAAACTGAGCCCCATAAACTTTGACACTCTTTCCAAAGAAATGAAGTAAGGGAGCATTAGCTTCAATGTCTCTTGATCTAATTGATTGTGAACCACTAAAAAATATTACTAGAGCAAAAAATACATTCCAAGTTCCTAAAGTTACAATGAAGGGTGGAAGGCGAAATTTAGTTACCAACCATCCATTTATATATCCACATATAGCACCACTAGCCATCCCAACCATTATTGCAAACGACGTGGGTAATCCCATTTGAACAGACAGTTTGCCCATAAATACTGAAGCAAGAACCATTATAGCTGCAACACTCAGATCAATTCCTGCTGTTAAGATAATTAATGTTTGGGCTGCTGCTAAAATTCCAACAATTGTCACTTGTTGAATAATTAGTGATAAATTAAAAGCAGAGAAAAACTTTCCCCCAGCGACAAGACCAAAAACCGCAACACTTACGAATAGTATAATGACTGGTACCATGGTCGGGTTGCCATGAAGAAAGTTTTGAATTTTTTTTATAGTGTTTGGTTTTTCTAATTCAAAAGTATGATGATCTTGATCCTTGGAACCTATTTCGTCTTGAAACTTTGGTTGATCCTGTAAATCTTTAGAAATATCACTCATGTTTATATCTTAACTATATCGTAAAATAGGGCAGCGAGAGCCACCCTATTTAATAGTTTAAATTATTAGGACTTTAACCCCAACATCTATCCATACCTTCTGCAGTATCGATAGAAGGTACACCTGATGCAGGTTGATCTGTAACTAAGTTCACACCAGTATCAAAAAAGTCAAGTCCTGGAGTGTTTGCAGGCTTAGTTCCATTTTCAGCCCATGCTTTAATAGCCTCAACACCTAGAGATGCCATTAAGAGTGGGTATTGTTGTGAAGTAGCACCAATAACTCCATCTTTAACATCCTGAACACCAGGGCAACCACCGTCAACAGAAACAATTAAAATTCCATCATCGGCTTTACCAGCAGCCTTAAGTGCCTCGTATGCACCAGCAGCAGCAGGCTCATTTAGTGTGTAAACTACATTAATATCAGGATTTTTTTGAAGAAGTTTTTCCATTGCGTCTCTTCCACCTTCTTCATTACCATTAGTAGGCTCATTACCAACTATTCTTGGATCATCCTCATCTCCCCATCTAGTGATATCTTTAGTATCAATTCCAAAACCAGTTAAGAAACCCTGGTCTCTGAGAACGTCAACGGATGGTTGGCTAATGTTTAGATTTAACATAGCAATGATTGCTTTAGATGTATCACCAAATGATGAAGCAGCCCACTCACCAATTAACTGACCAGCTTTGAAGTTATCAGTAGCAAAAGTTGAGTCTGCAGCGGTGATTGGTTCTAAAGGTGTATCAAGTGCTATCACCAATAATCCAGCATCTCTTGCTTGTTGAAGAGGTGTAGTAATAGCTTTTGTATCTGATGCAGCTATTAAAATACCACTAGCACCTGATGCAATGCATGTCTCAACTGCTTTAACCTGAGTTTCGTGATCACCATCAATCTTTCCAGCGAATGTTGAGAGTTTAATACCAAGCTCATCAGCTTTAGCTTTAGCTCCCTCTTTCATTTTAACAAAAAAAGGATTGATATCCGTTTTTGTAATTAGACAAGCTTCGATTGCATGGCTTCCAGCTTTTGCGGGAAGAGTTGCAAAAGTAAATGCAACTGCCATTAATGAAGCCAGAACTAGAGATAATTTTCTCATAGTTATTTCCTCCTATGTATATATACGCGATTACAATAGCCTAAAAAATAGGTCTTAGGCTAGATATTTTTAATATTTTTAATGTTGATTTTTTAAAAAATGTTTATCAATAATTAACTTCCATTGATCGTACGTGGTTTGTGTAACTTTGTTTTGTTTAGGTCTTATTACCTTATGATTAAGTCTAAATTCCTCTAAATCATTTAAATTAGTAATGTTACGTAGATATTGTATTCCTAATAATAAGACTCCATAGGATGACATATCCTCTATTTCTGGAATATTGACATCAGTTTGAGTTAAATCAGCAATTAATTGTGTAAAAAATTTATTTTTAATCATTCCACCATCTATAGACAAATTATTTAAAGACAAGTTTTTAGATTTTTGAAGAAATTCTAAGTAAACAATCATTTGAAAAGCTACTGACTCAAGAGCTGCACGAGTTAAGTGTCTCTTATCTACAGCAGGATTAATTCCAAAAAAAGCAGAACGAGCACTTGAAATCCAATATGGAGGGCCCAAACCAGAAAAAGCTGGAACGAAAAAGACGCCATTGCTACTCTCTATTTCCATAGAAAATTCCTCACTTTCATTAACAGATTTTATTAGTTGTAAATTATTTTTGACCCATGAGATTGTACCTCCAGCAAAAGATCCCAGACACTCTAATGCATAAGTATTTTGTTTGTTAGTAAACGCAAGAGAGGTAAAAGACTTATCGTCTAATAATAATTCTTCACCAATGTTTGTTTGTATATTAAAACCAGTACCAGTTGTAATTTTAGTATCACCCTTTTTAAAACAAGAGTTTGCAAAAAATGAAGCTTGGGCATCACCAGCAACACCAATAATAGGAATTCTTTTATTAAAACTCCCCTCAAAGTCACTTTCACCAAATAATTCAGAGCTTTTTTTGATCTTAGGAAATTGGATATTTTTAATATTAAATATAGATAATAATTCTTTATCCCATTTATTATTAAGGCAATTAAATAGTAGAGTCCTTGAAGCATTAGTAGTATCAGTGACAAAAGACTCTAAATTTGTTAAGCGATATATAAGATACGTTTCGATTGTTCCAAAGCAAATTTCTTCACTTTCTATTTTTGAATTTATTTCAGAATTATTTTCAATAAGCCAATTTAACTTACTTCCAGAAAAAAAGGTATTTGGTTGGAGACCAGTCTTCTTTTGAATAGTTTGAGTTAATTCTTTATTTCTCAATAGATCATCACAAATGTTTTGTCCCCTTGTGCATTGCCAAACAATTGCGTTATGTATGGGCTTGCCTGTTTTTTTTTCAAATAATGAAAAAGTCTCTCTTTGATTTGTAATACTTATAAATTGAGGTTCAGGCGATAAAAGGGAAGCTTGTTTTACAAGTTCATTTAAATTTTGAAAGATTTCCTCAAGGTCATGCTCAATGTATCCTTCTTTTGTATAAATTTGTTTGTGTTCTTTTTGAAATCTTTTTAAAACTTTTAAACTTTCGTCAAAAACTAATACTGTTGTAGAGGAAGTGCTAGAGTCAATGGTTATGTAACCCATTAACCTAGCATTTGGGCAGATAAAGCTGCAATTTTTTCAGGACTCATATTATAATGATTTAGTACATCGGCCTGGGAGCCATTAACTATATATTCATCTGGTATTCCAAGAATTTTAAAATCAAGATTAATTTTATTTTGTGCGATGATATTTGCGCATTGTTCACCTAAACCTCCATAAATACTGTGTTCTTCAATTGATATTAAAACCTTGGATTTTTTAGCCATTTTTATAAAAATATCTTTATCGAAGGGTTTTATTGTGTGCATACTTATTATATTAGGATTAATACCCTTTGTTTTTAAAATCTCTCCTGCCAATACAGCTCTTTGAACAGTTTCTCCTGTAGAAACTAAAGTAATGTCTTCTCCCTCTGAAACTGTTATCGCTTTTCCAATTTGAAAAATAGTTCCGGGAGAATGAATATTCATCATTGGTTTTTTTCCATACCTTATATATAGAGGTTTGTCATAACCAACGGAGGCTTTAATAACCTCTGAAGCTTCTAAGTTATCTGCTGGAGCAACAATCGAGATGTTATTAAATGTTCTTAAAGATGCAAAATCATTAATGGAATGATGCGTTGAGCCAAGTTGCCCGTAGCTAATGCCAGCACTTATACCAACTAGAACAACAGATTGATTTGAATAACAGATATCATTTTTAATTTGCTCAATAGACCGAGCTGTAAGAAAGCTTGCTGGAGACACACCAAATACCTTTTTACCACCTGCTGAAAGACCTGCAGAAATTCCTACTAAATTTTGTTCAGCTATACCTACCTCTATTATTTGATCTGGTAATTCTTTTCCGAAATTTACTAACTTTCCTGACCCCCTTGAGTCACTAGTCACAACTAATATATTTTGATTTATTTTTGCTTGATCTAAAAGTGTATCAGCAAATATTTCTAAATTTGGTTTTCCAATATCATTCATAATTACTTAATTTTTCATCCAATTCTTTAATTGCTTTTTTATACTCCTCATCTGTTGGAACCTTGTGATGCCAAGAGATTTCATTTTCAATAAAACTTATTCCGCAACCCTTGACTGTATTAGCAATAATCACGTTTGGTTTGCTACCAGTAAAAGGAACTTTTTGAAATATTTCCAGAAGTTCAAAAATATTATTTCCATTAACAAATTCTACGTTAAAACCAAAAGATTTAAATTTCTCATCTAAAGGTTCAATTGGATTAACATCTTCTGTTTTACCAGTAATTTGTAAATGATTTCTATCAACAACGACAATAAGATTATCCAATTGATATTTACTTGCTGATGTACAAGCCTCCCAAACAGATCCTTCAGAAAGCTCTCCATCTCCTAATAAAGCAAACACCTTTTTTTTCGATTTATCTTTTTTCTTAGCCAGTGCTAATCCAACGGCAACTGAAAGCCCGTGCCCTAGTGCACCTGTATTGTGCTCAACACCCAAAACCTTTCTTGTTGGATGGCCAATGAAATGAGAGTCAAACGCATTTAAAGTGTTTAGATCTTCTTTTTTAAAAAACCCTACATCACATAAAACAGTGTAAAGAGCCTCAACTGAGTGGCCTTTGCTGTGAATGTAATTATTTCTTTCAATATTGCTGAAATTATTGGGTGTAATTTCTAGAATACCATTATAAAGAACATTCAAGATGTCTATACAGGATAAACTTCCACCAGTATGCCCTGCTCCTGAATTGTAAATAATTTCTATAATCGTCCTTCTATATTCTAAGGATTTTTTTTCTAAGAATTTTTGATCTACACTCATTATAAGATTGTCAATTTAAAATAATAACTCTGATTTTTTCTAGTCTCGAGCTAAATGTTTATACAGAGCCTTTTGTGCAATTTTTAACGCACCCATGGCATCATGATTGGCTTGTGCTTTAGATAGAGCATCGTAATCTAAGTCATCTAGTGCCTTATCAACTGATTTTAAAAAATCTATCGCCATATTTGCCATTTCAACACTATCTTCACGAAATGGGAACTGATCTAACTGCCAAACTCCCTGCCAATTATTTTTTCTTAAGACATAAAAAAATTCAAAAAGCTCCATTGGATGAAGGCTCCCTGTTAAAAGATCATCATCCCAAGATCTATAATTATCGTTAACATCCATCCCAAATAACCTTCCGTGATCAATTGCTAATTGAGCAGAGTCAGCGGCTGACTCTCCACCATAAATTGCATGACCAAAGTCTAAAAGTACTCCTATATTAGGTAAGCCTATTTGTTCAATTCCAAGTAACGTTCTAGTCATCGAGTCGTAAATCATTTTCACCCTTGGTTCGCGAGGTTTGTATTCGATTACAAATTTTAAATCAGAATTTTCAGTTGCCAAGTTCCCAACTCCATCCATTGAATTTTTCCATATTGATTTATGGTCAACTTGAAAAGGATAATCCCATCCATCTTGACCTGGCCAAAGTTTAACATAAGAAGCATTAAAGAAACGAACTGCTTCACACGCCTCAGTAATTAATTCATGTGCTCTTTTTCTGACGCCAGGATCTGGATTAGTAAAAGCACCTTTTGAAAATTCTCTTGTATAAATTTCAGGGGTTACACCAATTACTTTTAATCCTGCTTTATCGAGAGCTTTTTTAATTTGTTCATTTGAAAACTCTCCTCCAAAATATGGATAGTTAATATCAACATAAGATAAATCCGTAACTTTTCCGGCAAGCTCAATAGCTTCAATTACGCTTCGTGGTTCTCCATAACCATCAGTTGCATATCTATCTAGATAAGTAGCGAAATGCCAGATACCTGCTCCAAACTCTTGTTTTTTCATTATTTCATTTTCTATTATTTCAATAATTTTATCTATCAATAATTTTAAATGCATATTTGTCTAGTTTATGGACATTTATTGACGATAATTTTGTCGCAAATGTATAAATTGCATAGTTTTTTATTCACAATTGTTTGGATTTGCTTTCAAAATCGAATAATATGCATTCGTTATAATTAAGGAGGAATTAATGAAAAAAATAATTCTTACAATTCTTGTTTCATTCCTATCTCTTTCTGCATTTGCTGAAAGAATAGTTATGGTAACACACGGTGAGGGTAAAGACCCTTTCTGGCCTGTTGTGCAAAAAGGTGGTGAAGATGCTGCTAGACACGTAGGTGCAGATTTTGAATATATCTTTAACCCATCTGGAGATCTAGGTGACATGGCTAAGTCAATTGCAGCTGCTGCTGCTACCCAGCCTGATGGTATGGTAGTTTCACTTCCAGATCCTGAAGCACTAGGTCAAGCAATTAAAGACGCTGTAGCAGCTGGTATTCCAGTCATTACAATGAACTCAGGTTTAGAGTCATCCGCATCTTTAGGTGCTCTAATGCACGTTGGTCAGCCAGAATTTCTTGCTGGTCAGAAAGCGGGTGAAAGAGCAAAAGCTGAGGGTGCCACAAAAGCTCTTTGTATGATTCAAGAGGCCTACAACACAGCTCTTACAGACAGATGTGGTGGATATGCTACAGCATTACCTACAACAAATGTAGATACTTCTAATGACCCAGCTTCTATACCAACTAGAGCTGCGGCTGGTTTACAGGCTAACCCTGATGTTGACGCAGTTCTCTCAGTTGGACCACACGTTTGTTCAGGTGTTCAAGCAGCGATTGACGATCTAGGAATGTCTGTTCACCACTCATGTTTTGACTTAAGCCCTGAAGTAATGGACTTAATCAACTCAGGTAAAGTTGCATATACAATTGATCAACAACAAAGATTACAAGGTTATATGCCTGTTGTTGTTCTTCATTTGTACAACAATGGTGCTGGTCTTCTTCCTGGTGCAAACATTCCATCAGGTCCAGGATTTGTTGATAAATCAAACGCATCATCAGTTTCTGCTTTAGCAGGTATTGATAGATAATCTAAATATCTTTTAAAGTGGGCAGCTTTCTGCCCACTTTACAAAAAAAATTTACAAGAAAGATAGATATTATTTTAATATTCTTAAAATATGAATAAATCCACAACACAAAGAAAAGAAGCAGATAGACACCAAGAAAAGTCGTGGCTTTCAAAACTAATTTCAAGACCTGAGATTGGACCAATTGGAGTGATGCTTCTGTTATTTGGAATGCTTGGATATTTCTCCATACCTGCTGGAGAAATGTCATGGAACCCATTTACAGGCGAGGGTTTTAATGCATTAGGTATAAGAAATTTTTTAAGAGTTATTTCACAGTTAGGAATAATTGCGATTGGAGCTGGTTTACTTATTATAGCTGGAGAGTTTGATTTATCCATAGGCTCGATGATCGGTTTTGCTGGCGCTTGTATGGCCATGATCTTGCGATGGGGTTTTTCTATTATAATCCCTTATGTATCCTTTGAAGGTGGCTTTCATATTGAATTTTTAACATTAATCCATTTATCTGATGTCTCTCCTCTAGGAGCAATTTTCATAACTTTGTGTTTCACATTATTTTTTGGCTGGCTTCAAGGAACTATTATTGTCAGGTCAGGTCTTCCTTCATTTATCGTTACTCTAGGGGGTTTATTTTTCTTAAGAGGATTAACAGAGGTTTCCCTTCGATCTTTTAACCACAGAGCAGATCAAACTAAAGGCGCAACCACAGTAACTGAAATCCCTGATATCAAAAATATTGTAAATGTTCCAGGTCACGGAGAAATGGTCAGAGAAAAAGCCAAAGCATTACCTGAAGCAGATCTTGTTGCTATAGCCCAAGACATACCTGCCGACACGGTAGCCTCAATAACTGAAAGATTAGAATATACCTACCAACGAGTTGCTGAAGCTAAAACAGAAATTCTTATAAAAAAAGGTGTCAAACCTCTAGAACAAGCACTCGCTAACGCACAAGAATCCGGTAATGATTATATGGTTTCAATGATCCAAGAAAAAATTACGAACTTTAAAATTGAACCAGCTGTTGCCAAAACAGTTACAGATGTTGATATAGCCAGAGTTTATATAGACTCATTGTATTCTACAAAACCTGTCGCTAACTTCTTTGGCGGTGATATTTTAGAACCAATATTTGACTGGCTTTATTTTCCTGTTGATTGGAATACTAATAATTTTGGAAATCAGTTTGCCTCAGGCCTTTATTCTTGTGTTATGATATGGCTAATCATAGCTCTAGTTTGCTATGTTGTTTTAAGTAAGACTCAGGCTGGAAATTGGATTTACTCAACGGGTGGAAATTTAAATGCGGCCAAAGCAAATGGAGTACCCACTGACAAAGTAAAGGTCTCATTATTTATGTTTTCTGCTTTCTGCGCAACTATCTTTGCAACATGTCAGGTATTTGAAGTCAACACTGCTGATGCAGCAAAAGGTAATTTGAAAGAACTTGAAGCAATAGCGGCAGCTGTAATTGGCGGTGTCGTCCTAACAGGTGGCTTTGGAACTATATTAGGCATTGTAGTCGGAGCTTTTATATTTGGTGTAGCGAAAGAGGCTTTCTTTTATATACCAGGTATTGATGGCTCTTTTTATCGAGTGTTCTTAGGACTCGTTATCATTGCCTCAGCATTAACAAATGAAAATATTCGAAAAAGAATTATGGGAAGTATTTAGAGTATGGACAATAATCAAACCCCTTTTATTGAGATTACAGACTTAGTAAAAAAATTTGGAACATTTACAGCTCTTAATGGTGTTTCTTTAAACGTGTTACCCGGAGAGGTTCATGCTCTGCTTGGCGATAATGGAGCAGGGAAGTCAACTTTAATTAAAGTCTTATCAGGGGTCCATCAACCTACTTCAGGAATAATAAAAGTAGGAGGTAAAGAAGTAAAATTTGGATCTCCCAGAGAAGCTACAAATACTGGAATAGGAACTGTTTACCAAGACTTGGCACTCAATGCACTGACTTCGGTTACAAGAAATTTTTTCCTAGGAAATGAATTAAAAAAAGGTCCAGGCCCTTTTGGAATATTAGACTTTAAAAAATGGATGAAATCACAATTTCTGAAATGGGAAAAATAGGAATTAATATATCCGATCCAGCCCAACCTGTGGGAACAATGTCTGGTGGACAAAGACAAACATTAGCAATTGCTAGGGCTATTTATTTTGGAGCAAAAGTTTTAATATTAGATGAACCAACATCAGCTCTCGGACAAAGACAGCAGATGGAGGTTTTAAAAACAATAAAGAATGTTCAAAAACTTGGAAACATAGCTATCATTCTTATTACACACAATGAAATTCACGCCCGCTTAATCGCAGACCGTTTTACTTTTTTAAGTCTCGGTGAAGTAATAGGATCAGGTAAGTCATCTGAACTAGGCGGGGACGATGTCAAAAGACTGATGGCAGGTGGCGCAGAAATTGGCGATCTGGCAAAAGAATTAGAAGCAGTTTAAATAAAATTTCTAATAAGAGCTTGGATTAGTATCTTTATCACTTTCATCGTGATCTTGGTTTGTTAACTCTTTAAATTTTTTCACGTGAGCTCCCGCAGCTCCTGCAAGAAGCCGAACATCATTAGTAATCGTTACAAAATCAAAACCCCACTCAGTAGCTTGAGCAGCATACTCAGGAGTGCCACAATGAAGACAAGCAACCTTTCCATGTTTGTGAGCTGTCGATAAAATTTTCTTTTTCGCATCAATCATTTCAGGTTCCTTGCGATCAAAACCTGGGACAAGTTTCCCTTGATTGAGACCAATTGTTAAATCTGCTGTTCCTATGTAAAGTCCATCTAGGTCAGGCGTCGATGCTATTTCATCAAGATTATCAAATGCCTGTTGTGTTTCAATCATTGCTAAGCAGAAAGTACTTTCATTAGCCTCATAAAAATAGTTTGAGCTCACAGAAAAATTTGCCCTAGTAGGGCCAAAACTTCTAATACCAACAGGAGGGTATTTACAATCTTGAACTAATTGCTCTGCTTGTTGACGTGTATTAATCATAGGACATATAATTCCCAAAGCACCTGCATCCATAACTTTAGATATAACAGCATGATCTAAACCAGAGACTCTACAAATTGGAGTCACACCGCTGTTACGGATGCTTTGCAACATAGTAAATAAATTATTAAAACCAATCATTCCATGTTGGTAGTCAATAGTTAAAGCGTCGTATCCCTGTTCTGACATAATTTCAGCAGTAAAAGTATTAGGAATAGATAAAAAGCTGTTGAGAACAGTTTGTTTTTTTGACCATTTAGTTTTGACAGTATTATTTATCATTAAATCATTAATAATATTTATTTAACTAATAACAATTTTTTATTAATTATTAATTAATTTATTTTAATTATTAATCACCTCCATCTTCCCTGATTGAATAGATTTATATGCAGCCTCTGCAATTAAAAGAGCTTTACGACCATCTTCAAAATTTACAGTAGATTCAGTTTTATTAATTATCATATCTGCAAAGGATGTGATTTCATTCATATAAGCCTCCTGATATCTCTCAATAAAAAAGTTTAAGAGAGGTTCTTGTTTATTAACATAATCAGTATTAAATTTTCTTACTTCATGAGGTTTTCTATTATCGCTGATTGTCATGCCTTTACTTCCAAATAATTCTACTCTTTGGTCGTACCCATATGTAGCCGATCTAGAATTATTAATGTGACATTGTTTGCCGTTTTCTGTTTCCATAATAATCATCAAAGTGTCACTGTCACCTAATTCAGTTTTAATCTTAGGATCAATAAGGGCATTAGATATAGCAAAAACTCTAATAGGCTCCTCGCCTAACATATATCTAGCTAGATCAAAATCATGAATAGTCATATCTCTAAACTGACCACCAGAACCTTGAAGGTACTTCCAACTTGGCAATCCAGGATCTCTAGATGTAATAATACATTGATGAAGATCTCCTATTTCACCGTCAAGTAAAGATTGCTTCGCAGCTTGATGACCTGGATCGAACCTTCTGTTAAAACCTAACTGAATTGGAATTGTATTTCCTTTTAGTCGATCAGCACATTCATTCACAAGTTTGATATCTAAATCAATTGGCTTTTCGCACAACACAGGTTTTTTGGCAGCAACAGCTTTTTCAATAAACTCTATATGTGTGTTAGTAGCTGATGAAATTAGAATAGCGTCAATTTCAGTATTTGAAAAAATTTCGTTGTCGTTATCTACAGCTTGAACATTTAAATCCAAGGCAACTTTATTTGCAAACTCAAAATTGATATCATAGACGCAGCTTAATTCTGTCTTCTCATGTAAAGTGATATTTTTTGCATGCATCTGACCAATTCTGCCACATCCTAGCACAGCAATTCTAACTTTGTTCATTTTGAAATTTATAAACTACTTTAATTTCAAAAAAATAAAAAAGTTTTTATTTTCAGAATTATTTAAGTATGATCCCAGACATATAGAGTTTGGAGGATTACGGTGAAAGCAAAATTAGGTATAGCACCAATAGCTTGGTCAAACGATGATTTGCCTGAACTAGGTGGCGAGACAACTTTAGAGACTTGTCTTACAGAATCAAAATTAGCTGGATTTTCAGGAGTTGAAACTGGTGGTAAATTCCCAAAGAGATCTGAAGAATTAGGACCAATTCTAAAACAACATCAATTATATTTAGCGTCTGGATGGTATTCTGGCACTGTACTAACCAACGATTTGGAAAAAGAAAAAGATCAAGCTTTTGATCAATTAAATCTTTTCAAAGATTTAGGCGCATCTTGTTTAGCTTATGGAGAAACAGCTGGAACCATACAAAATGTAAGACACGCAGCTCTAAATACAAAAATAAAAATTCATCATGAAGATTTTAAGGAATATGGAAAAAAATTAACTGCTTTTGCAGAATACTGTGCGGAATTTAATATGCCGATATCTTTTCACCATCATATGGGAACAGCTATCGAAACAGAAGAAGAACTTGATAATTTAATGAATAACACAGGAGAGGCTGTTCAGTTATTATTTGATACAGGGCACATGACTTTTGCTCGAGGTAATTCTTTGAATGTAATTAAAAAATATGCAAAAAGAATAAATCATGTTCACACTAAGGATATTAGATCAGAAGTAATCAATAACTTAGATAAAAGTAATGAGAGTTTTCTGGATGCTGTTCTAAAAGGGGCATTTACTGTCCCAGGTGATGGTAATATAAATTTTAAAGAAATAGTTGAGGTGTTAGCTCAAAACAATTATCAGGGATGGTTTATTGTAGAAGCCGAACAAGATCCAGCCAAGGCAAACCCATTTGAATATGCAAAAATTGGCTATAAAGAATTAGTAGAGTGTTTAAATCTATACGGTTATCAAATAGAAGAATATTTAAATGAATAGGGTTGATGGAAAGTATGCCTTAGTTACAGGAGGCACACAAGGCCTTGGCGCCGCAATTGCTCGATGCTTTGCAGATAATGGAGCCAAAGGAATTATTACTATTGGACGAAATGAGAATAAAGGAAGAGAGGTTGCTAAAAAAATTACGAGTGATACAGGATGTGATGTAATTTATGTAAAGACTGATTTAGCTAATGTTGACCAGTGTAGAAATGCTGTATCCACTGCAAAAAAAGAGTTTGGTAAATTAGATATTCTTGTTAATGCAGCAGGTATCACAGATAGAGGGGATATTATTAACACCTCGGAAGAACTTTTTGACAAAATGATAGGTGTAAATGTCAAAGGACCATATTTTTTAATCCAAGATACAGTTAAAATTATGATTGAACAAAAGATCCAAGGTTCAATTATCAATATAGGATCGGTCTCTGCTCTTACAGGACAACCATTCATTTCAGCTTATAGTACTTCTAAAGGAGCACTTGCAACTTTGACAAGAAATACAGCTTTTGCTTTATTGAAAAATAAAATAAGAGTTAATCAATTAAATATCGGATGGATGGCTTCAGATGGTGAACATGATATTCAAACTAAATATCATGGTGCCCCAGAAGATTGGTTAGAAGAGGCTGGTAAAGCTCAACCTTTCGAAAGACTTTTAGACCCAAGAGAAGTTGCAAAAGCTGTAACGTTTTTAGCTTCTGATGACTCAGGCATGATGACAGGCTCAGTTGTAAACTTTGATCAATCCGTTTGGGGGGGGTATCCATTTTCCCCACCTGTTCCTGCTGACAAAATTAAATTAGATAAATAATAAATGAATATATTATTTATGAATACCTTAACCCCAGGCGGCAAATTTGTTACTGCAGAAAAAATCTAGAACTGTTATAAATAGGATATGAATATTATAGACTCAAAATTTTATAGAGATAAATGTTACATTAACGGAGAGTGGATTGGGGCAGACTCTGGTGAGACTATTTCTGTAAACAACCCAGCAACTTTAAAAGAAATTGGAACAGTTCCAAAATGTGAAACAGCTGAAACTAAAAGAGCTATAGAAGCTGCAAACGAGGCATGGCCAGAGTGGAAGGCTAAATCTGCAAGACAACGATCTGATATACTTCGTAAATGGTTTGATTTAATGATTAAAAATAAAGAAGAATTAGCACAAATAATGACCATAGAACAAGGTAAACCAATAAATGAGTCAAGAGGTGAAATTGGTTATGGGGCGTCGTTCGTAGAGTGGTTCTCTGAAGAGGCAAAAAGAGTCTACGGTGATACTATTCCCGATCCTTTGACCGATCGAAGAATAGTTGTTCTTAAACAACCTGTTGGAGTAGTAGCATCTATTACTCCTTGGAACTTCCCTAATGCCATGATTACAAGAAAGTGCGCTCCAGCATTAGCAGTAGGGTGTCCTGTTGTAATCAAACCTGCAAGTCAAACTCCTTTTTCAGCATTAGCTTTAGCTGTCTTAGCAGAAGAAGCTGGTTTTCCCAAAGGCACTTTAAACGTCATTACTGGAAAAGCATCGGCTATTGGCGATGAATTAGCCACTAACCCAATAGTTAGAAAATTATCTTTTACTGGATCAACTGAGATTGGAAAAATTTTGTTACAAAAATGTGCAGGGACTGTCAAAAAAGTCTCAATGGAATTAGGGGGACATGCACCTTTCATAGTTTTTGATGATGCTAATATTGATGATGCAGTTGCAGGTGCGATGCAGAGTAAATTTAGAAATACAGGCCAAACTTGTGTTTGTGCAAATCGTATTTATGTCCAAGAAAAAGTTCACGAGGAATTTTGTAAAAAATTTGTAGATGCAGTCTCTAAAATGAAAGTTGGAGATGGGATGAACGAGGAAAATTCATCAGGTCCAATGATCGATGAACATTCATTAAGTAAAGTCGAAGAACATGTTGAAGACGCTGTTGCATATGGTGCTAAAGTAGCGATAGGAGGATCTAGACACTCCCTAGGATTAAATTTTTATCAACCCACTATCCTGACTGATGTAACTCCTCAAGCTAAAATCACTACAGAAGAAACCTTTGGTCCTGTAGCTCCTATTTATAAATTTAAAGATGAAAAAGAGGTAATTGATTTAGCAAATAACTCTCCTTATGGATTAGCTTCTTACTTTTACTCACGTGATATTGGTAGGATTTGGAGAGTAGCAGAGGGACTAGAATATGGGATGGTTGGCGTTAATACTGGCTTAACATCTAAAGCAGAGGCTCCTTTTGGCGGAGTAAAAGAGTCAGGCCTTGGAAGAGAAGGCTCTAAGTACGGCATCGAAGATTTTATTGAAATAAAATATGTCAATATGAGTGGCTTAGACAAATAAGCCTTTTTTATGGGTAAAGTTTTTAAGGTAGGATTAATTGGTTGTGGACATATATCTGAGACTTATTTTCGAGGCCATGATTACTTTAATAATTTTAAAATAGTTAAATGTGCAGATATAAATTCTGAAAATTCAGAAAAATGTGCAAAAACATATGGCATTACAGCCTGTTCAGTAGAAGAAATACTAAAAGACAATGATATTGAGGTAATTTTAAATTTAACAATACCCAGAGCACACTATGAAGTCGCAAAACAATCACTTGAAAATGGCAAACACGTTTATAGTGAAAAACCTATGGCTGTCAATTTTTCAGAGGGTGAAGAACTTTTAGTGCTTTCAAAATCTAAAGATCTCTATATTGGAAATGCTCCCGATACATTTTTGGGTGGGGGTATCCAAAAATCAATAGATTTAATAAATCAAAATAAAATAGGAAATGTTCGACTTGGAAGTGCTATCTTTGCTTATCCGGGCGTCCAATCATATCATCCTAATCCAGAGCCTTGGTTTGCTAATAATGAAGGGGGCCCAGTAATGGATATGGGGCCATACTACCTTACGGCATTAGTAAATCTTTTGGGACCAGCTAAAAGTGTCCATGGAGTATCCACTAAAGTTTTCGAAAAAAGAGTAATTGGGATAGGTCCTAAAAAAGATCAAGAATTTTCTGTCGAGTGTCCAACAAGCTATCTAGTTAACTTAGAATTTCATAACCAAGCTCTAATTCAAATCACACTTTCATTTGATGTGGTTACTCATCAACGCAATCATATTGAGCTTTACGGAGATAGGGGCTCAATGATAGTCCCAGATCCCAACATGTTTGGAGGGTCAGTTATGACAAGCAATGATGACTCTGGAATATGGGAAGAGCATAAAACTGATGATTTACCACTTGGGAGAATAAATATTACCACTCAAAGCGGAAGAGCTAACGAGTCCCCTACAAATGCAAATTACCGTGGAGTAGGTCTTGCTGAGATGCTTTATTGCATAGAAAAAGGCATAAATCATAGGTGTAATGGTGAACTGTCACTTCATGTTTTAGACATTATTAAATCTACTATGAAGGCAGCAGACTCAAGGACAACACAGGATATTAAAACTTCATGTCAAAAAGCTGATTACTTTACACTAGAAGAAATACAAAAAATTCTTAAGTAATATAGATATTTCCTTTAGACTACATTTTCTCAAATGGAATTTAATAAATTAAAAAAAATACTAGTAATAGGCAGAGCAGGTATGGATATATATCCTGAACCCCCAGGTACTAAAATATCTGAGGTTAAAAATTTTTCTACTCATCTAGGCGGATCTGCTGCTAATACCTGTGTGGCTCTATCTCAGTTGGGTGTACAGTCTGATCTTTTAACTTGTGTATCAGAGGATGCCATTGGTGAGTATATTTTTGAAAAATTGAGGGAATTTAATGTAGGAAGTAACCTTTGTAGAAGAGTAGAGAATAATTTTCAAACGCAAGTAGCTGTTGTGGAAACTATCCTTAAAAATAACCAATCTATTTTATACAGAAATAACTCTTGTGATTTACAGTTAAGCAAAAACGACATAGACAATATAAATTTTCAAGATTATTCGGCTGTATTTATTTCTGGCACTGCTTTGTCTTCCAACCCATCAAGGGACGCAGTATTTTATGCCACTCAAAAGGCATCGTCGCTCAGTATTCCCTTAATTATTGATATGGATTATAGGCCATACAATTGGGAGTCAGATGAAATTAAGTCAAATATCTATAAAAAAATCATGAATGAAATGGATATTATTATAGGAAATGATTTAGAATTTAATATTGCAGATAATTCCACAGAAGGTTTTCAATTAGCCAAAAGCTTTATAAATGAGAAACCATCAATTATAATCTACAAAATGGGTGAAAAAGGATCGACTGTTATTACTAAAGAAAAAGAACAAAATTTTGGAATATTTAAAGTTGAAGCTATAAAACCAACAGGAGCGGGAGATGCTTTTAATGGGGGTTTTATCAGCTCAATTCTTCAAGGATATTCACTGGAGGACTCTATTAAAAGAGGCTCAGCAAACGCAGCTATCGTTGTCACTAAGGTGGGCTGCTCTTCAGCAATGCCAAATACTGATGAACTAGAAAATTTTATTAATCAACAAACAATGGAGATATAGATGCATATACCTTACTCAGAAAATAAGAATATCGCTTTATTTGGGGAGCAAAATAAAACCGTTCCCTTAGTATACTTCAATATTATTAATTTAAAAAAAGGTGAGAGTTATAGCTATAAACTTCCTGAGCATGAAACCAGCGTAGTTCCAGCTACTGGCATAGTGGAGCTCGAAGTCGATGGTATTAAACTTGGTCAAATTGGTACTAGAAAATCTGACGTTTGGGATGGAGAACCCGAAGGGAGCTACATACCTACAGATGCAGAATGTACGATCACATGTCTTTCGGACAGTACGGAGTGTTTTATTGCTGGAGGTATTTATGAGAAAAAATTAGAGGCATTTTTAGTTCAAAAAAAAGATATTGATACAGTGCAATATGGATCAGATGATACAAAAACACATCGAAAAATTAAACATATCTTAGGAGCAAAGCATCATGAACAAGTTGGAAGATTACTTGTCAATGAACTCTTCACAGTTGGAGCTGGAGGCTGGTCAGGTTTTCCTCCGCATAAGCATGATACAAACAGACTGCCTGATGAAACACGTCATGATGAGGTTTATAATTATCGTTTTAGACCAGGACATGGTTTTGGAGTTCAGGTCATGCAATATGAAGATGACAAAGAAGGTTTTGGTTATCAACTATTTAATGGATCCACAATAGCAATAGATAAGGGCTATCACCCATGTGTTGTTGCACCAGGATATGAAATGTACTATTTTACAATTTTAGTTGGTCTTTCCCAAAGATCACTTGTTCAATATTTTCAAAAAACTCATGCTTATCAATTAGAAACAATTCCTGGTATTAAGGATATGATAGCTAAATATAAATGACGATTGCAAGTCTCTCAGATGTTTTACAAAAGGCAAAAAAAGATAATTATGCAGTCGCAGGATTAGTTGTACTAGGCTGGGAAGATGCAAGATGCTACGCAGAGACAGCTGATGAACTTGGGTTACCCGTAATTCTTCAAGCGGGAACGGGTTGTAGAGCAAATACTCCATTACCAGTTTTAGGTAAAATGTTCAGATACTTGGCTGAGCAATCCTCCAGTCCTGTCGTTTGTCATTTAGATCATGGTTATGCTAAAGAAGAATGTCTAGAGGCTATAGACAATGGATTTACATCTATTATGTTTGATGGGTCTAAACTTCCACTCAATGAAAATGTTGAAAAAACAAGAGAAATTGTTGAATTAGCGCATAAACAAAATATTTCCGTAGAGGGAGAAATTGGTTTCGTTGGGTATAGTGAGGGCGCTAAATCACAAAGCACAGACCCAGAGGAAGCAAAAACTTTTGCTACCTTGACTGAATGTGATGCAATGGCAATTAGCGCAGGAAACGTACACTTACAGACCCAAAAATCTTCATCAATTGATATGCAAGTCATAAAGGAAATAGAAACTTTAACGGATGTGCCATTAGTTCTCCATGGTAGTAGTGGGATTGAAGACACACTTAAAAGAACAATAGCTAATACCACAAATGTTTGTAAGTTCAACATTGGAACTGAGCTTAGGAAAACATTTGGTGATACTTTAAGAGTGGAAATAACAAAAAACCCAGGCACTTATGACCGTATAAAATTAATCAATTCCACAATTCCAAGATTAAAAGAAGTAACAAAAAAAGTTTTAGAGAATATATCCAAAATTTAATCATTAATGATTAAATCTAACACTATTGAAAATAAATTTTTAAGAGTAAGGACTCTTAATATTGGAGCTACATTATTTGAAGTTTTTTATAAAAAGAAAAAAATAAATTTAATACTCAACTTAGGTAATATCTCTTCCTATAAAAATAATAAAAACTACTTAGGCGCAACATGTGGTAGGTATGCAAATAGAATTAGAAACAGCCAATTTAAAATTAAGGGTGTTAATTACAAATTAACAAGAAATGAGGGAAAAAATATTTTACATGGAGGTAAAAAAGGATTTGACTCAAAAATATGGAGTGTTAAAAACTCATCAAAATCTCATATTACTTATTATTATATATCACCGGATAAAGAGGAGGGGTTTCCAGGAGAACTTTGCTCCTCATGCAGATACTCAATCAAAAAATCTGTTCTTCGTATTAATTTAAGAGCAAAGACTTCAAAAACCACACATGTAAATTTAGTCAATCACGCATATTGGAACCTAGATAAAATTAAAAAGGATGTTTTTGATCATTACGTCCAAATAAATGCTAATCATTATTTAGAAAATGATGATGAAAATATACCTACAGGTAAGGTGATTAGTGTGGATGGTACAAGTTTTGATTTTAAAAAACCAAGTAAGATTAAGGATAAATTTACCAATAAATTAAATAGTTTTGATGAAAACTTCATTATTAATAAGAATTCAAAATTTATAGCTAAAATCAAATCTTCTAAAAGTAATATTTCATTGAGAATTTCCTCTAACCAACCAGGCGTACAATTTTATACTGGTCAACATTTAAAATACTCTACTGATCGTAAGACAATTAAAAAATATCAAGGAATGT
This sequence comes from uncultured Alphaproteobacteria bacterium, assembly GCA_902523865.1. Classification (GTDB taxonomy): domain Bacteria; phylum Pseudomonadota; class Alphaproteobacteria; order HIMB59; family HIMB59; genus HIMB59. The sequence goes on from CABZBG010000004.1 coordinate 72,765, forward strand.
GTTTTGAGACACAGGGATTTCCCAATGCACCAAATAATTCAAAGTTTCCATCAACTCGATTAGATCCATTACAAACTTATAAGCACAATATAAAGTTTGAGATTGAAGAGATTAAATAACTATTCTTGTTTTTCTCTAAGTTTTATATTAAGTGAGTCAAAGAATATTTGAGGCACACTGAAAGCAAAGTTATTTAATAATGCAACAGAACTAACTTGCATTTGGTTTCCGTCTAACAATGGATCAATAAATTTTGATATTTGAATTTTATCATCTATATAATTCCAATTAAAAGTGGCATGAACTCCTTCGCCATCTATATCGTAAAGATTTACAAAAATTATTGTTCCATTATTAAGAGTAAATCTTGTCTTTAAATCTGGGGAGTTAGGTAAATCAGACTTGAGAATAAAACCATTATGTTGTAAATCTGTTAATATATTTTGAGCATTAATAATTTTATCATCATCAATTTCATTGAATTGAGAAGTCAAATTTGTATGTATAAATTTTCCATCAACTGTATTTAAATTGATCATATTTTGATTATATATTTGAATTGATTTGATTTGAGATTTACCAATATTAATTAAATCCGTCGGTACCCAATAAAAATCAGATACATCAGCAGTTAAATTCGTTGAAACTAGATAAGATTGATTGGAGTCAGATGCTTTTATGTAGGAACCTGGGATATTGTAATTATATATACCTATATCTAGAGAATATAATACCTCATTATTTTTAGATTTTAATAATAACTGCATTTTATTTTCATCATCTAGACCTAATTTGTATAAAAGATCATCACGATTAGTTTTGGCATCTAATATATTTGCTTCACGAAGTTGAATAAAAAACCTACTTAAAAGTTCAGTATTTGCTGGAAAATTATTTGAGCTTGAGATAAGCCATTGATTATCAATATTTTCAATAACAGATTTTCCATCTTGATTAGAAAATTCAATGTAGGCTATTTCTGGCAAGACATCATCAAAACTTGGAAATAATAATTCAGATGATGAGTTTCTAGAGGTATTTTTGCCATCAAAATACATACCAAGTGCAACAACAAAAAAACCAAAAGATAACAAAACTAATATTTTTAAATTTTTAATATACATCTATCTGCTCTTTCTTTTTTTGATACCGAGTTGTCTTGGAATAATAAACATTAGTATAATTAGAAGAACAGGGATTAAAAAAGTATTTAAAATATTAATTTGATTTGCTAGTCGATCTATATCCTTGCTTAAATTTCTTCTAACTTCTCTTAATTGTTTACGAGTATTTTCTACTTGTAATTGAAAATTTGCTAATTCCATTAATTGTTTGTCAGATAAATTGACACTTTCTACATCTCTACCACCTGATAAATTTTGAATTTGATTTAATGTTGCATCAAGTTGAGCTTGTAATTGTTGCTCTTGTCCTAAATACATCTGCTCAGCCTCTGCTTGTAGTTTTTGAACTACTACAAACGGCCTAAATGGAGCCTCTTTGTTTCTCAGATCAATAAATTCATCATATCCAGTCATTGAATCAAATACATTTGTAACTAAACTTCCATTATCAGATGTTGCTTCAATTACATTAGTATCTAGAAACTTTTGAATTCTTGCCCAAAATGCGTTTCTAATAAAATCAGCATCACTGAAAACCACCACATTTATACTATTCGATGATTTTTTTATATGATTATCATTTTGGAATTCAAAATCATTAAAATTACTTTTTGCGATGCCGCTTAATTTTACACCGAAGTCATAACTTATACCTGTTGGTTGAAAATTATTAATTAATTTAATTGGGTCATGTACTTCTTTCATAGGCAAATCCATTGTGACCTCACTAGACGACATTATAGGTGTGTATGAAACTTCAGTCTCATCGTCTAATGGAGATAGACCCCCTGGAGAGACAAGTCTTATCAAAGATAGACCATCTCCAATCTCTTCCTCTTGATTGATGTATTGTCCTCTGACCTCAGGCCAATTTAATTTCAATATAGTTTGTAAAGATGTATTTTCAGTTATATTTTGTTGTGTTTGTAGTCTTGTAGCTTGAGCGCCATCTAAAATAACATTGCTATTGTAGTTAATATTTAAAGTTTTTAAGACATTTTTTAAATTTGAGGATTTATTTGAATGGTCATTTTTCTCAAAAAATGGATCAACAAAAATCACTGACTTTCCTCCACTCAAGATGAATTGTTCAACCGCATATTCAGTTTTGTCACTAATATCAGAGGGGTGGTATACGATTAATAAGTCTATACCCTCGAAACTTTCTACGTCTGTATCTAAAAACTCAAAGTCATAAAAATAACTCAGCTCCTCAAGTATTGTATATTCTCCTTGTCCAAGTTGATTATTTGGCATCATAGGGGGTGTGGTATCCACCCATGATAAAAAACCAATCATTGGTTTTTTTGATCTATTAAGTTTGTATACAATGTCAGTTAATTGTTTTTCTAATGTGCCAGCTTTTGAGGGATCAAAAAAGGGTACAGTTTCAATATCATCTGTTGTGTTTGATGCTATTAATCCAAAATATACTTTGGAACCCTCTTGATCTATGGGAAAACCTTGCACACCATATCTATTTACATAATCTTCATCATCTGAATAAGGCTCTGGTTCAATAAAGTTTAATTCAATTTTACCCGATGCTAGATCTGAATATCTATTTAATAGACCTTGAACCTGATTAGCATAATTTTGAATGATTGGAATATTTTTAGACAAGTCTCTGCTATATACAAAATTAATTTTTATTGGTTCTTCTATTTCATCTATAACTCTCTTAGTTCCACTTGAAAGAGTAAAAGTTTTGGTAGAAGTAAAATCAACACCTAAATTAAAATTGATTTTTTGTATTATAAAATTAAAGGATAAGAATAAAATAACAGTACTTAGTATAGATATTATTAAATAATTTTTTTGTAAAAATTTATTCATTAGTCTCGATTTAAAAATTTTATAATTGTTAAATAATTCCAAAGAGCAATAAAGGATAAAAAGAAAAATAATCCTTTAATTGAGAAGAAACCTGTTTGAATACTTGAGAAATGAGTTAAAAAGCTAAAACTAGAAATGAGTTCCACTATTTCAATAGGTAAAATCCCCGTTATGAAATTAATCATCAGAGGAAATCCACTAATTGTGAAAAGGAATGATACTAAAATAGATAAAATAAAGGCAATTATTTGATTGTTAGTTAATGAGGAAAAAAAAATGCCAAGAGAGACATAAGCACCTGCCATTATAATAACCCCAAGATATTGGCCAATAATTACAAGGTTATCAGGATTTCCAAGATAATTCACTGTAATCCAAATAGGAAAGGTCAAAACAACAGAGAATACAACAAAAGCCCAAGTTGCAAAAAATTTACTCAACACTATCTTCCACAAAGGAATTGGCAAAGTCATTAATAATTCAATAGTACCGAGTCTTTTTTCCTCGGACCAACTCTTCATAGTAACTGCAGAGACAAAGAAAATAAAAACCCATGGAATAAAACTAAAAAAAACCGTTAAGTCTGCAACTCCTGAGGAGAAAAATGAGCCAAAATAAAATGTCAAGGACATAGAGGTCAAAATAAATATTGCAGTAAAAATATAGGCGACAGGAGTAATAAAATATAATTTAAGTTCTCTTTTAATTAACGCCAACATTAGCTTACTAACTTTCTAAATTTTTCATCTAGGGATTTACCAATTTTTTTCTTAAGTTGTGATGGAGTTCCCTCAAAGACTTTTTGTCCATCATTAATAATAAGACACTTATTACAAACCTCCGGTACTTCATCAAGAATGTGTGTAGAAATTATAATTGCTTTTGTTTTAGATAATTTTTTAATTAATTTTCTTACTTCAAATTTTTGAAGAGGATCCAATCCATCAGTTGGCTCATCTAAGATCAGTAATTTGGGATTATGAATAAGAGCCTGTGCTATTCCAACACGTCTTTTAAAACCTTTTGATAATGTTTCAATGGGAACATCTTTTACTTCCTCTAGTTGCAGATCATTAATTACTCTTTTGATTGCTGCTTTTGAGTTTTTTATATTTCTTACTTGGCAAACGTAGTCTAGGTAAAGGTATGGCGAAAAGTCCAAATAAAGTGGAACACCTTCAGGTAAGTAGCCAATCATTGACTTTGTGTAAATGGGATCTATTTCTATGTCTTTATTGTTTATGATAACGTTTCCACTGTCAGATTTAAGATATCCAGTTATTACCCTCATAGAAGTTGTTTTACCAGCACCATTAGGTCCAAGGAACCCCATCACATCACCAACATTGACCTGAAAAGAGAGTTTATTTATGGCAGTAAAATCACCAAAATTTTTTGAAATATCAATTACGCTTAACATTTTTTCATATTATTTAGTTTAAAATCTTAATAATTCAAGATGTTAAATTTAACATCTCTTATCAGATGAAGTTTTTACCATGCAGACCTATAAATATCAAAAGCATCTTTTTCAGATATTTCTCTCGGATTATTGATTAGTAATCGAGTTTGCTTCATAGCATCACTAGCCATTGTTTCGCATGCAGTTTCAGGTATATTGAGATCTCTTAGTCTTTGTTCTAGACCTAATTCGCTTGACAGATCTGACAACTTTTCAATGAATTTTGAAGAAATATCTTGAGTGCTTGTGCTTGTATCAATATCTGGGAAAACAATAGGTGCTATTTCACTGTACAGTTTTGATGCGTTCTGATCAGATATATTAAATCTTAGCACATATGGCAGGACAAGTGCATTGGAAAGACCATGAGGTACATGATAAGTACCTCCAATAGGATATGCCAAAGCATGAACGCCCGCAACTGGAGAGTTTCCAAATGAGACACCTGCTAACATAGAGCCAACAAGCATATTTGATCTTGCTTTTATATCCTTACCGTTCAGAACAGCTTGTCTGATAGAGCCACCTAAAAGCTTCAATGCTTCCTTTGCGAGCGTTTTAGAGATCAAATTATTATTAACACTTTTTGAAGCATAAGACTCTATCGCGTGGACCATTGCATCAATACCAGTAGCAGCGGTAATGTGAGGGGGAAGACCAAGTGTTAGTATTGGATCTAGAATTGCAAGGTCTGGAAGTATGATAGGAGAGGAAACTCCTTTTTTCTCTAAATCTTCTTGTGTGATAATAGAAATTGGCGTTACTTCAGAACCAGTGCCAGAAGTTGTTGGGTAAAGAGCAAGAGGTAGCCTAGGTCCTTTAGCATTTGCTACTCCCCAAGCTTCATGAATATTTTCGTTAGAGCCAATCAAAAGTGCAGTTAATTTTGATACGTCCATTGATGATCCCCCACCAAATCCAATTACACCTGTTGCATCAAAATCTCTTCCTTGTTGTAAACAATCCATAAGTGTTTTTATAGATGGGTCAGCTTCAACATTATCAAAAATTATAATTTCAGAGTATTTTTGAAGCTCAGTAATTGTTTTTTCGTGCAAGCCAATTTTTACTAAACCAGGATCAGTTACAAAAAGTATTTTTTTTCCAAGTTTCTTAGAAACTTCCTCTGCTGTGCTCACTGAATAGTCACTTCCAAATCTTATTCCAGGAGTGGTGTTGAATTGAAACGCTTTCACGCTAGCAATATAGATGATATGGAGTTTATTTCCTATATAATTTTATAAATCCTATTGTAAATACCTATCAACCCACAACTTTTTTTTAATAAGGCTTTTCTCAGAGGTTTTTAATTTTATACTTAAATTGTGTCTAAGGTTATTACCATCGCTCAACAAAAAGGAGGCTCCGGAAAAACCACTATAGCTGCAAATTTAGCTGCCGTTTATTCTCTAAAAAATAATTTATCTACAACATTACTCGACACAGACCCTCAAGGTAGTTTAGGTAAGTGGTTTCTTACCAGAAATGAAAAACTTAAAAATAAAAATACGATTCAGTTTAAAACAGCAAGCCTTTGGGGCGCCCAGTATGAGGCTAAATCACTAAAAGAAAAATCTGATTTAGTAATAATTGATACTCCTCCCAAAATTGATGCTGATGGAAGACCAGCAATTGAAATAGCTGACCTTGTTATTATACCAATATCTCCCTCTCAAGTAGATTTTTGGGCCACAGAGTCCATAATTGAATTAGCAAAAAGAGAAAAAAGAGAGATCTTAATTCTTATTAATAGAGCAAATGCTAAATCTAAACTTATTCAAGAAGCACATAAATTTGTCAATAAAATGAATGTTAAAAAAGCAAAGACGATTTTGGGTAACAGACAAATTTTTGTATCATCTATGGGATTAGGGTTAACAGTGGTAGAAAAACAAAGAACTGGAAAAGGGTGTTTAGAAATGTTGGCTCTAGCGAAAGAGATACAGTCATTTTTGAAATTTTAATTTTTTATTAATTAGATGAATGAAGAAATAGATAACGGACAACTACATGACATATGCTCAAGATTATTGAAAGGTTTCATTATTTGGATTGAAATAAATGATAGCAAAGAAAAAGCATCAATTCTAGATAATGCATTTCAATTTAAAACATCTATCTTAGAACAAGATAAATCAACACTTCAAAAAAAATACTTTATATCACCACAGAATTTATCAAAAAAAGAAGCAAGTGCTCTCTTGCTCCAGTGGAAAGATACTTTTTCCACATTAGTTAATTCAAATGTAGATAGATTATCAAAGGACTCTTTTAAGATTTGGTTTTTAAGTTTAGCATCATATTCGATTCCAGAATTAGAAAAGGATGCAAATGAATTATGGTCAAAACTTTTAGAGGGTGTTGAATATTGTAATAAATTTTCCATTAAAGATGTTCCATATCCACTCAACACTATTTCAAAGAATTAAATCAATGTTAAAATCCATTATGTTTAAGACATTATTCACGGCTAGTATGTTTTTTTGTTTGAATGCACAATCAAACGAGCTTTTTGGTTATAAACTTTATGAGGACATTTTAAAATATGAAAATGACGGCAGTATTAAATTAAAGAAAGGTAATATTGAGAGCATCTCTATCAACGAGGGTAACGTTTTAATAGCAAATAAATATCTTAATGAATACACATTAAAATCAACAAAAACAGGAAATATTTATGAAATTCATGGATCAAATAATCTATTGCAATTAAGTCCTGTTGAGTGCCTTGGCATCCAAGATAGTTTTATTAATTCATTTCAAAAGAAAAACATTGAATCATTTCGAACAGAAGTAAGACAATTTCCAAATAAACTTAAAAGTAAAACAACTTGGGAAATTTATCTTAGCAATAGATCTAACAATAGTGAGTTAATTTTTTCGGTTACTTGTGACTATAGCTTTAATAATAGGAGAATGGATATAATTTTAAGTGATGGCAATTATTTAAGTGATGAAAATTCAAAGTATGAAAATTTACTTGATGAAAATAAAGAAAATATTTCTAAAGAAGAAATTGATACTAGTGGAATTTAGTAACTAAAGATAACATATTGATAATTATATAAGACTTTATGTCAGATTTGAGTTGATCATAAGTCTCAGGTAATTTATCACTAAGCTGGAAAGCAAAGTCTATAATCTCATAAGCTTCCTCTTTCCTCATATAAATCTCATTACATAAATCAATTGCTAGTTTTTCTCTTACTAAAATTAAGGCTGCTAAAGATTTTTTTTGATCTCTTACCATATTAGTCTTTTTTTGTAGGCTTCTTGAGTTGCATCCCAGTTCCACCAAGTTGCATACCACCAGAACCTTTACATAAACTTTTCTTTTCCTTGTCACACTTTTCTATCTTCTTCTCTTTTTTCTCTTCTTTTTTGGCAACCTCTTTTTCTTCATTATTTTCATTAGATTTTTCTGATTGTTTTACAGTTTTAGCATCTGAGG
>CABZBG010000005.1:0-54589 GCA_902523865.1 uncultured Alphaproteobacteria bacterium
ATCCAACTTTTTTTGGCGTCATTTTATCATGCTTACCAACAATGCATAAAGTAGGATGCTTTACACTTTCTGCAGCTTTCAATCCATTTGTGTAAATATCACATGCATTAAAGTCTGTGCCTAATGTTCCATTATTATTTGATGTCACTAATTGACCGCCCATTCCTAAATGGCTTAACCCTGGAACAGGATGACCACCTTTATGTCCTAAAGGTCCATGAACCCAATCCATCATTAAATCTACAGCTTTTTTATCTTTATTTATTGCTAAATCTAGAAGCTCTGTATTCATTTTCATGGACATAGATCCATTTATTAAAGCCAGAAGTTCTAATTTATCAGGATGTCTTTGAGCAAATTCTAAACCAACTAAACATCCTTGTGAATGGCCGACATAAGAGGTCTTCTCTATACCTAAAGAAGTTATTAGATCAGCAATCCAATCAGCCATTTCCTCTATTGTTTTTAAAGCAGGACCCTCGGATTCACCATGACCTGGCAAATCAACAGCTATCGTATTGTATCCGTGAAAAGCAAAATAACGTGTTTGTAGCACCCAAGTAACATGAGTCAAACCACTTCCATGAACAAATACAATAGTTGGTTGTTTTTTATCTATCTCTCTTCCACTAGAAGTATAATAAGCATCTTTTTCGTTTATCTTAATCTTCATTTAAAAGCAACAAGTCTTGGTCTTTGTGATGCCTTAAAACCCATATCAAAGTCAGTCATAATATCTTCCATATCCTCTAGTCCCACTGAAAATCTAATCATATCTTCTGTTAAACCAGCTAACTCTAATGATTTCTTATCCATTTGAGAGTGTGTTGCGGATGCAGGATGAATAACCAGAGATTTTGCATCACCAACATTGGCAAGATGAGAAGTAAGCTTCAAGGCATTTATAAATGCATGACCTGCCTCTTTTCCACCCTTAATGCCAAATGCTATCATAGAACCGGCTCCTTTTGGCATTAACTTAGAAGCTACTTTGTGATCTGGATGATCAGGCAAGCTTGGATGATTAACCCATGATACGTTCTCATTGTTTGTTAAGTAATCAAGCATGATTTGAGTATTGGATAAATGTTTTTCCATTCTTACTGATAAAGTTTCAATACCTATTAAAATATTAAAAGCATTTGTTGGACTCATACATGGTCCAAAATCTCTCATTCCTTCAGCCCTAGCTCTCATTGTAAAAGCAGCGGGTCCAAATTCCTCTGCAAAAGATAAACCATGATATCCTTCATATGGTTCAGTCATTGTTGGAAATTTATTACCTTTAGTCCAATCAAAATCACCCTTCTCCACAATAATACCACCCATTGAAGTTCCATGACCAGCCATCCACTTTGTTAGAGAGTGAGTAATAATGTCTGCACCTAAATCAAATAAATTACATAAATATGGTGTATTAAATGTTCCGTCTACCATAAGAGGTATATTTGCTTCCTTTGCAATTTTAGAAATTTCAGGTAAATCCATTATTTCAATACCGGGATTTCCTATAAGTTCTCCCCAGATACATTTTGTATTTGGTTGAATTGCATTTTTAAAACCCTCTGTGTCTCTTGGTTTTACAAATGTCGTATCTATTCCAAATCTTTTTAGGGTTAATCTTAATAAATTAAATGATCCTCCATAAAGCTGTGAGGAGGAGACTACATGATCACCTGCGCTACAAACGTTTAAAATAGCAAGAGTCATAGCACTCATTCCTGAAGCAGTTGCTAAAGCAGCTGAACCACCTTCAAGCGCAGCAACTCTTTCTTCAAGCACTGAGATAGTAGGATTTGATATTCTACTGTAAATATGTCCCCCCTCTTCAAGATTGAACAATGCAGCAGCATGGTCTGCGTCTTGAAATAGATAAGAGGTTGTTTGATAAATTGGAACAGCACGTGAGCCAAAATTTTTATCTGGCTGATGCCCACTATGTAAAGTTTTAGTGTTAAATTTGTATGTTTTAGGATCTGTCATGATATTCTAAACATATCATATATTTATATGTGAAAGTAATGGAAAAAAAGTCTCAGATAACTTAATTATGAATAAATTACATATGTTAATTAATAGTTTGTAATCCACATAGTTTGGTAAGCTTTGAGAGTAATTGTAGATTTAATATCAATAATAATTTCATTAGAAATTAAATCCCACCACTCATTAGAGGAAATTAAATTTAGTTCTGATAAATCTAAATATTGAAAAACATTAGTAACATTGCTGACACAAAAAATAGATTGTCTTTTATCGTGACTTTGTCTCCAAAAACCAAAAAAGTTTTTTCCTAAATTAAATGTAAATTGAGTGGCGTTTGGGTGAAAAGCTGGTTGATCTTTTCTAATATCGATTAATTTTGATAACTCATTATAGATCTGATTATTTAAGGAGTCTTCATCACATAATAGTTTATCAATTTCATCATACTTCCATGATCTTCTGTTAATAGATCTTTTATTATTTGTCTCTTCAACTAGTTTGTAATCATTTGTAGATCCAACGAGACTATGTATATATATAGCTGGTATTCCCTCAATACCTAACATCATTGAATGACAACATATAAATCTCTCTAACTGCATGTGATCAGTTCCAAAAAATGTACCTTTAAGAGCATCAAGCAGGGAAATGTTTATTTCATAGACAGACTCTGTGTTATCAACTTTTTTTCTTTTGGTAGTCTGGCCGCCAAAATCAGTCATGATATCAACTAATGTATTCCTTTCTTTATCAGTTAAAATACCTTCTGTAGGTCTAAGTCCAATTCCATCATGTGAAGCTATAAAATTAAAATAAGAGGTATTATCTTTTGCAGGGGGCATGCCCATTGACCATTTTCTAATAGCTGTGCTGTCACCCATTACTAAAGTCCAAAGCAATAAAGGAGGTAAAGCAAAGTTATATATTGCATTTGCCTCATCGTTTTCCCCAAAATAACTAAGATTTTCTAAATTTGGTAAATTCGTTTCAGTGATAAGAAGAGTATTTTTACTATATGCATTTAAAAGAGTTCTTATAAGTTTAACTACTTCATGTGTTTGAGGTAAGTTTAAACAATTAGTTCCATACTCTTTCCACAAAAAAGCAATGGCATCTAATCGAAATACTCTGATACCATTTTTCAAATATAAATGAATTAATTTAATAAAGAAAAAAAGAACCTCGGGGTTTTTGAAATTAAAATCAACCTGATCATGACTAAATGTGCACCACAAATAGAAAGTTTCGTCATTGATTGCATACTCTTTAAAAAGATCAGAACTTCTGGGACGCACCACATTTTCATATCCCTCTTGAATATTTTTCAGTTTGATGAAAAAATTTTGTGTATCTTCTTTATTTTCAATAAAGTTTTTAAAATATTTACTTTTTATAGACGCATGATTTATAACTATATCACTCATAACTCTAAAATTTTTTGACAATAATTTCATATCTTGCCAGTTACCTAAATCAGGTCTTACAATTTCATAGTCTGTAATAGAAAATCCGTCATCAGAGCTATAGGGAAAAAAGGGCAAAATATGAACATTATTGAAGTGGTCCTTACAATATTTATTTAAAAATTTAGATAGTGCTTTTAATTTATTATCTGAAGTTTCAAAAATAGAATCACCATATGATATTAAAAAAATATCTTTTTGTGACCAATTTGGCTCAGTAATACCCTGATCTTTGTTTTCAAATAAATCTAAAACTTTATTAATTAACTTTAAGATCTCATTTTGATCTAAGATATCTTTATAAATAATTTGAAAATGGATATTTAAATTATTTTTTAATTCTTCTTTCAATTTATGCGTTATCTTCTTTTACAGCTTTATTAAAACTATCTAGAATTGTTGGATCTGCACTGTCAATTCTTCTCCATGTTGGAATGTTGGGATTTTCACTTGGAGACTCTAAAAAAATCTTACCTGCTTCAATAATGTTTTGTGCAAAAAGTTCAACCATTTCTTCTTCTTTATGTACATCAAAGTCCAAGCCATTCATTTCAGCATCTGTTTTGTATATTTGAACCATATCAAGGGCCATACGAAAATATGTAGCTTTTAATGAACGAAATTTTTCATGAGAAAATACCTGACCTTGTGTAGCCAATTTTCTAAAAATAGCTTTAGAAATATCAATTGTCATTTTAGATAATCCTTTTTGTCTGTTATTTTTTGAAACTTCCTGGTGTTTATGCTCATAGGTTTCTGCTAAATCAACTTGGCAAATACGATTATTAGCAAAATTTCTGTACATTTCAGATAGTATTCCGACCTCCAAGCCCCAATCGTGAGGAACTCTGATGTCATTTAATAAGTCATACTTGAATGAGAATTCACCAGCTAAAGGATACTTAAATATATCTAAAAAATTAAGATATTCGTTATAACCAACCATTTTTTGTAAAGATTTCACTAAAGGTGTTACTAGTAATCTTGTAACCCTTCCATTCATTTTTCCTTGAGCTACTCTGGGATAAAAACCTTTACAAAAATCAAAAGAAAACTTTGGATTTGTAACAGGGTAAAATAACTTTGCTAATAGATTTTTATCGTAAGTTACAATGTCACAATCGTGCATTGCTACTGTTCCAGAGTCTTTTAAAGAAATTACAAAACCCATGCAGTACCATATGTTTCTACCCTTACCTTTTTGTAATGGAGATAAATCTAAATTAGATAAGACTTGATCTATTTTTTTTAATCTTGGGCCATCGTTCCAAAGAATATAAGTTTTTTGTGGTAGAACTGAAAAAAACTTTTTAGCTTTTAAAAATTCATTTTTATTTGCTTGATCCAAACCGATAACAACATTTTTGATATATTTTACTTTCTTTAAAGTATTAACAATATAAGTCAAAGCTGGTTTTTCTAATTCAGAATAAAGAGAGGGTAAAATTAATGTCATAGGAGATATTTTTGAAAAAGATAAAAGATCTTTTTCAATCTGTTCAATTTTTTTTGTATTAAAATTATGAAGCGTTGCTATTACACCGTTTTGATGAAAATCAGGCATTTTTAAAAAATTTTATTCTCCAATGTTTGGTTTAATTTATATAGCACTTGTCTCCAACCGTCAGGTGCTAACTTTGAGGATTTTATTATATTTTTTTTGTTTGAACGCAATTTTGGGAAAGAACCAGATGGATTTTTTATAAGACAAGGGTAACTAGCAGAATTTAACATATCAATATCATTTTTACTGTCGCCAAGTGCAATAGTATTTTTAGAGTATTTACCATGAAATTGAATATCGTAAACATGAGATATTAAGTTTTTAGCTATTCTTTTGTTGCATACAGAGGAAATTTGCATGAATCTACTACCTTGTATTAAAATTCCCTTTTTTTCTTGTTTAACCTGATGTTTAAATTTCTTTAAATTTATTAAGCTATCTTGCCAAAGAATAATTTGGCTAGCCTCTCTTTTAAGCATTTTACTTGTATTATCTAAGTTTGTATATTTTTTTAAAATCTTAGAGTCTAAATCTTGGGCTATTAAAAATTTTAATTTTTTTTGTTTTTTTAATAAGAATTTATGCCAGTTCATAGCAGATAGTTTTGCAATTTTAATTTTCCAATATCTACCATAATCAAATGAATTTTTAATTTTTTTAAATCGATTTTTAGGAAAATATAAAAGTGCTCCATTCTCAGTGCTAAAAGGCATATTAGTTAAATTTAATTCATTTAATAAATCACTAGACTCACTAAATGTCTTACTTGTATTAAAAATAATATCATTTTGATTATTTATAATAGAGGAAATAAATTTTTTATTATCACCATAGGAATAATTTTTATGATCAAGTAAAGTACCGTCAAGATCTGTAAAAATTAAATATCTTTTCATCTAAATATAATCTTTTTAATTTTTTGGTTTTTATCTAATTTGATTAAAGTATCGCAAAAATTAGGAGAAGATAAAGACATCCATTTAGATAATTTCTCATAATATTGGATAAACTCATATAATTTATTTTTAAGACGATTATCACTTCTTACTGATCGAAGACCTAATTCTTGTTTATATTTCCAATTAATGACATACTTCCAATTTGGAAGTTTAATAAAAATATAATAATTAAACTTATTAAAAATTTTTTGATAATCAACTAAAGCATTGTTATAAGCGGTTCTCCAAACTAGGTTAGCATCTTTACTTTTTTCTAAATTATTTAAATTCTTTTTAAGATACTTTACCTCAATTGGTTTTGAGCCTACACACCAACCCTCTAAAATTATTAAATCTGCTTTATTGATTTTTCTTTTATATTTTTTTTTATTATCAGTTACCTTGTCAAAGATGGGAATGTATACGGGAAATCTTTTATTCTTTAATTTATCTATTGTTTTATAAAGTAATTTTAAATTATGTGTACCGGGAACACCTCTAGTTTCAAATAAATTTGACTTATATTTTTTTGCCAACTTTTTTCTTTCATGAGATGATAGATAAAAATCATCAATGCTTAAGACAACAACATTTATTGAATAAAATTTTAAAAAATATTTCTTAATAAGTAATGATAAAGTAGATTTACCTGAACCTTGTGATCCTGCTATCATCAATGTCTTTTTATTTCTTAGCATTTTAAATAATCTTAAGTAAGTATCATTAATTTCAAGAAAACTAGGTTTTTCTCTTGTTAGTTGATTAAGTGTGTATTGTGTAAAAAGTAATTTAGAATTTATATCTGACATTTAACTAAATATATTTTAAAAGTTTTTATTAAAAAAACACAGAAGTCTGAAAGTGTAAACCAAATTTATTTTAATATTATTTATTAAACAAAACGAAAAACGAGAATTGCATATATTAAACTTAACAAGCTAGCTATCCAAAGAGAAAAAGGCATTAGTGCCAGCCATATTAAATGGATAAAAGCACTTCCTAAAAGCGATAAAAATAATCTGTCTCCTCTTGTCGTATCTAATCCTAATATACCTCTCCTTGGATTACCACCTGGAACGATCTTTTCCCAAACAATCATGCCAATTAAAAGACTTGCTATAAATAAAAAGAATAATGCAGTAGGCCAAGTCCAAGCCATCCAGGTTAGAGTAAATCCCATTTAAACTCTTCCTAATGAAAATCCTTTAGCTATATAATTTCTCACAAAGTAAATAACTATAGCTCCAGGGATAATGGTCAAAACACCTGCTGCTGCTAATAATCCAAGTTCATAACCAGATGTACTAGCTGTCCTTGTCATTGTTGCAGCTATGGGTTTCGCTTCAACTGCTGTTAAGGTTTTAGCGAGAAGTAATTCAACCCATGAAAACATAAAACAGAAAAAAGCAGTTATACCTATTCCAGCTTTTATATTAGGAATAAAAATTTTAAAGAAAAATTTTGGAAATGAGTAACCATCAACATATGCTGTTTCGTCTAACTCCTTTGGAACTCCAGATATAAAGCCTTCCATAATCCAAACAGCCAATGGTATATTAAATAGACAGTGAGCTAAGGCTACAGCTAGGTGAGTATCAAATAAACCTACTGACGAGTAAAGTTGAAAAAATGGCAGCGCAAAAACGGCTGGTGGAGCCATTCTGTTAGTAAGTAGCCAAAAAAACATATGTTTGTCACCGAGGAAATTATATCTCGAGAAGGCATAAGCTGCAGGTAATGCAAATATTACACATAAAACAGTATTTATAGCTACATAAGAAATTGAGTTTATATAGCCCATATACCAAGTACTATCTGTAAATATTTTAATATAGTTATCAAAAGTAATATCCTGAGGAAAAATTGAGAATGTATTGATAATTTCCGATGTATTTTTAAAAGACATGTTTAGTAACCAGTAGATTGGCACCATTAAAAAAACGATATAAATTGTTGGAATTAACCATTTATATTTAGACATTAATTTTCCTCATTTCTCATCATCAGACTGTAAAAAATCCAACTAACCAATAATACAATTAAAAAATAGACAATAGACATAGCAGCTGCTGGACCAAGATCAAACTCACCTAGAGCAACTTTTACTAAATCAATTGATAGAAAGGTAGTAGAGTTTCCTGGCCCACCGCCAGTTAAAACAAAAGGTTCTGTATAAATCATAAAACTATCCATAAATCTTAGTAGAATTGCGATAGTAAGTACCTTTTTCATCTTCGGTAATTGGATATGTCGAAAAACAGACCACGGCTTTGCTCCATCGATATCAGCAGCTTGATAATATGCGTCAGGAATAGATATTAAACCTGCATAACAAAGAAGAACAACTAAGGAAGTCCAATGCCACACATCCATCAAAATACATGTAAACCATGCTGATACAGGCTGTTGTGTAAAGTTATAATCTATATTTAACCAATTATTAATTCCGTATCCTAGTAATCCAATGTCAGGCAGAGCAAATATATTCCACATTGCGCCTACAACATTCCAGGGTATTAAAAGTGGTATGGACATCAAAACTAAACAAAATGAAACACCTATTCCTTTTTTTGGCATTGTTAAAGCAATTGCAATTCCTAATGGGATTTCAATAAAAAGAATTATGCCTGTGTATAAAAATTGTCTTCCTAAAGCATTATAAAAACGCTCAGAGTTTACAACTTTTTCAAACCAATCAATGCCTTGCCAAAAAAATAAATTATTTCCAAATGTTTCTTGGACTGAATAATTAACAACAGTCATCAAAGGGATGACGGCATTGAAAGCAACCAAAATAAACATTGGCAATACAAATAACCAAGCCTTATTGTCAAAAGTTTTTTTATTCACCAATCATCCAATCATTTTCATAAACTTTAGTGTGATTAATATCAAACTCTAATCTTGTATCTTCTGAGGGAACTTCCTCACCTTCCTTGAGAATAACTTTTATTTTTTGAGAGCCGACCCTGCAATCTACAACTTTATATCTGCCAATATCGCTGACATTGTTAATTTTAGTAGGTATACCTTTTGAGGAAAGTTTCACAAACTCTGGTCTGACACCTAATTTAAGATCAGAGTTTTTTTTTATATTATTTAAATTACTAGATGTACTAACATTATGTTCAAAACAGATAACTTGACTGTTTTCGACACTACATGGAATTATATTCATACCAGGAGATCCTATAAAATGTCCTACAAATGTGTGTTTTGGTGTCTCAAATAATTCGGTAGGAGTACCAATCTGAACAATAACTCCCTCATACATTACTACAACTTGATCAGCAAAAGTTAAGGCCTCTGTTTGATCGTGTGTAACATATATCATGGTGTTTTGAAATTCGTGGTGAAGTTCTTTTAATTTAGATCTTAGTTGCCATTTTAAAAGTGGGTCTATAACCGTCAGTGGTTCGTCAAACATAAGCACATTTACATCTGATCTGACCAAACCCCTTCCAAGAGATATTTTTTGTTTACCATCAGCTGTTAAACCAGAGGCTCTATTTGATAAAGAAGAATTAAGTTCGAGTATTTCTGCGATTTCACTTACTTTTTTGTTTATATAAATTTCATCAAAACCCCTATTTCTTAAGGGGAAAGCTAAATTATCATAAACTGTCATAGTATCGTAAATAACTGGAAATTGAAAAACCTGACCAATATTTCTATCTAATGGACTCAAACTAGTTACATCCTTATCATCAAAAAGTATGGATCCTTTTGTAGGTGAAATTAAACCTGAAATTATATTTAATATAGTAGTTTTTCCACAACCAGATGGACCGAGTAAAGCGTAAGCGCCACCATCACTCCATTCAATATCTATATTATTTAAAACATAATCTTCAGGTAGAGGATTTGGGACATAGCTGTGGTTTAAATTATTTAAATTTACTTTAGCCATTTATAAATACTCCAGAGTCATCAAAGTATAAGCATTTGGAGGTGTCTAAAAAAAATTTAGTTGTCTCACCTAAGTTAAATTTATGTACCCCGAGAGATTGAGAAACCCAGTCATCCTTATCGACTTTAAAATGGACTAATGTTTCAGAGCCACTAATTTCAGCAATTGAAACTTTTCCCTCAACTTCAAAAAAATTTACCTCATTTTTATTTGGATAAACATGATGAGGTCTAATACCGAGTGTATAGTGACCGTCAGCGAGTGATACTTGCCATGAAGAAGTGCCTAGAGTTGCTTTATGAGCACTTACAGAAATTTTTGCCAAATTTAAAGGTGGATCACTGAAAACATCTGCACTTTTAATATTAAAAGGTTTTCTATAAATATCTTGCGTTATGCCAAATTGAATTACTTTTCCCTCGTCCAAAAGAGCTGTATTTCCTCCAAGTAATAAAGCTTCAGAGGGTTCTGTTGTTGCGTAAACAACAATCGTATTTTTATTTTCAAACATTTTTGGAAGCTCTTCTCGTAATTCCTCTCTTAATTTAAAATCAAGATTTGCAAATGGCTCATCAAGTAATATTAAATCTGAGTCTTTTACTAATGCCCTTGCTAGAGCTGTTCTTTGTTGTTGACCACCAGAAAGTTCGTTAGGTCTGCGATTTAACATGGGTTTTAATTTTAAAAGATCAGATATTTCCTCGACTTTTTTTTCCACTTCTGTTCTGTGTAATTTTTGAAGTCTCAACGGAGAGGCAATATTTTCATAAACAGTAAAATTAGGATAATTAATAAATTGTTGATAGACCATCGATATATTTCTTTTTTGAACACTCATATTAGTGACGTCTTCACCATTAAAAAATATTTTTCCATTACTGGGTTTTTCAATACCGCCCATTAACTGCATAAGAGTTGTCTTACCAGATAAAGTTGCACCTAAAAGAATATTGATACTATTTTTTTGTAAAACTAAAGAAGTGGGGTAAATATGTTTTGATCCAGCAACAGATTTTTCTATTTCAATTAATTCTAATGACACTATTTATAAAATTATTCAATTTTCGGCATTATCAACCCAGAGGGTCAGATACCCTCTGGGATATTTTATTTAAGATAATTAATTAGTCCACCTTTTAACTATCTCATCATAACTCATGGTTTCTCCTTGAGGTTTTTCATTAGCAAGTTTTGCCTTAGGAGACCCAGCTTGACTTAACCAGTATTCAGGTTCTCTTTCCTCGTTTAATCTTGGACCACATCCACCATAAACATTAGCTCCTTCATCAGCAGCCTGCATACGAGACATAATTAAATCCATTTCTGAGGCAAGACGATCCATTGCTTCTTGTGGTGTAAATGCACCACTGTTAACATCACCAATTTGTTGCCAAAATGACTGAGCTAATTTAGGATAATCTGGAACGTTAACACCTGTTGGGGTCCATGCAAGTCTATCTTGAGAACGATAGAACTCAACTAAACCACCAAGGTTTGGAGCTCTTTCTGTGAAAGATTCATGATCGATGTCACTATCACGAATAATAGTTAAACCAACATGACTCTTTTTCAAAGATACTGTTTTTGAAACAACAAACTGTGCGTACAACCATGCGGCTTTTGCTCTTTCAAGTGGAGTTGAGCTGAGGATAGTCCATGATCCAGCATCTTGATAGCCCACTTTCATTCCATTTTCCCAATAAGGACCATGTGGAGAGGGAGCCATTGCCCATAATGGTGTACCATTTGCATCAACAGTGTTGTTTCCATCACTTTGTGGAGCAACCATTGACGCTGTAAAAGCAGTATACCAAAAGATTTGTTGAGCAACATTACCAGATGATAGCGCAGGAAGAGATTGGTAGAAGTCCATACTTGCTGCACCTGGAGGTGCATATTTTCTGAGCCATTCATCCCATTTTCTAATAGCATAAACAGCAGCAGGCCCGTTAGTAGCACCACCTCTTGAAACAGAAGCGCCTGCAGGATTACAACTGTTTGCTTCCATTCTTATACCCCACTCGTCGACAGGGATACCATTTGGTGTACCTTTATCTCCTGCTCCAGCCATTGATAACCATGCGTCAGTCATTCTCCAACCTAAGTCAGGTGCTCTTTTCCCATAATCCATATGACCGTAGACACGAACACCATCTATTTCTTTGACATCCTCTGTAAAGTATTCAGCAATGTCTTCATAAGCAGACCAGTTAACAGGGACACCTAAATCATATCCATATTTATCCTTGAAGCCTTTTTTAATATCATCTCTCTCAAACCAATCTTTTCTGAACCAATAAAGGTTTGCGAATTGTTGATCAGGTAGTTGATATAAATCTCCATCTGGTCCTGTTGTAAAAGATATACCAATAAAATCCTCAAGATCTAACATTGGGTTAGTGACATCACTACCATCTCCAGCCATAAAATCAGTCAGATTATATGCCAATTGCATTCTAGAGTGAGTACCAATTAGATCAGAGTCATTAATATATGCATCATATAGATTTCTTCCTGTTTGCATTTGAGTTTGGACGGCTTGAACAACCTCACCTTCTCCTAAGAGTTGATGATTAACCTTAATACCTGTGATTTCCTCAAAAGCTTTTGTTAAAACTTTTGACTCATATTCGTGGGTAGGAATTGTTTCTGATAAAACATTTATTTCCATTCCAGCGAAAGGCTTAGCCGCATCCATAAACCATTCCATTTCTTTCATTTGATCTGATTTAGATAAAGTAGAAAGCTGGAATTCTTCATCAATCCATTTTGAATGTGCTCCAGCAAAAGCTGATCCAGTCATCATAATGAAAATCGATGAAGTAAGCGCGATTATAGATGAAAATTTCATCTTTATTCCTCCTTTTTAAATAACAGACTAACTAAATTAACTGTTATTTTGTTAATAATTAGCAATTTTTTCATATCGAGCAGAAAGAAGTCAAATAATAATAATAAAAAATAGGTCTATTTTTAACAAAATAGTTCAGTTTTTACTTTACATTTTGTTTTAATTTATACTTATTTTACTGGATGCAAGATTTACTAATAATCGGTGGTGGAATTAACGGTGTTGGCATTGCGAGAGATGCTGTTGGACGTGGATTAAAAGTAACATTAGTTGAAAAAGGAGATTTAGCCTCTCAAACATCATCTTGGTCAACAAAATTAATACATGGTGGAATTAGGTATTTAGAAAACTATGAATTTAGACTTGTAAGAGAGTCGCTTAAAGAACGAGAGGTAATAAAATCTATTGCACCTCAAATAACAAAACCAATAAGGTTTGTAATGCCTCATGTTTCAAATCTGAGACCCTCATGGATGATCAGAATAGGTTTATTTTTATATGACAGACTTGGAGGGATGATAACACTTCCAAAATCAAGGTATGTAAGCTTAATAAGGGATTATATTGATAATCCTATCAAAGAAGAATTTAAAAAAGGATACGAGTATTCTGATTTACAAGTAGATGACTCACGACTTGTATTATTAAACGCACAAGATGCAATTAATAGAGGTGCAAAAATTATTACAAATAATTCTGTTGTTGAGACTAAAAGAAATAATGACTTTTGGGAAATAAAATTAAGTGATAGTTCTATTATAAAATGCAAAGTATTAGTTAATGCCACAGGTCCATTTGTAGTAGATGTTTTAAAAAAAATTTGTCATGTTAACACAAATAAGTCACTTCGATTAGTTCAAGGAAGTCATTTAATTGTTAATAAAATATATGATGGTAATCATGCCTACATCTTACAACTTAGTGATAAAAGAATTGTATTCATGATACCTTTTCACGAAAAATATACTTTAATAGGTACTACTGACAAAGAAGTTAATACCTATGAATATCCAAAAATTTCTATTGAAGAAATTAACTATTTATTAGACTCAGTAAATTCATTTTTAAAAGTCAAAATATCAAAAGATGACATTATATGGACATATTCAGGTGTTAGACCTCTTGTGGATGATAAAAAAGAGAATGTTTCAAAAGTTACCAGAGATTATGAATTCGAATTAGATAAAAGTAAGGCACCTATTCTCTCAATATTTGGTGGAAAATTAACAACCTATAGGATATTAGCTGAACATGCACTTGATAGATTATCAGAAGTGTTGGATGTACCAAATCAAAAGTGGACAGACTCTGAAATCCTACCTGGAGCAACTATTAACACTAAAGATTATTTCAATGGTCAAATACCTGTTGAAATGAAAAAAAGATTTAGTAAAAATTATGGAAGTAACAATAAAACTTTATTTGAATACTTTAAAAAACTTCCCAACGGAGGAGAAAAAATTTGTGAAAATTTTTTTGAATTTGAGGTGGCTTATTTAGTAGAACATGAGATGGCTACAACTACTGAGGACATATTATTCAGGAGAACTAAGTTGGGTATTGATTTTCCAAAAGATAAATTACTTTTATTAGATACAATAATAAAAAAATACTCTAAAGAGAGCTCTGTAAGGTGAAGAGATACACATTAGCTATAGATCAAGGAACAACCTCTACTCGATCAATTATTTTTGATAAGGAATTTCAAATAGTATCAAGCAATCAAAAACAAATTAAACAAGTTTTCCCAAAAGATGGATGCGTTGAACATGATCCTATAGAAATATGGCATAGTGTTTTAGAAACTTCAAAAAAAGCTTTTAAAGAGGCAGCTATTAATGCACATGATATTGCTGGTATTGGAATAACTAATCAAAGAGAAACAACTGTTCTTTGGAATAAAAAAACTGGTCGTCCAATTTACAATGCCATTGTTTGGCAAGACAGAAGAACAGTTAGCTATTGCAATAAACTTAAAACTGAAGGACATGAAAACAAAATACAATCTGTTACCGGTTTAATTCTTGACTCTTATTTTTCAGCTACAAAAATTAAATGGATTATTGATAATATTGCTATTTCAAAAGAACTCATAGAAAAAGATGAGTTGTTATTTGGAACAATTGATACTTGGTTGCTTTGGAATTTTACTGAAGGAAAATCACATTTTACAGAAGCAACAAATGCTTCTAGAACAATGATTTATGATATTAATAAAAATATTTGGTCAGATGATTTATTAAAATTATTTAATATACCAAAAAAAATTTTACCTGAAGTTAAAGATAGCTCGGATGACTTTGGGTACACTACTATTTATGGTGGTAAAATATCGATAGGTGGGATTGCTGGTGATCAACAAGCGGCTACGATTGGTCAGGCATGTTTTGAGCCAGGATCTATTAAATCCACATACGGCACAGGGTGTTTTATGTTGATGAATACTGGAAAAAATCTTAAAATTTCTAAAAATAATTTACTCTCTACCATTGCGTACAGGATTAATGGAAATACTTGCTACGCTCTCGAAGGTTCAATTTTTATTGCCGGAGCAGCTATTCAATGGTTACGGGATATTCTAAAAGTAATTTCTGATGTTAATGAAACAGAAGAACTTTATGAGAAAAGTGAATCAGATCAACAAATATACATGGTACCGGCATTTGTTGGACTTGGTGCACCTTATTGGGAGGGAGATGCAAGAGGAGCTATATTTGGATTAACCAGGAATACTGGAGTACCAGAGCTTGTAAAAGCTGCAATTGATAGCGTCGGTTATCAAACAAAAGATCTAGTCATAGCTATGGAAAAAGACAGTGATCTTAAAATCTCACAATTGAAAGTTGATGGGGGCATGGTGAAAAATGAAAAATTCCTTCAATTTCTCTCAAATATTTTAATTACGACTTGTAACCGACCTGTAATAACTGAGACTACAGCTTTAGGGTCAGCATACCTGTCTGCATTACAATCTGGAATAATAAAAGATTTGAGTGAAATTACCAAAAATTGGAGGTGTGATAAAAAATTTGAGCCTAAATTACATAAAAAAGAGGTAAAATATTTATACAATTCCTGGCTCAAAGCAGTTAAGGGAACATTAACTGTTAAACAAGACTCATAAAATCTTGAAAAGTGATAAAGCAAGACCTTATTTTTTAATATTACCCTCAATTATTCTAATATCTATAGTTGGTATTCTACCAATGATAATGGTTGTTTATTACTCACTTCATGACTCTTTTTTTGGAGGAAACTATATATGGGTTGGATTATATTGGTTTAAACAACTTTTCGTTTCTTCTGATTTTTTAGACTCTTTGATGAGAAGTTTTTTATTTTCATTTTTAGCATTGTCTATTCAGATACCATTGGGATTGCTTATTGCAAAAAAAATTCCAAAATCTGGTTTTTTTGCTAGCACTATAATAGTTTTAATAGTCGTACCTTTGCTAATTCCTAAAATTGTTATTGGGCACATTTGGAGCTTTCTTACAATTCCACAAATTGGTTTGATAGATCATTTAGCAAATTTTTTTAATATTACATTTGACTTAAACACAAATATTTTTCAAGTATGGTTTATCATTTTATTGATGGATACCTGGCACTGGACTAGTTTAGTAGTTTTATTGTGTTATGCAGGACTTAAAGCAATACCTTTTCAATATTATCATGCTGCTTACATCGATGGTGCCAGCAATTGGTCTATCTTTTCAAAAATAGAACTTCCAAAGTTAAAAAAAGTATTACTAATTGCAATTCTGTTAAGATTTATGGATAGCTTTATTATTTATACAGAAACTTATGTTCTTACAAGGGGTGGGCCTTACATGTCAACTACATTTCTTTCACACGATTTAGTTCAAACAGCAACTGTTCAATTTGATTTAGGAGAAGGAGGTGCTATGGCAGTGATTTACTCTGTGATTGTAATTATAACGTCATTTATTTTTTATAAAATTATTTCCATAAAAGAGTCATGAAAAAAGATAATAAATTTCCATTAATACCTCTTTTCTATTCACTTTTCATTTTGGTTCCAATTTACTGGATGTTCACTATAAGTTTCAAAACAAACAAAGAACTTGGATCTGGTATTACGTTATTCCCAAAAAATCCAACTTTAGAGAATTATAATATAATTTTCTCCGACAGTGCTTGGTATTTTGGTTACATAAATGCATCTATTTATGTTTCTATAAATGTATTAATTTGTCTATTAATTGCTCTCCCTGCAGCATTTGCATTTTCAAGATTTCGCTTTTATGGAAAAGAATTTCTATTCTTTGGATTTTTAACTTTTAGAATGATGGCTCCTGCAATAATGCTCATACCAATGATTGAAATATTTTCATACATGGGATTAATCGATGAGTATTTCTCAGTTGCTTTAGCACATTGTTATTTTAATTTACCAATTGCTATTTGGATACTTGAGGGTTTTATATCTGGTGTGCCAAAGAATATGGATAATCAAGCTAAGGTTGATGGATATCATTACTTTGAGTATTTTAGGAAAATTTTAATACCTCAAATAGCACCAGGGATCGGAGTTACAGCATTTTTTTGTTTTTTATTTTCATGGACTGAGGTTTTGTTATCGAACGCTTTAACAGTTATAGATGTTAAACCAATCAATGCTATAATGACTAGAGTAGCTAGTGTATTTGTCTCTAATATAACTACCCTCTCTGCAGCAGGTCTCTTAACAATTGTTCCTGGTATAATTCTAATTATTTTCATAAGAAAATATCTAGTAAAAGGTTTTTCTTTGGGCAGGATTGATTAAATAGTGACTAAAGTAATAATCTTTTTTTTTATTTATATATCCCATGCATGGTCGAACATGATAGGTATAAACAAATTTTTGCAAGATAACCCAGAGTTTGGTAATGATGAAGTTTTGTATATTTCGTCTAGATGCAGTGCATTAATGTACCATTTATCCTCTCTTCAACAAACACCTAAAGAAAATAGAAAAAAACTTATCGACTCTAGTAAAGAGTTTTCAAAATTAACTCTAAACATAAGGAAAAATATTTATCAAGATCTAGATGATGAAACACATATAAAAATTGTCTATCAGAAAATTGATAAACTTATTGATGATTACATAGATCTATCAAATAAATTTTTTTATGAAACGGGAACATACATAAATAAAGATATGTGGGATGATCTTGATATATGTTCAGATATTTTAAAATCAAGAAATTAATTCAATGGCGCGCTCTGCAGGATTCGAACCTGCGACCCTCTGCTTAGAAGGCAGATGCTCTATCCAGCTGAGCTAAGAGCGCATTTATTGGAATATTTACCACTTCAACTTTATATTTTCTACTTTAATATGCATTAATTTTTAAATGAACAACACATTAATAAAGGTAGAGAATTTAGTAAAAACTTTTGGTGGTATAGCAGCACTTAACAACTGCTCATTAGAAATTAAAGATAAAGCTATTACCGGTATTATAGGGCCTAATGGCTCAGGCAAAACGACATTATTTAACGTGATAACCGGTAATCTTAAACCAGATACAGGGAAAGTTTTCTATAATGGTGTTGAAATCACAAATGAAGAGTCACACGACTTGTTTCATTTAGGCGTATTAAGAACATTTCAAATTGCACACGAATTTTCAAATATGACAGTTATTGAAAATTTAATGGTAGTTCCAGGTAATCAAAAGGGTGAAAAACTTCTCTATTCTCTAATGAATTATCAACAAATAAAAAAAGAGGATGAGATTATAAGAGATAAGGCTATGGATGTTCTTAAATTTCTAAAGATAGAACATTTAAAAAATGAAAGAGCAGGAAATCTCTCTGGAGGACAAAAGAAATTATTAGAATTAGCGAGAACTATGATGGTGGATGCAAAAATAGTTTTCTTAGATGAAGTTGGAGCAGGTGTTAATAAAACTCTTTTAAAAGATATCAGTGAGTCTATTTTAAAACTTAATCAGGATAAAGGTTACACGTTTTGTATGATTGAGCATGATTTTAATTTTATAAGTGAGTTATGTGACCCAGTTATTGTTTTAGCAGAGGGATCAGTTCTCTTTAAAGGTTCTGCTGAAGAAGTTAAGTCAAATGAACAGGTTATTGAGTCCTATTTGGGTAAGGGATTAAAAAAATAATGTTTTTTTCAGCAACAAATTTAACTGGAGGATACGGCGGAGTTAACATTATTGAAGAGTGCTCTTTCAATGTAGATCGTGGAGAAATCGTTTCAATTCTGGGCCCCAATGGTGCAGGAAAATCAACGGCAATGAGAGCGATGCTTGGTATATTAGACTTAAAAGATGGTAATGTAATGCTAGATGGTAAAGATATTACAAATCTGAAAACTCAAGACCGAATCAAACTAGGCTTATCGTTCGTACCTCAAATTAAAAATATATTTACAGAGCTTACAGTAAAGGAAAATTTAGAGATGGGAGCTTTTATTAATGACGATAATCTATCTCATAGAATAGAGGAAATGTATGATCTATTCCCTATAATTAAAGAAAAGAAGGATCAGTTTGCTGGTGAGTTATCTGGCGGACAAAGGCAACAAGTGGCAATAGCAAGGGCTTTAATGACTAATCCTGATGTTTTAATGCTAGATGAGCCCACAGCAGGTGTTTCACCTGTTATTTTGACTGAATTATTTCAACACATCTTAAACATTAAAAAACAAAATATTGCTATTCTTATGGTTGAGCAAAATGCGCGCCAGGCTTTAGAAGTATCTGACCGAGGTTATATATTGGTAACAGGAAAAAATGCATACGAAGGTAAAGGAGACTACTTACTAAATAGTAAAGAAATTAGAAAAGCTTTTTTGGGTGGATAAATGGATTTTTTAAACTCTATCATACTTTTAACTAACTTTATTATTGTGCCTGGTATTACTTATGGCTCTCAATTGGCGCTTGGTGCTATTGGGGTAACATTGATTTATGGAGTGTTAAGATTTGCAAACTTTGCCTATGGAGACTTAATGGCTTTTGGAACTATGGTTGTAATTCTTATGACATGGTATCTACAGTCAAAGGGAATTTCATTTGGTTTGCTTCCAACAGCTCTTCTGGCTTTACCTATCGGCATCTTATTGACAATTGCCGTGAGCTTGTTCTTTGATAAGACAGTTTTTGAATATTACCGAAATAAAAAAAGTAACCCTGTAACTTTTATAGTTGTGAGCCTTGGTATTATGTTTGTTTTAAATGCAGTGGTAAGAATTATAATTGGGCCAAACGATATAAATTTTATGGATGGCAATAAATTCATAATGAAAGCGAGAGAATTTAAACAATTGACAGGTTTAAATGAAGGTCTAGCAATAAAGTCTACTCAAGTAATTACATTGGTAACAACTATAATCACCTGCTCAATACTGTTTTATTTTTTAAATAAAACGAAGACTGGAAAATCGATGAGGGCATATTCAAATAATGAGGACCTGGCCCTACTCTCAGGCATTGACCCAAAAAAAATAGTTTTAATAACATGGGTAATTGTTTCTATTTTAGCGACTGTAGCAGGAACATTATATGGATTAGACAAGAGCTTTAAGCCCTTTACCTATTTCAATAATCTTCTTCCCATCTTTGCAGCAACAATAGTTGGAGGTATAGGTAATCCTTTAGGGGCATTCTATGGGGGCTTTTTAATAGCATTCTCTGAAATAGGTCTTACCTATGCATATAAAAAATTCTTTAAATATATTATGCCAGAGAGTTTAGAGCCGAGTACGCTTATACAATTTATCTCAACTGATTATAAATTTGCTATTTCTTTTGCAATATTGATAGTTGTTCTCATATTTAGGCCAAATGGTATTTTTAAAGGGAAAGTCATATGATCAAAAGTATAGACTTTAGAATTTGTTTTTCTGTGATGACTATATTAACAGTTTTAGTTGGCCTGTTTCAGTCGTGGGGCATCGCTCTATCAATGTTAAATCTTTGTTTGATCTCTGCGGTTATGGCAATGGGAGTAAATATACAATGGGGATTTGCAGGATTAATAAACTTTGGTGTAATGGGTTTTTTAGCCATAGGAGGACTTGCTACTGTTTTAGTTTCTGTGCCACCTGTGCATGAAGCATGGAATGCTGGAGGTATAGGTATTTTAATATCAGGATTATTTTTAGCAGCAGTTGTAATTAGCGTATTTATAATTAATAAAAAATTATCAAAGAATAAATATAAAAACTATTTTGTATTCTTAATTATAATTTTATCTATCCCTTTACTAAAATTCATAGCAGGACCATCAATAAGTAAAATTGAGTCTATAAATGCTGCTACTTCTGGTTTCCTAGGGGGAGCTAATTTACCAATTATTTTCTCCTGGTTTGTAGGAGCGATTTTATCTGCCTTAGTAGCTTTTGTTGTAGGTAAAGTATGTTTGGGATTAAAATCAGATTATTTAGCTATCTCTACTCTGTTGGTATCAGGAATTATAATTACGATTGTAAAACATGAAGAGTGGCTATCAAGAGGTGTTAAAAATGTTATTGGTCTTAAGAGACCCGTTCCATATGAGGTGAATTTACAAAAGTCAGAATGGTTTATTAATTTAGTTCAGTTTTTTAACTCCTCAAAGTTATCAAATGTTTTAGACCCTGAAGCAAAAATTTCTTTACTTAATCAATTAGTAATCTCCTCTTCAGGTGTTTTTGTGAAACTTTGCTTTAGTTTGATTTTTTTAGTCGTTGTATTTGTAATTCTATATTTCTCAGAAAAAGCTTTAAATTCTCCCTGGGGAAGGATGATGAGAGCCATAAGAGATAATGAAGAAGCAGCTAGAGCCATGGGTAAAAATGTTGTTAAACAGCATTTGTTTATTTTCATGTTAGGTTCAGCAATTATTGGATTTGCAGGTGCAATGCTCGTAACTTATGATGGCCTTTTTACTCCGTCAAGCTATCAACCACTCAGATATACTTTTTTAATATGGGTGATGGTGCTTTTAGGTGGTACAGGGAATAATTATGGAGCAGTACTTGGAGGGTTTGTAGTCTGGTTTATTTGGATACAATCAGCACCCTTTGCTATGGTTGTAATCAATTTGTTCACTGACCATTTAGATGAAACTAGTTATATCAAAGAACATCTTCAAAATAGTGTTCCATACTTTCGATATTTAATGATGGGGCTTGGCTTACTATTAGTTATGAGATACAGGCCAAAAGGATTACTACCAGAAAAAATTATAAAAAATTGAAAAAATTATTTAGCCCCACCTAAAAGATAGGGCTAAATTTTAATATTTATCTTTGAGCTACGTCTGTAAATTGACCGCCTTCAATTCCTTTTTCAAGGAATGCTCCAAATGCTTCTCCTACTTCTGTGAAGTTAACATCTGTTGCTCCGTCGTAGTCAACAGCAAATCCTGCACAAGCAAGATCAAGACCTTTCTTAAGCTCTCCTGCATAAATCTTAGTACCAGGACCGTTTGCTACATCCATA
The DNA here is from genome assembly GCA_902523865.1 of uncultured Alphaproteobacteria bacterium. Lineage (GTDB taxonomy): Bacteria > Pseudomonadota > Alphaproteobacteria > HIMB59 > HIMB59 > HIMB59. Next base: position 22,120 of record CABZBG010000005.1, read on the forward strand.
ATGTTTGCAGCTACAGTTGCACTATCATCAGATCCGCCTTTGCACATTGCTAGCATTATTAATGCTGCAGCGTCGTATGACTCTCCGACATAAACTGATGGGTCTACACCATTTGCTTCAGCGTAAGCTTTAAACTTCATTGCACCAGCACCTAATGAACCAGGCATAGAACCAAAAGAACCATCAAGATCAGAACCAAAAGTATCTGTTAATGAAGCACCAATCATTCCATCTGAGAGCACAAATGTATCAAAAGCGCCACTATCAAGTGATCCCTGTATAATTTGGTTTCCACCTTGGTCTAAATAACCAATAACAACTAATGCATCACCACCAGCAGATGATAGAACACCTACTTCAGCACTATAGTCAGCTTTGTCACCTTCGTGAGCAGTTTTCGCTGTAACTTCAATACCTCTGGCAATAGCAGCTGCTTCATAAACATCAGCTAAACCAACACCATAGTCGGTGTTTACATAGGTAATTGCAACACTTGTAATACCTCTGTCGTTAGTAATATCTGCTAATACCTCTCCGCCTCTAGCATCAGAAGGAGCTGTTCTAAAAAATAGACCATTATCCTCAGCTGTAGTTAAAGCAGGTGAAGTCGCAGATGGTGAAATCATTGGTACACCATTAGGAACAGCTACATTAGAAAGAACTGCACCTGTAACACCAGAACAGTCTGCACCCATGATAGCAGTAACGCCTTGAGATATTAAAAATTCAGCCGCTGATGCTGCTGCTGCTGAGTCGATACATGTTGAGTCAGCTCTAATTGAGCTAACTGTAGAACCACCTAGAAGTGCGCCAGAGTCTGATGCTTCGTTAAAAGCTAACTCAGCGCCTGCAGCCATACCTGGCGTTAATGATTCAATAGGTCCTGTAAAACCTAAAATAATGCCAACTTTAACTTCTTTAGCGTATGACGTGCTAAACATAAATAAAGCAAGCAGAGTTGTAATGAACTTAATCATTTCTTTCCCCCTTATTAATTAATAATTATGCAGTGATAATAGTATTATATTTTGAAAAATGAATATTTAATTGTTAATGGGTCCAGGAGGTTTTTCTATTATTGGAGAAATTACTAGCATAACTCTTTGGTTTTACTTGTTTATAAGTTTGATCTACAACTTTATATTCATATGAGTTCTTTTGACACCATAAAATAGCATCATCTAGATTATCAAAGTTGAGCTTTAGTTGTTTAGTTGTGTTTTTGGAACTATTCCATCCCATTAAAACATCTTTTTGGAGACTAGGGTCAAATTCAAATTCAATTATCCATAATTTAGTCTTTTTAAGACCCGACTGCATATTAGTTTTTGAAGGTCTTTTTATTGTAACTTTTTTCATCATTTACTTGTTGGTCGGGGAGACAGGATTCGAACCTGCGACTTTCTGCTCCCAAAGCAGACACTCTACCAGACTGAGCTACTCCCCGAGTATTGAATATATATACTTTTGTCTTATAAATAGTCAAACAGTTAAATTACATGCAAAAGGTAAGCAAAATAAAAAAAACGCTATTATCAAAAAGTTTTTTTAGCTTTTGGAAATACCAGTTTTTAATCGAGAGCTATAACAAAAAAATAAAACCCTATAAAATAAATAGAGAAATTTTGAACATTGGTGATGTTGTATTTGCTTTATGTTTTAGCCCAGAGGAAAAAAAATTTTATTTAATAAAACAATTTAGGCCATTTTACTTTGTGAGAAGTAAAAATTTAAAATATGAAATTGTTGGTGGTCTGGTTGATAAGGGTGAAAGTTTAACAACAGCCTTAAAAAGAGAAATTAAAGAAGAAATTGGAGTTAAAACAAAAAAAATAGTCAAACTAACTACATATTGTCCAGTACCGGGTTACTCTGATGAAATCGTTCATGTTTACTATGCCGAGGTAGAAAAAATTAAATTTAAATTGCTCTACAATAAGAATGAAAATGAAGAAATAAAAATTTTTAAACTAACATTTCCTCAATTAAAAAAAATTAATGAAAGTAAAACGATCCAAAACGTGCTCACAAAAATTTCAATATATGAATATTTAAAAAAATTTAAAAAGAGTTAACGTTATTAACTATTTTATTGTCTTTCAAAAAATCAGCAACTTGGTTTGCTACGTCAATAGCAACATTAGATTGTGCTTCTTTTGAAGAGGCACCTAAATGTGGTGTTAAAAGTAAATTTTTAGCTCCAAACATAACGTTATTTGTTGCAGGTTCATTTTCATAAACGTCGATAGCTGCCCCTGCTATAACTCCATTGTTTAAAGCGTCTTTTAAATCTGCTTCATTAATTAAACCACCCCTTGCACAATTTATAATAACTGATGTAGGTTTCATGGTAGAGAGAGTTTGTTTATTAAACATATATTTAGTTTCATCATTTAATTTTGTATGAATTGAAACAATATCTGCTTCTTTTATTAACTGCTCAGTTGAAACTTTTTTTGCTTTAAATCTAGATAGATTTTCCTCACTAGCTGATTTAGAGTTAGTAATAATGTTCATTCCAATTGTTGAGCAAATTTCAGCAACCCTTTGGCCAATATTACCATAACCAACTATTCCAAGTGTCTTTCCTTTTAATTCAGTCCCAATAAACTTCGGTTTTTCCCATTTTCCTTGATGAGTCGAGTAATTAGCTAAATGTATATTTCTCATAAGTGAAAACATTAACCCCACACTTAACTCTGCAGTTGCCTCAAGATTCCCCAAGGGAGTGTTCATTACTAAAATTTTATTTTTTGTTGCTTGATCGAGGTCAACATTATCAACACCTACACCTGCTCTTCCTATAACCTTAAGGTTTTTGCAGTCTGCTAGTATATCAGAAGTTAGTTTAGTGGCAGATCTGATTAAAATTCCGTCATATTGATCTATTACCTCTTTGAGTTCCTCTGGAGACATTCCAGTTTTTATATCATAATTAATTTGTTTAGATTGAAGAACATCTTCAACTTTATCACTCATTTTATCAGAAATTAAAATCTTCATTTTTTATACCTTTCCATTGTTTCAAAAAAGGACCACTCAATCCATGGTAAAACTTTTTCAATATCAGAGGCTTCTACGGTTGCACCTCCCCAAATCCTTATACCAGCAGGTGCATCTTTATAAGCATTAATATCATAACCAGCATCCTCTCTCTCTAATGTAGAGCAAACCTCTTTTACTAATTTTTTTTGGTTTTCACTGCCTAAAGATACAAAATCAGGATGTGTAAACTTAAAGCATATGCTAGTAGAAGAATAGGTATTTGAATCCTTAGCCAAAAACTCTACCCAATCCCTTTGTTCAATCCAATCTTTAATGACTTGAAGATTTTTTTTTGATCGTGATATTAGCTCTTTTTGGCCACCTATTTCAATACACCAATTCAAAGCATCTAAAGCATCCTCAGCCGCAAGTAAAGATGGTGTATTAATTGTAGCCCCCTCAAAGATATCTTTAGCAAATTTTTTATTTTTAGCTAATTGAAAAATTTTTGGCATTGGCCAAGAAGGTTCATAAGTCTCTAATCTTTCTACAGCTTTTGGAGATAAGGCAATCATTCCATGTGCAGCCTCTCCACCTAAAACTTTTTGCCAAGACCAAGTAACAACATCCAATTTTTTAAAATCCATATCCATTGCAAATACAGCAGAAGTTGCATCACAAATGGACAGACCTTCTCTCTTGTCTGGGATCCAATCGGCATTAGGTATACAAACACCTGAGGTTGTTCCATTCCAAGTAAAAACAACATCATTATTGAAATTTACTTTAGTTAAATCTGGAAGTTCACCGTAGTTATCAGTTTTATGAACAGTAACATTTTCTAATTTTAACTGTTTTGTAATATCTTTTACCCAAGTCAATCCAAAGGTTTCCCAACCACAAACCTCTACACCTTTTAGTCCTAAAAGACTCCACATAGCCATTTCTATAGCCCCAGTATCTGATGCAGGCACAATACCTACTAAATAATCATCAGGTAATTCGAGTACTTCTTTTGATTTAACAATAACTTCGTTTAATTTTGCTTTACCACTTTTCGCTCTATGGGATCTTCCTAGTACCGCATCACTTAATGCATTTAATTTCCAACCAGGTCTTTTAGAGCAAGGTCCTGATGAAAAAAAAGGATGATTTGGTTTAATAGTGGGTTTTTGCATTGTTTATATTACTCCTCAGTTTTTAAAATTTATTCAATAATTTTATAAAAAAATAGCCCATCTAGTGGCTTTGGCTCAAACCAAGTAGCTTTGGGTGGCATAAATTTCAAATTTTTTGAATAATCTATAACTAAATCCATACTAACTGGTCTCATCAATGTTGATAGATCTGTTATACCTGTATCAACTTGATTAATCAAATAATCAGTCCCTAATGTGGGTGGGACGAATTCTACCCTTTCATCATTAGTCTCATCATAAATATGTAATATTTCTTTTAAGACAAACTCTCCAAAATCAATGCAATCTGCACCATTTGTAGAGTAGTCATCTTTCAAATCAATTTTAAAAAATTTTCCTTCGAAGTAGATTACAAAAAAACGATCAATCTTCTCGTGATACTTTAGCTCCTCAACATGAAAATATTTTTTTAAATCATTCAAAAACGAATCTTTTTTATAATCTTTAGGAAACTTAATACTTCTATTATAGGGTAAATTTAAGCACTTAGATTTTGGGAAAACTATTGATAAAAACTTAGTATCTTTATCAACATCTAATTGTGCAAATCCTTCAATCCTATGATGGCCATCCGCAACAAAAAGTTCTTTAAAATTTATTCCACTGAAATCAGTGCTAGTTTTATATATAGAGTGAGTATACTTACCAGATTTAAACTTTATAATTGGCTTTTTATCGTGATGAATATCTAGGTTTAAATCAATATTTTCATCGTCATAAAAAAGATAAATAGGACTTAATTGGAATTTGACTTTAGATAATTGATCAGCTCTTTCTTTTCCTTTACTAACCAAAATCTTTTCGTGAGGCTTTATATTTCTATTTATATAATCTTGTATATTTAATAAGGAAATTAATCCTGTCTGAGAATGATTTTCTGAATCAATCCTATATAAAAAATATTTATTTTCTGATTTATAAATAATTTCTTCATCAATTAGTTTTTGATAGTATTTCTTTGATAAGTCAAAAAATTCTTCCTCAGAAAGATTTTTATTATAATAAATATCTGGTCTTAGTATTTGTAAAAGATTAAGTTTATGTACTTGTTCAGAGGTAAAATTGTAATCAATTATATCTGTACTTGGAGATATAATTGATTGTAGATATTTATTGTTTAGTACATAAGTATTTGGTAATAATGGCTTCATTTATGAATAAGAAAAAAATACCTTACTATTTTGCTTTAATGATTGCGTTGATATTCTTTTTTTATGGAATATTTTCAGTTTTAATACACTAATCTTTTTTGTTTGTTGAATTAGGAAGGCTCTTCTCTTCATACCAAATTGATTTATCTGGAATGTTTCCATCCCATAAATAACTTTCATAATCAAATTTAGGCATGCCTTTATCAGACCTTTCATAATACAGTCCAAACTCTCTGCAGTACTCTGATAGTTGGTCAGCTTCGATTTCTAATATATTTAATTTTTCCCATTTTTTAGATGACGCGACCCATTTAAAGCCTTTTGATTTAAGCCAATCTTTGTGGTAGTAAGTCTCAGAACCGGATACTGAGAATGTAATATTTTCACTCATAAAGAACCTCTTGAAATAATCTGTACGGATAATATGTAAAAATGGATAAGTTTTCAAAAGAATTCTTTGAATTTATAAAAGTATTTAGATCTACAGAGTTATAAAGGGTTTTATTTGTCTTAAATGTAACTTCTTTTGATTTAATTACTGAATCAGTATTAATAACATTACTTTTTAACATAATTTTTATTTTTAATTGTTCCTTTATCTCAATCTCACAATTTAAACTGTTTATTTTATTTGTTATTTTATCAATACTTTTATCCTTAATAAGAATAGAAATTTTTTCATTACGATACTTATAAATTAAATAAAAAAGATCAGGACACAGATCAAACAAGACATCTTTGGTATCTAAACTATTTTTAAAGTTGTTAGAATACCGGAAATTTTTTACATAAGTAATTACATTTTGATTAGTAGACTCTTCATAAAGCTTTTTAAAATTTATTTCATTTATTAAAAAAAGATTATCTATTAATTTAGACTCAACTAATTCATTGAAATACTCCAAGTCATTTGAACTACTAATAATTGGGTAATCAGTTATAACTTTGATGTTATTTTTCAAACAAAGATAAATATACTCAAACTTGATACCCGAAGGTAAAAAATTTAAAATAAAATCTACCTCTTTGTCGTAAATGAGATCTTCATACGAACCATAATATTTATTAAATTTGTGAGACTTACAAAATGCTTGTGCGGCCTCAATGTTTCTTGAACTATTGGCATAAAGGTTAAGCGTGTTAGATAGTTTATTTTTTTTTATAAAGTCAATTGATTTTTGATCTGAGCTTAGTACAGCTAAATTGCTTTTCATTTATTTTTTATTATAATCCTTGGATGAAACAGGTTTATTTAAGCTATCACGATATACACACAGATTGTATAAAATTAGCAAAACTAATAAAAAAAAAATATAAACCCCAAAAACTCATTTTGATTTCAAGAGGTGGACTTATACCGGGCTCTATAATAGCTAATTATTTAGGCATACAGGACATTGATGTAATTGCTCTTAAAACCTATGCAGATAGGAAAAAAAATTCAGATATAAAAATTTTTAAAAGAATAAAGTCAGAAAAAAAGTTGGTTGTTATTGACGATTTAGTAGATAGCGGCGATACAGCTAAAATAGTAAAAGAAATGATGCCAAATTCAAAGTTTGTAGTTTTATATGCTAAAACATCAGGAAAAAAACAAGCCGATCTTCATCTGTATGATTTTAGAGATAAAGACTGGCTTGTTTTTCCTTGGGAACAGGATTAATTAAATATTTAATTTATTGCTTATTGGGGTACCTCTCCATCTATACCCTGAACATAGAACATCATTCCAGCGAGCATTCCATCATCAGCAACTTCGCCTTCTTTGACAACTAATTCTCCAGCTTGGTTGTATATTGGGCCTTCAAATGAATGAAGAGTTCCATTCTCAATAGCAGTCTCCATATTTTTTGCTTCTAAAATTAAATCTAAAGGTAATAGTTTTGTGTTGTATGGTGACATTTCTACCATACCATCCTTAAAACCTTGCCATGTGTCCTCTGATCCCCAAGTACCATCTACAACAGCTTGAGCCTTTGCAGCATAATAAGGACCCCAAATATCCTCGATTGAAGTCATATGAGCATTTGGACAGAATGCTTCTTGATTTGAAGCTTGACCGAAAGCTAGTACTCCAGCTTTTTCAGCAGCTTGGCATGGAGCATAAGAGTCGGTATGTTGAACAATTATATCTGCTCCTTGATTGATTAATGTATTAGCAGCATCTGCTTCTTTTCCAGGGTCATACCATGAGTAATTCCATATAATTTTAATTTTAACGTCTGGATTTACTTTTGCAGCAGCTAAGTAAAAAGCATTAATTCCTCTTATAACTTCAGGAATTGGAAATGATACTATGTAACCTATAGTATTTGTCTTAGTCATTTTACCAGCAATATGCCCAATAATAGTCCTGCCCTCATAAAATCTTGCAGAATATGTTGAGACATTATCCATTCTCTTGAATCCTGTTGCATGTTCAAATTTTACATCTGGAAATTCTTTTGCCACCTCTAGAGTTTGGTCCATGTAATTGAATGATGTAGTAAAAATTAAATCATGACCAGAGGCAGCTAGTTTTCTTATAGCTCTGACAGCATCTGCATTTTCTGGGACATTTTCTATATAAGTTGTCGAAATCGTGTCTCCTAAAGCATTTTCCATATAAATTCTGCCTTGATCATGCATATAAGTCCATCCGTGATCTCCTGGAGGGCCTATATAAATAAAACCAATTTTCTTTTGATCAGCGTGAAGAGCAGATACAGAAATTATGGTAAAAAATGAGAGAATAGTTAGTATTTTTCTTATCATATTTAAAATCCTATCTTTTAAATTTTATTAATTTTTATTATAAAACTATTTTCAGTAATAAATAATGAATCTAGTTAATAATAAATATGTAATAAATTTATAACAAAAAAGAATTAGATGCCCTTAATAAGAAAAAAAATAAGTGGATAACCTATTGATTTTTTTCAAAAGGTATATTAAGAGAAGCTGGAGCACTCAACTTAAGTCTTAATTTATTGGATGAGATAAAAACTAATACTATAATTGTTGCTAAATATGGCATCATATTAAAAAATTGTCCTGGTAGTTTAACTCCAATAGCTTGAAGGTTCATTTGCATTATAGCTACTCCTCCAAAAATATAAGCACCAACTAAAAGCCTCCAAGGTTTCCAAGTAGCAAAAACTACCAGAGCTAAAGCTATCCATCCCCTGCCAGCTGTCATTCCCTCTTGCCACATAGGAGCGTAACAAATAGAAATATAAAAACCTGCAATAGAGCTCATTATTCCTCCAAATATGATAGTCATATATCTAGTTTTTATTACATTATAACCAAGAGCATAGGCAGAATTATGGTTTTCTCCAACCGCTCTTACAATCAGACCCGATTTAGTTTTGGATAAAAAATAACTTACCAGAAATACTAATAAGAATGAAATTGTTATAAAGTAATATGGGTTTAATCCTTCAATAGGAGTTCCACTAAATTTTTTTCCAAGCATAGCACTTAAACCGATACCAAATATTGTTAAGGCAAGACCAGTGGCTATTTGATTAGTCATTAAATTTAGAACAAGAAAGGCAAATATTCCTGAAAGAATAACACCAGATATAATGGAAAAAAATAATGAATAAAAATAATTACCCGTTAAAACTAAAGTTATAAAACCTGTAACAGCACCTACTAACATTAAGCCTTCAAGTCCAAGATTAAGAACACCACTTTTTTCAGTTACTAATTCTCCAATACCGGCGAATACAAGAGGTGTAGTTGATATTAAAACTATATTCAAAATACCAATAATTAGTTCAATGTTCATGATATAGACACTTTATATTTGTTCAGAAAATCTGTGCCTAATAAAAAAAATAAAACTAAGCCCTGAAAAACAAAACCCACAGCTGAGGGTATCTTTAAAAATAGTTGGGCATCTTCGGCGCCCAAATAAGTCAAAGCAATCAATAAAGATGATAAAATTATTCCAATAGGATTTAATCTTCCCAAAAAAGCTACAATAATTGCAGTAAAACCATAGTTCGGAGAAATATCTCTGTATAACAATCCTATTGGTCCTGAGACTTCAAATAATCCAGCTAATCCTGCACAGGCACCACTAATTATGAATGTATAAAAAATTAAATTTTTATATTTAAAACCTGCATATTGAGATGCTTTTGAACTTAAGCCGGATACTCTTAACTTAAAGCCAAATAAAGTTTTGTTATAAACGATATGTGTGATGAAACAAATTATTATGGCGAAATAAATACCAATGTGAATTCGAAGACCATCAAATAGCACCGGTAGTCTTCCAGCATCTGGGAACGGCATAGATTTAGGGAGACCATAGCCTGCTGGGTCTTTCCAAGGGCCAACGACAAAATAATCGAGAATAAAAAGTGCAACATAGGTTAGCATCAAACTAGTTAAAATCTCATTGGTGTTAAATTTTGTTTTTAAAAGAGCTGGTATTGAAGCCCAAAAAGCACCTCCAATAGCTCCAAATAAAATCATTAAAGGGAGTAAGAAAATACTTGTAGAGTCATTAAATAAGAGTCCGATACCTCCACCAAAGATAGCTCCCATTGTTAACTGTCCTTCAGCTCCAATATTGTAAATATTATTTTTAAAACAATAAGATAAACCAAGAGCGATGATAGCGAGTGGAGTAGCTTTGACAAATAATTCTGAAATACCGTAAGAATTTGAAATAGGACTAATAAAAAAGATTTTAAAAGAATCAATTGGACTTAAATCTAAAATTAAAAAAATAAATGAGCCAAAAAATAGTGTTAAAAACACAGCTACTAAAGGAGATAAATAAAATATAAAATTAGAATAATCCTCTCTTAATTTTATGCTAATCAAATATGCCACCCATATACTTACCTAATTTAGTTATATCTATATTCTCAACATTTAAAGATTTTGATAGTGATCCCTCATATAAAACAGAAATATTATGACAAACTTCAAGGAGCTCATCCAAGTCATGGGAAATAATAATTATTGAAACTCCTCTTTGTGATAATTCTATTAAAGACTTTTTAATAAAAGCCTCAGAGCCTGCATCTATACCCCATGTAGGTTGAGATAAAATTAATAATTCAGGATTAGACATGATTTCTCTTCCAATTATAAATTTTTGAAGATTGCCACCTGATAACTTTCCAGCTTTGACATTAAATGATGGAGTATCAACATTAAAATTTTTAATTACATCATTAGCGTAAGAATTAATTCTATCAAAATTAATAAAGTCACCTCTTTTAAACTCAGCTTTATGATTCATACTTAGTAAAATATTTTCACTTAAAGACATTTCAGGAACTGCACTATGACCCAACCTCTGCTCAGTTACATAAGAAATAGATAAAGATTTTCTTTGAAATGTAGATAATTTATTGATGTTAATATTTTTAAAAATTATGTTCCCATTAAACTCATAATCATTCTCGTTTAATAGAATTTCCATTAACTCTTTTTGGCCATTACCTGCAACACCAGCAATGCCAAAAATTTGTCCCTTTTTTAATTTGAAATTAATTTTATTTAAATTAGTTGTGAATGGATCTTGAGAATATGAGGATAAGTTATTTAAACTTAATACATCCTCTGAGTAATTAATATTATTTATCTGTTTAGTTTTAGATACTTTATAACCTAACATTTTATAACCCAAGCTTTCAGGATCCTCGTTCTTAGTAGTTAAATTACTTACTACTTTTCCGTTTCTCATAATTGTTACATGATCTGATAAATTAATAATCTCATCTAATTTATGAGATATAAAAATTACTGTTAAACCATCGGCTACTAATTTTTTTATAATTTTAAATAATTTTTTAATCTCCTCGGGAGTTAAGACTGAGGTAGGTTCGTCCATTATCAAAATTTCTGGATTGTTTAAAAGAGATCTAACAATTTCTACAGATTGTCTTTGACCGACAGAAAGTGCGCTTATAGGTGAATTTAGATTTAAATTGAAACCATACTTGTTGCATATAGACTCAGATTTTGATTTTAGTTTACTTAACGATATTTTTTCACTCATACCTAGTATTAAATTTTCTGCAACTGTCAGCGACTCAAATAAACTAAAATGTTGGAAAACCATATTTATACCTAAACTTTGAGCTGTAGTTGGTGAATTAATTGTTGCTAAATCAGAATTGATTATAATTTGACCTTTATCCGGTTTAACATGTCCGTACAAAATTTTTACTAAAGTTGATTTACCAGCGCCATTTTCACCTAAAATAGCATGTATAGATTGTCTTGTTATTTCAAAAGAGACATTATTGTTGGCAACTACACCTGGGTATTCTTTACAAATGTTCTGAAATTCGACGATTGGTTGCATAAATATTAATAGATTCTTTTTTTTAAAGATTAAATTGTTTTTTTTGATTTAGGTTAAAATTTATTTATAGGTAAAGAGGTTCTGAGTCATAAGAGGACCAAAGATACCAAGTAACAATTGTTGAATAATTACGCCATTTGTGTGAATTATTAGAAAATTTTTTTAACTTTATATCATTATAATATTTCTTATAGGCATTTATAAAGCCAAGATCACCTAATGGCATAATATCTGGCAAACCTAAATAAAAAATAGAAAACATTTCAGCGGTCCATCTACCTATTCCAAAGATTTGAGTTAAATCTTTATTAACCTTCTCAAAAGAATTTTCATTTAATTTAATTTTAGACACCAAATGATAATTCTCTAAAAGAGAAATTAAACATTTTTTTTTATTATTACTTAAAGGTAGTTTTTTTATCTTATTTTTATTATTTGTAAAATTAGTAAAATTTATAGGACCAATAATATGCTTAGAATTTTTATAGATTGACATGGCCGCAGAAACAGATATTTGTTGGGAACAAATAGACTTAAATAAAACGTCAAATTTATTTTTATTAGTTTTTAATTGATGCTTTGGATTATAATATTTTTTAAATACTGGATCACATTTCAGTAAGTGGTTACAACCTTTTTTCCAGTAATTCATTAATCAATAAAAGATTTTACTAAACTAGAAGTGTCATAGTTTTTATATACAGTACTTTGTAATTTTTTATATTTTTCATAAACACTCTTAGTAAGTTTAAGATTTAAGTCTAATTTTTTTGCATGTTGCAGTACATATTTTAAGTCTTTTGTCATTAGTTCTGTTGAAAAACCAAAGTCAAATTTATTTTTAACTATTGTAGGATACCTATTTGTAAATTGCCATGAACTTGCTGCTCCATTTTTCAATGCATTGAATATTTTATTTTGATCAAGATTGTTCTTTCTACTAAATTGAAATGCTTCTGATATTGAGTACAGAATACCACAAATTAAAATTTGGTTTGTAAATTTAGCTAATTGTCCTGAACCAAGTTTTCCCATATATGTACAATTATTTGAGTAAGCGGATATAATTTTTTTTGATTTATTAAAATTTAATTTATCACCACCAACCATTACTGATAGAGAACCCTTTTTTGCTCCCTCCTGTCCACCTGTTACTGGTGCGTCCACAAATTTTAATTTTGGTTTGGACAATAATTTAGTAAGTAATTCTATTTGATGTAAAGATATCGTAGAGTGTTCGATAATAGTTGTGTTTTTATTATAATTATTCGTTTTTATAAATTTCTTATAAAATGAGTCAACAGCGTTGTCATCTTTTAAACAGCTGATTACAAAGTCAAATTTAATATTATTAGTAAAATTATACTGAACACCAGCAAATTTTTTTTTCCATTTAGTTTCAATGGTACTGGTTCTATTATAAATGTATAAGTCTATATTTTTCTGTTTAGATAAAAAACCAGCCATATGGAAGCCCATTTTACCAAGACCAGCAAATAAAACTCTATAAGTTGGCATAGAAAATAATCTTTTTTTCTAACTTAGAATAATCAAATTCCATATCTGGTAAATTAGTGTCAAAATTTAATAATTTTAAAAAACTCATTGCTGGAAATAAGTCCCATATTTTAGATCCATAGACTGTCAAAAAAGATCTTTCACCCTCTATTGCCTCAATAACATCATAACCTATTGACCTTGATCTAATTTTTTCTGTGTAGGAAGTAATAATATCTTTAAAGTAAACTTTAGCATGATCGCCCAAAAAGCCTATTTGATTACTATAAATTTGAGGTTTTATTTGCTTATGATTTTTAAATATAGACTGATTAAAGGTGTGGTAAAAGATATCAGCAATTGGATCATAAATAATTGCAAATTCACACTTGGTATTTTTTATAAAAGATAACATTATAGCTACTTTATTAATTCCATTAATAAAGTTTCTAGTTCCATCTATGGGGTCAACGGTTAAATATTCATCATCTTTAATTAATTCTGAATTACCTTCTTCGGATATAATATTCGTGAAACCTATTTTTTTAAAATATTCAATTAATTCGTTCTCTATAATAACATCATAACTAGTAACTTTAGAATTATCAATTTTAGTTGATACTTCATCTTCATTTAAATTACCTATCTTTGGAATAATTATATCACTTGCTATTTTCTTAAGAAATGAGTGAGTATCTAAAAAAAAAGTATTATTAATAATCATTAATAATTTTTTCTAAAACATGGGAGTCTTTTTGTGAGACACTTAAAATTAAAATATCATTATTTAGAGGAATATGGTCGTTATTTTTTAATTCCAATGTTTCATTTGTTAAAGTACAAACATGATTGATTACTTTTGACTTTTTAATATTTTCATAAATTTCATTTTTATATTTAATTTCATATATTACATATTCATCTTTCAAGATGGAGTGGTATGATAAAAGAGATCCTTTTGAAATTTTTTCAATAATTCTTGATGTTGTTAACTCTCGGGGATTTATAATGACATCAATACCTAAATCATTCGCAAAAGAAGAATAAGACTCGTTATTTATAACTGAAATAACAGACTTTGAACCTCTTTTTTTTGCTATAATTGACAATATAGTATTAATTTGATCATTATCTGTAACAGTAATAACAAGATCAGAATTATTTAATTTAATCTCTTCGTAAAGTGTTTGATCTAGTGCATCTCCATGGAAAATTGTAGTATTTTTAAGAAGACCTGCCAAAAAATTACATCGCTCTTTATCTAATTCTAATATTTTTAAATTAATTTCTTGTTCATCCTGTTCTATTAGAGTCGATAAATTTTGACCAATATTACCGCCACCTACTATTAAAACATCTAAAACATAATCTTTAAAACCAAAAAACTTTATAAGTTTATTCAAATATTTTTTCTTTATTAGTAAATAAAGTTGGTCAGATATAGATATATTCTTAAATTCGAAATTTATCTTATCCTCTTTACTATGACCTAAATAACAAAGATTATTTGTTTTAAAGAAAACTTTAATTTCTTCAAAAGTATGATTTTTAAATAAATCAGAGGATTGCATTCCAATTAATAGATAGTCTTGTGTAATAAGAGACTCACTAAAAAAAGCACCAGGTAAATGAATTTTTTCAAAAATATTATTAGAGACTTCCCACTCAGGAGATATAATGTGATCAAGAAAACTATTTGACTCAATTAATAATGATTTATTCTCATCTAGTATTAAATTTTGGTTTCTAACCCTTGCAATAGATTTATCAACATTTAGAAACTCTTTAGCAAATTTACTTGTAATAATATTTTTTTCATCACTACGTGTTACTGCAATAAAATAGTCAATTTTAGCATCAAAATTTTTATAAAAAGAAGGATTTAATGGATCATCAAAAATAGTTTTTATATCAAATCTTTCAGACAAGTTTTTTAGTTCATTGGCATCATCATCTAAAAGAAATACGTTTTTTCCTTGTTCAGATAATTTTTTAGCAAGATTTGCTCCAACTATTCCTGATCCCAATATAAGTATATTCATTAATCTATTTTAATGTTGAGTGATTTAACCTTGCGATACAAAGATACTCTATCTAGTCTAAGCATTTTTGCTGTTAAAGTCATATTAAAATTATTTATTTTTAATTTTTGAAGTAAATAATCTTTCTCAAATTTATCTTTTGCCTCTTTAAAATTAAGGTCATATAAATCAGCGTTGTTAGTTGAATTTTTCATTAAATCTTCAATTAGTACTTTAGAGACAAATAAATTACTGTCAGTCAATAGACTTGTTACATTTTCAGATAAATTCATGATTTCAAATATGTTTCCAGGCCAGCTATGTTTCAATAATAGTTGATGAATAGTCTCATCTATCTGAATTCTATTTTCAAACTTCTTTAGTGAAAATATATTTAAATAATGTTTAAAAAGGGGGAAGATTTCATCTTTTCTTGATATTAAAGGGTTTAATAAAACTTTATAGTCAACATTATTTACAAAAGGGTCTTTCATATCAATTTTTTTACTATCAAAAATAATTGATGCATTTATTTTTTTACTTTTTACTAAATTTAAATAATTTAATAATTCAATTTGATTAAAATTTTCGTAATCATTTAAATATATAGTAAAATAATTATGTAAAGAGCTTAACTTTAAAAGATCAGTTTCATTTAATAGATTTTCATTTAGATTGATGAAAGTATCAGGATTATTCGATGATAAACGCATATGAATAGTATTTGCAAGAAAGTTTTTACCAACACCATTAGGGCCAGAAATTAAAATTGAAGAATTATTTTTTATCTTATTTAATGATTTAAAGATATTCTCTATGTATTTTCCATATCCAATACTATCAATTTTTGAATGAAATGAAATTTTATTTCTATAATTGTTAATCGTAACACGTTGTTTTAACTCAAGAAGATTTTTCTGAATTATATGGATAAGTTTTTTAGTCTCAAATGGTTTTTCAATAAAATCGTTTGCTCCTGCCTTAACAGACTCAATTGCATTATCAATGTTTGCATGGCCACTAAAAGATATAATCACAAGATTTTTATATTTATTTTTTAAGTATTCGATAATATCGATACCTTGTTTGGTGCTATTTTTTAACCATAGATCAACTAAAACTACATCATAGTCAAAGCTTCTTTGTTCTAATTCAACAAATTCTTTATGAGAGTTAGCATATGTCACTTCATAGCCTTGCTTTGATAGTATAAGAGAAATTTGTTTACAAATTTCTAATTCATCATCAATTACTAATATCTTTGTCATTAAAAACTATTTCAATTTTGAATCCTGAATAACTGTTGGTTGTTATATTCATCTTATGAGAGTTGTCAGTAATTATTTTGTCTATTAACGATAAACCCAAACCTGTAGATTTTTTAGTTGAAAAATATGGCTTTTTTAATTCATCAACATTGCCATCATAACCTGGTCCATTATCAAAAAAAGTTAAAATTAAATTACTATTAATTAATTTCAATGTTATTTCGATTGACGGTTTATTTGTTGAACTTAGAGCTTCGATAGAATTTTTAAAAAGATTATTAAAAATAATATCTAAGTATGAATGATCAAAGTGAACATATAGGTTATCTTCAATGTTATAATTAATAATTATTTGGCCATAATTTCTTTTATACTCATCAATATAAACTAAACAAATCTCAGATAAATTTAATTTAGTGATATTAGCCTTAGGTAACCTAGCATATGTAGAAAATTCATTAACTAAATTTTGGATTAAAAAAATTTGTCTCTTAATAGAAGTAATTGAATTAATTAATTCTTCATCTTCAAGTTGACTTTCAATAAATTCAGTAGATAAAAGCATAGGCGTTAATGGATTTTTTATTTCATGAGAGATTTTTCTAGCCAAATCAGCAATTGCGTTATTTTTTTCTGCAAATATTAAATCAGTATAATCATTAAAAATAATTATTTGATCAAATAAAGAATTATTATCTATAAATATAGATTTAACAAAGAAATACTTTTGAATATTTTTTAATTTTACCTCTAAGTTAATTTCATATGATTTTCTATAAAAACTTTGATTTTTAAAATGATTTGATAGTAAATTAATAAAGTTTTGAAATGAGGAATATTTTTCTGATCTAAATATCAAAGATGCAGAATTTTCAAAAATCATGGATTTATCATTTAAAACAAATATTCCATATGGTGAATTCTCAATAATATTATTTATAAAACTTAATTGGTCATTGATAGTAGAGTTAACTTCTTCTAAATTATTTTTTTGACTTATTATAGTTTTGCTCATTTCATGAAATGAGTTTGTTAAAACAGAGATGTCATCTTTATTGTCTAATTTTTCAAAATTTGATTGCTGATATTTTCCTTTACGGAGGTCTATGATTGAATTATTGAGGTCCCTTATAGGTTTAGCTAATCTAAAACTAAAATTTGTTCCAATAATAATAAATACAAAGATTAAACTTGTTGAGAGAACTATATAGATAGTAAAAAATGTAATTTGAATATCTCTTTTGTTATTATCAAATGAATTGATAGCTTCATAGGACTGTATAATGTTTTGATAGTAATTTAATGTTTCTAAATCAATATTCTTCAACAATAACAAGTAGTTTGTACTATTTAGATTTACTTTGGAAAAAAGTTGATCATTAGAAAAAAAAATAGTGATATCAGTATCACTAATTGTACTAGCATCTCTTAAATTATCATCAGACAGAAATATTTTTTCGTCAGAAATATGCTCTATAAATTGATTCCCATTATTGTAATTGTAAACAGTAGAAATATTAAATCTTTGTATAATATCTCTGTCTATTAGTCTTTCAGCTAATACATAATTTCTGATGAATTTTGAGTCTGTAATTAGATCTTTTTCTGTTTGATCAATATATTTTTGAGCCAATTGATAAGAATTATTCACTGTCGATTTAAACGCAGGACCCAACCAAGTGCTTACTTCGATATTAAAGAAAATTGCTGATGCCATTAATATTATTCCACTAGGAATAACTGAAAAAAGTCCAAAAAAAAGAAAGAATTTATTAAAAAGTCTAAGACCTACTACCTCTCTATTTTTATATTTTAAATAATTTATTAAAAATAAAGATAGGTATAAAAGGAGGATTAAGAGAAATATAAAATCTGCAATTAGAACATATTGAATTAATTCAGCGTTACGAACAATCTCATTTGATGAAATTAGTGAATATACAGTTAGAGCAAAAAGAGTTATAAAAATAGTTATTAATATAAAAGCAGAAAATTTATTAAAATAATTTGACATTAATTAACTCTAAAATACATTTCATTCTTCTAGCTGGTGGTGATAGTTTACGGTTCTCATCCAATACTAATAAGCTTCTGGCTAAATTTAAAAACAAAAATTTACTTACTCATAATATTGATTTTCTTAAGGAACTTAAATTTAAAAAGATAACCTTAGTCATTAATACTATAAAAAAGGCTAATATTAGTAATTTTGAAGATTTAGAAATAATAAAAGGAGGTAAAACTAGATCAGAAAGTGTTAAAAATGCTTTAAATAAATCTAAATTTAAATCTAAATATGTTCTAATACATGATGCAGCTAGACCTTTAAATTCTCAAAAAATTATTAATAATATAATTAAAAATCTAATTGAAAAACAATATGACTGTGTAGTCCCATTTAGTAGATGTTCAGATACAGTAGTAGAAAATCACGAAAACCTTGATAGAGAAAAAATTAAACTTATAAAAACTCCGCAAGGTTTTGTTAAAAATAAAATTATTTATTTACACAAAAGAAATAATAAAAATGAATTAACCGATGATAGTCAACTCTTTAGAAATGAAAAAAATAATTACAAAATAAAATATTTATTACAAAACGAAATAAATTTTAAAATAACCTATAAAGACGAGTTAAATTCATTTAATAATTTAATAAGAAATAATTTTTTAGCTGGGATTGGTTATGATATTCATAAAACAAAAAAAACTATAAAAAATAACTTTGTCAAACTTGGAGGAGTTAAAATAAATTCAAAAATTAAAGTCATTTCTCACTCTGATGGAGATGTGGTACTCCATGCAATAACAGACTCAATACTTGGTGCGCTGTCTCAAAGAGATATAGGTACTTATTTTCCAAATACCAAAAGAAATTTGAATAGAAATTCAATAGATTTTTTGAATTATACTTTAAAAAAAATGACTTTAAGAAAAATGCTAATTAACAATATTGATATAATGATAGTTTCAGAAGAACCTAAAATTAATCCTCATTTTGAGATAATCATAAGTAGTTTATCAAAATTACTTAAAACAGATAAAAAAAATATTACTATTAAAGCTACTACAAATGAAAAATCTGGACTTATTGGTAGTGGAGATTTTATTGCTTGTTGGTCTAGTGTATCTCTTAGAGCAAACTAAATAGCTTTTTTAAGTTTTTCAAAATCCTCATCTGCATGATAACTTGATCTAGTCATTGGTGAGGATGAAATCATTTTAAAACCAAGGTTCAAACAGTAATTATAGAGACTTTTGAATTCATCTGGAGAGTAAAATTTGTGGACTTTTTCATGGTGGATTGAAGGCTGAAGATACTGACCAATGGTAACAAAATCTATGTTAGATTTTTTCATATCTTTTAACACTTCAATTATTTCTGAATATTCTTCCCCTAATCCAATCATAATACCAGACTTAGTAAAAATGGTTTTATCAAATTCTTTGACCTCTCTTAATAATTTTAAACTCTCTAAGTAATTAGACCCAGGTCTAATTTGTTTATAAATTCTAGGAACAGTTTCTAAATTATGATTAAAAACATCAGGTTTAACTTTTGCTATATCAATATAGTTTCTATTTTTTCTTAAAAAATCTGGTGTAAGTATTTCTATAGTTGTAGTATTTGAAAGATCTCGTATGTATCTAATTGTATCAATAAAATGTTGAGCTCCACCGTCTGGCAAGTCATCTCTATCAACGCTCGTAACTACTACATGTTTTAGTCCTAATTTCAGAACAGATTTGGCAACATTTAATGGCTCCATAGGGTCTGGCGGCTCAGAGGGCTTGCCTGTTTTAACATTACAAAAAGCACAAGCTCTAGTGCAAGTATCGCCTAATATCATAAATGTTGCATGCTTTTTTTCCCAACATTCTCCTATATTTGGACATGCAGCTTCTTGACATACAGTAACCAAATTATGAAAATTAACTATATCTAGTGTTTCAAAATATTTTTTTGAAGTTGGAGCTTTAACTTTAAGCCAATTTGGTTTCTTAAGTGTGGTTGGATTAAATTTTTTGATTTTTTCAGGATGTCTAATCATGTTTAAAAATGTAGAGGTTTTTCAAATGCAGATAGAACACTTTCATGAATAGACTCTGATAAGGTGGGATGGGCAAATACAGTGTTAATGAATTCATCTTCAGTTGACTCAGATGAAATTGCTAGACCAAATGTAGCTATCATTTCTGTTACATCTGGGCCGATAAGATGAGCACCCAAAACCTCTCCTGTCTCAGAATTAAAAAGTGTTTTAACAAAACCATGCGAATTAGACATTGTTTGAGATTTACCATTTGCTAAAAAAGGAAAGTTACCTGTTTTGTAAGGTGTATTATTATCTTTAAGTTGTTGCTCTGTAAAACCAACTGTGGCTATTTGAGGAAGGCTATAAATACAGCCAGGTATATGATTTTCTTTTGGTTTATGTGTGTCATTTCCAGATGAAATATAACTTACACAGTTTATAGCATCATGCATAGCCTTATGAGCTAACCAAGGAGCACCAATAATATCACCAATTGCAAATAAACCCTTTACATTGGTTTCATAGTTATGGTTAGTACCAATATAACCTGTATCAGTTAAATTCAAATCAAGAGTACTTATAAAATTTTTGTCTAAATTAGGTAAGACACCTACAGAGATTATCAAAGCATCACAAGCTATATTTTCATTATTATTTTTGAAAGAGATAGATTTTTTTTCTTCAACTATATTCTCAATCTTTGCGTTTAATTCAAATTTAATACCCTTTTTCTCAAAAATTTTTTTTGCTTCATTAGAAACATCGTTGTCAAATTGGGGAAGAATTTTACCTTGTGATTCAAATACTATAACCTCTGATCCCAAAGCATTATAAATACTTGCAAACTCTATTCCAATAGCACC
Organism: uncultured Alphaproteobacteria bacterium; assembly: GCA_902523865.1. Classification (GTDB taxonomy): domain Bacteria; phylum Pseudomonadota; class Alphaproteobacteria; order HIMB59; family HIMB59; genus HIMB59. The sequence goes on from CABZBG010000005.1 coordinate 43,460, forward strand.
TGATCCAATGATACATAGTTTTTTTGGAAGAAATTTAGGTATCATTGCCTCTTTGGAACTCCATATTAAATCAGAAAATTTAATATCACCTATTGTTCTAGGTTTACAGCCTGTGGCAATAATCATATTTTTTGAAATAATTTCATCTGAGGATGTTTTAACATAAAATTCATTATCCATTTTTTTGGGATAAGCGCGGTGCTTATATATGTCTATTTTATTTTTTTTCATTAATGAACTGACACCCTTAGATAAATTTTCTGATGCGGTTCTTGACATCTCCACAACTTTATTTAGGGCTATTTTAGAAAGGTCTTTTTTATCTAATCCAAAGTGATTAGCCTCTTCCATGAATTCTGCAGAGTGTAGAAGAGATTTTGTTGGAATACATCCCCAATTAAGGCACACTCCTCCTAGTTTATCTTCTTCAAACAGGGCAACCTTCAATCCAAGTTGAGCAGCTTTTATAGCAGCGACGTATCCACCAGGGCCACCACCAACGATTGATAAATCATATTTATTTGTCATCTGATATAATTTCCATATTTTGTACTATACTTGATAAAAATTGAGAAGCTAAGACACCATCGACTGCTCTATGATCGCAAGATAATGTCAAATTTATAAAACTTCCAATTTCTATCTTTCCTTTGTCAACAAAAACATCCTCAAATATTTGTCCCACTGCAAGTATATATGTTTGACCAGGCAGAATAATGGCATCAAAGCTTCGGATATTAAATGATCCTAGATTAGATATACTTATTACACCATCCGACAGATCAGAGGGAGAGAGTTTGTTATCTCTAGTTAAATTTATCTTATCATTAAGATTGGAGTTAATTTGTTTTAGAGAAAGGTCATTAATTTTTTTTATTACGGGCATTTTTAAACCAAATTTTGAGTCAACTGCTATGCCTATATTATGATAATCATTAATAAAAAATTCACCATTATCTTTGTATGTACAATTTGAGTCTGGGAATGCTTTGAATGCTTTAGATATAGCCTGCATTAAGATTGCATTTAAAGAATACTTGTTGCCTTTTAATTTTTGATCTTTTCTAAATTTTAATAAATTAGACATATTTACTCTAGTATTTAAATAAAAATGTGGAATATTATTTTTAGAATGAAGCGTAGCTTTTGCTATAGCCTGTCTTAATTTATTTATATTTGGATTATCTGACAACTGATTAGAGTCTATTACATCTCTTAGAATAATTCTATTATTTGGTCCTGAACCATTTATATTTGATAAATTCACTGATTTTTCAGTAGATATTTTTTTTGCAAGTGGAGATATAAATAATCTTAAAATTCCATTGTCCTGATCTTTAGTAATATCAAGATCTTCAGTATGTATTCTTCTTGAGTTAGGTTTTATTTTAGAAATATCTATATTATTTTTTAAAGATAATTTTTTAGCAAGAGGAGTAATTAAAATATTATCAGATAATAAATTTTGATCATTTTCAAGGATTGGTGTATTTGGCGTTTGTATTTTATTATTTGTATCTATATTTTTTAAAAAATTATTTATATCCTCTTGAGTAAAAGATAAATCATCTGAAATTATAGCAACTAACTGATTAACATCGGCTGTTTCACCCTCCTTAGATATTATTTTAGCAACATATCCGTCTTCTGGTGACTCGTACTCCATGGTGGCTTTATCTGTTTCTACTTCAAACAAAACTTCTCCACTTAATATTGGATCATTTTCCTTTTTTATCCATTTAACAATTTTTCCTTCCTCCATCGTGGGAGACAAGGAAGGTAAATTAACTTCAAATAACATTAATTTGTATAAGAAACTTTTTTTACAGCAGATATAATCTCATCAGTATTAGGTAGTGCCAATTTTTCTAAGTTTTCAGCGTAAGGCATTGGAACATCTTTTCCACTAACTTTAATTATTTCTGAGTCAAGATAATCAAAGCAATTTGATTGGATAAGGTAAGATAAGTGTGAACCAAAACTTGTATTGCCCCATCCATCCTCAACTATAACAACTCTATTTGTTTTCTTAACAGATTTATAAATAAGATCTTCATCCAAAGGTTTAATAGATCTAAGGTCAATAATATCAGATTTAATTCCAAATTTTTCTATTGATGGTAGAGCATTTAATATTCGTTGAACTGACATTGAAAAACCAATAATAGTTACGTCGCTACCTTCTTTAATAAGATTTGCTTTACCAATTGGAATTAGGAAATCATTTTCTTCAGGGACATTAGATTTTTCTTTGTAGAGTAATTCATGCTCTAAAAAAACAACAGGATTGGGATTTCGAATTGATGATTTTAATAAACCTTTAGCATCCCTTGCATTTGATGGAGCAACAACTAACAAACCTGGAATATGAGAAAACCAAGAAATAAAACATTGACTATGTTGAGCACCTACTCTTGCAGCAGCGCCATTTGGCCCACGAAATACTATAGGCACATTAATCTCTCCCCCTGACATGTACAAAGACTTAGCGGCTGAATTTACAATCTGATCAATTGCCTGCATTGAAAAATTAAAGGTCATAAACTCACAAATTGGTTTGAGTCCAGACATAGCTGCACCTATTGCAAGACCAGTAAAACCGTGCTCAGAAATAGGAGTGTCTAGTACTCTTTTTGATCCAAACTTATCTAAAAGGCCTTGGGTAACTTTGTATGCACCATCATACTCAGCTACTTCTTCACCTAGAAGAAAAACATCTTTATCTAAGATCATTTCTTCTTCAATAGCTTGATTCAAAGCCTCTCTCATTGTAATTTCTTTTTCAGACCAATTCTTTGTTTCCAAGCTATCTGATTGTTCTTTTAAAAGAGAACCCATAGAAATATTATTTTCTTTGATTTTCGTATCGGCACCATTTGGTATCACAGATGGTGAACTTTCAATAGGTTTTTCTATTTTTTCTTCAATTTCCTCGCCTTCAACCGACAGTAATGCTATTTCTGTGTTGACGCTAATATTTTCAGAGCCCTCTTTGACTAATATTTTTTCAATTTTTCCGTCATCTGGAGACTCAAGTTCCATAGTTGCTTTATCAGTTTCAATTTCTGCTAAAATATCACCAGAAAGTACATCATCTCCCTCTTTAACTAACCATTTTACTAAATTACCTGTTTCCATAGTTGGAGATAATGCTGGAAGTAATATTTTCATAAATACACCTCAGTGAATAATTCATTTATATCTGGAAGTGGTGAGTCTAATGAAAATTTTTCAACATCTTTAATTTGTTTTTTAATATCATTTTCAATATCTTTAATAGTGTCTTCATCAAATTTATACTCTTTTAATAAACTTTCTTTCATCATTAGCACTGGGTCTATTTCTTTCATTTTGTTTACTTCATCTTTTGTCCTATAAAGACCAGGATCAGACATTGAGTGGCCTCTGAATCTGTAAGTATCCATTTCAATAATATATGGTTTGGAGTTTTTATTTATGTAATCTCTTGCTCTTATGGCAGCATCACTCACTGTAAAAAAGTTCATTCCATCTACCTTTTCACCTTTAATGCCAAATACGGTAGCTCGTTCAAACAGCTCATTTCCTGCTGCTGATCTACCTATAGATGTTCCCATTCCATATTTATTATTTTCAATGATAAATAAGACGGGTAGTTCCCATAGTGATGCTAAGTTAAAAGCTTCGAATACTTGGCCATTACTCATTGCTCCATCACCAAGATAGACTCTAGAAATTTTTTTTTCATTTCTATATTTGTGGGCAAAACCTATACCAACACCCAATGGTACTTGAGCACCAACAATTCCATGTCCACCATAAAACCTATTAGCTTTAGAAAACATGTGCATAGAACCGCCCTTACCTTTTGAAATACCATCCTTTCTTCCAGTTAATTCTGACATAACTGATTTAGGATCTACTCCACGAGCTAATATATGTCCATGATCTCTATATGCTGTGATAACAGTGTCTTCTGAATTGATAGAGGAAAGAATACCTATTACAACAGCTTCTTGACCAATATACAGATGACAAAAACCTCCAATTTTTCCAGCACCGTATAATTGAGCTGCCTTTTCTTCAAATTTCCTTATTAAAAACATCTTTTCATAAAACTTTAATAGCTGGTCATTGGAGAAAGAATTACTAATTTTTTTATTCATATTTTAATCTAGTTTAAGGATAGTCTCGCCATCCTGAATATTTGGATTATTCTGTTTTGTAATTTCATCAATATAATCATCTTTGTTAGAATAGAATGAATGTAAATCTATATTAATATCTAACATTTTTTGATCGAGATTAGATTGCAATTTTTTGTACATTTTTTCTTCAAATTGATAAATTAAGTAGTTTCCAATATTAAATTTTCCATAAACTGTATGATATATAAGGTAAATCAATACAAAAACAAAAAAGAAATTAATTAGACTACTAGCTTTTAAAAACTTCACTTAATTCACCAGCATACCCTTGAATTTTATCATTTTCTGATATTCTAAGTAACTGATTATATTTTGCAACTCTATCCGATCTGGCTAGTGAGCCTGTTTTTATTAAAGGACAATGTGATGCAACGGCTAAATCTGATATAAAAGAATCTTCTGTTTCGCCTGATCTATGAGACATTATAGAAGCAAAATTATTTTCTGTTGCTAATTTAATAGCTTCTAGAGTTTCTGTTACTGTACCAATTTGATTTAATTTTATTAAAATACTATTGGCTTGTTTCTCATCAATGCCTGTTTTTAATTTTTGAATATTTGTTACAAAAAGGTCATCACCTACTAAACGTATTTTAGAACCAAGTTTACTTGTAATTTTCACCCAACCCTCATAGTCTTCTTCATTAAGCGCGTCTTCGATTGAAAATATAGGATATTTATCACATATATTTTCATAAACACTGATCATTTCTTCAGTCGAATAAGAGTTACCCTCAAAGTTATATTTTCCATTTGAATAAAATTCACTAGAGGCTGCATCTAAAGAGATTTTAAAGTGATCATTTAATTTATAACCTGCTTTTAAAATTGAGTCACATATTAGGTCTAATACATCAAGATGAGATTTTAAATTAGGAGCAAAACCTCCCTCATCACCAAGATTAGTATTAAGAGATCTTGATTTTAATTCTTTTTTAATGTTTGTAATTACAGAATGGGTGGAAGATAAAGCTTCAGTTAACGTATTAAATCCTATTGGTAAAATCATAAATTCTTGAAAATCAACATCGTTATCTGCATGCTGACCACCATTAATTACATTTAGCATAGGAACTGGAATAATTAGATTTTCATTATCTTGAGAGAGAAATATTGCTCCAAAATTTGAATAAGACCATGCCTTATAGTATGCAAGACTTAGAGATAAAATAGCATTTGCACCATATTTAGATTTATTTTCTGTACCATCAAGTTCTATTAAAAATTTATCAAAATCTCTATAATCATTAAAAGACTTTTCTAATATTATAGGTTTAATTAATTCATTAACATTAGATACGGCTTTAAGAACACCTTTACCGCTCATTCTATTAGAGTCTAAATCTCTTAATTCTAATGCCTCAAACTTTCCTGTCGATGCTCCTGATGGAACCATTCCACGAAAAGGATATGGGATATTTTCAAAAATTAATTCACATTCAACAGTTGGGTTTCCCCTACTATCAAAAATTTCTCTTGCAGTTATGTTTTTAAGTTTCATTTATTTTGCCGCCTTATTTATTTTATTAATAGTATTTAAAAGTTTTGGCATTTTATGTAAATAAATCATATTAGGGCCATCACTTAATGCTTTTTCTGGGTTTGGGTGTGTTTCAATAAAGAAACCTGCTATTCTCAATGAAGAAGCAGCCTTAGATAAAGGAACTACATACTCTCTAGCACCTCCACTTTTTTTCCCCAATCCACCTGGAAGTTGAACACTATGAGTTGAGTCAAAAATAATTGGATATCCATATTCTTTCATAAAATGAATACCTTTAAAATCATTAATTAAGTAATTATAACCAAATGAATTTCCTCTTTCAGTAATAAGAATTTTTTTGTTATTTTCATTTTCAATTTTTTTAATGATATTTGAAACTTCTTTGTGAGATAAGAATTGTCCCTTTTTGACATTTACAATCTTTTTTGTTTGTGCAGCAGATTTTATCAAGTCCGTTTGTCTGCACAAAAACGCTGGAATTTGTATTACATCTAAAAATTCTGCTAACTTATCTACTTGGGAGGTCTCGTGTACATCTGATGTAATAGAAATTTGTAAATCATTTTTAAGATTTTTTAAAATATCTAATGATTTATCAAAAGAAATTTTATTTCTAATTGTTAGATCTGAACTTCTATTAGCTTTATCAAAGCTACATTTAAAAATTAAATTAAACTTTTCTTTTTTTGCATATTTAATTAAAGACTTTGCAACTTGTCTGACTAACTTTTCATTTTCTAATAGGCATGGACCGGATATTAATGTGAGTCTATCAGTATCATTTTTGATTAACTGTTTAGATAAAAAAACTGATCTAGGCATTTTTATTAATTAAACTATTTTTGATAAATGAGAAGAAAATAGGATGAGGCTTAAATGGCTTTGATTTTAGTTCTGGATGAAACTGAACACCTAAAAACCATTTATGATTTTTATTTTCGATTATTTCTAATAATTTTTTATCTTTAGAAAAACCTGAAAAAACCAAACCTTTTTTTTCAATAAGTGATCTATATTTAGGGTTTACTTCATACCTATGTCTATGTCTTTCGTGAATTAATTTTTTTTTATAAACTTTTGAAGCTAAAGATTTCTCTTTTATATAGCAAGGATATGAGCCCAATCTCATTGTAGCTCCTAAATCATTCTCTTTGGTCCTTTTAACCTTTTGATTTTTTTTACTCCATTCAGTCATTAAGGATATGACATTATTTGTGTGTTTACCAAATTCAGAACTTCCAGAATTTTTCATTTTTAATACATTTTTGGTAAATTCAATAATAGACAATTGCATACCTAGGCAAATACCCAAGAAAGGAATTTGATTTTCTCTTGCATGCCTAATAGCTTCTATTTTTCCACTTATACCTCTATTTCCAAAACCTCCTGGTATCAAAATACCTGCAGCCTTACTCAATAACTCTCCAACATTTTTTTTATTTATAGTTTCAGAGTCTATCCATTTTATTTTAACATTTGTTTTATTGTGAACACCAGCGTGATAGATAGCTTCATAGAGGGATTTATAACTATCTTTTAAATGGACATATTTTCCAATAATAAAAATATTTAATTCTTCTTTTGCCCTAGACTCTAACACTTCGAAATTTGTCCATTTTGAGAGGTCTTTTTTCTTTGTGGATTTTATATTTAAACTTTTGATAACTAGGTCATCTAATTTAGATTTAGATAAAAGTGATGGAACTTGATAAATACTTCCTACATCATAAGAGGGTATCACTGCATTTGTAGGTACGTTACAAAATAAACTAATCTTTTGAATTTCTTCATTCTTAATTTTTTTATTACTTCTACAAACTATTATATCAGGCTGGATACCTGCATTTAAAAGTTCTTTTACTGAGTGTTGAGTAGGTTTCGTTTTAATTTCACCTGATGTCTCTATATAAGGAAGTAAAGTTAAATGTATAAGAAGAGTGTCGAGTTGTCTTTCATTTTTAAATTGTCTAATAGCTTCTAAAAAAGGGAGGCTTTCAATATCTCCAACAGTACCTCCTATTTCACAGATAATTACGTCATCTTTATTAGTTGATTTTTTAATTGAATTTTTAATTTCTTCTGTAACATGAGGTATAACTTGAACTGTTGAACCTAAATATTCACCCTTTCTCTCTTTAGATAAGATAGTTGAGTAAATTTTACCTGAAGATATTGAGTCATTTTTTGAACATTTTATGTCAGTAAATCTCTCATAATGGCCTAGATCTAAATCAGTCTCATAACCATCATCTGTTACATAAACCTCACCATGTTGATATGGACTCATTGTTCCTGGGTCAACGTTTAGATACGGATCTAATTTTCGAATTTTAAGTTTGATCCCTCGAGCTCTAAGAAGAGAGGCTAATGATGCAGTGACTATTCCCTTACCAAGCGATGATACAACACCTCCGGTAACGAAAATTAATTTCACTGATTAGGCACTTCTGGGATCATTTCCTCTATAGACTCATCTAAAATAATTTCTTCCTGTATGGTCTCTAAATCAGTTGAAGAAGAATATTGTTTTGTGATAATTGCACCCATAAACAAACACCAAAATAAAAAACCAAAACCTAAAACATAAGTAATTTTTGTCATACCTGAAAATGAAGATTTGTTTGTTGTCATACCACCAGTAAGAGAAGTTTGAGTACCCAAACCAAGACTTCCGCCTTCAGTTTTTTGGAATAATATTATTAGAATTAGAACTGCTCCAATAATCGCACTTATAATTAGAAATAGGTTTATCATAATGTCATTTAAAGTGTTTAATAAATGAAGATTTTGTAGAAGCCGAGCCTACTAAAACTCCGTTTAAATTTTGTAAACTTAAAATATCTTTAATATTTGATAAATTTACCGAACCACCATATAAAATATTTATTTTTTTAAAAGAATAATTTTCCAATATTTTTGATAAAAAACCCAAAATATCGTCAATTTCTGATAATTTAGGTGTTAATCCGGTACCAATTGACCATAGAGGCTCATAAGCTAAGACGACTTCTTCATAATTATTAGATTTTTTAAATATTTTATTGATTTGTTTTTTTAAAAAAAATTTGGTTTTTTTTGATTTATAAATCTTTAACGGTTCTCCAATACAGACTATGGGCTTTATTTTATTAATTAAACAAAGATCTGTTTTTTTTTGGACAATCAAATCTGTTTCACCGAAATTAGATCTGACTTCAGAATGTCCAAGAATACAATACTTAATCTTGTTATTTACTAAGTCTTCAATATCTATAGAGCCAGTGCTAGCCCCTTTACCATGCAAATCTATATTTTGTGCAGCATATATATTTTTTGGATATCTAGATTTAAGAGAGAGATTATAAAAGTTATTTGGACTACAAATAAGTTTGTATTTTTTTGTAGATGGAAGCTTTGATACGATTTTAGATAAGTTCATACTTTCGGCTATATTTAAATATGATTTCCAATTAAATATTATATATTTCATAGGGTTAACTGATATCAAAATACTGAGATAAATGAAAACTAAAAAATTAATAGTCATTATATTTAGTGCTGCACTTGGAATAAGTTTCTTGTTTATTGGATTTGGATCTTATGTAGGTAAGACATATGTACTTAAAGTAGGAAATCAAAAGATATCATCTATTGAATTTTCTAGAGCATATGAAAACTATAAATCTGAAAATAGCCTCTCTAACCTGTCAGAACAAGAGGAGTTATTCTCAAAAGTTCAATTCACAAATCAATATGTAAATGAATTAGTATTTATTAATTACTTAGATGAAAAAATTAGTATCAGTGATAATTCAAAAAAAGTAGTTTTAAAAAAATCACTAAATAATGATGAAATGTTCAGAAATTTAGATGAAGCATCCCTTCAAAATTACCTAAAAGAAATTGAAGGAAACATCTATATAGATTTATTTAATAATAGTCTTGATGCACAAAGCTTAGTAAATAATGAGATTAATCCAGAACTTCTAATAGAAAAAGAGTTAAACATTTACGAAATTAAAAAAGATAATGGTCTGATTAATTATCAGTTAGAAGAAGAGTTTTATACTGTTAATGAATTATATGAAATCACAATAAACGAGATAAGTCTGAGAAACTATATACTAGAAGAAATTATAACCGATGAAATTATAGAGAATTATTATAATGAAAATATTACTACTTTTATTGAGCCTAAAAATTATACATATGAACAAATAATTTTAGAAAATGATAGGAATGAAAGTTTTGTAGAACTCAAAAATAGTAATAATTCCCAATTTAAATTATTTGAAGACGTAAATGAGAAATTAATTTTACCTCAAGTACTTGAAAATTTAAAAATACTTAATGTCGGGGATGAAAGTGAGAGTATTAAGATTGGTGAGAAATTCTTTTATGTAAAACTTTTATCATTCAAAGATGAATATCAAGTGAATTTAAAAGATGCTTATGAAGGTATAATGAACACATTAACACAATTAGAGATTGAAAATTTTGAAATGACTGATGAAATAAAAAATATTGATAGTTATAGTACAAATCAAATTTTTTATTCTAATTCTTTTAATTTCTTAGAAAATATACCAGATCAATATAATTTTATTAACTTCAATCAATCATCTGGGGAAATAAAAAAAGATAATTTTTTATTTCAATTTAATGTAAAAAAATTATTTAAAGAAGATTTACCTATTGACATTAAAGAAAAATTTTTAATTTCATATAGTAATTATAAAAAAAATATAGATATCTCTCATGGAGATGATTTATTAAATAAAACTGGTACCGTAAAAGTAAATTATTTTACTGACTCACTCACTATTAAAAATAATTTTATTGAAGCAGAGGACTTGGAGAGAATTGTCGTTATTAAAAATGATGAAAAATTAAAAGTGGTATTACCAAATGAGGTTATATATTTAGATATAAATTCAATAGGTTCTATAGACTCTTTAAATATTAAACAAAATATTGTCAATTTAATTTACTCAAATATCATAAAACAAATAAAAAATAACATAGACATAGAAGTAGATAACGAACAACTTATTCAGCTTTAATATGTACGTACACGGTAAAAAGGTTTTCTTAGATACTGAAAATACAATTACGATATACAATAAGCTTGCTAAAAAATTTAAAGACGTCTCTATTTTAGAGTCTGTAATTGGAGGAGATAATAAAGGAAGATATTCAATTATTCTCTTCAATGTAAATCAAAATATAGAAATTTTTCATAATTATGCGTTAATTAATAATCGAAAGAAAATTATAAAATCACCAGATATCTTTATAAAGAATATTTATAAGAACTTAAAAATTAAAACATTATACGAACAAAATATACCACTCCCTGTCTTTATTGGTAATATTTGTTTTGATTTATGTAAATTTACACTTCCAAAATTAAGTTATGATCCTAGTAAAAATGAAATTGGAATTCCACTTGCGCACTTT
>CABZBG010000006.1:0-42951 GCA_902523865.1 uncultured Alphaproteobacteria bacterium
ATTATTGTTAATAAAAAAAAAATTAATAATTTTTTTGACAAATTCACTAGATTAGGAGCATTTCTAATGAGGGTAAAATTGAATTAAGTTGAAAACCTAAAGATTGAATTGACCCATTAAAAATTAACACACCTGTGATAAGGAGAATTAAACCAGTACTAAATTGAAAATAGCGAATGTATCTATTTAAAAAACTTGTCATGATCAATAATTTACTCATCATAAGACCGACAATTATAAATGGTACTGCCAAACCCATTGAGTAAAAAGACAATAATATAACTCCATTTACACTATCTTTAATAGCAACAGCCAATACTGATCCTAAAATTGGCCCTATACATGGGCTCCAACCAAAAGCAAATGCAACTCCTATTAAAAAAGGAAAAAAATGGTTATTTTGAAAACCTTGTAACTTAAATTTACGTTCAAAATCCAAAAAGGGAATTTTTATTATACCAATGAAGTAAAGTCCTAGAGTAATAATTAATATTCCTGATATAAAATTTAACTGCCTTTTAAAATCAAAAAAAACATCACTTAAAAAATCGATTGAAGCTCCCATAATTATAAAAACAGAGGAAAAACCTAGTGTAAATAGCAAGACATAGGGGAGCAACTTAAGACTGTTCACACTTGATGCATTTTGTAAATCAGCAAATGATTTACCAACTATGTATGATATAAATCCTGGAACAATAGGTAGGACACAAGGAGAAAGAAAGCTTAAAATACCAGCTAAAAAAGCAATAGTTAGTGGAATATCTTGAACCATGTAATTATAGTAACGTTATACTAGACTCACAATAACACAGATGTTTGATCGCCAAATTCAAAAGTTTACTCAAAAACCACTGACTGTTATAGCAAAAATTTTCATAAAACTAATAAAACCAAATCATATGACCATATTAGGTTTCATATTTGGTCTATTTGTGTGCATTCTAGTTTATTTTCAATTTTATCTTCTTGCTCTTGTACTCTTTATGCTAAATAGATTTTGCGATGGTCTAGATGGAACAATGGCTAGAATTACTACACCTACGCCTTTGGGAGGCTACTTAGATATTGTCTTTGATTTTACAATCTACTCGGGATTTGTATTAGCTTTTGGATTGAGTAATAGTAATTACACAATCATTTCCATGGTTTTACTTTTTTTATATATTGGTACAGGTACAACATTTCTTGCACAAGCAGCACTACAGACGCAGTTAGATAAGACACATCATAGCTCAGAGTTAAATCAAGAATTACCTAAAAGTTTTTATTACTCATCTGGGTTAATTGAAGGAACTGAAACAACTATTTTTATGATTTTGTGTCTGTTATTGCCTAATTTTTATATTTTTATATCAATTATATTTGGAATTTTATGTTTAATAACTTTCGTCTCTAGAATTGTTGTTTGTTACAAAGAGTTTATTTGATAAAGGCTAGATAACCTTCCATAAATATTTTTGCTATAACTAAAGTGATAAAAAAGAATATTAACTTTAAAAATATTCTTGCAATTCTTCCTGGTTCAAAACCAGCGTAATAAGCTTCAAAAATATTAAATCCATCAAATAAATATTTGATAACAATTCTTTTTGATTTATGAAGAACGTAGGCTAAGGGTTTGCAAACTAAATGATATCCAAGAATACCGAATAAAATCACTATTATGAGACTTATATTCATCATAAAAGACCAAATAATTAAAGAAAGTATCCAGTATCCAAGAAATGTCATACGTTCAACTTGATCTGGACGAGAAAATATCTGGAAGTAGTTCAACTATTAAAATCCTGCCTCAGCTAGTTCATTCGAAGAAACGGTTGTAAGTTGGTTTTTTTCTTTTGAAAGAGTTAAAATTTTAATTAGCTGGTTTTTGATACCAATAAGTTTATTTTTTGCTTCAATATCTAAATATTCCATATCCTCTTTAATACTTGAACGTAACGCTAAAATAATAACCCCTCCAGCATTTACACAATAATCAGGACAAAAAGTAATACCCATATCAAATAAATTTTTCTCAATAGTATTATTTTCTAATTGGTTATTTGCAGCACCAATAACACAATCGATTTTAACAGAATTTGCAAACTCAATAAATTCTGTATTTAAATCACCTCCTGTTGCGCAAGGAGAAAATATATCTATGCTATCGAAAGATGTATTCTGGTATTTTGAAAGGAATTTAAATCCTGCGTTCTCTATAAGACTTCTATTAGACTCAAAATCAACAACCTCTACTATAGCTCCTACCTCTTTACAAAAATGAGCTAGTCTAGATCCAACTTTTCCAAAACCTTTAAGAACAATTTTTTTATTTTCAATTGAACTTGAATCATATTTAAATTCATTGAAGCCCAATATCGCATTAAAAACACCATATGCTGTGCTTTGACCTGAATCTGTTCCTTTTGTACTACAAACATAATTAGTATATTTTTTTAGTTCGACCAAATCTTGATCCACTATGCCTATATCTCCAGCTGTAATGTAAGAACCATTAAGATGATCCAACGTTTTTCCATAAAGTTCATACATTTTATTTTTAGAGACCCTAGAGTTAATAGTAGCTTTTCCACCTCCAAAATCTAAGTCAGCTAAAGAATTTTTATAGGTCATAGCCTTTGAGAGTTTCAAAACATCTTTTTTTTGATCATCTTCACCATTGTAACCAAAAAAACGACACCCCCCAAGAGCAGGACCTCTTTTTGTATTATGAATAGCTATTATAGAATAAAAACCAGTTACATACTCTTCAGCAAGTAATACTCTTTCGTATCCATCTTGTTTTAAGTCAGTAAATTTTAAGCTCATTATTGATAATTTGATCTATAATTTTTTTATCACCATCAAGAAAATCATAGCTAGGTAAGTCCTCTTTTTCAATCCAATTCAGATTATTATGCAAATTATTTTTAATTTCACCTTTATACTTTGAAATCAAATAGAAATTTAAATGAATGTGCTTATCTAATTCTTTGTATGTGTAAAAGTAGTCTATTAAAAAACTATAATTTTGAATAGTTATTGATAGCTCCTCTTGTATTTCTCTAGTTAGTGCTATCTCCTTTGTTTCTTTACCCTCAATTTTACCTCCAGGAAATTCCCATTTTAAACCATGATCTTTATTCTTTGTCCTCTGACAAATTAATAGTTTTTGATTTTTAATAATCAAACCTCCTACAACATTTATAATTTTATTTCTCATATTTTGTTCGAGCGATATAAATTCCTATTAATATTAATGCACTTCCAAAAAACTGAATTATTGTCAGTTTTTCTTCAAAGAAGAGGTAGGCTAGAACTGTTGCAGCGATGGGTTGAATTAAAAGACATAAAGATGATAGGGATGCAGATAAATATGCCAAAGAATAAGTAATAAATGATTGTCCCATAAATTGACAAATAAATCCTAGAAGAAATATTATCACAATTGTAAATAAAGATTGTGGAAACAAACTTTTCTCAAAAAGTGTTGAAACAATTAAAAGAATTATTGCTGTCACTATTCCTGAAAGAAACATAATAGATGTTGAGTTATATTTTTTTCTTAATTCACTAATTGTAACTATGTAGCTTCCGTACCAGATTGCTGTTAACACTCCTAAAAGATCTCCTATAAATTGTGATTTATTAAATTTAAAGCTCTCACCAAGTAACATTAACATTCCCACCATAGACAGTAATGCTGCTAAATAAAAAAATTTTGAAAATCTTTCTTTTAAGAAAATTAAAGAAAAGACAATAACTACTATTGGAGCGAGGTTTGATAAAAAGGTAGCTTTCGAAACAGTGGTAAGTTTTATTGACCAGTGCCAACAAATCAAGTCTAGAGCAAAAAAAATACCTGAAACTAGAAATATTACGTAACTTTTATTAAATTGAGGAAATTTTACTTTCTCAATTATATTGAAAGATGAAAAAAATAAAAAAAAGGGCAAGCTTATAAAAATTCTATAAAAGGCAGTCATTATTGGATCTACATCAGAAAATCTTACAAAGATCGGGGAGAAAGCAATGGCAATGGCACCTATTATTAAAATAAAGAATGGGTTGATTTTAGGCAAAAACTTCTTCTGATTTTTCTTTTTCTACAATTGGTAGGTGGATAAAAGCAGAAAACAATGAGATAACTATTGCCATTATCCATGCTAAGTCAAGAGAACCATAAGCATCTATTACTAAGCCCCCCACAAAAGATCCAAAAAAAGCACCGGCTTGATGAGAAACCATTACAATACCAAAAAGAGTTGATAAGTATCGTGTTCCAAATCTATTTGCAACAATACCTGAAGTTGGAGGAACTGTTGAGAGCCAGAGTAAGCCAATTAGACAGCTAAAGCCAATAACAACAAAATTATTAGTTGGTAAAATTAATAGGAAGAATATTACTATGCTTCTTAAAAAATAAATAAAAGAAAGGACATATTTTTTTTTAATAATTCCAGAAATCTTTCCTGATATTAAAGTACCCATCATGTTAAATATTCCAATTAATGTTAGACCTGTTGCAGCAATAGTAGTTTCAAGTCCTTTTAATTTTGTGAAAACCGGAAGATAATTTGAGATTAAAGCTACATGTAAGCCGCAAACAAAAAATCCTAAGATTAAATATTTATAACTTTTATCTTTGAAAGCCTCTTGAAGAACATCTGAGATTTTTCTTTTGGTAAATTCTTTTTTATTTTTCTTTTCAGGTTTAGGTAGTAAAAAAATTAAGGATAAAGGTATCATAAATAGAAAAAAAATAGATGTTATTTGAAATGATAAACTCCATTGATATGTGGATACTAAAAATTGATTGATAGGTGTGAATATGAACATACCAGATGCAGCAATGGACATTAATATCCCTGTTACAGTACTTTGTGTTTTATCATCTGCATAAAACTTTGACACGCCTCCTATAATAACTGGTACAGAAATTACTCCAGCAGAAAGTCCACCTATAACGCCAATACCAAATAAGAAATGAATCGGGTCAACAGCAGATGATGCTACATAGAATGATAAAGAGACACCGATAAATCCTACGCAGAGAGTTTTTACATACCCTTTTTGTTCAGCAAATGCCCCTGCTATAGGTGACATGGAGCCCCACAGTAAATTAAAAATTCCATATGTAAGTCCAATTAGTGAAGCACTAAAAACAGTTGAACCTAATAAATCAGGAACGTAAATACCTAAAGACATTCTAAAACCATTCCCTACACATAGTATTAATCCACTGATTAATATGAGGAAAAACGATTTCATCCGCATAAATTATATTAATAGTAGAAAAAAAATATGTTTATTTTTTAAGTTAAATATTTATTATACGCCGTCATGGGTTATCCTAAAAAACATCGCGGTAGACGAAAAATCGGTTCTCGAAAACGTCGCGCTAAACGAAGAGCAAAAAAGAAATAATTATATTCTTTTTTAATTTTTTACTATTAAAATAGAACTAATATTTTGAATAGAAGATTTTTTTTAACTTTTACTTTAGGAGGGTGTTTAGTTGGGTTGAAACCTTTATTATCCATGGAAAAATTAGTGTTAACAGAAACAGAATGGAAAGCAAAACTCACAGAAGAGGAATACTATATACTTAGACAGTCAGGAACAGAGCGCCCAGGTACAAGTGTCTTAAATAGCGAAAAAAGAAAAGGTGTCTATCAGTGTGCTGGATGTGATCTTCCTTTATTTAATTCTGATATGAAATTTGATAGTGGAACTGGCTGGCCATCATTTTTTGATTACATTCCAAATTCATTAGGGTTTAAAACAGATTTTAAAATTGTAATACCGAGAAAAGAATATCATTGCGCCAGATGTGGCGGTCATCACGGGCACGTTTTCAAAGATGGACCAGAACCAACTGGGCTAAGATACTGTAATAATGGTTTTGCTTTAAAGTTTATTCCAAGTTAATTTTTTTTTATTAATAAATAAGAAATTAAGATAGCTAATGCTATTTTTAAAATTTCACTATAAATAAAAGGGTATAAACCTGCTTTAATTGATTTTTCAAAACCAATAAAACCAGCAAGATGAGATAATCCACAAACAAAAATTATAGCTGCCCCAATCAATATTGAAAAAGTGACCTTTAATAAATTTTTATTAAATAAATTTTTTGAAAAATAAGCGATTACAAAAGAAGCTAAAACCATGCCATACAAAAAGCCAAAGGTTGGGGACATCATATAACCAAATCCTCCACCAGCTGCAAAAATAGGCAAGCCCATTAAACCAAGAATGACATACGATAAAGTTGAGTAGAATCCAACCATGCCCATAGAGGCAGCAATAAAATAAACCACAAAGGTTTGAAGAGTCATAGGCACTGGGTAAAATGGAATACTTATTTTACTAGATACAGATAAAAGAATAATACCTAATAAGAAAAAACCTAATTTTGAAATATTGCTAGATAAATATTGACTGAGAATTGTGATATTTTTTCTATTTTGCATAGATATTATTTATAATTTTGTGAAGAGTTTGGCAATAATTATAATAGTTCTTTAATAGTTTCCTTGAGTTTTAGAAGGTCTTTGTTGAATAATCTTATTCCCTCGGCAAGCTTAAAGGAAGCCATTTGATTTTCATTTAGATGCCAACGAAAAGAGCTTTCATTTACGTTTATTCTATCAATGTCAATTTGGCTAGATTGATTTTGTGATAGTTTTTGATCCAAATCCCCTTCTGATTTATTTAATTCTTCAAGTAGAGATGGGCTTATAGTTAATTTATCACATCCTGCTAAATTAATTATTTCTTCTTTGTTTCTAAAAGATGCAGCCATTACAATCGTATTATAATTGTATTTCTTAAAATAATTATAAATTTTCTCAACACTTTCGACACCGGGATCGTTAGTTGCATCATATTCTTTTGAGCTGTTTGCTTTGAACCAGTCAAGAATTCTTCCAACAAATGGTGATATCAAAAAAGCACCCACCTCTGCACACGCTACAGCTTGGGTTAAAGAAAATATTAATGTGCAATTACATGATATACCCTCTGCTTCTAATTTTTTTACAGCTTGAATGCCTTCCCAAGTTCCAGCTATTTTTATTAAAATTCTATTTCTAGGAACTCCAGATTGTTCATAACTATTGATAATTTGTTTAGCTTTTTCCACAGTTGCCTCTGTATTAAATGATAAATCAGAGTCCACCTCGGTTGAAACGTAACCTGGCACTATTTTTGTCAATTCTATTCCAAAAGCTATTGCAAGTTGATCTGCAATATAATCAACTTGATCATTTAATTGATTAAATTTTCTACTTTTTGAATTAGCTAATACTTCATCAAAAAGTTTTTTATATTTATTGGATTGAACTGCTTTAAATATTAAAGATGGATTTGTCGTACAATCATCAGGGCTATATTTTTGTATACTGTTTATATCTCCGGTGTCCGCAACAACTGAAGAAAATTTTTTTAGACTTTCTAATTGAGATACCATGAAAATAAATATTGTTTCTTAATAGTTATTAAAGCTATATATTAATAAAACTTCTTATGCAAAAAAAAATAATTATATGTGGATTAGCAGATATTCAAGTTTGTGTTGATAAATACAACCCTGATAAAATGCTAACCATCATTAATAAAAACTTTGAACCTGAGACACCCATGGGTATGGATAAAAATAGACACCTTAAAATGTTAATTGATGATATATCTGAGCCTAGAGATGGATTTATATTACCTGAAAAACATCATGCTCAAGAATTATTAGATTTCACTGATGACTGGGATAAGACCAAACCTATTTTAATTCATTGCCATATGGGTATAAGTCGCTCTACCGCAACAAGTTTAGGGGTTGCAGGAAAATTTGCACCTGAGAACATTGAATTAATCATTAAAAATCTCAAAGAAATAGCACCACATGCTAGTCCTAATAAAATTATGATGAAGTATTATGATGAAATATTGGACTTCAACAACAGACTTTATGGGTCTGTCCCTTATTTTAACCCTGAACCAATAGAAGAAAGTAGAATTGTAGAATTAAATTTTTAAAAATTTTATGAATAATAATTGTGAAGTATGCAAAAAGAAAATTATAGAACCACTATATTGGGCCGATCCAAAATTTTATAATATACCAAAAAAGGTATTTTTTTGTGGTGCTGATTGCTCACTAATTTATTATAAGAAAATTAAAAAATTATTTAAAATTCAATAAAATCAATATTTATAGCTATGCATATTTTGCACAGCTACTTTTTAATTTCTGCAATTTAATTTTGAACGAATTATTAGTAGATTTTTTTTATTCAAAAAACTAGCTCCAACCTTATTCCTATCCTTACTTATTCCTCCGGAGCTAGTTTTATTTAAATTTTCAAAATATTAAATTTTTTAAGTAGAACTTTATAATGCAAATTGAATGCATATAATTTTAAAATATGAGTGATAATTTTATTTTTTGGGATCTGGAGACGACTGGGCGAAATGATAAATTTAATCAAATCACTCAAGTAGGTGCTGTATTAACAGATCATAATTTTGAAGTTAAAGATAAATTAGAAATACATAGCAAATTAAGAGAGGGAAAATGGTTTGAGCCAGGTGCGTTAATCACAACTGGTGTTGATCCCAGAAGTTTAATAAAAAATAATTATCCAAATTATTACGAAGCAAGCGCTCAAATGTATGAAACATTTCAAGAGTGGTCATCATCATCTGCAATTTTTATAGGTTTTAACAATATAAACTTTGATGAGCCGTTTTTAAGGCAGGCTCTCTATCAAAATTTGTTACCTGAAATTTATATGACAGTGACAAACAATAATGTCCGCATGGACGTTTTTGATATATTAAGATTAGTATCGGTTTACAGCCCAGAACACATAAAATTTAATACCGATGATCAAGGCTATCCTGTACTCAAATTAGAGGAGATTTTTAAGCTCAACAAGATTTCAATAAGTTATGAAGCAGGTCCACACGATGCTGTTTTTGATAGCCTCATAACCTTAGAGCTTAACAAGATACTAAATGTAAGATGTCCAAAAATTTGGAATGCAGCATATGAATTTCGTCATAGAGATACTCCTAAAAAATTCATGTTAGAAAATTTAGTATTTACCAATACTACTTTTTGGGGAAGAAGACCGACGATTAAATCTCAAACTCTCATAGGAGGTGTTCCAGGAAGAAATCATCACTATCTGGTTTATAATTTACATACCGATCCAGCTAAGTTGATTGAGCTGGATGACAAAGATCTGATTAAAAAGATGAATGATGGTGCTATAAGAATATGTGAGGTTTTTGATGGTTCAAAATCAAAAACACTTTTAAATGAAAGTTATTCCTTCAAAGATACTAAATATGCAGAATTAGGAGTGGATGAATTAAGAAATAGAGCAAATTTTATAAGAAAAAATGAAGAGTTTTGTTCAAGATTAATTAAACTCCATCTATCTAATCAAAAAGAGTGGCCTGAGCCTTTTAATGTTGAAGATAGAATATTTGAGAGCTTTCCATCGCATCAAGATAAAAAACTAATGATTGATTTTCATACTGCTCCAAACGAAAAGAAATATGAAATTGCAAAACACTTTAAAGACGACCGATACAAAGAAATTGCAATAAGAATTTTATATGAAATAGCTCCTCATACTCTCCCTGAAAACGATAAGAGAAACTATGAATTTGAAATAAAAGAACGTTTCAATGATGATGAGAAATCAAAGTGGAATTCCAAAAACAAAATACTTTCTAGCTTAGACGCTGACTTAGATAAGATGGTAATAGATGAAAATGAGAAAATTCAGTTTAAGCAAAAGGTTATAACCTTTCTAAATAATGAGTCAGCAAAATGGGATTAAATTATACTTTAGTTAAATATTCCTTTATATAATTCCCGTAATCAGATTTTATTAATTTTTCTGCTATGTTATTTAATTGTTTTTTGTTAATAAACCCCTTTTCATATGAAGCAATTTCATAAGAACCAATTTTTAAATAATTATTTTCTTCATATAGTTTTACTTTTTGCGCTGCTTCTAATAAAGCATTTGCATTTCCAGCATCGTGCCAGACAATTGAGTTATCTAAAATTTCTAAAGCTAGTTTTTTTTTGGATAAATAAATCTCAATTAAATCAGTAATCTCTAACTCGCCTCTGTTCGAAGGTTTAAGTGTCTTGGCATACTCTGAAGCATTGGAGTCAAAAAAATAAAACCCTGGAATGATCAAATTACTTTTAGGTTTCGATGGTTTTTCTTCTATGCCAACAATATTATTATTTTCATCTAATTCTATGACACCAAATTTTTCTGGATCTGGAACTGGCAATCCAAATATACTTCCGCCTACATCTTGCATCTTATGAAGAGCTGAAATGGCATAATCAAAATATTTTTTACCAAGAAAGATATTATCACTCAATGCTAAAACTGAGGGGTTCCCATCTAAAAATTTTTCCGCAATAAAATATGCATCAGCTATACCTCTTTGTACATTTTGTATTTCGTAAGAAAAATTAAGACCAACATCAGAACCAGAGCCAAATGTTTTTTTAAATATTAAAAGGTCATCCTCCTGAACGATAAATAAAATATTCTTTATACCTAATCGAATTAATGTTTCCAGAGGATAATAAATCATTGGCTTATCATACAATGGTAACAATGGCTTTGAGGCAGGAATTGTTGCAGGCATTAATCTTGTACCCTTACCGGCGGCAAGAATAATCCCTTTAGTTCTCATATCCAGCCAAATGATTTTGTTAAAAATACTATTGGTATGATCATACAAATAAACGTAATCAAAATTATATTAAGCTTAGTACTCCCTCTAACAGAGCTAATTAGGTCTCTGTGAGATATAAAATTAATTAACTTATTTTGGTCATCAACAACCGGAAGGTGTCTAATATTATTTTCACCCATAATTTTAATTGCAATTTCTGATGACATTTTTAAGTCTACAGTTATAATTTCAGTGGTCATAATGTCTGATGCTGATACTAAATCTGGGTCTCTTCCATCTTTAACGCATTTTCGAACTATATCCCTTTCTGATACAACACCTAATAATATTTTTTGATCGTCTAATATTGGAACTGCTCCGATATTCTTTAAATCCATACTGTCAGCTATTTCACTAACAATTGACTCAGGGCCAAAATATACATAATCGTCATTGAATTTAATTTTTTTAATATCTTTAATATTTGGCATTGTCTTATTATATTAGTAATTAGGTATTAAAATAAATTAAGCGTATTGAAGCACTTAACTCTTCAAAAAATGTAATTTTTCGCATATTGTTGCAAATTAAATGTTCAGATTTTTTAATTCAAAAAAATGGTTTTTATGGGCTTGGGCTGGATCAGCCGCGATTTTAGGAAGCCTTTGGGTTCAGGTAGAAATCGATGTCAAAATCAATGAGTGGTTTGGAACTTTTTACGATATGATTCAAAAAGCTCTTGCTGAGCCTAATTCGATTACTATTGAGGAATATTGGGCTGGCCTAATGTCTTTTATTACTCTTGCTGGTATTTATGTTGCTATTGCTGTTTTAGTGAGTTTCTTCACTGCCCATTTCTTATTTAGATGGAGAACTGCCATGGTAGAATGGTATCACAGTGTTTACAACTATGCTCGTACCATTGAAGGAGCAGCTCAAAGAGTTCAAGAAGACACTATAAAGTTTGGAAGAATAATGGAAGGTCTTGGAACTAGTTTAATTGAGTCTGTGATGATTATTGTTCAATTCTTACCAATTTTATTAGGACTTAGCGCTGGCATTCCAATATTCTTTTTTGGTGATTGGGAATACGGTTTAGTTGTTGGTGCATTAATATGGTCAGTTGGTGGAACTATTTTTTTAATTCTTCTTGGAATTATTCTTCGCCTCGTGGGTGTGGAGTATGATTTACAAAAACAAGAGGCAGCTTACAGGAAAGTGTTAGTGATTGCTGAAGATGATGAAACTGTACGTCCTAAAACAATTGAAGAATTATTTGATGACGTAAGAAAAATTCATTTTGTATCATATATTCGTTACCTGTACTTTAATATTGGTAGAATTGCCTATTTACAAGCTAATGTTTTAAGTGCCTATGTATTCTTAGCGCCAGCAATAGTTGCAGGAGTAATTACACTTGGAGTAATGCAACAAATTATCCGTGCCTTTGGAAGAGTTGAAGGATCAATGCAATATTTATTAAAATCTTGGCCAACGATAATTGAGTTAGCTAGCGTTTATAAAAGATTAAGAGAATTTGAGAGAAAACTTAAAGCTACTGCAGATACTGCCAAGGTGTCTGAATAAATATTTTAGACATTACATAAATAGAACTTAAGGTAATTAAAACAATTATAATCCATACCCATCTATTTTTCTTATCATAATTTTCACCATTTTTATCGGGATCAGCCATAATATTTAAATATAATATAAATTAATAAGAATCAATTATGCTTTTTTAGATATCTCGTCCTATTAATTACAATATAATTTTTAAAAAGCTTCTGTGCTAGTAAATTACTTTTTTCTACTCCTTTAATAATTAGATCAAGCTTTTGATCTTTTGCTATTTCTTCTATTTTGTTCATTAAAGATCTTGCGACACCAATTTTTCTAAAATCTTGCAATACGTATAAAACATCTAAAACAATATTCTTTTCATAATAAGTCTCATTAATTTTAGCCACAACAATTCCCATAAATTTATCTTCATTTTTTGCCGCAAAAGCAAAATAATCATCCTGAAATATACACTGCCAAAATAAACTGAAATTAACTTCATCAAATTGAAAAGAATTTGATGAGGCACTCTCATTGATTATATCTTTCCAACTCTTGAGGTGTATTTCTTTTGGTTTTTCTATTGTGAACATTTATTCATCAATCTAACAATAAATTGCTATTATTTACATGAATTATTGATTAAAAACTTGATCTTAAAACTATAAGCCTTATCTGTATAATATATATGTTTGAGAATTTAAAAAACTATATTGAATCCATTAAAGCCAGAGATCCTGCAGCGACCTCGTTATTACTCGTTATTTTAACATACCCGGGAGTTAAAGCAGTGTTCTTTCATCGGATAGCAAATTTTATCTGGGAACTAAATTTAAAAATTCTAGGAAGAATGATCTCACAATTATCTAGATTTTTGACTGGAATAGAAATTCACCCTGCTGCAAAAATTGGAAAAAATTTTTTTATTGATCATGGAATGGGTGTAGTGATTGGAGAGACAGCTGAAATAGGCAACAACGTCACTATTTATCATGGAGTAACTTTAGGTGGAATATCTCCTGCAATTAAATCCTCAGAACAAGTAGGCGTGAAAAGACACCCTACTCTTGAAGATGATGTAATTGTTGGATCTGGTGCTCAAATATTGGGCCCTGTTTTAGTAAAGAGTTGTGCACGTATTGGCTCAAATGCTGTTGTTACTAAAGACGTACCTAAAGGTGGAATAATGATTGGTATCCCTGCTAAAAATATTAGTTCAGGAACTAAAAAAACTGATGCTTCGTTTGCTCCATATGCTGTTACAAAAAAATAATTAAATTTGATCGATACGACTCATAAGTTCTTCTGAAATAAAAATATCTTTATTTATATTTTCTTCAAATGCTTTCAATCGCTTTGAACCAGGTGTTCTGGAACCTTCTTGGGATGAAATAGAATTAAGAAGTTGCTCTAAACGAGGCTCAAAATCTTGATTAAATTTTTTCGGATTAATAGCTATAAAAAATTGACCTGTAGAGGGAGGGCCACCATCATCACCTGCAAATGATGAGGCTTGTGTGCCTAAGTTTCCTCCAGCTACACATGCAGTTAAGATTTCAACCAATAATCCTGTGCTAAAACCTTTGTAACCACCACTAGGAGCCATTGTTCCTTTAAGAGCCTTTTTTGCACTTGTTGTGACTTTACCATCTTTATCATATGCCCATCCTTTTGGTATTGGCTCATCAGTTTTTGCTCTCACTGAAATTTCACTTTTTGCTATAACGCTAGCTGATTGATCGATAATAATTGAAGCCTTACCATTTAAGGGTGCAGCCATTGAATAAGGGTTAGTTCCTATTACTGGCTTAATACCTCCAATGGGAGCTATTGAAGCTGGTGCATTTGTAAAACCTAATCCTATTAAATTTTGTTCAGCAATTCTTTTGGTGTGAAAACCAAGAACTCCACAGTTATATGAATTGTAAATAGACATGCAGGAAATTCCCTCGTTGGTACTCATTTCAATTAAATGCTTTAAACCGATATCAATTGCTGTATGTGCAAAACCATTATCTGCATCAACTTTGATCGATGAACTAGAAATTTGTTCAAATGTTGGATCAGCGTTACCTTTTATCTTACCTAACTTAAGATGATTGCAATATATTGGTAAATAGTGAAAACCGTGACTTTTGATGCCACAATACTCTGCGTCAATTATACCATCAATTATACCCTCAGAGTTTTTGAGTGAGCATCCAGTTTTTAATAGCTTTTCAGAAGCTAAATTTTTGGCCAGAGTTTTTTTAAAATAAGGCAATATAATTAATTAAATTGCTTTTATTGAATGAATCAAGACAAATTGAGCAAATAAGACAATTTAGACTCAAATACTATTTGCATGATTATGCCCTAAATGTTTATATATTGTTAGATATATCTACATAAGGAGGAAATATGTCAATTTTACGATTATTTACCGCGCTCTTCCTTGCATTAGGGATAACCTCCATTTCTTCTAATGTTAAAGCTGGGGCACACTGCAGTAATGTTACAATTGCTGAAATGAACTGGGCTTCTGCTCAGGTCATCGCACACATCGACGCTGTTCTCTTAAGAGGACTTGGATGTGAAGTGGAATTAATTCCTGGGGATACTATGCCGACGGCAACATCTCTAGTTGAAAAAGGTGAGCCTTCTATAGCTCCAGAATTATGGTCTCAAAATATTAAGCCAATCTTAGATCCTGCTGAAGCTGAGGGTTTAATCAAAAACGTTGGTAAAGTGTTTGAAGATGGTGGTGAAGAAGCAATTTGGATACCAACATACATAGCTCAAGAACATGGTATTGTTACTATCGATGATGCTCTTGCAAGACCTGATTTATTCCCACACCCTGAAGATTCAAGCGTAGCTGGTTTCTACGGATGTCCTGCTGGTTGGAACTGTCAGATTACTACAACTCAAATGTTTAAAGCATTTGGCATGGCTGATGCTGGATTTGAATTTATTGATCCAGGTTCAGGTGGAGCTCTTTCAGGTGCAATGGGTGAGGCATACAACAAAGGTGAAGGTTGGATGGGTTACTATTGGGGCCCAACAGCTATCCTTGGAAAGTATGATATGACAAAACTTGATGAAGGTGTTGAACATGACAAAGAAACTTGGCTTTCAGAAATCAATGATCTCAATGTAGAAGCTCCAGGCAGAAATAAATATCCTGCCTCAGTTGTGGAGACTTATGTTGGTAAAGATATGCTAGGAAACTCTGAAGTTATGGGTTACTTGGAGAAAAGAAGCTTTAACAATACTCTTCTAAGTCAAATACTTGCATGGAAAGAAGAAAATCAAGCTGAGGCTGAAGAGACAGCTTACTATTTCTTAGAGAATTTTTCTAATGTTTGGGGAGAATGGGTACCATTTGACCAAAAACTAGATATACAAAACTCTCTATAAAAGCTTTATACTATTTACCTGGGGATTATGTCCCCAGGTTTTTTTAAAATGAATTTTAATATATATGTCTAATTTCCTAACAGATTTTCCAGAAATGCCTAACAAACAGTTTCGCGAATTCAAAAAAGGTGTTGATGCTAGTTATAAAGATTTTGCTCGTGAATGGGGTGATTTAATTGATGCAATGTTTGATCCTCTTCTAAAAATGCTAGTTTTTTTTGAAAAAACCCTCATTGCTACACCTTGGCCGATATTTATGATTGTTCTTTTAGGTCTTACTTATTGGGGAAGTAGAAGTATAAAGTTAGTGATTGGAACTTTTTTAGCTTTTGTGTTTATAGGTTACTTTAGGATGTGGGATGAAACAATGAGCACTATTGCTATCATACTTACATCTGTAATAATGTCCGTTGTAATAGGTTTACCGACAGGAATAGCAATGTCTAGGTCTGATCGTACGCAAAGTATAGTTACCCCAATTTTAGATGTCATGCAAACAATGCCACCATTTGTGTATTTGATACCTATCGTAATGTTAATGGGCATTGGAAAGATACCAGGATTGATTGCTGTTGTAATTTATGCAATACCTCCTTTAATTAGATTAACTAATTTAGGTATTCGAGAAGTGGATAAAGAGGCTTTAGAAGCTGCAGATGCATTTGGTGCTACCAAAAAACAAAAGCTATATCAGGTTCAACTCCCTTTGGCTTTACCAACAATTTTTGCTGGCATTAATCAGACTATCATGATGGCTTTAGCGATGGTTATTATTGCTTCAATGATAGGTGTGAAAGGCTTAGGCCAACCAGTTTTACAATCTATATATAATCAATATTTTACCAAAGGTGTATTATATGGACTTGCCATAGTAATCGTTGCTATTGTTTTTGATAGAGTATCTCAGTCTTATGGTCAACGTATTCAAAAACATCGCTCTGGTAAAATAGTATAAATGTCAGAAGCAAAAATACAGATTAAAAATCTTTTTAAAATCTTTGGAAAAAATCCTAAAGGTGCAATGGAGCACGTCAAAAATGGAGTTGGAAAAGATGAATTGCTGGAAAAACATAATCATGTTCTTGGACTAAAAGATATTAACCTCGATATTCACGCTCAATCTGTTCAGGTTGTTATGGGATTATCTGGATCTGGAAAATCAACTTTAATTAGGCATATCAATAGATTAATTGAACCCACAGATGGCAGTGTAACTGTTGATGGTGACGAAGTTTTAAAAATGAATGAAGAGGAACTTCGAAGTTTTAGAAGAGGCAAAACCGCAATGGTCTTCCAACGTTTTGCCTTACTTCCCCATAAAACTGTTTTGCAAAATACCATTTTTGGTCTTCATATACAAAATATTAGTGAAGAAGATGCAAACAAAAGTGCTCTTCGTTGGATTGAAAGAGTCGGTTTATCAGGCTATGAGGACAAATATCCTCAACATTTATCAGGTGGAATGCAACAACGCGTGGGTTTAGCAAGGGCCTTAACAAATGACGGTGATATTCTTTTAATGGATGAAGCTTTTAGTGCACTGGATCCTCTAATCCGTAAAGATATGCAAGATATACTTTTAGAACTTCAAGACGAACTTCATAAAACAGTTGTTTTTATTACACATGACCTTGACGAGGCTTTAAAAATTGGAGACCGTATTGCTATTTTAAAAGATGGAATTATGGATCAAGAGGGAATACCTGCAGATATTTTGCTAAATCCAAAAACAAAGTATGTAAAAGACTTCGTAGAGGATGTAAATAGAGCAAGAGTGATTAAAGCAAAACATATAATGAGTGAAATTAATGGCCAAGATCTCAGTAAGGCTATGCCAATAGACCAAGATGATTTTATTGATCGTTTTATTGATAAAGTTATTTCAGATAAACCCGATAACTTAGTAATTCAAGACAAAGACAAAAAAAATGTAGGTTTTTTATCTACAAAAAAACTTTCAGAGATCTTAAAAAGATAACTTATGAAAAAATCTAACTATATTGCTGGCCAGTGGGTCGAGGGTACCAGTTCAATTAAAAATATTAACCCTTCTGACACTTCCGAAATAATTGATAAGTATACTACTTGTACTGATGAACAATTTGAACAATCTATTCATTCTGCCGCTATTGCTCAAAAAGAGTGGGAGACTGTAGGAATTGAAAAGAAATCACAGATACTAATAAATATAGGTGATGAACTAATACAAAAATCTCAACAGATCGGCGAATTATTATCTCGTGAAGAGGGAAAACCATTAAACGAGGGTATTGGAGAAGTATCGAGAGCTGGTCAACAATTTCAGTTTTACGGGTCAGAGTGTTTACGTTTATATGGTGAGAAAATTCCCTCAACTAGACCAGGTTTTCAAGTTGAAATATCAAGAGAGCCTTTAGGTATAGTTGGTATTATTTCACCATGGAATTTTCCAATAGCAATACCCGCATGGAAAGCAGCACCCGCAATGATGTGTGGTAATGCCGTGATTTTAAAACCAGCCTCTCTAACAGTTGGAAGTGCTATCGCTTTAACTGAGATAATTTCTAAGCAAGATATACCTGCTGGTTTATTTAGTTTAGTCTTGGGTTCTGGAAGTGATGTCGGCCACAAAATAGCAACCCATCCAGAGATTGCAGCAATAACTTTTACTGGTTCTGTCGAAGTAGGAAAACAGCTTTATCAAAATTCCTCATCTTCCATGAAAAAAATGCAAATGGAAATGGGCTCTAAAAACCCATTAGTTGTGATGGATGATGCAGATTTAAAAACAGCCATTACATGTGCGGTTAATGGAGCGTATGGCGGAACAGGTCAAAAGTGTACTGCTTCCTCAAGATTGATTGTTCATGAAAATATTTATAAAAATTTTGTAAAAGGCTTAATAGAGAGTATTAAAAACTTAAAAGTAGGACATGCTTTAGATGAAGGGACACAAATGGGACCTGCCTCAAATCAATCTCAGTTTGAGTCAAACTTAAATTATATCGAAGTTGGTAAAAGAGAAGCCAAACTTGCTTTTGGTGGAAACCCAATGAACATGAGAACCCTAGGATATTATATGGAACCAACCTTGTTCATTGATGGAGATAATAAATCTCGCATTAACCAAGAAGAAATGTTTGGACCAATCGCATGTGTAATACCTGCAAAAAGCTTAGATCATGCACTTGAAATTGCTAATGCTACAGATTTTGGACTATCCAGTGGTATTATTACTACTTCTTTAGCAAAAGCTGAGTATTTTAAACAAAACATTAAAACTGGAGTAACGACTATCAATTTACCAACTGCTGGCTTAGATTATCATGTGCCATTTGGAGGAAGAAAAGCCTCAAGTTTTGGACCTCGAGAACAGGGAACATATGCCAGAGACTTTTACTCTCAAGTAAAGACTTCCTACATTAATTCTGGATCCGTATAATTCTCGGATGAATTTTCGAGTTGACAATCTTCAGTATTGTAACTGGTCTAGAGAAATATTTAAAATAAATCGTGAGGCTAAATTAGATGCAGTTCATGCTACAATTTGTTATCACGAAGACTACGACGAAGTTCTCTCTAATATAAAGACTTGGAATAATTATTTTGAAAAAAACAAAGATTTAATCTTTCAAGGCAAAAGTTCAAAAGATATCGCTAAAGCGAAACTCGAGAATAAGACTGCTATATTTTATGGTTTACAAAATTGCTCTCCTGTTGAAGATAATATTGATTATGTAGAGTCTCTAAAAGAATTGGGCGTACTATTCATGCAACTTACTTACAATAATCAATCATTACTAGCCACTGGGTGTTATGAAAAACGTGATAGTGGTATTACTCGAATGGGGAAAGAGGTTATTAAAGAGATGAATCGGGTAAATATGATTATTGATATGTCTCACTCAGCAGAATTTTCAACATTAGAAGCAATTGAAATTTCTATTCAGCCAATTGTTGTAAGTCATGCCAATCCTTTGTTCTGGCATGAGGGGCTTCGAAATAAATCAGATGAAGTATTAAAAGCATTAAACGATAGTGGTGGAATGATCGGGTTCTCATTATATCCTCACCATCTTAAAGATACTTCAAATTGCACTCTTCAATCATTTTGTGAGATGATTGCAGAAAGTACAAAAAAAATATCTGTTAAGCAAATTGGTATTGGCTCAGATCTTTGTATTCATCATCCAGATAGCATAGTTGAATGGATGAGAAATGGTACTTGGACAAAAACAAAAGATTTTGGTGAAGGAACAGTTGATAATGCAGGTTTTCCTCCTCAACCCTCATGGTTTAAAGATGCCAGAGGTTTTGAAAATCTCCATAAAGGTTTAAAAGATGTTGGTTTCAGCGAAGATGAGACGCACGACATCTTGGGTAATAATTGGTACAATTTTTATAAGAAATTTGATTGATGCAAATAGATTTAAGAAAACCAGAATTAGTTATGAAATTAGACCGATTAGGGTCTTTTCATCAATCTAAATTGTCTTTTCTAAGAAGTTTTATAAGAGAATTTAAGAATTGGGAATTTAAAACTAAAGAATTCAACCTAGATAATCGAGGCTTTGGTCATATTGTTTATGTTGTAAATAATGGGCAAAAACAATACTCCCTAATTTGCTTTTCAAATTATATTGAAGATAGTGAAAGATCTGATCGAGTTATAGCTACGAAATGGGATGCATCTTTTGTTTTATTTGATGGAGTTCCAGCTAAAGAGGATATTGAAAGGCTTAAAGCTAATGTTCCCCTCCAAGAACAGGGAAGGGTGAGTGAAAAGGAACTTTGCCTATCTCGAGCTAACAAATCTGTACGTGTTTTTGAACATGTAGTAGATAAACTGTCTAAAGGTATACAACCTGATACTAAGCTTCTATATAGCGTGGGTTATCTTTATCGAACTACTGCTGTTTATGGCTCTGGAAAATTTGGATTAGCTGATCGAATTAAAATTCAAGATAGAGAGGAGCTTAAAGGGCCATTTAGATTGGAGATGATGCTTGTATACCTCGCAAGACAATTTACTTTTGATGTCGTTAACCATGTAGCTCACTTTCGTTCTCCAAATAAGGCAATTAAACTTAGCGAAGATATTGCTAGAAATTTAGGTATTGGTAATTCTACAGGTTTGGGAATGGCCCCCTTTATAGTAAATCATCCAGCTTTATTAAATCAATGGATCATTGCAAAAGAAAAAGCATTAAAAGCTATTCGATCAATTTTATCTGTGAGTCAAAAAGATAAAGATATTTTTGAGTCATATCTTTCTGCTATTCAAGAGAATATTAAATATTGGAAAACAGAGAGTGATTACCAAAAGAAAAAAAATAAACAGCTTTTAAAGGACTTAGATAGTTTTCAAAATTTTTATTCAACATATACCTTGAAAAATTATTTTTGGAATTCTATTTACGAGTGGACAGAAGCAAATACTCAATCTGAATGTTGTGAGTTTATTGTTTCATTAATGATGGAGGTTTATCCAGACATTGTAGAACCTCTCAGTTATCAAATGTCTATAAATGAAGATAAGTACTTTGATATTGATACATCAAAGACAATTGATGAGGTGTGTAAATTAATTGAAAATCAATATACTTGGTTGCTAAATATTGATTTTGATAACAAAGAAAATATTTTTAATTTTTGGTATTACTCAAAAAATAAACAAGAGCCTCGGATGTCAGATAGATTTTCTGAGGAAGGATCAGAATTAGAGTTACCTTTAGCTATAGCAAGAGATATAAGTGCACTTTATGGTGATTTAAAATCTTATGATTTAAAGAGAGACTTAGGCTATTATTTGTTAAAAAGTCAAGAATATCGGCATATATTAAGAAGGGTTCTTGTATGTGAAAAACTGCCCTACTCAGAAATTCAAGATAACACCATCTCAAAAACTTTAATCCCAGTTGATATGATACGACTAAAGTTATCCTTTTTTGGTGCAACACGATTTGATCCTCGTTCTGATCGATGGGTAAGAATTACTATGTATCAAGGTGCTCCCTTAATGAAAGAAATAAGTACATCTAACGATACGTGGTCTTACAAAAAGATAGCTTAATGCACTCCTTATATGAAATTGAAACAACAATTAAAAGATCATCGCGTGCTAAGGGATTAAGTTGGGGCGTTTCTGAGGAGGCTGGAAAAGCAGTAAGAGTATTAGAGCAGTCTAAATTTCAAGGATTAGAAAGTTTTAAAAGACTAGTTGATTTAGGTCTAACTAAGCTTAATAAACTTTTGGATGTAGATCAATCTGATACCAGCAACCTTTGCCCAATACATTTTGGAATTTTTTTTCTTGACCAATCTCATAATAAAGTCCTACATCGTATTCATAAGTTCAAGAATATAAATGAGCCCCTATTAATTCTTCCTTTTTTATCTAAGTCAGCAAAAAATAATTTACTCTATTTTGATTTTAAGTCATCAGATTTAAATTTTACAATAAGTCCTGGAGATATTTTTTTTATAGATCAAAATGTGGTTCCTAATAATTTATCAGATTTTTCTTTAACCATTTCAGCTCAAAGGAAATGCTTATATGACCAAAGTTCTTGGGATTATCTATATAAACTATCGCTTGAAACTTTTGTTGAAGAGACAGAAGAGAAAAAAATTTCTGGAGCTGGCGCTGGTTTAACAGATAATGATTAGTAGAAATATATCAGGAATTACTGTTATTTGTCTTATTTACATATTTGCAATTTTTTTAAGACAACCCTTTAGTTATATTTTAAATATATCGGTTTTGCCTTTAAGTTTACTGTGTCTTATTTTGGGAATATTGTTCTTCAATTTATTCCAATTTTCAGAAAATATTCTAAAAGGACGTGATTTTATAAAAAAAAATATTCTTCAATTAGCAATTGTATTGCTGGGTATAAAAATAAGTTTTACACAACTCTCTAGCGTTAGTGTTCAATCATTAGGGATAATAATAATCACAATTTTGTTGATATTATTGACATATTTAGCCCTTTCAAAGTTATGGCCTGTTCAAAAAGAGATCTCAAAATTATTGGCAATTGGGACGTCCATTTGCGGTGTTACAGCAATAATGGTCTCATCTAATGTTTTAAAATCTAAAGATTATGATGTTGGTACAGCAGTATTGATCGTTGTTCTTTGGGGCAGCTTAGCTGTATTGGTTTATCCTTTTTTTATAGAATGGTATTTTATAACAGATCTAGCTAAGGGGATTTTTTTAGGTGTAGGTATCCATGATACTAGTCAAGTATTGGCTGCTGCAATGGTGCATAGTGATTTATACCAAAATAATAAAGTTCTTGAAATCGCTACTATAACTAAACTACTTAGAAATTTGTTTCTAGCAATTTTAATTCCATCTTTAGTTATTTTAAAAAATAGGG
This sequence comes from uncultured Alphaproteobacteria bacterium, assembly GCA_902523865.1. GTDB lineage: Bacteria > Pseudomonadota > Alphaproteobacteria > HIMB59 > HIMB59 > HIMB59. The sequence continues at coordinate 23,031 of CABZBG010000006.1, forward strand.
CAGAAAAAACCACTTCTAAAAATTTATCAATTTTGGAAAAAATTAAAAATTCAATACCATTATTTGTAGTAGGGTTTATTGTTTTAATTATAATTCGTGGAATTATAGATAATTATTATTTTAGTTCTATGACTTGGATAAATATTTTAGAAATTTTAGAAAATATCATTACTATTTTTTTTGGTTTAGCATTAACTGCCCTTGGAGCTTCAATTAATTTGAAAAAGATATTCAGTCAAAGCTTTGTCCCTATAATAATTGGAATGGTTTATAGTCTTGTAAGTTTTTTTACCATATGTATTTTAATATTTATATTAGGACTAAACATCTAATTAAATTAAATTTTCTAAAGATTTTAATTTACTTCTTACAATTTCATCGTGGGGAAGTATTTTTTCAAGCTCTTTATATGTATAGTAAGCCTTACTTTTTTTATTTTGTTTCTCATAAACTAAAGCCAAAACTCTTAATGCATCAAAATGTCTGGGCTCAAAAGATAAAACACTTAGAAGGTCTTCACGTGCCTCGTTGATTTCTCCCTGATAATAATGAACGATTGCTCTTTGGTAATAAGCATCCATAAAATCATCTTGTTCAAGAATTATGAGAGATAGGTAATCTTCCGCCTCTTGGTATTGCCTAAACCTTATAAAATGCCCAATATTACTCATTTTTTGTTGTATTTCTTCACTTTTTGAAATTTTCCAAATTCTCATAATAGCGCCCTTAATTTCTTCTTGGGATTCCTCATCTAGTGGTTCTTTTAATAATTCAATTAAATAGTCTACACGATCTGAATTGCTGTTTGCATGTACCTGAGATATACAAATTTGGTGTGATAATAATACTAAAATAATAAAAAAATATCGTTTGCTTTGTATCAAGAATACATATTAACTAAATCCGAAATTTTATGAACCATTTAATCGCTAAAAGTGCTCGACTTCGTTCCACGGCCTATACCAAAAGAATAGAAGAGTATGGGGTTCAATCCTACACAGTTTACAATCATATGATTTTACCTGCATCTTTTAAAGGGGTAGAGGAAGACTGTCTTCATCTTAAAAACAATGTCCAGGTTTGGGATGTATCGGTAGAAAGGCAAGTCCAATTTAAAGGTCCTGATGCTGCAAAGCTTACACAGCTTATTACTTGTAGAGATCTATCTAATGTAAGAGATGATCTTTGTTACTATGCGCCAATTATTGATGAAAAAGGAAAAATTCTTAATGATCCATTAATTATGAAAGTTGGTGATGATACTTGGTGGTTATCCATAGCCGACTCAGATATCTTATTATATGCAAAGGGTATTACCATTGGTATGAATTTAGATGTCGAAATTACGGAACCCAATGTCAATATATTAGCTGTACAAGGCCCTAAATCTTTTGATTTGATGGAGAGAGTTTTTGGTGAAGAAATAAAAAAATTAAAATTTTTTAATTTTAAAAGATATGAATTTCAAGGCCATAAATTGTTAATCGCAAGATCAGGTTGGTCAAAACAGGGTGGATTTGAAATTTATGTTGATGATGATGAAGTTGGTCTAAATCTATATGATAGCTTGATTAATAATGGTGAAGATTTAAATGTCAGACCAGGCTGTCCAAATTTAATTGAAAGGATTGAGGGAGGTCTGCTTTCTTTTGGGAATGATATGACCATGGAAGATACTCCCCTAGAATGTGGCCTAAATCCTTTTGTTTCTTTTAATCCAGATATAAATTACCTAGGAAAATCAATACTAGAAAAACAAAATCGAGAAGGAGTACAAAGGTCCTTAATTGGTTTAAAACTCAAGCTTGATAATTTAACTATAACAAAATACCTACCTATCCAATTAGATGGCCAGATTATTGGTGAATTAAGATCTGGTTGTTATAGCCCTGATTTTGGGTGTTGTCTTGGTATCGCAATGATACAAACCAAGTTTCAAAATTTTAATGAAGTTAAGACACTGTTGATTGATAATCTAGAAGTGCAATCGCAGATGACGACAATACCTTTTTCAAAATAACTGTTGCATTCTTAAACTAAAAGTTTACCTATTCGCGGGTGTTTGGAACAATTTTAAATTCATGGGCACTTTTTAGTGGCTTTGGGCTAATAATGATAGCTCATACTCTCCAAGGAACTTTACTAAACATCAATTCTGTTTTTTTTAATTTTTCAGACTTTGAGATTGGTTATGTATTTACAGGATATTTCATTGGATTTCTGTTTAGCTCAATTCAATGTCCTAAACTAATTAAAAATGTTGGGCATATCAGAGTATTTGCAGCATTCGCATCTTTAGGATCGACAGCTATCTTATTGCATTGGATTTTTATCGATCCAGTTCTTTGGTTAATCTTTAGAATGATTACTGGTTTCTCCTATGCTGCCATTTATATAGTTTGTGAGAGCTGGTTAAATGATCGGGCAGATAACAAAACTAGAGGCCAATTAATTGGCTTCTATATGATTGTTTTATATATTTCTACAAGTATCGGAGTAATGTTAATAAATATAGGCACAACTACAGAAGCTCATCTTTACATTCTATCATCTTTGTTGATATCCTTTGCTTTGGTTCCTATATTGCTTACTAAGAAACCTGCTCCTGAATTTACTACACCTAAATTTTTAAGTCTTAAAGACTTATATAATAAATCACCTATGGCTTTTGTAGGATCTTTTACAATTGGAATGATTTACAGTGCTTTATTCGGATTAATTGCAGTTTTTGGTGCTAAAATTGGTTTTAGTATATTTCAAATTTCAATTTTAGTTTTTGTAAATATGTTTATTGGAGCTATTTTTCAGTATCCTATTGGAAAAATCTCAGATCGTTATGATCGAAGAACTATTTTATTTGTACTAAATTTGATAGCTGTTGGCTCTTTAATACTGGCCTTTATATTTGGTTCATTCTCATTTTATGTTCTATTAGTATTTATTGGTATTCATTCTGCTGTTTCATTACCTTATTACGCTGTCGTTATTTCACATATGAACGATTTCTTGGAAAAAGACGAAATTGTTTCAGCCAGTTCAACTTTAACACTTGTTAATGCTTTTGGTATGGTAGCAGGTCCTATGCTAGCCTCAGGTTTTATGTCTTACTTTGGACCCTATGGTTTTTTTATTTATATGATAGTTGTGTATTCTTTAGTCGCTCCTTATAATTATTTTAGAATTAGAGTTGGAAGAACTAGTGATATCTATGAAGAAAATACACCTTCTATGATTGTCCCTAGAAATACATCTTCAATTGGGATGCAATTAGCTACAGAACAGATTATAAATAAAATTAAAGAGGAAGAGGAAGTCTCACATTGAATATAGAGAATAAATTACAAGAGTTAGGAATTGTTTTACCCAATCCTGCAAAACCAGCTGGAAGTTACAAACCTTGTGTAATAGTCGATGATACTGCTTATATTTCAGGCCAAGGTCCTCTCCTTGAGGATGGAAGTTTTGCAAAAGGTGTTGTAGGTAAAGATTTGAGTTTGGAATTAGCTCAAGAACATGCACAAAAATGTGGTTTGGCAATATTATCTGCCTTAAAAAATGAAATCAAAGATCTAGACAGAGTAGAACAATTAATCAAGTTGACAGGTTTTGTAAACTGTTTAGATAATTTTACTCAACAACCTCAGGTTATTAATGGTTGTTCAGATTTAATGCAAAAAATCTTTGGTGAAAAGGGGATACATGCTCGTGCGGCAGTTGGGGTGAATTCTCTTCCTATAGGCTTCTCAGTTGAAATTGAAGCTATATTTAAATTAGCTCCTTAATTTCTTAATTGACAAATATTATTAATTAACAAAAAATATTTATAAGAATTAATTTTGAGAGTAGCGACATGAAGATACAGTTTTCAAGTGACTCATTAAAAGTGACACACCAAAATAATGATTATGAATTACATCCTATTTGGCTAAGAGAAAGATTACCAGGTTATGACTATGTCGACAAAGATACAAATCAAAGACTCTACGAACCCTCTTCCATTAAATTAGATTTACAAATTACAACAGCAAAAATTTTAGAAGAAAAACTTGATATTGAATTCAATGATGGGGCTAAAGGGAAATATAATATTCAAGATCTTCTAACAGAATTTGATAACGATAAAAACAAACGTGGCCCTTTACCTAAAAGACTACTTTGGAACTCAGATTTAAAAGTATTTCCAAGTGTAGAGTTTGAAGAAAATATGGCTGAGAAAAAGTCGATGTATAGACTTTTAGAGGATTTTTATAAATATGGTTTTGTAATTATTAAAAACGTTCCAGCAAAAAACCAATATTTACTCAAATTTGTGAGATCTATAGGTCCTGTTAAAGTAACTAACTTTGGTGAGTATTTTGATGTGATGTCCAAACCTAAACCCAATGATTTAGCTTATAAGCCTATTGCTCTTCCTCCTCACACGGACAATCCCTATAGAAAGCCAGCAGCGCCTGGAATTCAATTCTTACATTGTCTTAAAAATGAGGTCAGTGGTGGTTATTCGACTCTAGTAGATGGTTTTGCAGTTGCTGAGTATATCAAGATCAATTACCCTGAAGCTTTCGAATCTTTGACTAAAACTAATCTTAGATATCAATTTCAAGATAAAGATATTATTTTAGAAAACTGGGGAGAGCTTATTGAGTTGGATAAAGAGGGAGACTACAAACAAGTAAGGTATAGCACAAGAGTTGATTATGTTCCGCCAATTGATCGAAAAAAACTTACAAATTTCTATAAAGCTAGAAAACTACTTGGTGATTTATATTCTTCATCAGATTTTGAGATTAAGTTTAAGCTTAAAACCGGTGACGTTATGATGTTTGATAATCACAGACTTCTTCATGGAAGAACCGCATACGATGCTAATGAAGGTGCCAGACACCTCCAAGGTTGTTATCTAGATTTTGACTCAACAGACGGCAAACTTAGACATTTGCATAAAAAATATGTACAAGATGGATTTAAAAATTTTGGTTGATAAGAATGTAAAATTTAAACATATGAAAGATGGTGATAAAGAAGATTATTTATTACTTCAAGAGTATGAGGAAAAATATGTCTCTTTAACTTATGAGAGAATTATCGAAGAACTATCAAGACAAGGACAAAATACTATGGAGGGCTATAAAATTTCCAGACTAGATCATGGACTTCAATCAGCAACGAGAGCTTATAACGATGGGGCAGATATTGATTGGATTGTTGGAACATTACTTCATGATATTGGCGATGGACTTGCTCCTCAAAATCACGATAGATTTTCTGCTGAGGTTATCAGACCCTACGTTAGAGAAGAAATAACTTGGGTAGTTGAGCATCATGGAATTTTTCAAATGATTTATTATGCCCATCATTATGGTTGGGATAAAAATGCGAGGGATAAATTTAAGGATAACATTTATTTTCAAACATGCGCGGAATTCTGCGAAAGATGGGATCAAAAATCTTTTGACCCAGAATATGAGAACAAAGATTTAGATTTTTTTAAACCTATGATAAAAGAGATATTTAATAGACCTCCATATAAAGAGGAATTTATTAAAAAAAGTCAGGTTTTAGGGTTGCCAAAAATTTAAGATTAGCAGATCTAGATTATTAAAAGTCAGTATAAAATGACATGAGAATTCTCTTGATAACCTTGAGTGTTTTACTCACAAATATAGGAGGTATTATGGCACAAAACCTTCATAACTTTAGTATTCAAGATATTGATGGTAATCAAATTAATCTAAATAAATTTAAAGGTAAACCCGTTCTTCTTGTGAATACTGCTAGCAGATGTGGTTTCACAAAACAGTATGCTAACTTGTCCAATCTTCATCGTGAATATTTAGATAAAAATTTAATAATTATTGGGACTCCCTCTAACAGCTTTCGACAAGAGTTAGATGATGAAAAGGATGTTAAAGAGTTTTGTTTAGTTAATTACGATACAAAATTTATCATTTCTGAAATCATAGACGTGGATGGAGAGGACGCCCATCCAATATATAGCTGGATGTCATCAACATATAATGAAACTCCAAAATGGAATTTTTATAAATATCTTTTTGATGGTGAAGGAAAATTAGTTAAAAGTTGGTCTTCCATGACTAAACCTGATAGTTCAAAAATTACAGATTTAATAGATCAGTTAACATAAAAAAAAGGGCGCGATAAGCGCCCTTTTTTAAGAGTACTATAAATAAGAATTATTTAAATTCTGGGTAAGCCTCTGTAGTGAGTTCAGCTTTATCGAGACCTGAAGCTTCAGTTTCTTCAGATACTCTTAAACCAATTGTTCCCTTAAGGATATAGAAGAATACACCACTTAAAGGCACAACTAATACAGCAGCTGCGATTATGCCAATCAATTGTACTAAGAAGTCACCTGCACCGAAGATACCTACAGCCAACGTTCCCCAGATACCTGCAACTAAGTGAGCAGAAATCGCTCCCACAACATCATCGATTTTCATTTTATCTAGCATTGGGATAGCAATCGTACAGAGAATACCACCTATCGCACCAACAATCATAGATAAGAAATGATTGGTTAAATCAGGGCCAGCCGTAATGGCAACAAGACCAGCAATGGCACCATTAAGTGCGATTGATAAATCAATCTTCTTATACAATAATTGAGATAAAATGATTGCTGCAACAACACCACCACAAGCAGCGATATTAGTATTTACAACAACGATTGACATTGCAGATGCGTCTGCGGCACTACCTAAAGCTAATTGTGATCCGCCATTAAATCCAAACCATCCAAACCATAGGATAAAGGTACCTAGACATGCTAATGGCATATTTGCGCCAGCAATTGGAGTTATTTTTCCATCAGAGCCATATTTTCCAGCTCTCGGGCCGAGGATCAAACATCCAGTTAGAGCCGCCCATCCACCAACTGAGTGAACAATTGTTGAACCTGCAAAATCAGAGAAGCCCATCTCTGTAAGCCATCCGCCGCCCCAAGTCCATGCACCATAGATTGGATAAATAATTCCTGTCATAAATGCAGCGAATATCATAAAAGGCCATACTTTTATTCTCTCAGCACAAGCACCTGATACAATCGAAATAGCAGTTGCACAAAACACCATCTGGAAGAACCAATCCGATGCTAATGAGTAGCCACCCTCTTCTGCAGCAACAGTCAAGTCGTCAGCTGTGTCATAAAAAGCACCACCTAATGATCCTATATAACCAGAAACATCAACATACATTAGGCTGTATCCGATCAGATAAAACATTATTCCTGCAATTGAGTATAAAGCTATATTTTTTAATAAAATTGCCGATGTGTTTTTTTTACGAACAAATCCAGCTTCTAACATGGAAAAACCTAATGCCATGAACATCACTAAGACTCCACTAAAAACAAATAAAAATGTATTAAATACAAAAGCTGTTTCAGCAGAAACTTCTGCACTTGCTGCTCCAGATAGGAACAAAGTGGGTATTAAAAAAGTTAATATTTTTTTCATACGATCTCCTTATTTAATAGCCTCAGCGCCTCGTTCTCCAGTACGTATTCGGACAACATCTTGCACTTCAGTTACATAAATTTTACCATCACCAATTTTTCCTGATTTAACTGCCTCAGAAATTGTAGTAATGACCTTTTCAGCGTCAGCAGAATCAACTAAAACCTCTGCTCGAGATTTAGGAAGAAAATGTACCTCATATTCTGCGCCTCGGTACAGTTCGGTATGACCCTTTTGGCGCCCATATCCTTTAGCCTCAACGATAGTTAAACCTTGGATATCGACACCTGTGAGTGCCTGTCTCAAAGCTTCAACTTTGTCTGGCTTGATAATTGCTGTTATTAGTTTCATATATACCTCTCTATATTTTGAGTAATTAGGAACTTATAAATTCTGAATCAAAAAAAAAATAATGCTAAGAAGTTAACGAAACTATGCATCTAGTGAATATCAAAAGATATTCAATAATATCAACGATATTTCTATTATATCAAGAACTTGGAAGCGCTTTTTTAGGATCAAAGAAAGGCTTTTCTACTATGATTGCATCTCTTAGAACCCCATTAATTTCAACCGATAATTTCAATCCTATTTTACTAAAATTTTTATCAACCATAGCCAATGCTACATTTTTTTCTAATCGTGGTGAAAATACTGCAGAAGTTACTTTTCCAATGATTTTATCATCACAGAATATTTCCCAAAATATTGTGTTTGGACCTGTCAAAGAATCTCCCTTTATTTCCAAACCAATTTGTTGACGTTTTATTCCTTTTTTTTGGATTTCAATAAGTGCTTTTTTACCAATGAAATTAATATCACTATCCAAAGATACTAGTCTTTCAAGTCCCATCTCAAATGGGTTAGTTTGTATGTCTGCATCCGCGTGATATGACAACATACCTCCTTCTATACGGCGAATGCTTGATGTGTGACCAGGCTGAAGACCATATTCATTCCCTGCCTTCATGATCATTTCCCATAATTTATCTCCCATAGTTTCGTCTCGTAAAAATAATTCGTATCCAAGTTCTGTAGACCATCCAGTGCGAGATACAACTAAAGGAATACCATCTAATTCTAATTCTTTGAGCCAGTAATATTTTAAATCTCTTATACTTTCTCCAAATAATTTCACCATAATTTCTCTTGACTTTGGTCCCTGCAGCTGAAGAGGCGAAACATCTGGTTCATTGATGCTAACATTTAGCCCTGAATTTACGGCAACACCTTGAGCCCATAGTAAAATATCACTATCAGATAGAGATAACCAAAAATGATTTTCACCTAAACGAAGTAAGACAGGATCATTGAGTATTCCCCCTTTTTCGTTGGTAATAAGAACATATTTACACTGCCCTATAGATAATTTGCTAAGATCACGCGGTGTAAGTAATTGAATAAACTGAAATGCATCAGGACCAGTTATCTCAACTTGTCTTTCAACTGCTACATCACATAAAATTGCATCATTAACTAAATTCCAAAAATTTTTCTCAGGGTCACCAAAATCTCTGGGGATATACATGTGGTTATAAACTGAAAAGCCAGTAGCCCCCCATCGAACTGTAGCATCAAAAAATGGAGATTTTCTTATTTGAGTACCAAATCCAAAATTTTTTTCTGTATTTTTACTTTGCATCAAAGAGGCTCCTTCCAATCAACTAAAAAAATTGCTTCATTTCTTCGAAGATTGGGAAGTGTAAAAGGACCATCATATGTAGCTTTAATAGGGGGACCTAAGACTTTTATATCATCGGCATTTAAATCCCTTTTTAAAATTTCTCTATGTTTGTGAAAATTTTTATCAGAGGCAAAACCTGAATATCTAATTACTGCGAAATATCCTGGTTCTATTGTTGAAATTTTTATTGATTTATCTGAGGGTAGAGGTATCTCATTTTGTTGAAATCTCTTGGGTAAGTAAAATTGCATAACAAACTGATTTTCAATTTCTGTGACATTAACTGGTGTGGTCATTTCAATTTTTTGACTTTGTTTGTTGTTGCCTGATATATATTTAAAGAGTTTTTGAAATCCATTATTTTGATTGGAGTATTGAGTTTCTACTATTAAACGTTCCTCATAATATCGAATTTCGTATGTATCCGTTTGATAAACCACCCTATAAGGAGATTCACTGTAAGCCATCAAGTTTTGTACCACGAGTAACAATAATAGTAAGTATCTAATCATTTATAAATTGTGTTTCTGAATTAGAAACTCCCCACACTCTCTTATCCATTGGTATCCAACCTTTAATCGGTGATTTTTTACCCTCTGGAATACTTATCTTTACCATTGTCTCATTAACCTCTAATAAATTTACAATTTTTGGTGCAAGAATTAATCCTTTTTGAATAGTCAAGATAGACTCAGGATCATAAGATTTCAAAGCATATAATTCAGTATCCTCTAAGACTAACAAAGTTCTTTTTTTTGATAACTGATTATGAGCAATCCATCCCTGTATCCCATTAAATAACTCTATACGATACCAGTCAGTATAAGAACTCCAACTATTTTGAAACTCTTCTATAATCTTCACTGGCATATTTTCTTCTGTGAGAAGAAATTTCTCTGTTTGTTTACTCAAATCTTGATTTTCTGGATAGTGACGTAGCCAAGACTCGTCATGAGCTAAAGATTTATAATAAGGGATATGTTTATCTGCATAAGTAATTAATGGAAGTATCAAAAAAAAGAGAATGAATCTGATCATCAATATTATCTCTGAGAATTCTGCCAGTTTGGATGAGTATAGGGCTGTAAATTAGATGGAGCTAAAAGAGGTTTTCCTAAAATATGATCCGATGCTTTTTCGCCAGTCATAATAGATGGTGCATTGAGATTTCCGTTACAGATTTGAGGAAAAATTGAGGAGTCCGCAAGATAAAAATTTGAAAAACCCTTAACTTTACAATCATTTTGAACAACTGATGAAGGATCGTTTTCTTCTCCTATCTTACAAGTACCACATGGATGGTAAGCGCTTTCACAATTATTTTTTATAAATTCATCAAGTCCCTCATCTGATACAACATTATCTCCGGGTTGAATTTCACCTCCTTTAAAAGGAGCTAACGCATCTTGGTTAAGAATTTCTCTGGAAAGCCTGAGTGATTTTCTAAAGTTTGGAAAATCTTCTTCATGAGACATATAGTTAAATTTTATTAAAGGTGCCTCAAAAGGGTTGCTAGACTTTAACTTCACAAATCCTCGAGATTTTGAGCGCATGGGTCCTACATGTAATTGAAAACCATGTCCTTTACTTGGTGCTTTACCATCATATCTTATTGCAACGGGGAGAAAATGAAATTGGATATCAGGATATGGAATATTTTTATCTGAACGAATAAATCCAAGTGTTTCAAATTGGTTTGTCGAGCCTGGCCCACTTTTAAGAAACATCCATTGCATACCGATTAGCAATTTAGAAAATGGGTTTAAGTACTTGTTAAGTGTTACTGGTTGTAAACACTTCACTTGAAAATAAACTTCTAAATGATCTTGTAAATTTTTACCAACTCCAGGTAAGTTTTTAATAACCTCAATTCCTAAGTTATTTAAATCATTGCCCTCTCCAATTCCTGATCTTTGGAGAATTGTTGGACTATTTATAGCACCAGCTGATAAAACAACTCCGATATTGGCATTAAAAATTTTTTTTTGGCCTTGATGAAATACTTCCACCCCTTTTGCCTTATCTTCACTAAATATAATTTTATCGACTAAAACTTTAGTGATGAGTTTTACATTTTTCTTTGCTAATGCTGGTTTTAAATAAGCTTTAGCTGTTGAAAAACGTGAACCTTTCCAAACATTCATGTCAGCAGGCCCAAAGCCCTCTTGTCGAAAACCATTATAATCTTCAGTGTATGTATATCCTGCTTGTTCAGTTGCTTTTACAAAAGCGTTATGTAAAGGATTATCTCTTTTGCCATGAGTTATATTTAATGGGCCAGATCTCCCTCTAAATTCAGATTTGCCTCCATGGCTTGCTTCCATTCTTTGAAAGTATGGAAGAACATCTGGATAATCCCACCCTTTCGCTCCACTTTCTGCCCACTGATTATAATCACCAGCATTTCCTCTTACATAAATCATTCCATTTATTGAAGAGGAACCTCCAATAACTTTACCTCTTGGACAGGCTAAAGACCTTCCGTTTAATGCTTGCTCAGGTTCAGCTTTATAGCCCCAATCGAACTTATTCATGTTCATAGGGTAAGAAAGAGCAGCAGGCATTTGGATAAATGGACTTTTGTCTAGTCCACCAAATTCCAAAACTAGAATTTTTAACTTTGGGTTCTCCCCAAGCCTGTAAGCTATTGTAGATCCTGCCGATCCAGAACCAATTACAATATAATCAGGATTTTCAAACATCTAAAATGAGTTAATAGGTTGTTTTAAAAAAAGTAAACTTCAAAAATCTAGCAAAATTGTTATCTATTCTGTCTGCTACCATGTCTGATAAAAACATTTTTGGCCATCTTTTGATGTTCTGGGAGCTTCCTGATACTAAAAATTTTATCTCTCGCGAACTTTGCTGTTTTGGTAACATCAACTATTGTTTCAAGTTTAGAGTCGTTAAATAAATTTTCATTGTTAGATAGCTCAGAGGGTTTGAAAAAAAAGCTGGGTGGAAAATTATTATACTCAGGTAATTGTGATTTTATAAATTTCGCCTCAGGGTCTTGATCTAAGGCTTGTTTATATGGGTTATACATTCTGATTGTATTAATTCCGGTCGTTCCTGATTGCATTTGTAGCTGGCTGTAATGTATTCCAGGCTCAAAGTCAGTAAATAAAGCTGCAAGGCGTGGGCCAAAATATCTCCAATCTAGCCATAGATTATAGGACGCGAACGAAGCTAGCATCGCCCTCATTCTAAAATTAATCCATCCATGATTTCGTAGATAAATCATGCATGCATCTATAAAATGCACACCTGTTTTTCCCTCTATCCAAGCATCTAATTTTCTAAAATCTTTTTCACGTATTTGGTCATAGACTGGAATAAAACTCTCGTGCTCAATCGATGGTTGGTCCTCCAATTTTTGGATGAAATGTGATCTCCAATGCAAACGAGATAAAAAAGAATTTATAGATTTAGCAAAATTTTTATTAGTCAATTGTATCTTTTGTTTTTTTTGAGTAGCTTCTTGGAAAACTGAACGGTGTGATATCGTCCCGTAGGTCAAATGAGTCGATAATCTTGAGCAACTTTTTTCTGCACTTATAGGACTAGACATCTCAAATTGATAGTTTTCACCTCTTCTGTTAAGAAAAGTGCTTAATAATTTTTCTGCCTCTCGTGAGCCCCCTTTCTGTCTATTAGGGCAAGGAGTAGAGTCGTAGAAAATTTTTGGTAAATCATAATTTTTTAATCCTAAATTTATCGACTGTTTAATGATGGGTAAATTTGTATATCTAAGAATATCCTTTCTAAAAAATTTTGCCCATTGATTTCTATCATGATGTCCACGTCTTACACCCGGATAGGCAAACTCAATCCATTGAATATCATTTTGGAGAAAAAAAGATTTTAATTTTTTATCTCTTTCAAAAGTCCATTTAATTCCTGTTTCTTGTTCGCTTATAACACTATCAAAATTATATTTATCCTTTAAAAACTTAAATATCTCTAAAGCATCTCCACATAAAATATTTAGATATAAATTATTTTTAATTAATTGTTGTTGAAGATCTTTTAAACTGTCTAAAGTAAATTGCCATTGTCTTAAAGACATGTCCTTTTGTTTCCAGAGTTCAGGTTCAATTATATAAATTAAGATCGATTTTTTATCTTCATCGATTAAGGTTTCGTTATCCTTATACCTTAAATTTTTTTTAAACCAGACGATCCTATTTGACATATGTAATTAATCTTTGATTTTAAAGCCCTTAGAGAAAATATAAATAATTGCAGTGATATTAAGTATTAGGAATGTAAATATCATAATTAGACTTGTAGTAATGCTTACATCAGCCATTTCATAAAAGCTCCATCGAAAGCCACTCACTAAATAAAGCACGGGATTTACTAGGGACACATTCTGCCAAAATTCTGGTAGCCAGTTTATGGAGTATAGTGAGCCCCCAAGAAAAACAAGTGGTGATAAAATAAGAGTAGGAAATATAGAGAGTTCCTCCCAATTAGTTGACAACATTCCAATCAAAAAACCAAGTAAACTAAAAGTTAAAGATGTTAAAACAAGCATCAGGATCATCGCAAATGGGTGCATAATATAAATTTCAACGAAAAATAAACCCGTTGCCAAAATTAAGCTGCCCAGAATTATAGATTTAGTGGTAGCTGCTCCGACAAAACCAATAACGATTTCTGTAGTTGATAAAGGCGCGGCATAGATTTCATTAATAGTGCCTAAAAACTTTGGAAAAAAAATTCCAGACGAAGCGTTTGAAACGCTCTGTGTAAGTAGGGCTAACATTATCATACCTGGAACTATGAAAGATCCATATGAAATATCCTCAATTACAGGTATTCGGCTACCAATTGCTGCACCAAATACAACAAAATATAAAGAGGAGGAGATGACAGGAGAAAATATACTTTGAACTGTTGTCCTTCTCATACGGTCCATTTCATGCAAGTAAATTGCTATGATACCTGTCCAATTCATGCACTTTCCTCTAATAATTTTTCAAATATTGTCTCTAAAGATGTCTGGGATGAATTTAAATCTTTTAGTTTAAGCCCAGCTGATTTTATATCTTGGAGCAGTGCGGTAATACCTGTTGAGGACCCTTGAGAGTCATAAGTATAGGTTAATGAAATATTATTATTCATTTTAAGATTGTACGTTCCTAGAGAAGATGGGATTTCCTTAAACGGCTCTTGGAATTCTATGGTTAAATTCTTTTGGCCCATTTTCTGCATTAAATCGTTTTTATTATCTGTAATTATTATTTCACCATTATTTATCACAGAAACTCTATCAGAAATTGCCTCTGCTTCTTCGATATAATGTGTTGTAAGGATTATTGTTACGCCTTTTTCTTTTAATTCTCTAACTGCTCTCCACATGTCTCTTCGCAAATTAATATCAACACCTGCAGTGGGTTCGTCTAAAAATAATATTTTTGGTTCATGACTTAAGGCTTTGGCGATCAAAGCTCTTTTCTTCATGCCACCAGAAAGCTCTCGAAGTTTACTATCTTTTTTATCCCAAAGACTGAGGTCTCTTAAAATTTTTTCAATGAAAGCAGGATCTTTTTTCTTGCCATAAAGACCTCTGGTGTAGGACACGTTTTGGAAAACTTTTTCAAAAGCCTCTAAATGAAGTTCTTGGGGTACAAGTCCAATCATAGACCTTGTTCTTCTATAGTCTTTTACTACATCGTAACCATCAACTGTAATGCTACCAGAGGTTGGCAAGACTATACCGCATATTGCATTAATGAGTGTAGTTTTTCCAGCACCATTGGGGCCCAAGAGTGCTAAAATTTCACCTCTTTGAATTTCCAAATTAACTCCCTTGAGAGCCTCTAGGCCTCCCTGAAATGATTTTTTTAAATTCTCAATTTTAATTAGAATATCTGCTGACATAATTAGATTGCGTACAGTATATTATAAGTCAATAACATCAAGATAGTTTATCTGTAACTTTTACTTTTTTACTTTTTTCAATTAAGTACGTACTTATAAGAACAGCAATCAATGCCACGATTATTTTATAAGTTATTTTTTCATCTAAAAAGAGATAACCAAATATTAGGCCAAATATTGGGATGATGTAGGCAACTTGAGATTGAAATACTAACCCATTCTTTTTAAGAATATAAAATCTCATAAGCCAAGCAATAGCAGTAGCAACAATTCCTAGATAAATAAGAGAAATTGTAGCGTTCAAAGAAGGTCTTAATTCTGTCGGATTTTCAAAGATAAACATAATTGGTAGTAAGATAATTACAGCCCAAATTAGAATACTAGAAGTGAGTACTTCATTTTTTATATGTTTTAGCTTAAGTGAAAACAAACCGCCAATGGTGTAACAAACTGGACCTAAAATTACCATGAATGCATAGAAGATATTTGATTGATTAATTAAAATATTATCTGAGAATAGATAAACAATCCCTAGAAAGCCAATTAGTATTCCTAGAAATTTTAAAAGATTAATTTTTTCATTTTGAATAAAGAGATGACCCAATATTGTTGCTGCGATAGGGGCTGTGGACATCAAGATAGCAGCTAGATTGCTTTGAACTTTTACTATTCCAAATGAGATAAAGAAAAAAGGTAGAACTAAATTTACAAATCCTATAGTCGCATACCATAGCCAGTTTTCTCCAAATGCTTCAATAGAAATTTTTCTAATCCAACAGTAAATAAGCATCACGATTGCAGCAAAAAAAATTCTACCAAAAGCAAGAGCCATAGGAGTATAACTTTCTGAGGCGATTTTAATATTGAAGAAGGCGCTACCCCATATACCAGCTAATACAAATAATAGTAAAAAATCCTTAAGAGACGCTTTATGCATTATATAAGAGTAAACTGAACACGCTTATTCATTTTTCCTTTACTCTCATATTTAATAAATTTAAATTCTCCAATCTCACTAGTATTGGCTACATGAGTCCCCCCACATGGCTGTAAATCAATATCTCCAATTTTAACTAAACGAATTTTATCATTTGTTCTTGGAGGTTTGACAGAAAGTGTTCTAACCAATTCAGGTTTTTGATCAAGCTCTTCATTTGTAATCCACTGATACGAAATCGAGTGAGATTGTTGAATAAATTCATTTATAATTTTGTTTAACGTTTCAAATTCAAATGTTTCCTCTCCTAAATCAAAATCCAATCGGCTTTTTTCTATACCAATTGAACCTCCAGTAACATAATAAGGTAATGCTGCACACAAAAGATGCATAGTGGTGTGCATCTTCATTAAACGATAGCGATGATCCCAATCAATATGCCCTTTGATATCCCCCGAAAGATCTCTAATTTCTGTATCAACAACATGGGCTATACCTAATTCATGCTTAATTGTATTGATAACATTGAATTTTTGATCATTAAATTCTAGTATTCCTTTATCTCCAGGTTGCCCGCCGCTTTGAGCATAAAAAGAGCTATCTTGAGTGATGATTTTGTCTTCCTCAATTAATACAATTTTCTGTTCAAAATTCTTGATGTAACTATCTTTAAGGTAAATCATTTTTTTGCTTCTTGTATCTTATAATCAACACAGGACTCAATGCCTCCTTGGGTATTACTTTGTTTTTCACATTCCTCATAGTATTCATGGTATTCAAAAGTTGACGAAATATATAAACCAATACCAATAATGCTAAAGACTGCAATACTATATAAAATTTTCTTACTCATCTTAAATTAATCTATCCTGGAAACCTATCAACTGATTGTTAACAATGATATCAGATTTTTTAATAGGTCTTAGAAGTTCTATACCCTCTAAACTTATACATCTGCTTAATGCAACATAAAGCTGTCCTGGAGCAAAGGAACCTTGGCTCATATCTATTATTACTTTTTCAAAGGTTTGTCCTTGGCTTTTGTGAATAGTAATTGCCCAAGCTAATCGCATTGGATACTGTTTAAAAGATCCTGTTATCTCTTCTTGAACTTCTTGTTGATCATCATCATAAGTATACTGTATGCGATCCCATTTTTCTTTTTTGACTTCAAAGATTTTGTTATCGATTTTTACTTTGATTTTTTTTTGTGCAATATCGTGAATAATACCTATTGATCCATTAACCCATCTTTTTTCAGGATCATTTTTGATCATAATTACTTGAGCCCCTTTTTTTAATTTCAAAATTTCATCTGTAGGAAATAATTCTTTGTAAAACTGACCTGTCGCCTGTCCTCGGTAGGAAAACTCTTCTTCATTCAACTGGCTTAGGTATTTTTGATTAATACTACTGGCACGAGCGTTGGTAGTAGTAAGTATTATTTTTCCCTCGTCCATCTCAATATGATCAATTAAAGAGTCATTGATATTATCTATTTGAGAGTGGGTTATAGAACCATCTCGAACAGAGTTAAGTAAATGAATAAAGTGATCATCTTTTTGACGATATATACTATATAATTCAAGGGTTTTAAATTGAGCATCCTGAAAAATATTTGAGTGAAAGAAGAAATGACCTTTCGAGTAAATACGCTGTAGAAGACCAGACTCATCCATGTTGACGACTGGTGGGAGTTGAAATAAGTCCCCAAATACAACCAACTGAACTCCTCCAAAAGGCTGAGTAAGTTTTTTGCGATGAACACGAAGACTATAATCAATTGCATCAAAGACATCAGCACGCACCATTGATACTTCATCTATAATGAGAGTTTCTAAATTTTGGAGCACTTCAATTTGTCTTACTTTCTTAATGTGCCTTGTCTGAATAACCTTGGGAGGGAAGCCAAAAAATGAATGAATAGTTTGTCCCTTGACACGGATTGCAGCGACACCTGTAGGAGCAAGAACAGCAGTATTTTTTTTGGTGATAGATCGAAAATATGCTAACAAAGTTGACTTACCACTTCCTGCTTTTCCTGTAATATAAAAATGATCTTTTGTATTTTCTATCTGTTCGATGATTGTCTCAAATTCCTCACTCAACACAAAATCATCAGGTAGCAAACTATTATAATTTCGCTTATAGCCCATTTAGTATCTCGCTTACCATTTGAAAACATTCCTTAACTGTACCCTTTTGAATTTGTGCTCTTGAGAGCCTTGGACTAAACTTTAATTGTTCAACATAAATTTTTTTTTTAAAATATACTCCTATGAAAACTAGACCTACTGGTTTTAATTTAGTTCCTCCATCTGGGCCAGCCACACCTGTTGTCGAAAACGTTAGTTGGCTTTTTGTAATTTTATGTAATTGAAAACACATCTGAGCACAGACTTGGCGACTGACAGCACCATATCTTTTGAGAGTATGGGGGGAGATTTTTAGATGTTTAATTTTTGAGTCATTTGAATATGTAATAAATCCGCTCTTATAAATTTTAGATATTCCTGGCTTAGATGTAAATTTCGCTGCCAGCAAACCACCCGTACAAGACTCCGCTGTAGATAGGGTAATATTTTCATTTAAGAGATATTTGATTATCTTTGATTCTACTGTCATCAACTAGATATACTTATTATAAGGACTACAAAATAACAATGGTACTTATAGGTATCTAAAAATTGCATAAAAAAATGATTTTTACCCAGATTATCAACAGAAAAATCAACAATTTTTAAAACAATATATGCAATTATTGCATATTACTCATAAACCTTTAATCTTATTCCATGGAATCTAGGAGGTTTTAAATGGCTGACATGTTCACAGGACACTACCCTTTTATAATACTGATTATTTGGTTAATAGCCGGGATCGTGGGTTCAAAATTATAAGTTTTTTTGGGGGTGGTGAGAGCCACCCTCAATTTGTTCCGGTAAGACTCTTTCCTTTTTCTCTCAATACAAATTTTTGAATTTTGCCAGTTGAAGTTCGAGGAATATTCTCAAAAAAATAATATTTAGGAACTTTAAATGATGCCAAGTTTTCTTCGCACCACTGTTTTGCATGTGTCTCATTCCAATTTTGATCTTTCTTTAGTTCAATAAAAGCACAGGGGACTTCGCCCCACTTTTGATCAGGAATAGCAATGACTGCTGCAGCACTGACACAACTATTTTTTAAGAATACTTCCTCAATTTCAATCGATGAAATATTTTCTCCACCAGATATTATAATATCTTTTGATCGATCTTTAAGCTGAAGATAACCGTCAGGGTGCATCACTGCTAAATCTCCTGAGTGAAACCAACCACCTTCAAAAGCTTTTTGATTTGCAGATTTATTTTTTAAATAACCCTTCATCACAATATTTCCTTGAAACATAACTTCACCAATTGTTTTGCCATCGGCAGGAACCTGCTTCATAGTATCTGGGTCAAGAACTTTGAGATGTTCTAGAGGAAGGTATCGTACACCCTGTCTTGCTTTAAGTGATGCCTGTGCATTCATGTCTAATGAATTCCATTCTTGATGCCACTCATTGATGACAGCTGGTCCATATGTTTCAGTCAAACCATAAAGATGGGTTACATAAAATCCTGACTCTTGCATTTCTCTAAGAATATTTTCTGGTGGTGGTGCAGCTGCAGTAAAAAATTGAACCTCATGAGTTATGTTAAAACTGTTTTTTTGGTCTTGTGATAAAATAACTGACATTACGATGGGTGCCCCACATAAATGGCTAACTTTATGGTTTTTTATGCTATTCCATATTGGTTCTGCCCTAACTTGGCGCAGACAAACATGAGTTCCAATAATTGCTGACATAGTCCATGGAAAACACCAGCCGTTACAATGAAACATCGGGAGTGTCCAAAGATACACTGAATGTTTAGGCATAGAGGCAACCATTGCATTACCTTGAGCTAA
>CABZBG010000007.1:0-39557 GCA_902523865.1 uncultured Alphaproteobacteria bacterium
GAAAAACATTATCAAACTTAAATTATCAAAATTAGATTTAATAATTATATTTCTAATTTTTTCTAAATCTTTATTACCCCCTGGTTCTCTAGTAAAAGTAGACTTAATTTTATTTTTTATAAAATATTTTTTTAATAATTTAATTTGGGTAGATTTACCTGAATACTCAAAACCTTCAAAACTAATTACTTTCATTTATTTAGATATTATTTAGTTAGATCCAAGAATGATATAATAAATAGCTGAAAATATTCTTGAAAAGAAATTCTTTTGATCAATGTCTTCACCAGAATATAAAGGAAAATCTACTTGTTTATCTGCAAAAGATACTTGTAACTTAGCAATTTGATCTCCGATTTTAATTGGTGTTGCTATTGGCTCTTCTACGAGTACAGTAACTTTAGCTGAAGATAATTGGGCTTTTGGTATGCTTACACTAATGTCTTTTAACGCAACAAGGTCTACTTTATCCTCTTTACCTAACCAAGTATCAACCTCTTGAATGACTTCATTTTTTTTATAAAAATCTACCAACTGAAAATTATTAAAACCCCAATCCATTAACCTCAAAGACTCTTGAGCTCTTGATTTAGAGGACTCTAGCCCATTTAGAACTAAAATAAGGCGCCTATCTCCTCTTTCCGCAGATCCGACTAGTCCATATCCAGCATCCTTTGTGTAACCAGTTTTAAAGCCATCAGAACCCTCAAATGTATAGAGAAGTGGATTTCTATTATCTTGCTTGATACCGTTATAAGTAAAATCACTGATTTTATACATCTGATACAATTCATAATGATTATCAATAGTATAATGGGCTAATTTAGCTAAATCCTCAGCAGTCGTGTAATGATTTTCATCAGGCCATCCACTGCTATTTGTAAAATTAGTTCCAGTTAAACCAATTTTTTTACCTAAATTATTCATTTCTAATGCAAATATCTCCTCAGAACCTGATATGCCCTCAGCAATGGCAATAGATGCATCATTTCCACTCTGAACCACAACACCGAGGAGAAGATCATAAACACTCACACGTTTGTCAACCTCTATAAACATCTTTGAGCCACCCATTTTCCATGCTTTTTTACTAATTAGGAACTCTTGATCTAATGATAAACTTCCATCTTTAATTTTTTCAAAAGCCACAAGAGCAGTCATCATTTTAGTCATGCTTGATGGGTAAGTCTTTTCTGTAGAATTTTTTTCTAGAAGGATTTCGTTGGTCGATAAATCTATAACCAGTGCGGTTTTAGCAATACTTTCAATAGCGAATGATTGTCTTGTTAGTAGAAGAAATACAATTAATAGTAATAAGTTAGGGGTTTTTTTTAGCATTTATATATCCATTTTTAATCAAGAAATCCAACTTAAGATTTATATCATTGTTAGGAAATGGGCCAGCAAAAACCATAACACCCTCATCAATTTCTTCATAAAGGAGTCCTAAATTCTTAATTTTATTTGTTTTCAGCTTAGCCGTTTTTATGTTCTCATAAATATTAACTAAAATAGTATTTATTTTCTCTGAGTTTTTAATTTCTAGAGATTTAATTTTCTCATAATCAAGTTTTTCACTTATTTCAGTTTGGTTCTCATCAAGATTTTCAAATGAGATCTCAGTATCATCCATTTTTATTTTACTTTCCTCTTTAGATTCAACAACTTTCCTTAGTATTATTGATTCATCTTTTAAGAATTCTAAATAGACATTTGTATTTAGTGATATTTGATCAATAATATCTTTGCTCAGAGAGAGTCTATTTTCTGTTTCTAACTTAATATTTCTAACAATGATGCTATTATTTAAGTTTTTAGGATCAGAGAGCTTAATAACACTTGGTATAGGTAACTTCGAATGATGAATATTATTTCCATTAATCCTCTCATCGAAAACAAATTTTTCTAAAACTGTAAAATCTATATCATATTCGACTAAAGGAGATATATTTACGTTAGCTTTTTTAAAGTACTCCTGAGATGGCATTTCCTTAGTTTTTTTTCTATCCTCAACTGTTTCAATAGAAGTAATTGTACAAGAAGATAAAATTAGTAAAAACAATATGTAAGTTAAATTATTTAAATTTATCACTTAATAATCCAACTGAAAGACCATAATAATTAGAACAATTATATGAGAGAATATTAAGATAATTATTATAGACGATAAAATACCTGAAATCTCCCTCTTCTCTTCCCATTCTTAGTAAATAAGTACTTATATCTAAGCTATCTAGTGAACTACCGTCCATTTTTTTAAAATTCATCTGTTTAAAATCTCTCAAAGGTAGTTTTTTAGAGAGTTTTTTAACTGCTAAACAGCCTTTTTCTCTCTTGATAAATAATTCAGGTTCTAATGATTTAATATTATCTGGGGGTATAACTTCCCTACCCCAAGTATAATTAGGGTCCCATTTATTTGATCCTACACCTTGAAGATATCTTGCAATGGAGGCTAAAGAGTCTTCAGTGTCAGTCCATATGTTCTTTTTACCGTCATTATTAAAATCTTGAGCATAATTTAAGAAACTTGAAGGCATAAATTGATTTTGGCCCATTGCCCCTGCCCAAGAGCCCTTGAAGTCAGTAAGATTAATGTGACCTTGTTCTAATATTTTCAGAGCATTATAGAGTTCCTTTGTAAAATATCGTCTTCTTCTCTCATCATAAGACAGAGTCAAAAGACTCTCTAACACATGATAATTACCTGTAATTTTCCCGTATGCAGTCTCTAAGCCCCAGATTGATAATATAAATCTTGATTGAACATTATAATAGTTATCAATATTATTTAATAAATTATTGTATTTACTTTTATTATTAAGTCCATTATTAATTCTTAAATCTGAAATTCGTTTTTCTATATATTCTGAGAATGTTAAAGTAAATTCAGGTTGGCACTTATCATTTTCAATCACCCTTTTATTTACCTCATAGGGAGCAATTAATTCAGACACAAAACCTCGATCTAGCCCAAATTCATCAGATCTTTGGACTACTTCAGATTTCCAGTCTTCAAAACCAGAAAAGTCATAATTTTCAAGGACATCACAGTTTTTAGCATCGTGAGCACTAATATTAAGAGTAAAAAAAAAGCTAAGGCAAATATAAAGATAAGTTTTTAACATATTCTGATTCCTAGATATAAATCTATTATACATCCATTCATCTAATAGTTATTTCTTAAAATTTATCAAATCATTAAACTATTAAAAATTTTATCATTTGTTATAACTATTCAATGATTTTAACAAGTATAGGTAAGAGATTTGTTTATGTCTCTATTTTAATGATGCTAGCTTCAATGCTACTGCCTTGGGACTCATTAGAAGACTATACTTACTCTGAGTCGATGGGATTGCTCATGAATATTATTCCAGCCATAATCTTTGTGTGTGCAGCCGCTATTGTTGTTTTAAAGCCCTTAGGCATGATACTAAGTAGAATTGGTACAAATGTTGTGTTTTTAATTCTTTGTCTCATGAATGGTATCGTTTTATACACTGGCATGCAGTATTATCCAGACTCCTATACTATTGGTTATTTCTTATTTCCATCATCAATTATTGTTTTTATGCTTGGAGTTATCTTTAGCACGAGAAGAATTGATGGTGCCCAAAATAGCTAAATACCGGTTGTTTTTTTTCTAATATTCTTTATTAAATACAAATCGCTTTGGAAGGATGGCTGAGCGGTTGAAAGCACCGGTCTTGAAAACCGGCAAAGGGGCAACTCTTTCCTGGGTTCGAATCCCAGTCCTTCCGCCATTTGATCTATTTTCAATTTTCAAAATGTATAATTATTATTATTTTTTATTTAAAAGGAGAAAAAATGACTTATCGTGTATGTATAAATCTTTCCTATGCTGTACCAAATGATAAAGCTGCTGAAGTTGAAAATATTTTTAGCACCCATGGAAAATGGATGACTGAATTTTATTCTGATGGAACAGATCATTTATTAAATACTTACTTTACTAAAGCACCAGAGTTTAAAGACCCTACCGATCCTAGTAAGGGCGAAACTGGAAACACATTATTTACAATAAATGAACAATTTGCATCTATGGAGAGTGTTCAAAGACATGTCGAAAATGCCAGTAAAAATGATTATTTTCCAGATTTTGCAAAGTTACTAGATGACTACGGAAAAGTTTTAAGTATGGGTGGTAGTGTATATTTTTCTATAAGATAAAAAGGAATTTTTTATTTTAAAATTTATCTTTTAAAGTTCTCATTATGTCTAAATGCTCAGTTAATGCCTCAAAAGATACAGCTAGTTCATATACAAGAGTTACTAATGCGCATAATACTAAACAAAGATGAATGCCAAAAAACATAGCAGAGATGAAGCTGTTATTTATTAACAGAAATAATAGGCTTGTACACAGTGCTATCCCTCCAAAAAGGGATAAGTAAAGTGTGTATCGTAATAATTTAAGTCTTTTTTCATAGTGCAAGATATGAAAAGAATATTCACTTTTACTTTTAAATTTTAATTTATTTGTTTCAATATTAGATCTAGAGTCTCTTATTAATTTTGCAAGGGTTGCATACCTAGCTATAACTAATGTAATATAAATAGTACAAGCAAAGAACATTGTTCCTAACATATTACTAGTAATTAATAACTGGTGATTTATTATGTTCATCACTAAAAAATAAGAGATATTTACTTAAATTACTACCTCAAAACCTTCAAACTGTGGGTGATCTAAATATACTGTTTTATGTCCACCAGCATTTTTATGTGCCATTCTAAAAGCTTCAGATTTAGTCCAATTTATAAAATCTTGCTTTGAACCCCACTCACTATGAGAGGCATAAAGTGTATATTCTTCATTAGACTCACTTTTTATTAAATTAAATTTTTTAAAACCAGGTACCTCATTTAAATGAGTATCCCTATTCTTCCAAATATCTTCAAAATATTTTTCCTCTCCTAATTTTACTTTGAATCTATTCATTGCAATAAACATTTATTATCTCCTATATGTTATTCTGATATGATAATTCTTGTGTTAGTTCCAATAGCAATAGTCACTCTAGAACCAATTGGTATTTGTTCTGCGCCTGATTGAACTATTGAAATATCATCATCTGTGTCATCAACGTCTACAACATATTGAAAACCTGTATGATCTCCTAATGATGAACCAGCGACGTAACCTACTATTGCTCCACCAATAGTTCCAACCACTGCTGCAGCATCTCTGCAGTCATCATCAAAAATACCCTCTCCACATCCAACAACAAAACCTACTAAACCTCCTGTAAGGGCCCCTAAACCAGAGCTTTCACCAGTAATTTTGACTGGTTCAGCAGCAACAAGAGTTCCATATTTAACAGTATTAACTTTTTGGGTATCTGATTTTTTTACCCCAGTATTAAAGTCACCACAAGCTGATACAAATACAAAAAGAGATAAAAAGATTAATTTAGGCAGGCCTGTCATATTCAACAAATTTTTTGAGTGAATTAGTGAGAAAATCTTCATAATTATTAATATTATAAATTAAATTCTCGTTAATATCCAAATATTTTGGATCTAATACGAAGTCATAAGAAGGTTCAAAAAAGAAAGGTATTGAAATACGCTCTTCTTGATTAAAAAGAACTCTATGGTTAGTTGCTTTCATTCTACCATTGGTTAAATATTCTAATGCCAAACCTGTATTAATAACAAAAGCACTGGGATTATGAGGAACATCATGCCATACAAGAGAGCGTCTATTTTGAACCTGTAAACCGCCTTTTTTATCTTGATATAGAATAGTCATTATTCCACTGTCAACATGAGTCTCACAACCTAAAGCAACTCCGTCTTGTGAGGAAACTTCAACAGGTTTGTCTTGTTTAGGATAGTAGTTAAATCTTAAAGTAGAAAGTGTCTTTGGTCTTTGAAATGCTTGATCAGCAATAGATAAATTAGAGGAGAATGAAGATATAATAGTTTTAAATATAATCATTCCAAGGTTATGAAGATCATCAAAATAGTTATTTATAGTAGCTTGCCAGGATGGATCTAAAAAAGTCATATCATGATTTACCTCAAATTTTTCTTTTTTTAATAAATCAGCCATATCTTGCTTTAAAAGCGGATCTCCTATATCCAAGCCCTCTTTACCATTAACTGAGCTAGGAAAGTATCCTCTATAAACTGTGTTTGTATTAGGGTTCCATTTTTTTGGGGCAATTTTAAGCTTGTCTTCTTCCGGTAAATAAAAAAATTTTTTACAAGTTTTTAGAAGATTTTCAATTTTAGAAATCGGAATACCATGATTTGTTACTGTAAAAAAACCAATATCTTCAGATGCTTCTTTAATACTTTTTGCAATGTGTTTAGCAGTATTACTATTTAAGTCTTTGCTAATAATTTCAGATAAATCAATATTTGGAATATAATTATTCTGCATCACCAATTTTAAAATAAAGCTTTTTGATATACTTTTGTTTTCTTTTTATAGGAAGTTCATAAAATTCATCAATAGAAATAGGTTCTCCTATCTTTTTTTGATTATCACTAAGTTCAGCAATTATTGATTCATAATAATTGGCCCATTCAGCGTTAGTTTTTGGTAGTTGTTGCTGTTCTTCCATTTATTTTAATCCTAACTTTTTATAGAAAAGTTTTACAGTATAAAATAAATCTTCATTTTCATTATTTTTAATTTGGATAGACCTAGAACTTTTCATTTTAATTATTTTTTCTTGTGTCATTTGAATAAGATTATCTAATATTTTTTGATTAGCTTTTTTAAAAGTAATATCAATAAAGTTTCTTTTGATATTTATTTTTGATATTCCTAATGTTAAAGATTTGATTTTAATTTTAAGTAAATTAAATAAATTAGTTACTTCAGGTGGATAATTACCATAACGATCATAT
Organism: uncultured Alphaproteobacteria bacterium; assembly: GCA_902523865.1. Lineage (GTDB taxonomy): Bacteria > Pseudomonadota > Alphaproteobacteria > HIMB59 > HIMB59 > HIMB59. Next base: position 6,889 of record CABZBG010000007.1, read on the forward strand.
ATTTCATCTAAAACACTTTTTAATTTGTGAATATTTTTGGAATTAGTAAATTTTCGATAAATAATCAATCTAGAAATATCATCTGATATATAGGTCTTAGGTATGTAATACTCAAAAAATGCATCAAATTCAAATTCCTCATAATCATCCTCTATTTCTGAATTATTATTTTTTTGTCTTTCAACTTCTTCTTTTAACATGCTTTGATAAAGTTCAATACCGATGTCTTTTACGTGCCCACTTTGTTTATCACCAAGTAGGTTACCAGCACCACGTATTTCCAAATCTTCATTTGCTAATTGAAAATTAGACCCTAAATTTTCATAGTTAGCTAAAACTTGAAGTTTTTTTAGTGCAGTTTTGTTGATTAATTTTTCACTATCATGAAATAAGTAGGCGTACGCTCTTTTATTTGATCGACCTACTCTACCTCTTAGTTGATACAATTGAGATAAACCAAATAGGTTAGAGTTAAAGATTATAAGAGTATTGGCATTTTTAATATCTATTCCTGATTCAATAATATTAGTAGATATAAGGCACTGAATTTCCCCTTTCGTAAAAGATATAAATACATCTTCAATATCTTTTTCTTTCATTTTACTGTGACCAACACCATAGGAGAGTTCAATATTTAATTTTTTAATTTCACTTTCTACAAAAGGGATATGACTTATTCTAGGAACAACAATAAAGATTTGACCATTTCTATCTAATTCATTTTTAATTGCAGACAAAAGAGCTACAGATTCATACTTTTGAACATAAGTTCTAATACTTATTCTATTAGATGGAGGTGTTCCAATTATACTTAGATCTTTTAATCCTAATAAAGACATTTGAAGTGTTCTTGGAATGGGTGTGGCTGACAAAGAAAACAAATGAATATTTGGATATTTATTAATTAAATATTCCTTCTGATCTACGCCAAATTTTTGTTCTTCATCTATTATTAACGTACCTAAATTATTAAATTCAATATCTTTTTTAAAAAGACTATGTGTTGTAATAAGTACTTGAACATCACCTGATTTTAATGAAAGTAAAATTTCTTTTTTATCTTTAACCGAGGTAAACCTAGATAGAGATGCAACTTTAATATTAAAGATTGAGAATCTTTCATTAAAAGTATTGGTATGTTGCATTGCAAGTAAAGTTGTTGGCACAACGATTACAAATTGAAACCCTGATAAATATGTTGCGCAGGCAATTCTTAATGCTACTTCTGTTTTACCAAATCCGACGTCACCGCATATTAGGCGATTGGCTGGTTTCTCTAGTCTTAAGTCATTCAAGGATTGTTCTATAGAATTTAATTGATCTTCTGTCTCAACAAATGGAAACTGTTTATTAAATTTTTCAAGATCAGAGTTATTATATTGAAACTCTTTAATATTAATAGTCGATCTCTTAGCTGCATTTTTTAATAACTTGTTTGCAAGAAATTTAATTTTTTTCTTTACTGATGTTTTTCTTAACAACCAGTCATTTGTGCCTAATTTATCAAGAAGAAGGCTGCTATCATCAAAACCATATCTTGAAATAAAGTTTAAATTTTCAATTGGTAATAAAAGCTTATCGTTACCTCGATAAATTAATCGAATAAATTCTCTTATACGGTTACTAACTTCAATATTATCAATAGAAACAAATCTTCCAATACCGTGCTTTTGGTGAACAACCGCATCTCCTAAGGAAAGGTCATTAAAATTTATAATTGTATCTAGGTTTGATTTTTTGGTTGAATATGAATTTTTATTTAAATGTATAATTCCATCAAATAAATAATCTTTAGATATTACAGTCTTATTAAAATAAAAGTTTCCACCATATTTAGTATTAATTTTAAGTTTTTGATGGAATTCTTTTTCAATTGGAGCGGGATTATTACCAGTATGAAAATAAATGGAAATGCTCATCTTAGACAAATCATCTAAAGAGGTATTAGGTGTAATTTTCAATGATTTCGGCGAACTAGATGAAATATTCGTTAATTTAAAATTTTTAATTTTATCTTCATCTAAGTAGTAATTTGAAAAAGGTATCTCAGGATTGATTTGATTATAAATAGCTTTAAGAGAATTTAGTTTTTCTTTTAATATTATATCACTTCTATTAATCGTATAAATTTCATATCCACTTATAATATCTTCTAAGTAACTATTGTTAGTATTTGGTTCTAAGGCTTCAATGTTAGGATTAATAATCATAACTTTTTCTTTTTCCTCTTTATAAGTAAGTTGTGTTTGTGGATTGAATTCTTTTATGGACTCAATCATGTTATCAAAAAAAGAAATTCGATATGGATTATTATTGTTGTTGTAGATATCTAAGATATCTCCTCTAAGTGAAAATTCGAGCTTATTATAAGCATTTGCTTGATTTGAATGATTAAATTCGATTAATTTATTTAGTATTAAATTTGAGTCAATTATTTGATTCTTAGAAAGAAATAGAAAGTGATCTACATCATTTTTAATTTGAAATTTTTTAAGTAAGTTATTACATGTTAAAATAATTATATCGTTATCAGTTAATGCTCTTAGTTTATCTGATCTATCAAGTAAAATGTCTGATGCTGAGTTTTCAAAACTAAAAGGAAGAGAGTCATGAGCTGGAAAATAGCAAATTTTCTTTTGAGGATAGTGCAACTTAAGTATATTTTCATAATCAATTGCTATTTTATCGTCCTCACATAATAAAATAGATTTCTTACTAAAATTGATATCCTGGTTTTCCAATACTATTTAGATAGATTTATAATTTTTAGGTATTTAACTTTATTCTCCTTAAAAGACTCATTAAAAAATACATCAAATATATATTGTGTTTCGTTCTTCAATAAATCATCTAAGAGATCAATTAGTTCAACATCGTTAGTATTTTCAAGTTTTATATAAATTTTCTCAAAAATTACGTCTAATTCTTTAATACCTAATGTTTGACATCGATATTTTAATTTTTTTAATTTATCTTCGTTACTTATCATGAGTGACAATAGTTTCGATTTCTTATATCAAAATGTAGACAAACTTAAAGGAATAGGTCCAAAGAAAGCGTCATATTTTAAAAACTTAAATATAAATGCTGTAATTGATGCATTTTACAATTTACCAAGTAGATCAATTGATCGCACCCAAGATATTAATTTTAAAAACCTTGAAAAAGGACAAACTATTACAACTTTAGTAAAAGTCAAAAAGCATCACTATCCTTTTAACCCTAAGTTACCCTATGTGATTGAATGCGTGAAGGGGTCTTTGATTGTAAATATAATTTATTTTTCAATAAAAGGTAATTTTCTCAGAACCAAGTACCCTGAAAATAAAGAGTTAATAATCAGTGGGAAAGTTTCTTTTTATAAAAGCAATCTAAGTATTGCGCACCCTGATTATATAGAAGAAATTGAAAATGAGGATAAATTAAGAACATTTGAAAATATTTACCCTCTCACAAGAGGAATAACATTAAAAGATATAAGAATAATATTGAAGGAAGCTAAAAATTATTTAGAAAACTTTGATGAATGGCTTAATAGTAATTTAATAAAAAAATATAATTTTTTATCTTTTAATGACTCACTCTCGAAAATACACTTTCCCTTAGTAAAAGAGGATATTGAAAATAGAGAACTATATAGGAAAAGATTAGCAGTTGATGAACTAGTTTCTAATTATTTTGCTATTAGATACTTAAAAGAAAAGACAAAAAAGAAAAATGAAAGCTTAAATTTAGACTTCATCTTACAACAAAGAATAATAGAAAAATTACCTTTTAAATTAACTGCAAATCAACAAGACGTTATCAATAATATAAATGACTTAAATAATACTCAATATAGAGAAACAGTCTTATTACAAGGCGATGTTGGTTCAGGTAAAACTATCGTATCTTTATTAACAGCACTTCCATTTCTTCAAAAAGGTTTGCAAGTTGCCTATATGGCACCTACTGAAATATTAGCCAATCAAATATATAATAATGTAATTAAATTTCTGAATAATGATGAGGTAAAACCTATTTTACTTACAGGCAGCACTAAAAATAAAGACGAGATTTATGATAAAATTAAAAAAAGTACTTATAATTTTATAATTGGTACGCATGCTATATTTCAAGAAAATTTATATTTCTCCGCTTTAGCTTATGTAATAATTGATGAACAACATCGTTTTGGTGTTCAGCAAAGACTCTATTTAGCTGAAAAAGGTATAAATACTAATATTCTTTTAATGTCTGCTACACCAATACCTAGGACATTAGCTTTAGCACAGTATGGGGAAATAGAGCAAGTAATACTCAAAGAAAGGCCAGCTTTTCAAAAACCTATTATCACTAAAGTATCAAATGTTGATAAGATTAAAGATATTGAAATTTTATTAAAAAAAATAATTTCAAACATATCGCAAGTATACTGGATTTGTCCATTAGTTGAGGCTTCAGAGACTCAACAATATAAAGATGTAGAAACTCGTTTTAAATCATTAAAAAAGATATTTGGCTCTGAAGTAGAAATGTTACATGGAAAAATAAAGAGTGATAAAAAAGAAAACATAATTCAAAATTTTCAAAATGGAAAAATAAAATTATTAGTTGCTACAACAGTAGTTGAAGTAGGTATAGATAATAAAAATGCAGATTATATAGTTATCGAAAATGCAGAAAAATTTGGATTATCTCAATTACATCAGTTAAGAGGAAGAGTTGGTAGAGGTAATAATCAAGGTTATTGTTTTGCTCTGTATGGCAAAGATATTCCAGATAATTCAATTGAGAGACTAAAAATATTTAAAGATAATTTAGATGGTTTTAAGTTATCTGAAAAAGATCTCGAACTAAGAGGTACTGGGGATATATTGGGATATCGTCAAAGTGGCGACTCCTTATTTAAATTTGTCAATGTTTATCAAGACCAAGAATTAATTATTGACTCACTTCAATATGTAAAAAAAATTATTGAAAATCAAGAATACGAAGATGAAAAATTTAAAAAAAATATATACAACCTATTATTATTTTTTAAACAACAAGAAGCTATAAAATTGTTATTTAGTTAATTTTTTAACTTTTTTCTTCTTAGGAAGAGCTTTTTTAATTTCTGGAGCCTTTGGGGTAACCAATCCAGCAGAAATAATGTATTTAATTGCTTGATCAACAGACATATCAAGTTTGATGCATTTAGATAAGGGAACAAACATTAAAAAACCAGTTGTAGGATTAGGTGTGGATGGCATAAAAACATTAATCATTTTTTGATTTTTTCTTTTTGCTATCTCCCCTTTTGTTTCACTAGTTAAAAATGCAAGTGCATAAATATCTTTTTGAGGATATTCAATTAATACAACTTCTTTAAAAGCATTGGATTGTGTAGTAGCAAAAGTATCAATTATTTGTTTCACTGTATTATAAATTGAATTTAACCCTGGTATTTTTGATAAAACAGCATCAACAACTCTGTGATAAAGCTTACCAAAAAAACTTCCAGCAATAGCTCCTAAAATAGTAAAGAATAAAAAAGCAACTATTAAACCAACACCAGGTATTTCAGATGGAATGCCAAATTTATTTAATGGAATGAAAGGTCTAAAGATTTTATCAGCTATACCAACGACAACCCAGGCGACGTAAATAGACAATGCCAAAGGTGCAACAATTAAAATACCACTAATAAAATGATTTTGTATTTTTTTCATTTGAATTTATTTTTTTATATTATCTTCAAATTCAAAAACATTTTTATCATTGATTTCAAATGATACTTTTATTGATAGGTCCTGAACATCGGGATTATTTTCAATAAATTGGTTAAGTTCTTGTTGTGAACTAATTCCAAGTCTTTTTAAAAATTTTCTTACCTTGAGTTGTGTCTCATCATCCATAATTCTCATAATATGGTTTTTTTTTCATATTTGAAGAGTTTTAACAAATCAAATACTATAAATTATGGTTAGAATAGTTTTTAACTCTAAAATTGTTGTAGATATACCAATTACGACAATTAATCTTGCTAAAAACGATAATAGTTTATTTCCTTTATATTTTTGGGAACTTCTCCATACACCAATACAAGATGTAACATAGTAAATAAGATTCAAAACTAGATACATTGAAAATGTATAAATAAAATTTTGTATATGTATTTTTGTAACAAGTAATAGTGGTGCCGAAATAAGGAAATTAACAAGTACATAATAAATCCAATAACTTTTGTATAAAGGTAAATTACCTTTAAAAAGCTCAATAAGGTTATTTTCAATTTTTAATATGAAATTCATAATTTAGCTCTACCCCATTGAATTTTATTCCAGACTCTCTCGTGAATGTAATAAATTAATATACCGTTCATTATTTCATAAATAACAATGGATTTTGTCCAATCTAAGTTTGATGTAATAAACATAGCAGAAATAAATGTTATTGTAGATGCGGCTAATCTCCATGTGAGTGCTTTAAAAAATGATCTGAGTCTAATTACTTTTTGATTAAGCCTGCCATATTTGTATAAATTCCATACTCTTTCATGAAAATAGTATGTAATCATTTTTAAAATGAAAACAATTAAAGCCACATGTAAAGGAGAAGTTGCATCAAAATTTTCCGAACCATAAGAAATAACAAAAAAACTTATCATAAAAGTATTTATAAAACCTACTATTCTATAACTTATAGTTTTTAAGATTGATCTATTTTTTGTTACCTTCATTATTCAAGAATTTCATATTCTTTTAAATGAAGATTAGCTTTAAATTTCTTTGAATTAATTTTAAATTTAGCAGGAATTTTTATTTTTTCCTTTTTAAAAGAATAAACTGTAATGACTTCTAAATTATTTTTTTTATTCTCTTTATAAAGCCCTTTAAAAATAGGAAATACTAAATCTAATAAACTTACCTCACCACTATAAATACTGGGATTATTCTTTTGTAAAATATCATATTCCTCAGAGCTTTTAAGTAGCTTATAAATATTGATACCATCTATAATTAATCTATCTGAGTCTTTGTTATATAGGATATATTGAGTTAATTGAGATATTGGATCAGTAAAATATTGTTCAGTAATTCTATTATTTTGAAGTTCAATTTGATCAGAACTTAATTCTTTTGATATATCAAGTTTTGTGATTAAACCATTTTTACTGAAGAAAATATTTTCATACCTGTCTTGTTTCGTACTTTTAGTTTTACTAATATATTTTTCTGGTCTTAGATGATTATTTTCAATATTACCAGTAATGCTAGTAACTGACTCATAATTATAAATTTTATCAGTAAGTCCAAAACTCTTAATAATAAAATTGATTTCATATTTATTTTCTTCAAGTTTAATAATCCAATTAAGATCTGCTAAATGTATAGATTGCCAGTCTATTTCATATTTAAGATTAATTACTTTAGAGTTAAGGTAATATGGATATATTAATAAAATTAATATGAAAAATATGCGCATTAATAAAACTGTATATAAAAATACTTCTCAACAAGAATATAACATAATTATTGATGTAAGAACTCCTTTAGAATTCAAAGAGGACCATATTCCAAATTCAATCAATTATCCTGTTTTAACCAACAAACAACGACATGAAATAGGTATTGAATATAAAGAAAATTCATTTTATGCGAAAAAAGTGGGTGCTAGTATAATTAGCTCAAATATTTCTAAAATTATAAATAAAATTAAATTTGATAAGAAACAAAAAATATTAATTTATTGTTGGAGGGGTGGTTTAAGGTCTCTTAGTTTATATTTAGTTCTTAAACAAATTGGATATGACGTCACACTTCTTGATGGTGGTTATAAAAATTATAGAAAATTTGTTGTCAAATTTTTTGAAACAAGTTGTGAAAAATATAAATTTAATCAAATTATGGGAGTTACTGGAGTTGGTAAAACATTATTTATTAAAGAGTTATCAAAAAATTATCAAGTAATAGATTTTGAAGGATTGGCAAATCACAAAGGATCGATATTAGGAAATATTCCTAATAAAAATCAACCCTCTCAAAAATACTTCGAGACTTTAATATACGAGAAGCTAAACTCATTTAACTCCAAAAAAAATATATGGGTAGAAGCTGAAAGTATAAAAGTTGGTAAATTAAGTATACCGAGTAAAATTTGGAAAAATATGCCATTAGGTAAGAATGTAAAAGTTATTAGTAGTTTAGAGGAACGTGTCAGATTTATACTCAAAGATTATAAATATTTTACAAATACTCCTACACTAATGAAAGAGGCATTAAAGGTTTTAAGAAAAATTATTCCAAAAGAGGAATTTTTAATGATAGAGGAGAATTTAAAAAAAGAAAAATACTTTCAGTTTGTAAAGTCTTTAATTGAGTATCACTATGATAGAGCATACAAAAAAACAAGAGCTGAAAGTGTAAGTAATATTTTTAATGAAATATATTTAGATAAAATTAATCTTTTAAATATAAAAAAGGCTATAAAGCGGAATAATTACTTTTAAAATGATCAAATGTTTTAACTTTATTTAGATTAAAATTTTTAAGATAAACACCCTGCCCTTTTTCTATATGACCAATACAAATTATTTTAATACCTCTCTTTTTAAAAGATCCTTTATCATTAAATTTTAATAGATCCATAGGAGAACTAAAAACTGGGACAAATTCTTCACCACTAGATAATATTAATGAATTGTAATGTTGATCATTTTTAGAGTAATCATGTAATTTTTTATTAATATTTAAAAGGTTATCTAATACAATTTTTTTATTTGATTGAGATGAAATAGATCTTAACGTAGTTAAAAGACTATCAGATATATCCATACAGCTATTTAATTTAAATTTTTTAAATAAGTCATAATAAGTAAAAATCTTAGGGCTTAAAAATTGCTCTTTTGAGAATTCACTTATGTTTTTTGGTAATTTTAAATTATTGTAAATATTCATATAACCGAGTTTAGAATACCCAATACCAGAAAATGTATAAACTTTATCGTTAATTTTAGCATTAGATCTTTTTATTATCTCGTTTTTATTTATTACATCACTAATAATGGTCAGAGAAAGAAAGATTTTATCAGAAGCAGTTGTGTCACCTCCTATTATTTCAATTTTGTATTTTAAACAATACCTATGAAAGTTATTAATTATTTGGTTTACAAATTTAAAATTTTTATTTGGGAAACTTAAATTTAAAAGTACGTACTTAGGTTTTCCGCCTGATGATTGGATATCACTATAATTTGCAGTAAATAGTCTATGAGCTATATTTTTAGGTGTAAAATACTTTAAATCAAAGTGTATATTTTCAACAAGTGTATCTGATGAAATTAACTGTTTAGTTTGACTTAAATAGGCACAGTCATCTCCAATGTTTTTATAATTTTTTATAAAATAATTTATTATTTTTTCCTCGTTAGACATTTTGTAGGTATATTTAAGTATAGTCTTAAAAAATAATAATAATTAATTTATTTTTTTTCGAACCAAAGGAAAAGAGTCTCTTTTTTTTGTTAATACAAGCTGAAAAATAACATTATCTCCCTTTAAAAATGATAATTCACTTAAATTTAAATAAGCCTCCCACATTCTAATAAAGCGTTCATCGTATAATTTTAAAACTTCATCTTTAGAATTTTTGAAATTATGAAACCAGTGTGAGAGAGTTTTAGCATAATGTAATCTTAAAACCTCAATATCAGATATTATTAATCCTGATCTTTCTATTGCAGGCATAATTTCTGATAGTGATGGAATATATCCACCTGGAAATATATATTTTCTTATAAAAGTTGGGGTTAACTTTGGTGTCCTTATATTGCCAATAGTGTGAACTACAGCTATTCCTTCATCTGATAACAATTCATTTATTTTCTTAAAATAAGTTTTATAAAAAGGCTTTCCAACATGTTCAAACATACCAACCGAAACTATTTTTGAGTAACTATTATTTTCATCTCTATAATCTTGGAGAGAATAATTTAATTTTTCCTTATTTTTGTTATTTTCAAGTTGTTCATTGCAATATTTAATTTGTTCTTCAGATAGTGATATTCCTTTAACATTACACTTATAATTATTCGCAAAATTTTTACTCAATGATCCCCAACCACAGCCAATATCCAAAACATTATCAGATGAATTAAGTAATAGTTTATCAGCTAATCTATTCATTTTATTGTTTTGAGCATCCCTCAAAGTATCATTATCTTTTTCAAAATAGGCACATGAATATTGTCTAGTTTCATCTAAAAATAAGTCATAAAGCTTGTCAGATAAGTCATAATGACTGGCTACATTATTTTTAGAACTCTTTATAAAATTGAGTTGAAACAAAGGATTGATAATAAGAAAGATTCTAAAAAAAATAGTATTTGATATTTTTTCAAGATATTTATTATAATTTTCAATCAGTAGATCTGAAAATTCAAAAAAAGAGGTATTTTCTAATTCATAATCTTTATCCATATAGCCTTCAGTTAAAACAAGTGAAGGAGCGTAGTAAATTTTTTTTAGAAAATTTTTATTATTAATCCTTAAAATTAGGGGATCATTACCATTGTCTATTAAATATTCTATATCATCTGTTTTAATTAATATTGACCTAGATTTTATTAATTTTTTTAGGATAAATTTAAGTATTCTAAAAGACATAAGCTATAAAAAGGTTATTAATTTTATATCAGTTAAATTTATAGAATTTTATCATATATTGATTGATAAAATGAATTAAAATATGAAAATATTTTGTAAACTAGTTAAGATAAGTATCGTAGTTTTATAATATGAATACAAAAGATAAGATTGATTTTATAGGAAATTGGATTAAATCATACGCTACTTCTAACAATTTTGAGTCCCTAGTTATAGGAATATCTGGTGGTATTGACTCTGCTGTTACTAGCACCTTGAGTGCTAAAACTGGATTAAAAACTATCGTAGCAAATATGCCCATATTAGATCACAAGATAACTAACGATAGAGGTATGTCTCATATACATTGGCTTAAAGAAAACTTTCAAAATGTCGAGGACTTAAAAATAGATTTATCTGATGTTTTTAAAAATTTTAAAAGTGCTCTTAACAAAAATAACTCAGAACACGGTTATGCTAATTCTCAAGCTAGAATAAGGATGGCTACCTTATATCAAATTGCTGCAAGTAATAACGGTATTGTAGTTGGTACAGGAAATAAAGTTGAGGATTTTGGAATTGGTTTTTACACAAAATATGGAGATGGTGGTGTTGACATATCACCAATTGCTGACTGTCTAAAAACTGAAATATGGGATATGGGTAAAGAATTAATGATCAATCAAGATATTATTGATGCTGCACCAACAGATGGTTTATGGTCTGATGGAAGATCAGATGAAGATCAAGTAGGATTAAATTATGCAGAAATTGAAGAAGCAATGATTAATGAAAATTCCTCCAATAGAGATAAATATTTAGAGATAAGAAAAAATAATGTTCATAAAATGAACCCTATACCTGTTTGTATTTTACCTAAATAAAATTTATTATAATTAATTATTAGGCTCTTTGACCAGAGGTATTGTCAAAAATATGAAGTACTGATGGAGAAATGTTGAATTTAAAATGATCTCCAGCTTTCAAATTAATTTTAGATGATAATTTGCAGCTAAACTCTTGTCCTCCGACACTTGAGTAGATGATCATGTCAGAACCTAAATACTCAACTAGATTAGCTGAGCTAGAATATTCTCCTTGATCTGATATTAAAATATCATCTGGTCTAACGCCAATACATGCATCTTGAATATTTAATGAATTATTTAAATTAATTTGCATATCTGAAATTTTAGCTAATCCATTTTCTATTTTGCATTGAAATAAATTCATCTGAGGTGAACCAATAAATTCTGCAACAAACTTAGTGTTTGGTTTAGAGTAAATCTCTTTAGGAGTGCCAACTTGTTCCACTACTCCGTTATTAATAACTACAATTCTATCACCCAAGGTCATAGCTTCAGTTTGATCATGTGTTACAAAAATACTTGTTACGCCCATCTGACGCTGTAGTTTTTTTATTTCTAATCTCATTTGATTTCTGAGTTTTGCATCTAGATTAGATAATGGTTCATCAAATAAAAATATTTTTGGATTTCTGACAATAGCTCTACCCATAGCAACTCTTTGTCTTTGCCCGCCAGAAAGCATACTTGGTTTTCTAGTGAGTAATTGATCTATTTCTAATAGTTTAGCAACATCATTAACTTTATTATTGATTTCATCTTTAGATATCCCTCTATTTTTCAGGCCATAAGACATATTATTAAATACAGACATATGTGGATAGAGAGCATAATTTTGAAAAACCATAGCCACGTCTCTTTCTGAGGGGTCAATATTATTAATTATATTGCCATCTAATGATATTTCACCACTTGTAATATCCTCTAAACCAGCAATCATTCTTAATAATGTCGATTTACCACATCCACTAGGACCTACAAATACAACAAATTCACCGTTATCAATATTCAAAGATGTTTCATTTACAGCCTTTGTTCCGTTAGGATAAACTTTTGTAATATTTTGTAATTCTAAAAAACTCATTTTATTTTTCTGTTTGGATTAACCCTTTGATAAACCATCTTTGAAGAATTACAACAACTAACACAGGAGGTAACATAGATAAGATTATATATGCAAATCTCTCCCCTGTTCTAGGTAAAGCAACACCCTCATAGTTTTCTGTAAAAATTATTTTCATTCCCATCACAACGGTCCAATATTTTTCATCTGTAGTCATAATTAAAGGCCATAAATACTGACTATAACCATAGACAAACATAAAAATAAACATCGCAGCTAACATTGTCTTTGAGAGTGGCAACAAGAAATCAATAAAAAATCTCCAGCTATTAGCGCCATCTAACTTAGCAGATTCTAATAATTCATCAGGTATTGTTTTATAAAATTGCCTAAAGAAAAAAGTAGCAGTAGCAGATGCAACTAAGGGCAATATGAGTCCTGTATAAGTATTTGTAAGACCAAGATCAGATACTATTTTATAACTTGGAAAAATTCTTACCTCTAACGGAACTAACAATGTAATAAAAATTAACCAAAAAATAGGTACAGCAAGTTTAAATCTGAAATAAACTAGTGCATAAGCTGACATTGCAGAAATTATAACTTTCAGTGTAGCAATACCAAGAGCCATGATGAAACTATTCATAAACATTTTAGCTGCTGTAACTTCTTCAGACCATCCTCCTTTTTCATTGAGAACTTCGTTATAATTTTGAGAAAAACTCTCGCCTAGAAAGAATTTCATACCCTCAGTCATTATCGAGACATTATCGTGGGTTGAGGTTGCAAAAGAAAACCAAATTGGTAGTACCATTAATAAAACCCCTAATATTAAAATAATATGTGAAAGTATTTCTATAGGTTTAATTTTCATTTATTTTGAAATATCCCTTGAATAAACAACTTTTGAAGAAAGACTATTATTACTACTGGTGGTATCATTGACATAATAACGAATGCAAAACGATCGGATATAGATCCGTACATGGTCTTAAGGCCCATTACAACAGTCCAATATTGTTCACTCGTTGTCATGATTAGTGGCCATAAATATTGATTGTAACCAAAAACAAACATAAAAATAAAAACTGCAGCTATCATAGTTTTAGATAAAGGAACTAAGAAATCGATAAAAAATTTCCAACTACTCGTTCCATCTAATTTAGCTGCCTCTAATAACTCATCTGGAATCGATTTGTAAAATTGACGAAAAAAGAATGTGGCAATTGCTGAAGCTGAGATTGGAAGAATTAAACCTGCAAACGTATTTACAAGATTTAATTTTGACATAACAATGTATGAAGGCATAATTCTTAGCTCCAAAGGAACCAATAAAGTAATAAAAATTAACCAAAATATAATAGTTGCGTATTTAATTTTAAAATAAACCAAACCATAAGCGGCCATCAAAGATGTAATTACTGAAAGAGTAGCAATGCCTGTTGCCATAACGAAACTGTTAAAAAACATTTTAAGAGCTGTTATTTCATTAAAAAAACCTGATTTTTTAAATAAAACTCTTGAGTAATTTTCAATAAAATTATCTCCTAAAAAAAATTGTAAACCATTTGTGTTAATAAATAAGCTTGAATGTGTTGAACTTGCAAAAATGATCCATACTGGAACAATCATAATCAAAAGTCCGATTAGAAGAATACAATGGTTGATAGTTGAAGAGATATACCTTGTCATTAATTGTAATGAATTTTTCCTTCTATGTATCTAAATTGGAAAATTGTTATAAATAAAACTATTATCATCATCATAATTGACTGGGCACCTGCACTACCGAGGTCTAATCCCTTAAAACCATCAATATACGCTTTATAAACTAATGTTTTTGTTTCACTACCTGGTGCACCTATTGTTGTAGTGTCTATAATTCCAAATGTATCAAAAAATGCATAGGTGATATTAATTATTATCAAAAAAAATGTTGTGGGCATTAGTAAAGGAAATGTAATTGTCCAAAATCGTCTAATATTGCTTTTACAGTCTATAATGGAAGCTTCTATAATTGTTTTTTGAATGGCCTGAAGACCTGCAAGAAAGAAAATAAAGTTTGCACTTATTTGTTTCCAAGAACCTGCGATAATTACATAAATATAAGCATCGAAGACATCCTCATACCAGTTAAATCCCCATAGATTATTAAACAAATGATGTAAAAGGCCATACCTTTCACTAAAGAAATAATTTGCCATAACACCAACTACGGCAGGAGCAATTGCATAAGGCCAAATTAAAAGTGTTTTATAAACATTTTTACCATGCAGTACTTTATTAGCTTGCACTGCAAGTAACAAACCGATTGAACCAGTAATAAGGGTTATAACAAAACTATAAATTATAGTAAATTTGAAAGCTGTAAAATATGACGGATCAGAAAAAACAAATAAAAAATTGTCAAAACCAGCAAACTGAGAGCCAAAACCAAAAGCATCTTGCATTGTAAAAGCATCTTTAAATGTTTGAATGATTGGCCAATATAAAAAAATTAATAGAATTAATAATTGAGGCGCTAAAAAAAAATATTGAGAATAATATGATTTAAATTGAACTTTTTTCATGGATGTTTAAGGAGGATATATAAATACCCTCCTTATCTAAAGATTATAATTTATAGAGTTTTTGCAAACTGTTTTAAAAGCTTTGCTGCACCCTTATCCATGTTACCTAGAGCTTTTTCAACAGAAATATCTCCGTTAAGCATTGGCTCAACATTTTCATAAATTACTTCACGAATTTGTGGCCAGTTACCTGCTCTATATCCACCTGGAATAGTAGAACCCTCAAGACCCAATTGATCACCAACAGCTTTGTGATAAGGTGAAGCTCTGTAGAAATTAATTGTTTCTGCAAGCTCAATTCCACCTTTTGTTACAGCTGCGTAACCCGTCATGTTGTGATAGTAAAGATCCATTTCTGGTGAACCCATAAATTCAATAAATTTAGCGAGTCCTTTGTACTCCTCTTCAGTATGACCATTTAAGATCCAGTTAGCAGCACCACCGATGAATGTTGGATATTCTTTACCACCAGTTACAGAGTCCCAATATGGAATTGGATTAGTTGTAAAGTTTGGAAGTACACCTTTCATACCTCCAAAAGAGGCAGCAGATCCAAACCAAAATGCAGCTTCACCATTAGTGAAAGGCGCTTGATTGTCTCCCCATGCTCTTCCTTTATAACCGTAGTAACCTTTTTCATACCACTCCTTAACTTTAGTCCAATGGTAAACAAACGCTTCTGTATCTGCAAAAAGAGTTGTTGTAGGTACATCGTCGTATCCATTATTTCCATCAGTCATTAGTAAGTTATGTCTTGAAAAGAAGTTTTCGGTCCAAATCCAAGGACTGTGACTTTGAAGAAGTGGAATATAACCTGCATCAAGTATCTTTTGTGCCATACCTTCGAACTCTTCATATGTTTTTGGAACTTCTTCAATACCAACTTCGTTTAAAATATCCATATTTGCATACATTAAACAAGTAGAGCTATTAAAAGGGACACCGATCATTTTTCCATCACCGTCTGCATAAAAGTTTTTTATACCTGGGATGTAATTATCAGCATCAACGCTAATACCATATTTCTCAGCCATCTCTTCAAAGCCGATTACAACTCCATTTTTAACTTGTGCTACCATGATAGCGGCACCTGCGTCATAGACTTGTGAGTAGTGAGGTTGGTCCCCTGCTCTAAAAGCAGCAATTGTAGCTGCCATGTTGTCCTCATAGCTTCCTTTACCAGTAGGAATAACCATGTATTCATCTTGTGAGTCGTTGAATCGATTAGCTATTTCTATGATTACATCACCTAAAAAACCACTGTTACCATACCACCAATGAATTTCGGTTTTACTGTAACTGTTTGATGTGAATGCAAAAGAAACTAAAAGTACAAAAATACTAATTAGTTTTTTCATTATATCCTCCTATAGGAACGTTCATAAGTTCATATTATATTATAATATTTTTACTCAGGAACAGATTGGTTGTGTATAACTTAGGGAAAAAATATTAAATATTTATGAAAAAATATTGAATTAGAGCTTTTTTGTTAAATATCTTAACGCATAAATAAATCCGTCTTTACCCATACCAATAATTGAACAATCACACGCTGGAGCTATTAAAGACTTTCTCCTGAAGTCCTCTCTTGAGTATATATTAGATAAATGAACTTCAATTTTCAAAATTGATTTAATTTCTAATGAGTCGTGTAATGAAACTGAGGTATGAGTAAGACCACCTGGATTTATGATAATTCCAACATATGACTCATCAAGACCATTTATTTTATTTATAATTTCACCTTCAATATTGCTTTGGTAGAAATCAAGGCTACAGCCAAGTGAGTCTGACTCTTTAAGTAACTCGTTTTCTAGGTCTTTTAAGGTGAAATTTCCATAAACACTTTCTTTGCGCTTACCCAACATTTCAAGATTTGGTCCATTTATTATTGCAATTTTTTTATCCATAATTATCAATTTTATATCAAAGATTTTAACAAACCCAATACGTATAATTTATTAATATTTTTATATTTTTTTAGTTCAAATAAGCTTTTTTAATGATATCTAAGGTATTTAAAAACTAGGAGGTTACTTATGAGAAAATTTATTATTGATATGACCATGTCATACGACTTTCAAGTCACTATTGAGGCTGAATCAGAAGAAGAAGCCAAAGCTAAATTTACAAGCACACCTTTAGAACAGCTTGGTAGTTATAAATTTGGTTCATTTTACAAGACTTTTAGAGGTATTAAATTAGATGAATTTGATCCAAGATTTTATAAGGACGAAGATAAAGTAAGATAAAATTAAATGAGTAGAACAATTTCTGAAAATATTTTTGGTACCCATTTCTTCTCCAAATACTATTTAACTATATTAGGAGTGATTTTACTTACCGTATCATCAAAGATTTCAATTCCTTTTTACCCTGTACCAATGACATTACAAACACTCGTGGTTTATTTCATTGCAGCTTCAATGGGAATGGTTGGATTTTACTCAACTTTTATTTATGTAGTTTTAGGTACACTTGGTTTACCTATTTTTGCCAGTGGTGGAGGAATTGGTTATATATTCTCTCCTACTTTCGGGTTTTTATATGGTATGGTAGCTGCTGCCTTCTTCATTTCTTTTGTTTTCAATAAGGAAGTAAGCGCTAATTTAATTAAATTATCACTGACAATTTTTATTGGTGCTCTTATAATATTTTTATGTGGTTTAAGTCACCTATCGTTCTTTGTAGGTTTTGAACAAGCAATTACTCTTGGTTTAATGCCCTTTTTATATAGTGAGTTTCTAAAGATTATATTAGCTATAGCAATAATTTTTGGGTTGATTCAAAGAGTTAATTTAAAAAATCATAAATAAACTTCAAATACTGTATTAAATATAGAGAAGTGCCTCAAGGCTAATTCTTTTCTGCTTTTACTGTAACCACCACCAATAACCGTACAAAGGGGTATTTTTTTGTCCTTAAAATAATTGCATACAATTTCATCTCTTTTTTTTAAACCCTCATCAGTAAGGTTTAAGTTTCCAAGATCATCATTAAAGTGAACATCAACTCCTGCATCATAAAATACAATATCAGGCTCAAACTTTGTATCCACTTGATCAAGAGTGTTTTTAAGGATATTTAAATATTCATCATCACCTATACCGTCATCGATAGGTATATCTAAATCACTTGTTTTTTTATCAAAAGGAAAATTGTTTTTGCAATGTATAGAACATGTAAAAATATCATTAATATTTTGACAAATTGAAGCTGTACCATCACCTTGATGGACATCTAAATCTAAGATTAATATTTTACTAACTTTTTTTTGATTGAGTAAATTTATTGAAGCAAAGGCTAAATCATTAAATACACAAAAACCAGATCCACAATCTTTGAAAGCATGATGTGTTCCTCCTGCCAAATGACATGCCACACCATTCTCTAAAGCTAAATAAGATGTTTGTAGCGTACCTTGTATTGCTAAAAAAGATCTCATAGCTAATCTCTCACTCCAAGGTAGATTTATTCTTCTCTCTTGATATCTCAATAGACTACCCTTTTTAACATTCATTACATATTCACTATCATGAACTTTTTGAACATCTTTTATAGGTGCAGATACACTTTGATGAATAATCAAATCTTTAAATAAATTAGAGTCTTTAATAAAATTATACAGGTCAGAAAATTTTGTACCCACAAATCTATGACCGCTTGGTATGGGAATATCATAGTTCTGATTGTAAACAACATTAAGTTTATTCATTTATCATAAGTTTTATTAATTTTGTATTAACTGATTTTTACTATTTCATCAGACTCATATGTTACTTGATCTAAATTTTTCTTTACAATATTTGACATTGCTTTAGCTACAGTATTAGCGTGAATTGGTCTCATTTTTTTAAGTGGTCCGATAAATAATGGTGTTAATAATTTAAAAATAGGTATTCCTATTTTCTCTGCAATTCTAAACTGTTTTCTTTCACCTAGTAAAAAAGACGGTCTTAAAATACCAAGATTATAAAAATCTAAACGTTTTAATTCTTCCTCAACTAAACCTTTATATCTTAAGTATTCTCCTTTATTTTTAGGGTCTGCAAAACCAGATGAGACAAAAACAAATGATTTTATTGAGTTTTTTTTACAAATTTTAGCAATTTTTTTAGGTAATTCGAGTTCAACTTTCTGATATTCATCTTTATTAGGAGAATTTTTTTTTGTTGTACCAATACAAAAAAAGCAACTATTAGCTAGTATTAGATCTTTAACCTCTTCAAGGTTATCAAAATTTGTATTAATAATTTCTAATTTTGAATTTGTAATATTGATTTCTGACCGAGTGAATACTTTAACTTTAGTATAATATTCATCGTTAATTAAAGTTTTAATTAAATAACTTCCAACAAGTCCAGTACCACCAAAAACTACTGCAGAAGACATATTGATTTTATATATTATAAATTAAAATTTAAGAATATTTATCTTTTAAGATATTTTTTTGGACTTTTCCCATTATATTTTTTGGGAGTTCATTTAATACTATATACTTCTTTGGAGTTTTATATTTAACTAGATTATTTTCTACAAAAATAGAAAGGTCTTTTATTTCCGTATTATTATTAATCATAACTACTGCTGCTATGGGAACTTCTCCTAAATCATTATCATTTACACCAAATACAGCAGACTCTATGACAGATTTATGTTGATTGATAACATCTTCTATTTCTTTAGGATATACATTAAAACCTCCACTTATAATTAAATCTTTATTTCTACCCGATATAAATAAGTATCCATCTTTATCAAAGTAACCAATATCACCTGTAATAAAATACCCGTCTTCAGTAAAGGCCTCTTGAGTTTTTTTAGGATTATTTAAATAGCCTTTAAAAACATTAGGGCCTTTAATTTCAATCATACCAATTTTATTAAGCACTGTGTCTTTGTCACCTTTAGTATTATTAATTCTTATACTTATATCTTTTAAAGGCTTACCTACTGAGCCAGCTTTTCTTTCTCCATCAAAAGGATTTGAAGTATTCATATTAGTTTCAGTCATGCCGTAACGTTCTAATATTCGATGACCAGTAATATTATAAAAATCTTGATGTGTTTCAGTTAATAGAGCAGCACTACCTGAAATAAATAATTTCATATTTTTTGTTATTGACTTATCTAGCCTTTTATCTTTGATCAATCTTGTATAAAAAGTAGGCACTCCCATCATAAGAGTGGAATATTTAAATGCCTCAATTACTAAATCTATATTAAAATTTTTAATAAATCTGATGGTAGCTCCACTCATCATAGAAGTGTTTATTGCCACAAATAATCCATGAGTGTGATAAATGGGAAGAGCATGGATAAGAGTGTCACTCTTATCAATATTCCATAAATTTATTAACTGAAGAGCATTTGTTACTAAATTTTGATGAGTTAGCATGGCACCTTTTGGTTTACCAGTAGTTCCTGATGTATATAGAAGTGCCGCTAAATCATCTTCAGCTCTATTATTATGTTTAAAAAAACTATCTAGATCTTCTAGACCATTAGTAACTTCTCCTTCACCATTTGCATTTAAGGATAAAATTTTACATCCAATTTTATCACAAATTGGTTTAATACTTTTAACTTCTGAACTTTCGCAAATTAAGATTGTTGGTTTTGAGTCCTCAATAAAATAGATGGTTTCATTTAAAGTGTAACTAGAGTTGAGTGGAAAAAAAACAGCTCCAGTTAGAATTGATGACAAATAAAGAGATAGTGTTTCTTTACACTTAGGCGACTTTACAAGTATACGATCACCTGATTTTAATCCTAAATTAGCTAATTTATGTGAAATTTTTGAAGAAAGAGATATAAAATCTTCATAAGAAATCTTAGTTCCGTCATCTAGTAATAAAAAAGTTTTCTTATTATTTATATTTGGTTGTATAAGGTGTTTGTAGAGATAATTGGTCAAAATAAATCAAATAATTTGATTTATTTTTAAATTAAAAATTATTAAATACAAAGTTTTTTAAGGAATGTTAGTTAAGGCTCTGCCTTTTAAACAGAGCCTTTGAAGTTTTATGATATTAAGATCCTGATAGACCCTCTACTGAAGTAGGCAACCATTTTTCCCAAGTAGATTTATTATTTGCTTTCCACTCAGCTACTACGTCATTAAGTTCTCCACCTTCACGAACCTGAACTAACATTGCAGCTTGATCAGCGTTTGATAAAGCCATCTTACCAAAAAATTCTAATGCTAGTTGATTTTCAGGTTTTGCAAATGTTTCAGGATTACCGTAGTTCATTGGATAGTCAACAGCCCAACCTGTAGCTGGCCAATAGTCAGCACCACAAGTTTCCCAGTTGTTAGCCTCTGTAAATGTATCACAAGTTTGATTTGGAGCTAATTTTACACCAACTAAATCGTTAACACCAAAGAACCAATGTGGCTCCCAAAGGTACATTAAGAAAGGTTCGCCCCTGTCATACATACCTTGAGCTTCAGCGAGAGCAGCTGTTTCGGTACCTAGTTCATCAGCAACAAAATCTAAACCTAGTAGATCTAACCTTTTTTGATCGTGACAGTTCCAACCAGCAACTGGACAACCAATCAATCTTCCTTTGTCTCCACTTTCCATAGTTGCAAAATCAGATTTATAATTATTTAAGTCAGCGACACCAGAAAAGTCTGGGTTAGCGTCAGCCCAATATTTTGGAACATAGTAATCAGACATACCAGTGATACCAACTGTTCCTAAAAGTTTGACACTTCCATCACCAGAGTAAGTCATTTTAACTTCTCCACCATGAATTAAATCGCCGTTTAACATAACCTCGTCTGCTTCCGCATAACTAGGCCAAGACTCACAAGCAAAATCAATATCACCAGCAGCAATAGCCTCCCAGAGACCTGTTCCTGAAGCAAATACTATTCTGTCAATTTCATATCCTAACTCATCTTCAAGTATACTTACAGCAACTTGGCATGAAATCTCTCCACCAGTCCAGTCAGCAATAGCAGCTAATAATTTTTCTGCATTAGCTTTACTGAAAGTTGCAGTAAAAAGAATAGAGGATAGAATAAAAGTAATAATTGTTTTAGATAATCTCATTGATTATTCCTCCCATTAAGACTTTATTTTATCAAAAAAATAACAAAGTACATATGCAATTTATTCATCAATAGACATAATTTAAATTAAGATTTGATTTTTAATAATTAATTAAGTGTAATAGTATTGATTTTCATGAAAAATAAAGTCTTTCTTACTTGCGCAGTAAATGGTTCTGGTGATACTGCTTCAAAACACCCAGATCTTCCTAAAACACCAAAACAGATTGCCAAATCTGCAATAGAGTCAGCTCAAGCTGGGGCCTCCATAGTTCATATTCATGTAAGAGAGGAAGATGGAACACCAAGTCGAAAATTTGAATACTATAAAGAGGTAGTTGAAAATATTAGATCCAGCGATACAGATGTAATTATAAATCTAACAACTGGAATGGGTGGAGATTTAGATATCGGTGAAGGTGAAAATCCAATGGATTTTGGACCATATACTGATATGGCCAATATAATGGAAAGAATATCTCATGTGGAAGAGTTACTTCCAGAAATTTGCACACTTGATGCTGGAACTTTAAATTTTGGTGATAGCTCGGTGTTAGCAGTTAACACACCTAATGATTTAAGAAAAGCTGCTAGGCGATTAAAAGAAATTGGTGTTAAACCTGAAGTTGAGGCTTTTGATTTAGGTAACATGTGGTTTGGTGCAAAACTCTATGAAGAGGGTCTTCTTAGTGATCCACCATTATATCAAATGTGTTTGGGTATTCCATGGGGAGCACCAGCTAAAACGTCAGCTATGCTTGCAATGTTAGATGTCATGCCTAAAAATGCAATTTGGTCTGGTTTTGCAATTTCAAGAAATGAAATGCCATTTGTTGCACAAACAGTTTTACTGGGTGGTAATCCAAGAGTCGGACTTGAAGACAATTTATATCTATCAAAAGGAAAACTTGCAACTAACCCACAGTTAGTTGAAAAGGCAATTAACATAGTTCATGAATTGGGTTCCTCTATAATGAGCCCTAAAGAAACTCGTGAATATTTAAAACTTAATAAAAATTAATCCATTCTCTCAGTATTTCCATCAACTGAGATCACTTGACCAGAAACTCTGAGTGAGTCATTAGAAATTAAAAAGGAGCACATTTTTGCTATGTCCTCTTCGTGTACCCACTGTTTTAAAGAGCTCATTGAAACAAAATCTTTTTCAATTGATTTAATAGATTGGTTTAAAATTTTCGCTTTAGCTTTTATTACTCTATTCATTCTAGAGCCTTTAACAGATCCTGGGCATATAGCATTAACTCGAATATTAAATTTTCCTAATTCCATTGCTAAAGTTTTAGTAATACCTATTAAAGCCCATTTACTAGCTGCATACGGTGATCTATTTGGAAAGCCATCAATTCCCGCAGTAGAAGAAATATTAACTACTGATCCAAATTTTGATTTTTTAATCAATGGTATTGCATACTTAGTAAAATAAAAATGACTATTAACATTTATATGTAAAGTCTTTTCCCAATCATCAGAATTAATTTTATCTAAGGGAGCTGTAGGTCCAGCAATACCTATATTATTTATCAAACCATCTATTTTGTTAGTTTTATTTGAAATATGTTTAAAAAAATGTTTAACTTCAATTTCTTTAGAAGCGTCACATTCAAAGATAAATAATTTTTTATTGAACTTTGAATGTCTTTTTAGTTTGTTAATGTGTTTTTTATCAATGTCACAAGTATAAACTGTAGCACCTTGAGATAATAATAATTTTACAGATGCTAGACCTATACCTGAAGCTCCTGCAGATATAATGATTTTTTTATTTTTAAGTAAATTATTTAGCATCAAAAGAAATATTATCAGGTTTGGAAGGAATTGATCTATCTATTCCTTTAACAATTTTTTTTTCTTTATCATAAAATGGTAAATCAACAATAATTCCCTTATGTGAAGATTTATCCGGCAGCAATATTTCTACTTCTTTATCTTTCCAATCACCAGGATTATAAAATCTTACATAGCCAATACCCTGTTGAAGTGTCGGAGATGGAACACCTGCTGTTATGTAGCCTATATCTATTCCGTTATATTTAATTTTACTTTTAGCTGATGGAATAGCTGATTTACAAGTTATTCCAAACAGACATGTTCTTTTATCTTTATTGATTAGTGCATCTCTTCCAATAAAATCTTTATCCATATTTACAAAATACCCAAGACCAGCCTCAAAAGGAGTCGTGGTTGTATCAATGTCAGTTAAATTACCAAAAATACCTCCTTCTATTCGCCTAATGGTCATAGCTCTAGAAGCAGAAAACTGCATACCATAGGGTTTACCACATTCAATAAGATAGTCCCATAAAGCTAAATGATCAGTTTCGAAACTATCTGAAAATATTTCAAAACCCAGTTCATTTGTAAAACCAGTTCTGGAAACATATAGTTCTTGGCCACCAAGATCAAAAAAATCGGAACTAAAGTATGGCATTTTTTCATCAATCTTGCCATTCGAAGCTGCTTTCATAATATCAATTGATGCAGGACCTTGAATTTGAAGAACTCTAGATTTAGGATCTTTTATTTTAATGTCATAACCAGAGCTGTGGGCAATTAACCAATCTTCAAATGGACCATCTGCTTGAACATACCAAAACTTATTTTCATCAAATCTAAATAGAACACCATCCATAAATATTCCACCTTGTGGTGTACAAGCAAGAGCGTAGTAGCCTCTACCCTTTTTCGTGTTTGAAATTTCTCTTGTTAATACTTTGTTTAAAAAAGAAACTGAGTCTTTTCCAGATATTTCAATAGGTTTTTCTGGTACATCAAATATGAGTGCCTTTTGTCTTAACAACCAATATTTTTCTAAAGGATCTTCATCAATTTGCATTGGGAAGTATCGACCTGCATAAACACCTCTTACCATATTTGAAGTTTGAGTTCTCTCAATATATGGAGACTCCTCAAATCTACGTGCACTTATTTTAATAGTCTTTTTTAAATCAACTTCTTCTTGTAAATTTCCCATTTATTTGTCTATAGATGAATTGAAATCATTTTTATTATCTCGAATTATTGTTGGGGGATCATACGCTGTCACAGGTGAGATATTATCTTTTACTAATTCTACCTCAATAAGACAAGAATGTGCGATAGGCCCCTGACCCAGCTTAGATGTTCCCTTGTCTTTTGTGAGCACATTTGGATTGCCATGTTTACAAATAGTATTTAAATGGTTTGGATTATCTGGATCGTACCAAGCACCTGTACTAATTTGGACAACACCTGAGCGTATTTTATTGTTTATATTTACTCCAGCTAAACAAGCACCTCTATCATTAAAAAGTTTTACAA
This sequence comes from uncultured Alphaproteobacteria bacterium, assembly GCA_902523865.1. Taxonomy (GTDB): domain Bacteria; phylum Pseudomonadota; class Alphaproteobacteria; order HIMB59; family HIMB59; genus HIMB59. The sequence goes on from CABZBG010000007.1 coordinate 32,376, forward strand.
TATCACCATCTTTTATACCTCGACTATTAGCATCATCTGAATGCATTTCAATGGGCTCTCGATCTTTGATCTTAAACGATTGGCTATAACCACCATGGTCCATTTGACTATGGAGTTTATTTTTGGGCTGATTAGAAATTAGGTGTAAGGGATATTTTTTATTTTTAAGTCCGAGCCACTCACATGGTTCTAACCAAGTAGGATGCCCAGGGCAATCATCATAATTAAAACCATCAACTGTTTTTGAAAATATTTCAATTTTTCCACTAGGAGTAGACAAAGGATTGTTAATTGGATCTTTTCTAAAATCTTTTAACATTAATGTATTTTCATGAGGTGGTGGCACTTTGAACCAACCTATATCTCTGAACTCTTCATAGCTTGGGAAATTTATGTTTGATGACTTGGATTTAATAGACGTTTCTTGATAGATCCATTTCTGCCACTCTTCTTCATCTCTACCTTCTGTAAATATTTTTTCAATACCCATTTTATTTGCAATTCCTTTAAAAATATCAAAATCATTTTTTGCAAGACCAAAAGGTTCAACTAATTTTGACATTGAAACAACATAAGGATCACGAGGAGTAAGCATTATATCTTGTCTTTCAAGTGGGGTGGTACATGGTAAAATAATATCAGAATATTTAGCTAATGAATTCCAACACCATTCATTTGAAATAATTGTTTCAGGTTTTTGCCAAGCTTGTAAAAGCCTATTTATATCTTGATGATGATGAAATGGGTTACCCCCAGCCCAATAAATTAATTTAATATCGGGATATTTGTATTCTTTGCCATCAAAATCAAAACTGCCACCAGGATTTAAAAGTAAATCACTTATCCTTGCTACAGGAATAAAGTCTTCAATTTTATTTTGAGTTTGTGGAAAGGCTGCTCCAGGTATTATTGAAAATTGACCTCCAATGTGATTTGTTGCGCTGTAACCAAATCCAAAACCTCCTCCAGGTAAACCAATTTGTCCTACCATGGATGCTAACATTATAGCTGCCCAAAACGGTTGTTCTCCGTGATCTTGTCGTGTCAAAGACCAACTAACAGAGATCATAGTACGCTTTGATGACATCTCCTTTGCCAGTGATATGATTTTTTCTGATGGAATTTCACTAATTGATGAAGCCCAGTTAGCATCTTTTACAATTCCGTCAATATCGCCTTGAAGATATGGAAGAAACGTATCAAATCCCTCAGTATACTTTTCAATAAATTTATCGTCATACAATTTTTCTTTATAAAGGGTATGTGCCAAACCTAGCATGATGGCTACGTCAGTATTAGGTCTTAACGCTAGCCATTCCCCATTAACCTCATCTAATAGGTCACTTTTTAGTGGACTGAAATTAACAAATTTTATTCCTGCATTAGCTGAACGAATAAGCTTTTCTTTCTGTTTGTGGCTTCCAGTTCCGCCTTGAGCTATCTGACCATTTTTCAAGGGAACCCCACCAAAACATATAAATAGTTCAGTATTTTCCTCAATTGACTCCCAACTGGTGCATGTGTCAAGATAAGCTCTATAACTTCCCAGTATATGAGGAACCATCGCTTCTGCTGCAGCAAAACTATATGTAAATTTAGATCTTGTGTAACCTCCAATACAATTTAAAAAACGATGGAGTTGACTTTGAGCATGATGAAATCTACCAGCACTAGCCCATCCATAAGATCCTCCAAATATGGATGCATTACCAAAATCATTCTTAACCCTATTCAATTCATTGGATACAATTTTCTCTGCCTCGTCCCAAGAAATTGATATAAAAGGATCTGTTCCTCTTAAACTATTATTTGAACCTGGACCTTTATCCATCCAACTTTTTCTTATCATCGGTGAGTCTATTCGTGTTTGATGATTATGAACATCTACAATTCCTTGTCCTATAGGAGAAGGATCTTTATCATTTTCCCATCCTATTAACTCTTTTATTTTACCATCCTTTACTTTGGCCCTATAAGTTCCCCAATGTGAACTAGTTAAAGGAAGATCCTTTTTGAAATTCATTAAGACTGGTCTAGTCCAAGTGCTTGTCTTTGTTTTTTAGTCCAGGCGTGAGTAATTCTATCTATAATAATTGCAAGAAGCACAATTGCTAAACCAGCAGATAAACCTCTGCCTGTGTCAGACCTTTGGAGTGCATTAAATACTTGTAGACCAAGTCCTTTACCTCCGATTAAAGGAGTAACGATTTGCATAGCAAAAGCCATTATAACAGTTTGATTGAAGCCCATTACTAAACTAGGAACAGCTAGTGGAAATTTTACTTTATTTAAAGTTTGAATACCTGTGCCACCAAAAGATTTTGAAACCTCTGAATAACCACTCGATACTTGCGATAAACCAAGTGCTGTTAATCTTATGATTGGTGGTACAGAATAAATAACAGTTGCTATGACAGCTGATACAATATTGCCACCAAAAAACATTAAAACAGGAATTAAATAACAGAAATAAGGTAAAGTTTGCATGGCATCTAGAACTACATTTTGAATATCTCTATACCATTTGTTATAAGAAGCTAGCACTCCAAGCGGAACTCCTATTACAAAACAAATTAATACTGAGACTAATACAGAGGATAATGTAATCATTGAATGCATCCACATTCCAGTAGCTCCAATAAAAGCTAATAAAATTGCTGTAATTGTTGCAAACCTTAAACCCACAGTTACGTACCCTATAATTATGAATACAGTCATTGTGTACCACCAAGGTATTTGCGTGAGAAATACATTTAATGGTTTAAGCAGATACAAATAAATGAAGTATTTCAGACCTTTAGCAAATGAAATAAATCCTGGGTCAAGAGTCATAGCCTTTACAGCATTTTCAATTGGTTTTTGTATTTCAATAGTCCAAGTTTCTGGAAATGTTCCAACAGCAAAAAAGTAAGCATCAAAAATATAAATTAAAACAAATATTAATAATGAGGAAAATAAAAAATATCTTTGGTTCATAAAATTTTTAACTATACCAGCATATGATTTATTGAAGATTGAAATAGAGCTATCTAAAAAATGAGCTAAGAGGTTTATGAGATTTGAAAAAATTAAATATGTAAATTTAACTATTATCCTCAATGGTAATTCTATTAAATTAGCTAAAGGGTATCTTTGTAAACTTTGGGGTAATAAGTAAAATTTTTCAACATCATCTGGTAAGGTTTCTTTGTCTTTACTAATTGCACTACTTAATCTATCAAACATAATTGCCATAAATAAAATACAAAGGCCACCTTCCATAGCCCATCCTACGTCTAATTTTCTTATAGCCTGCCATACTTGACCGCCTAGACCCTCAGCACCAATGAAAGTTGCAAGAACAACTAATGCTAATGCCATCATTATTGTTTGATTAACGCCCATCATAATACTAGGTAAGGCCATCGGGATCTTTATTTTAAATAAAAGTTGATATTTGTTTGAACCAAATGACTCAGCTGACTCAATTGTTTCTTTTGATACTTGTCTGATACCTAAATTAGTTAATCTTATAATTGGTGGCATTGCATAAATTAGAGTAGCGAGTATTGCTGGAGCTCCACCAATCCCAAAAAAGAACATTGCAGGGAATAAATAGACAAAGGCAGGCATCACTTGCATGGTATCTAAAATGGGTTTGAGAAAACTCTCAAACCTATCATTTTGTGAGCTGAGTATTCCTAGAATTACTCCAAAAATTACAGATAAAATTACTGATAGTCCCATCAAGGCTAAAGTTTGCATAGAGACTTCCCACATATCAACAGCTCCCCAAAAATAAACTGTGAACATGCAAAATAAAGCTAATCTTATTCCTCCATAAGCTAATGCAGGAAGAGTCATCAAGGACATTATTAAAATCCAGGGAGACTCAACGAAAAAATTTTCTAATGCCATGTAACCAGCCTGTAAAAATGAAGCAAATAATCTAGTTATCCATCTATAATTATCTTTTAAATAATCTTCACCGGCATTTATCCATGCAGTAAATTTAAATTCATCAGTAATAGATTTAGGAAAGACAGTAGGGTCTTCGTTCGTAATTGAAAGATAATAAGCAATAGCTCCAATAATAAATATACTTAAATATAAAATTATATTTTTATTAAGCTTTTTATTTACTTCTAAATTTCGATCTAAAGACATTACTTACTTATATATAAACCTCAATTAATGAATTTATAAAAATAATTTTATTTTAATAGTATTAATTCACAATATAATATCAACAAATCGCTTTAGTATGGATAAAATTATTTGCTCAAATATATGGAAAATTTTTGGTAATGATGAAAAGAAAATATTAGAAAATCTCGATCCAAATTTAACCAGAGATGAAGTTCAAGAAAAAACAGGTCATGTAGTTGCTGTAAAGGATGTTAGTTTCTCTATACAAAAAGGAGAGACTTTTGTTGTCATGGGCCTTTCAGGAAGTGGTAAATCAACTTTAGTGAGATGTTTGACAAGATTAATTGAACCTACATCAGGATCTGTAATTATTGATGACACTGATGTTACCAAGATTAGCAGAAATAGCTTATTAGATCTTAGAAGAAATAAAATGAGTATGGTTTTTCAACACTTTGGACTTTTCCCACACAGAACTGTGCTTGAGAATATTTCATACGGATTAGAAATTAGAGGAGAGAAAAAACAAGTTAGATTAGACAAGTCAATGGAGTCTTTAAATCTTGTTGGTTTAAAAGGATGGCACAACAATTATCCAAGAGAATTATCTGGTGGTATGCAACAAAGAGTTGGTTTAGCTCGTGCTATGGCGGTCGAACCTGAAATATTAATATTCGATGAACCTTTTTCTGCATTGGACCCTTTAATCAGAAGAGAAATGCAAGATGAACTTTTAGACATTCAAAAAAAACTACAAAGAACTATGGTTTTTATTACACATGATTTTTTAGAAGCAATAAAAATGGGAGATCATATTGCCATCATGAAAGATGGTGAAATATCCCAAGTAGGAACACCTGAGGAAATAGTAGCAAACCCTGTCGATCAATATGTTAAAGATTTTTGTGAAGATGTTCCAAAATATAAAGTGCTAAGTGCAGGAAAAGTTATGCGTAAAGAATGCTCTAACGAGTCTAAAAACTTATTTTTAGATAAAGCAAAGTGCATTGATGAAAATGCTAAAATTGAATCTTTAATCGATCAAATTTGTGAAGATGACACCGCCTACCCTATTATTAGTAGTAATTCAGGGGAGTTAGTTGGTGAAATCGATCGAACAATTGTTATGAAATCTATGAAATCAAAATAATTTGAATTTCTAATTTGGCTTATTAATCTTTTTATTTTTATCTCTCCATATAATAATTAAACCAGCAAAAACTATTAATAATACTCCAGGAAAAAGTTGATCAAAAGGTGCTTCACCAAAAAATATCCAAGCCAGTATAAATGAAGATGGTATTGCTAAATATTCAAAGACAGCTATTTTGCTAGCTGCAATCAACCTATACGAGTAAATAAAAAGGATGGCAGCAGTACCACCAAAAATACCAATTAATGATAAGATAAAAAAGTCACTTTGGGTCTGAATATAAGTATGACCCGTTGTAAAAAAAATAAAAACTAAAGAGCCTAGAAAAGATGAGAATAAAGAGTAAAACTGTATTTTACCTGTAGAAAAATTATCTGGAATAAATTTTAATACTATTACTTGTACAGCCCATAAAAATGCAACTAGTATTGGTAAAATTGAGTAGTATGAGAATATACTACTATTTGGTCTCATAATCATAACGACTCCAATAAATCCAATTATAACAGCAGACCATCTATATATGCCAACCTTGTCCCCTAAAAAAAAAATAGACAATATAACTATAAAAAAAGTTGATGAAAAAGTAAGAGTAGATGCTGTTGCAAACTCCATATTATTTATAGCAATGTAATACAGAATATTAATTGCAAAAAAACACGAACCTCTCACAAAACAAAATAAAATAAATTTTTTACTTAAATTTTTAAAAAGATCCGAACTTTCTTTATTATAAATTAATAAAAGTATTAAAGGAATAATAGCAAAAGTGTTTCTAAAAAGTGCTAATTGAATAGTTGAATACTCACCTCCTAAATATTTTACAATCAATCCATGTATATCAATAAATATAACTCCAACAACCATTGCGGTAATTGCTAGAAAGGTATTTTTTTGACTATTTAATAAATTAATCATTTAATATCGCTATGAACTTGTTATAAACTTTATTATCTTAAATGAAAAACTTTAAACTAAGCGAATTAGACATTCTCTCTAATCAAGATTGGACATTTCCAACAACAACATACTACGGTCCAGGAAGATTTAATGAGATAGGAAAATTTTGTGAAGAGTTCGAGATTAAAAACCCATTAATTGTTACAGATAGTGGTAGTAAAGATCTACCATTTATTAATAAATTAAAAACGTTACTTTCCAAAAATAATATCAAATCTGAGATTTTTTATAATATATCGCCAAATCCACGTGATGATGAAATATCTAAAGGGTGTGACCAATTTAGAAGTGGTAAACATGATGCCATTATTGCTATTGGAGGCGGAAGTGCAATGGATGGTGGGAAATCGATATGTTTAACAGTAAATAGTGATACTCCATTATGGGATTTTGAGTTTGAACAACCTGTTCCGAAAATTACAAAAGAAAATGCTTTTCCAAAAATAATAACAATACCTACAACATCAGGAACTGGTGCTGAAACGGAAATTACAGCAATGGTTACACACCTAGAAAAAGGGATGAAATTTTGTATTTGGCACCCAGATGTAAGGCCTATCTTTACATTAGTTGACCCCGAATTAACATTAGAACTACCACCGAAATTAACAGCATGGACAGGTGTAGATGCTATGGTTCATAGTATTGAGGGTTATTGTGTGCCAGGTTTTAATCCTCTTTGTGATGGAGCGGCCTTAGAGAGTCTCAATCTAATATCAAAATCTCTTGTCTTAGCTGTTGAAGAACCAAGTAATTTATTAGCCAGAGGAGGTATGATAATAGGTTCTTATTTGGGTGGGATTTCATTTCTTAAAGGTCTTGGAAATGTTCACTCTATTTCTCACATGGTTGGTGCAGAATATAATACTCATCATGGTTTAACTAACGCTATAGTTTTACCACCCGTTCTGAACTTCAATTTACCAGGAATGGACGAAAAA
>CABZBG010000008.1:0-38664 GCA_902523865.1 uncultured Alphaproteobacteria bacterium
GAAAATATTTTATCAAGTACTTTTTTAAAATTAGGATAAATATTTTTTTCATATTTTATTTTTTTTGTGTTTCTTAAAATATTTCTTAAAACAGCATTCACCAATTTTTCCTTTTTAAAACCTTTACTAATCTCTACAGTATCGTTCACTACCGCGTAATGCGGCTTACTTGAGAAATATAATAATGTCAGACATATTTTTAAAAGAGTTGCAATATTTTTTGGTGTTTTATCATTAACATATTTAAGAAGTATCTTATTGTGATTTTCATAATTTCTATAATATTCTTGTAGCACTAAAAATAAAAAATTTCTTTTTATCTTTGGGTAAGTATTAACAACATGATCAATACTACTTCCTTGTTCAATTCTTTTGATTGAGTTATATAAATTTGTGGTATCGGATAAATTAGATATCTTTAGACCCGTCTATTAAAGATTGAACAACATTTGGGTCAGCTAATGTTGATGTATCACCTAACTGATCTTGTTCGTTTGATGCTATCTTTCTTAAAATTCTTCTCATAATTTTACCTGATCTTGTTTTTGGAAGTCCTGGCGAGAATTGTAATTTATCTGGAGTTGCGATTGGACCTATTTTCTTTCTCACCCACAGGACAAGTTCTTTTTTCAAATCTTCACTTACTTGAACCCCAGTATTTGTTGTAATATAAGCATAGATGCCCTGGCCTTTAATATCGTGTGGATAGCCCACTACCGCAGCCTCAGACACTAATTCATGCGCAACAAATGCACTTTCAATTTCAGCCGTTCCAAGCAAATGCCCAGACACATTGATACAATCATCTACCCTCCCAGTAATCCAATAAAAACCATCTTTATCTCTTCGACACCCGTCTCCTGTAAAATATTTTCCTTTGAACTGACTAAAATAAGTATCAATGAAACGCTGATGATCTCCATAAACTGTTCGCATTTGGCCTGGCCAACTATCTAAAATACAAAGTTTACCCTCACACTCACCTTCTAAGACATTTCCATCATCATCAACTATTGCAGCATCAATTCCAAAGTATGGTTGAGTTGCACTTCCAGGTTTAAGCTTCGAAACACCAGGTATTGGTGAAATCAGATGCCCTCCTGTTTCCGTCTGCCACCAAGTATCAATCACAGGGCATTTATCTTTACCAACAATTGACGAATACCAATTCCATGCTTCTGGATTAATTGGCTCCCCAACTGTTCCTAAAATTCTCAAAGAACTTAAATCGCATTTTTCAATATAAGTATTCCCCTCTTTCATCAAAGATCTTAATACAGTAGGGGCAGTATAAAATATATTGACTCTGTATTTTTCGCAAACTTCCCAAAATCTTGAAAAATCTGGATAGTTAGGAACACCTTCAAAAAGTAATGTTGTGCCACCATTTGCTAGAGGGCCGTAAACAGAATAGGAATGTCCTGTTATCCATCCCGCGTCTGCAGTGCACCAGTAAATATCTCCAGGGTGATAATCAAAAGAATATTTATGTGTAAACGAGGCGTAGACTAAATACCCACCTGTAGTGTGAAGAACTCCTTTAGGTTTACCAGTTGAACCAGATGTATATAAAATGAAGAGAGGATCCTCAGCGTTCATAGAGACACACTCACATTGATCACCCACTTCTTTAATTAATTCATCGTAATAAAAATTATTAACCTGATGTAAGTCGTCTTGAGTATTAGTGTACCGAACTACTAAAGTTTTTATAGAGTCATCACAGTCCTCTAATGCTGTATTAATATATTTTTTTAATGGAATTATTTTACCACCCCGAATTCCCTCATCAGCAGTAATTACAAACTGAGACTTACAATCTTTAATACGTCCCGCAATTGATTCTGGGGCGAAGCCCCCAAATATAATAGAGTGTATTGCCCCTATTCTTGCACAAGCCAACATAGCAAAAGCAACCTCAGGGATCATAGTTAAATAAATTGTGACAACATCGCCTTTTTTGACACCAAGTTTTTTTAAAACATTGGCGAATTTACTTATTTCTGACTTTAACTCTTTGTAAGTATAAGTTTTATTCTGACTAGTCTCATCACCCTCCCAAATAATTGCTATTTCTTCAGGTTGTGTTTCAGCATATCTGTCCACGCAGTTATAACAAACATTCAATTCTCCATCCTCAAACCACTTGATAGATACATCCCCATCGTAATTAGTATTTTTAATTTTAGTGAAATCTTTAAACCATGAAAGTTGCGATTTCGCAATCTTAGACCAGAATTGTTCTTTATCTTTGAATGACTCAGAATACATTTCCTCGAACTGATCTTTAGATAAAAGGGGATTAGATAATTTAAATTCTCTCATTTTTTTCACTCATCTTCATCAATTTTTTCCATTGTCTCATTGTAACAGGCATCACACTTAAACGAGCTTGTTTTACAAGAGGAAAGTCTTGAAAAAAAGGGTCTGCTTTTATTTCAGATAGATAAACTTCTTTTACGCCTCTTACAAAGGTTACATCAACCATTCCAAATATTCCATTTTTATCTGTATGGTCTGGATAATATTCCTTTGTAACCCTAACAATTCCCTTAATCGCCTTTTCTGTAACAGAGTGATAAAAAAAACATTCATCTCCTTTTTTCATCTTTTTCATATTACTAGCTGCTTGATAGTTTCTTACACCATCCCAGTGTTCTGTTTTTTTCTTTTTTTGTTGCTCCCATGACCAAGAACTAGGTTCTGATTTAAGGAGCCAATAATTTTTAGAACTGTTCATGTATCAATATGTTGGGTGTTGGTCTGACATTGTAATTATTTAATTTAATTTTTCTAGCCTTCATAATTTCGATAGCATTCCAACCTATCATTGCAGCATTATCAGTGCATAATGATAAAGGCACCTGATGGAAATTGAGCTCTTTACTTGCAATAAATTTTCGAAGTTCTGTATTCAAATATTTATTTGCTGCCACCCCACCACAAATAGAAAAATCATTAATTGAAATATTATCTTTTTTCAATTGGGCAAGGCTATTTAAAATTTTAATTTTAAATACTTTAAATATTGTATGTTGAAATGAAGCTGAAAAATCTTTCAAAAAAATTTTTGTTTTTTTATTTTTTTTAATGACATCTAACGCTGATGTTTTTAAACCTGAAAAAGAAAAATCACAATTAGTTTTTTTTGTTAAAGGCATTGGGAGTTTAAATTTTTTATTATTACCTCTTAAGGCTAACTTCTCTATTTCTGGACCACCAGGATAACCCAATCCTAACCCTTTAGCGACTTTGTCGAAACACTCACCTGCAGAGTCATCGATAGTTGATCCGAGAGTAGTAAACTCATCAGAGCTCTTAACTAAAACTAATGCTGTGTTCCCTCCTGAGACAAGCAAACATAAATATGGAAATTTAATATTAGATACGAGTCGAGGAGATAATAAATGAGCTTGCAGGTGATTGATCGGAATAATTTTAATGCTCTTAGATATTGACAAACCTTTTGCAAAAGACGATCCAACAATTAATCCCCCAATCAATCCAGGTCCAAATGTTGCAGCAATTGCTGAAATATTTGAGAAATTAATTTTTTTGATAGATCGACCTAACAAATCTAAGATTTCTAAATGTTGTCTTGCTGCCATTTCTGGTATGACGCCACCATGATCTTTATGAAATTTTCTATGATTAATAGTTTCAAGAAACTCAATGTTTTTATCACCATTTACAATGGATATCGAAGTATCATCACAAGAACTTTCTATTGCCAAAACTTTCATTATTATAAAAAAATATAGATTCTTATTGAATGTCTGAAAATCAAAAAAATGACAGTAAAAAAAGCTTTCTTCAACGAAATCTTTTTTTAATTATTATCTTTTTAATCATAATTACTATAGGCGTAGGCTACTTGTATCGAAATAACCTATTGTTATTGGATATAACTCAGTTTAGTGAGTCAAAGCAAGAAACTCAAACACCAGTTGTTGAAAAAGATACACTTTCGGTTAATGACTTAAATAATAAAGAGCTCGAAGATAAAGTTGATCGCCTCGAGTCTCTAATACTAGAACTAGCACAAAATGTTCAAAATATACCACAGTCCACAATAGTTCAGCCTGTGCCAGAACCTCAACAAATTACTCTATCCAATGATGAAGCATATGAATTAATTTTATCTATAAATCAAATTATTATTAATATTGATCAACAACAAATACGAAATAAACATATCCAAAAACTTCAAAATCAATATTTGTTTTTTAAAAATGAAAAATTTGAGGAACTACTCACAATCCCCGATTATACATACTCAATTCAGCAACTACAAATTAATGAAAATAAATATGTACAAAAAGAGTTTATGAAAAAAAATAATTTTCAGTGGTTTAAAAAAATTATCGAGAACGTTTTTGAAATTCAAATTACAAAAAATTCGTCAGAACCTTTACCATCATTTATAAATGCGATGAATAATCGACAATATGCAAAGGCAATAATTGAATACGAGAAATTGAATTCCAACCAAAAAATATTTTTTAAATCTTCTTACCAGCTTGCGCAAACATACAATGATAATCAAAATTTTTTAGAGAATATGATCTAATGATAAGGCTACTGATAATTTTAATAATTTTTGTCACTGGTTACGGCGCTCTTTTTTACTTGTTTAATAATGCTGGTAACTTGTCTCTTGTTTTAGGTATATGGCAATTAAGTATACCTATTGTTCAATTTCTTTTTGTCTTAATCACATTTATAATTCTTTTAATCTTATTTTCTTATGCCTTTACTAAACTTTTTATTTATCCGCGTGCTGCATATATGCGCTATAAATCTTCCAATGAACAAAAGGGCTTAGAACATTTAAGAGATACATTAGTTGCAATCACCGAGGGCAATACAGATAAAGCAGCACAAAGTCAGAAAAAATTTAAAAAATATTTAGGCAGAGACCCCTTGAATAAAATTCTGCAAACACAAATTAAAAAAACAAAAGAGCTAAAAATAGTTAATGTAGAAAAAGGTTCTGATTAACTTAAAAAAATAATACCTGCCCCAAAGCAAGTCAAAGAAGCTCCAATCACCGCTAGATGACCTGCATAATTTTTAGTTACAATCCATAATATTGGAATAATCATTATAGGCATCGTGCTTGATAATGTTGAAATAATTCCAGGGTCACCATTTTTAAGTGCAATAATCAGCATTGTCATACCTACACCCATGCCCATAAAACCTAGAAAAATACTGTACAAAGTTTTTTTGACATCTTTCATTTTTTCTAAAAGATTATTATCTTTTAAAAACCCTAAGCTGAAAAACATTAATACTGCCGCAGTTACAACTCTTACATAAGATACAATAATAGGATCAGTAGCTTCAAGAGCAGGCTTCATAAGAATGATTCCGATAGCTTGGCAAAGAGCTAGCCCCGCACCTGCAAATAACCCTAAATATTTATTTCCCTGAATATTTTCCAAGTCATCATCAGGAATTGATCGGTTAAATTGAATTGCAACTATTATCCCGAAAAAAATTAAACAACACCCAATCAGTTCGATTATTGAGGGTAGCGTTTGTAAAAAAATTTCTGCTAAAATAATTGTAAAAGGAATTTGTAAGGAAAACAATAAAGCTTGTCTTCTAGGACCTAATCTTTTAAGGCAAATAAATAAAAATGTATCTCCTATTATAATTCCAACAACAGAAGATAATAAAATTGCTGTAAATATTGATTTATCAAAATATACAGGATTCCAATTATAAATAACGTAGGGTAAGAATAGGACTATGATACCTAATAGTCTTAATAGGTTATAATTATAGCTCCCAAAATATCTAACAATTCTAGTTGCTGATAAAGCCACCATAGACCATGTAGCTGCAGCACCAATAGCTAGAATATATCCAATCACGCAAGGATCTTAATGAGTAATCAAATAATTGATATGTAAAACTAGTAAAAAAAAAGGGGCCCATAACGACCCCTTAAAATTAAATTGAAGCTTTTATTATCTTCTTTGACCAAACAACTGCATCAACATTATGAACAGATTTATAAAGTCTAAGTATAATGTCAGTGCACCCATAATGGCAGCTTTTCCTGCAAAAGCAGTTCCAGCAACCTGGTAATAAGTTGATTTAATTCTTTGTGTATCGTATGCAGTTAATCCTACAAACACCAATACACCCACACATGAAATTACAAATTGCATTGCTGAGCTTTGTAAAAAGATATTTACAATACTAGCAATAATAATTCCTATTAGTCCCATGATTAGAAATGAACCAAACTTAGTTAAATCACGCTTCGTTGTATATCCGTAGATACTCATTGCAGCAAAAGTACAGCTAGTAATTAAAAATACTCTAACTATGCTTACACCTGTAAAAACTATGAATATATAAGACAGTGATATTCCCATTACTGCAGCAAATGCCCAAAACGTCATTTGAGCAGCAGACAGGGACATCTTTTGTAATCTTGCACCTAAAAAGAAAATAAATCCAAGTGGAGCAAGCATCACAACCCATTGAAGCGCAGTGCCATAAATAGCCCCCATTAAAGTAGGAGACTGAGAAAATCCCCAAGCCACTAAACCACTAATCGCTAAACCAGATGTCATATAATTATAGACTTTCATCATATAATCTCTAAGCCCCTGATCTATTGCTGTAGATTGTGACTGCGAATAGGTATTTTGTTTTAAATCGACCATTATTTCTCCTTAACAAATTTAATATGGCTATTATCTTGATATATTTCAAGTAAAACCGTATGAATATTTTATGAAATTTAAGCCCCTAGGAAACACTGACCTTCAAGTAAGCCTTATTTGTTTGGGAACAATGACGTGGGGTGAACAAAACACCGAAAATGACGCATTTGAGCAAATGGATTACTCCTTGGAACAAGGGGTTAACTTCTTTGACACAGCAGAATATTACTCTGTCAAAGGCAAAGAAAATACCTACGGCGCTACTGAAAAAATTATTGGTAATTGGTTTAAACAAAAAAATAACAGAGAAAAAATAATTTTAGCATCGAAGGTCGCTGGCCCTGATGTGAGATGGATTAGAGGCGGTGGTCTTCAATTTCACGAGAAACACTTTACCGAAGCACTGGAGGGTAGTTTAAAAAGACTTCAAACAGATTACATTGACCTTTATCAACTACACTGGCCAGAAAGGAAAACAAATTTTTTTGGAAGATTAGGATATAAAAATTATAAGCAAGAAAAAGAATGGACACCCTTTGAAGAAATTTTAGAGACAGCAAAAAAATTTGTTGATCAAGGGAAAATCAGATATTTAGGATTATCTAATGAAACACCCTATGGTCTCTCCAACTATATTAATTTGTCCAATTATAAAAATTTACCAAGGGTAATGTCTGTGCAAAACCCTTACAGTTTATTAAATCGTACCTATGAAGTGGGCATGTCTGAGATATCCATAAGAGATCAGGTAGGTTTGTTAGCATATTCTCCTTTAGCTTGCGGAGTGTTGACGGGCAAATATCGAAACTCCAAAAAACCTGAAGGAGCCAGACTAACGATTTGGGATGATTGGACCAGGTATACCAATGAAAGATCAATTAATGCAACAGATCAATATTGTAAAATTGCTGAAAACCACGGATTAACTCCCACAGAGTTATCATTGGCATTTGTGAACCAACAGGACTTCGTAACAAGCAATATCATTGGTGCAACAAAAATGGACCAGTTAAAAGAGAATATAAAATCAGCAGATATAGAACTTTCCAAACAAATATTGGATGAGATTGATGAGGTGCATGAAGACAACCCATCCCCTGCACCTTAAAAAATGACCAAATGGCCAAAAGATTATCAAGGAAGATTAACAAAAACTTTTATTTTTAAAAATTACCGAAAAAGCTTTGCATTTACTAGTCAAGTAGCAATGCTATCTGAAAAAAAAAATCACCACCCTCAAATAATTCTAGATTACGGTAGTGTCACCATCGCTCTTATTTCCCATGACGTTCAGAAAGTCACCCAAAGAGATCTAGATTTAGCAGAGCAAATCGATAAACTTTATCAAGAATGATTTACCTAATAGGTATTCCTGGTTTAATTCCTTTTTATCTTTGTTTTTATAATATCGATTTAATCTTTCTTGATTTTGATAAAGATATGTTTGTTTATTATTCTGCAGTAATCATGTCGTTTTTAGGTGCCGTATATTGGGGTGTTTATCTTCAATCAAAAAATAATATCGCAATCTTATTTAGTGTCTGCCCTGCAGTTTATGCATTTTTAGTGTTAGCCTTTGATTTAAAATTTGATGAAACGATCGGGTTTTTTATCATCGGCTACTTCATCGTCTTATGTTTTGATTTCTTTTTTTATTTTAAAGAAAAAATAATACAAACCGACTATTTTATTTTAAGATTAATGTTAACTGCGGGTATCGCCCCAGCACACATTTTATATGTTATCTAGATTAAAATTAATTTGCTATTAGGTTAAGCAGCTTACCAAATTTACCAGAGAATTTTATTTTACCATGGGTGTAAGCTAAACCAATACATCCGGTTTGTGCATGACCAACAGGTGTGTGATCGTGATCATCGCTTCTAACCTGAACAGAGCCTTGTTTATAACTTCCGTACTCATCACTGTAAGACCCATGCAATACTAAAAAACTTTCGTTTCCCTCATGAGTGTGTTGAGGAATTTTTGCTCCAGGCATCACGTGGATAAGCTCTAACTTCTCATTATTTTCTTTTGGAAGAAGTGATGCAACTTTAACATCTTTAAAAGATTTCCATTTGACTTCATTATTTTTTAAATGACTTCTTAGAGTAATGGGTAATTGACTAAGTAATGGATCATGCTCATTACTGATTTTAGAAGGGGACTTAACATTTTTTGTCTGATTTAGAACTCTGTCCCATAAATTATCAGATAGGAGTACCTCTTCTGTTCTATTTAGAAAATAACCTCCAACTTCGTTCATGGCAGAGTTTAGTAGTCTATTTTCAGGGTCAATTTCAGCTAAACATTGCTTAAACAAAAGACTCGCCGGAGAGTTTACTGGTGTACTGAGTATTTCGTATGTCATCAGTTAACCATACTTTCGTTGTCAGGTATTAGATTAGCCATACTGCCATCTTGTTCCAATTTGCCGCGGATCTTCTCTAAAGCTAGTCGAATCCTTGATTTTACTGTCCCTAAAGGGATTTTCGTGATTTCTGCGATCTCTCCATGTGATTTTTCTTCAAAAAAATTCATTTTTAACAAATCCAATTGATCTTTTGGGAGATCATCTAAATATTTTGCGACCATTTCAAATTTTTGATCGTGCTCTATATTTTCATCAGCTTTCGACTCTACAGGAGGTAATATGGCAGTATCAATATCCTCTAAAATGGCTTTTCTTGTTTTTCTTAAGATATCAATTTTTTTATTTCGAGCGATGGTATAAATCCACGTACTGGGGGATGCCACAGAGGAGTCATAATAATCAGCTTTAGTCCAGATTATAGTCATAGTCTCTTGAATAATCTCTTCTGCGATGGCTTCATCTGCTCCAGATTTCATTAAAAAAGATTTTAGTCTTGGACCAAAATAATCGAAAATTTTCTTAAAACTCCCAATATCTTGTCTTTCAGCTATATTTTTTAATGCATCCACAAATGGATTTTTCACTTTCGCCATAATCTCTCCAATTAGCATCATTCCATTTATTATTTTAAAAAGCAATCTTAATTGGTATATTCTCTGACATCAAATCACCATGTTTAAACAAAAATTATTATATTTAGTCTTAGGCTTGAGCTTATTAATAAGTAATGTGTTGGCTAATCATTCCGTAGATTTCGATCATGGCAAATGGTCCTTTAAAAAAATAAACAACAAAACCTGCTCTATTTTTCAAGTTCCAACATCTGAAAAGGGTGATTATACAAACAGAGGCGCTGTTCTCTTTTATGTTTTTAAAGAAGGAGCCGCCGAATACGTCAGAGTAGATGCGGGTTATCCCTATGACTCCCAAAAATATGTAAAGGTAACTATCGACTCAAACAACTACCAATTTTTTGGGGAAGATGACTCTGCTTGGTCGATGGCAGACGATACTGTTATCATCAAAGCTTTAAAAGCAGGAAAAAAAATGACGGTTGTCGGTTATTCAAAAAGAGGAACGGAAACAACAGATACATATACGCTCATAGGTTTTACTAGCGCATATAATTCTCTTCAACAAGATTGCTAAGAAAATGAAAAAAAAAATTGTTTTAGCCTATTCGGGTGGATTGGATACAAGCGTTATTTTAAAATGGTTACAAACAGAGTACAACGCTGACGTCATTGCCTACGCTGCTGACCTGGGGCAAGGAGCAGAGCTCACAGAGGCTAAAGCTAAAGCAAAAAAACTTGGTGCAAAAAAAATATACATAGAAAATTTAAAAGAAGATTTTGTTCGAGATTATGTTTTTCCTATGTTTCGTTGTAATACGATTTACGAGGGGGAATATCTTTTAGGAACATCTATTGCTCGACCACTGATTGCGAAAAGACAAATTGAAATTGCTAAAAAAGAAAAAGCCAATGCCGTTTCGCACGGTGCCACAGGAAAAGGAAACGACCAGGTTCGCTTTGAGTTTTCTTATTACGCCTTAGAGCCTAAAATAAAAGTGATTGCACCGTGGAGAGAATGGGACCTGTCATCAAGAACAAAACTTTTAGAATTCGCAGCTCAAAATAAAATTCCTATCATGAAACATAATAAAAAAGAGTCACCTTATAGTGTAGATGCCAATGTATTGCACCGATCAGCAGAGGGAAAAATTCTTGAAGATCCTTGGAAAAGACCACCGGAAAACGTTTTTGATATCTCTAAAAGCCCTCAGTCAGCCCCTAATAAAGAGACAGTAATCACAATTCAATTTAAAAACGGTGATCCCATTGCGATTAATGGAAAAAAATTCTCACCCTTTAATCTATTAGAAAAGCTTAATAAATTAGGCGCTGCTAATGGAATTGGAAGAGTAGATATTGTGGAGAACAGATATGTTGGAATAAAATCCCGTGGTGTTTATGAAACACCGGGGGGAACAATTCTTTTAAAAGCACACCGCGCTATGGAAAGTATTACTTTGGATAGAGAAGAGGTTTTTACGAAAGACGAACTCATGCCCAAGTATGCCCGATTAGTTTATAACGGTTATTGGTTTGCACCAGAAAGAGTGATGATGCAAAAAGCAATTGATGCCACTCAAAAAAGAGTAAACGGGCAAGTAAGGCTCGCATTATATAAAGGTAATGTGACTGTTATTGGAAGACAATCACCCAACAGCTTATATGATGAAGACTTAGCAACCTTCGAGTCTTCTAATTATGATCAAAGGGATGCAGAGGGATTTATTAAACTCAATGCCCTAAGACTTAAAAAAAATAAACTTAAATTTTAATTTTTACTGAAATTTATCCGTGCGTTAAAAAATAATCAGAGATACCTAATTCCATGATATCAGCGATGACACCAACTATTTCATCTTTATGTGTGGGGCCAACCAATATTCTATACATAACAGGATCAGATATAAGAGTAGGGATTACTTCAACATCAGTTCCAATTTTATTGGATACATCACTTGCAATTGCTTGAGAGATATTTTCTTTTTTAAATGCACCAATTTGAATGTATGCAGATTGTGTAGGGCTATAAGAAGTTAGGGATTCAATTTGATTAGATAGGCTATCTTCAAGTGCTGATAATAAGACTGTTTTATTGGGTTTTGGCTTTGATTTTACTTCAAAGCTTGAATCAAACACTTCGCCAATAACGTCCATTACTTCTTCTTGTTCTTTTGAGTTAATTGCCGCTATTAAATTATCCAGTTGCTCTTCGTTGATGGTTTCGTCCAATTGAATAATTTCTTTGACTTTTTCATCTAGAGCCTTGTTTAAAGCATTTAATTGATCTTCGTTAATAATCTCTTCCTTAATTTCAATCATCTCATCCTCTTCTTTTTCTAGAGGTGTATTGTTTGTCGGTTGTTGGTTAGTGTCCCAAGAAAGAGTAAATGTATCACTTACAGCAACTACATCATTGCTAGCTTCAATAATTAAATCTAATGACCCATTGGTAGAAGGAGGGTTACCGATAAAAGAATGTTGTGATGGTAAAAATACAAGCCAACCCGGTAGAGCATTACCATTGGCTAATTTTACATTGAAGCGAGTTTTCCCACTTCCATCAAGATAAAAAGTATTTTCATCAAATCGAAATTCGTAATCCACAAATTTATTACTAGAAAAATTAATATTCTCCCCTGCAACTTTGTTAATTTGGATAAGCTCTGGGTTTTGATCGTTTAACGGTGTAGTTACAAAAGCCAAGTATGTTTTAGTCCAACGATTAAGATTTTCTTCAAGAGCTGTTGCCAACCCTTCATCAGAAATTTGTGATAAATCATCTGGTACAAAGTTCATACCTACTGATGAATAGAGAGTCCCTAGGCTGTATTGTAATTCAGCATAAGCAATGTCATTTCTTAAGCGTGAGACCAGCAAGCTAGCCTCTTCTCTTATAATTTCCAATTCTCCAAATCGAGATATTTTTTGAGCGTTTGCAATTAAATCATTAATTCTTTGCGCGACATTTAAATAATGCTTTGCGTTGCTATATTCTCTTAAGCTTTGGGCGTAATTAATATTTGCTATATGCACTTGAGATAAAACTGCCATGGATAGTGCTAATCGCTGCTCTTTAATAATTTGTTTGTTAATTTTATTTACATCATTGATGTTACCTGCTTGAAAAATATTAAGTAAATTAGCCCCAAAAACAGCGCCATATTCAGCATTATCTTTATTTAAAAGATATTTATTGGAGTCATAAGTCCAGGTAGCATTAAATTGCAATGAGGGTAAGAGAGATAGCATAGAGGCACGCGCTTCTTTTGCAGTGACTTCTTCTTGATATCGTATTTCCAGTAATTCTGGTCTGGAGAATAATGCAGCCTCCTCTTGATCTTCTAAAGTCATGTCCAGTTCACTCAAAGGTTTTTCAGTCTTCACTAAGACGTACTCTTGGTCTGGCATTAAGCCCATCAAAGTTGCTAGTTGCGTTCTAGAGTCCATGAGTGCTCGTCTTTGAGTATTAAGAATTTGTGCTACGTCAAGTAATTCTTTTTGGTAGAGTAATGCATCCATGGGTGAGCTAATTAAAAGCTCCTCGATATATTCATAATCTTCTAAGGCTTGGTTCACCCTCTCCATTAACGGATTAATTTCTGCTAAAAGCTCATCGGCTGAAAGTGTTTTCCAATATGCGTAAATAACTTCTTTAGTCAAATTATGTATAGCTTTTCTCTCTAGCTCTTTAGAAATTAAATAACGATTAGCTTGTTGTCCTGCACGCACATAAGACAATCCAAAATCTAAAGCGTTCCAAGTAAAACCTATGTCTTGTGTTCTCGACTTAGTATCTTGTGACACAGAATATGAAGGGCTATCTATCTGAGCTGCTGACATATTATCCTCACCTACTTCCGTACCATCAGATAGAGTATCTCTCTCCATTGCAACGCTCGTAGACGCAGGGTGTTGTCTTAAAACTTTATAACCGGCATTAGCTGAGAGTTTTGGAAGCATATCAAATTTCACCACATCAATTTGTCCTTGGTTTAATGCAGAGTCCATAATGTCTATTCTCAGGTCGCGGTTATTTTTAATTGCAATCGCAATCGCATCATATAAATCAATTTCTAACGGGGCGTTTGCAGAGGTTTGCTTGAGATATTCAAAGTCCTCCTGTGAGGAAGCTTGCACATCCTCTTTTAATAAAGGATCAGGCGTTCTACTTGAACATGCGGCCAGTATTATTACTAGCCCGAAAAATATAAGTACTCTTTTTATTGACATTTGTGGTCCCGCTAGACAGCGCTTAAAATCTCATATCTTAAAAAAACAAACAACTCAATAAGGGCCCAAAATGGGCCACTAAAATAGCTAAAATCCCCATTCTACTGTATTATTTGCCCCGTTACTGTAACTTAGAGAAAGAGGAAACTAATTAGTGGGCGAAGATAAAAAAAATTATCCACAGCTGCATATTCAATTGCTGGAACCAAGAATTATGTTCGATGGTGCCGCGATTTATGCCGCTAGTGAAGCAATAGATTTACTCAATGAACAAAATTCATTGTCAAGTAATGAGAGCTCTTTGTCTTCTGACTTAAATCCAGTTATTGAAAATTATAATTCTAGAAAAGAAATTGTTTTTATTGATAGCGGGGTGGATGATTACCAAACAATCGTCAATGCCATAGACTCTTCCAAATCTATTTACTTAATCGATTCCAACGATAATGGATTTTTGAAGATGCAAAACATTCTTCAAGACCAAAGTGATATTGATGCTGTCCATATAATAGGACATGCAAGTGCAGGACAAGTAGTTTTAGGAAATTCTATTTTGAATGGCGATACCATCAATGCTTTTAGCAGCACCTTACAATCTATTGGAAATTCTTTAACACAAGAGGGTGATCTTTTATTTTATGGTTGTAACTTAGCTCAGGGCGAACAAGGAAAATTATTACTCCAACAAATTGGAAATATCACTCAAGCAGATATCGCTGCTTCCGATGATATAACAGGTCAAGGTGGAGATTGGAAATTAGAAAAAAATTACGGTATCGTTGAAACCAAAGGCATTAGAGTTGTTGATTATAACTCTGCTCTTCTGACAGGAGTGACGTCCTTGAATTCTGGATTTGTGGAATACACGGGCAACACTTTAAAGGCAGGAACACCTAGTTCAGGCGCAGCTGCTGCCGCTAGCGCACACAGTGACGGCTATCAACCTTATGTGATTGCGTATGAGAGAAGAGTTACATCAGGCTCTTATAGTTTTTATAAACAAGACATGACCTCGGGCTTTGAGGAATATGACTCAGGTGTTGATAAATCCTATCCAAGTGACATTTCTTCAAATGTCACAACCGTGAACGCAGCGACTACACCGATGGACGTGTACTACATCATGGCTGAGGAAAATACCGGGAGAAACACCTATAGAACAGTGACTTTTGATAACGAAATAAAGGGTGTTTGGTTTGATATGGACAGATTAGGTTCCTACTCTGGAGTGTCCAAATCTGGGGCAAGTTACAACACCATCTCAGAGCATGGTAGTGGAAGCCAAAATGCCTGGAGCACAGAAAAACTCAGAGCTAATTGGAGTACAAGTATTTCAGGAAAGCCAGATCACAAAAATGACTGGTTTGGTGTGGACACAGACGACAACACCTTATACGTCGGTTTTAATAATAGTGCTCAGCATGGTGATGTCATCAGAGTTTTTGTTGATGCTGGAAACAATGCTCCAGTTGCTCGCAACGATGATGGTGTGGTTAATGAGGATGCCACTTTAACTGTATCAGATGGTGCCAACAAAAGTGCAACGGGTTCTTATGATGCGAATGGGGAGCACTCAGGAGATGTTATTCATACAAGTAACACATCCTCTTATGATACAGACGCAGACAGCGATACATTAACTGTTTCGGCAGTGAGAACAGGAAGTACCGAAGGGTCTGGTACAGTGGGTTCTGTTGGATCCGCACTCACAGGCACTTACGGACAGTTAACACTTAATTCCAATGGTTCTTATACTTACGTCGCTAACCAGTCAGCTGCAGATGCACTTGATGCAAGCGATATAGCATACGATTACTTCAATTATACAGTTAGTGATGGCACGGCTACAGACACAGCAGTTATTACCATCAGAGTTATTGGTGTTAACGATGATGTGACAGCTGTGAATGATTATGGTGTTGTGACTGAAGATGCCACCCTGACTGTGACCAATGGAGAAAGTCAAAATCTTTCTGGCTCTTACGATGAGCATGATGAACACTCAGGAGATATTTCTGCAAACGATACAGATCCTGATGCCTCTCCTACGCATACGATCACTGCTATTCGAATAGGCTCCACGGAAGGATCCGGTACTGCAGGATCTATAGGCTCTGCCCTAACAGGTACCTATGGTCAGCTCACATTAGCTGCTGATGGTTCTTATACGTATGTAGCAAATCAAGATACAGCAGACGCCTTGGATGTAGGAGATACTGTTTCGGATTATTTTAATTATACTGTCAGCGATGGCACAGACACCGATACGGGTGTGATAAGAATTTATATACTAGGAGCTAATGACGCTCCAGTTGCGCAAAATGATGAAGGATTAATTGCGGAAGGCAGTACTTTAACAGTTTCAAATGGCGATAATGCTAATGTTTCAGGATCTTATGATGCTACGGGTGAACACACTGGTGATATTATTCATACTAGTTCTAGTTCTCATCAAGATACAGATGCGGATGCGAGTGCTTCTTTAACTGTTTCGGCCGTTCAAGTGGGAAGAGAAAGTTCCGCTCTTCGTTCTTCACAGTTTGCTGTCACCTATAATAGTTTACATATGCTGGGAAGTGGCGTTGGCTCACATGATATTGAATTTAACTCTGATGGTACAAAGATGTTCATTGCCTCTTTCTCTCGAGATACGGTGAGAGAATATGCATTGAGCACGGCTTTTGATATTTCTAGTATGTCTTATACCCGTGAACTAAGTCTAAATAACTGGGATAGCAGGATTCAAGGTTTATCTTTTAACAATGATGGTACTAAATTGTTTGTAATTGAATTTTATGGAGAGGTTGCGGAATACCACCTAACAACAGCCTATGATCTTTCTACAGCTTCATACGACAGTATAAAACAACTTTCACCTTATGGAGGGGGGTACCAAGACGTTATGTTTAATGATGATGGAACCAAAATGTATACGAATTCCTATGGTGATGGCCTTATTCATCAGTATACCCTATCAACAGGTTTTGATGTTTCGACCGCCTCAAGCTCTTATTCTTCTTTTTCTATTGCATCTCAAGACTCCCTAACAAGCGGAATGACATTTACTAATAACGGCACTAGGTTATTTATGACAGGAGACACTAATAACAGTGTCTATGAGTATACTTTGTCTACGGCTTATGACATTACAACAGCCTCTCATGTTGGCTCAACTAGTGTTGCCTCCCAAACTACTCGTCCTGAGTCTGTAGCGTTTAATAACGCTGGCACAAAAATGTATGTAGTAGAAAAATCTAATCATAATATTATTGAATATGATATTTCTACGCCGTTCCGATTGAATAGTGAAACGGGAACAGTGGGTACAATATTACGAGGCACTTATGGTACTTTGACACTTAATTCGAATGGATCTTATACCTATGTCGCTGATTCAAGTATCGTTGGTCTGGATGCGAATGAGTCAGTCATTGATTATTTTAATTACACAGTCTCTGATGGAACTGGGACAGACACAGCAGAATTAAAAATTACAGTTATAGGTGCAGGTAATACTGCGCCAGTTGCACGAAACGATGTAGGCGTGATTTCCGAAGATAGTACTCTGACTGTTAGTGACGGCGATAATGCAAATGAGACAGGTGACTCTGGTACCACCTATAACGCAACAGGTGAGCACTCCGGGGATGTGATCAATACAAGCTCAACGACTCATTATGATACTGACGCAGACGGCGACACCATTGTTGTAAGCTCTGTTCGCATAGGATCTGTTGAAGGATCAGGTACAGCGGGGACACTAGGTCAAGCGCTAACAGGAACTTATGGTCAGCTAACATTAAATTCTAATGGTTCATATACATATGTGGCTAATCAAACAGCAGCTGATGCATTGGATGCTGGGGATACCGAAGACGATGTCTTTAATTACACAATTAGTGATGGCAATGGAGGAACAGATATCGGTACCATTACAATTACCGTGATAGGAATTAACGATGCACCCGTTGCTCAAGATGACGTGGGTGTGATTGCGGAGGGCAGTACTTTAACGGTTGCCAATAGTGCGAACGCAAATGTGTCAGGTTCCTATGATGCTACGGGAGAACACTCCGGTGATGTCATTGATACTAGTTCTAGTTCCCATACAGACTCTGATGCGGATGCCTCCTCATCTCTTAGCATTACTCATGTAAAGTTAAGTGGTGGTTCTAATTCCACCGTTGCTTCGAGTAGCTCTTATAATAGTAATGGAACTTCTATTACAGGTACTTATGGTACGTTAACCATTGGAGCTGACGGTTCTTATACTTATGCTGCAACCACTGATGCTACTGATGCTCTGGATGCAGGCGAGTCAGCAACGGATACTTTTGTTTACACACTCTCTGATGGTACGACCATCACCACAGCAAATATAACGATTACAGTTTTAGGTTCTAATGATGCTCCTGTTGCTCAAAACGATACAGGAACAATCCTTGAAGACGGCACTCTTACAGTCAGTGATGGTGACGGCACCAGTACTATAGCCGGTGCCTCTTTTGTAGATAGTTTTAGTATTTTAAGTCAAGAGACTTTTCCCATTAGTCTTGCTTTTAATACAGATGGAACCAAGATGTTTGTGTTAGGTCGTGTTGGTCAGGATGTTAATGAGTATACTCTCTCTACTGGATTTGATGTTTCAACAGCAAGTTTCGTAGATAGTTTTAGTGTTTCAAGTCAAGATACGGCGCCTAGCGGTCTTGCTTTTAATACAGATGGAACCAAAATGTTTGTTACAGGTAATATCGGTGATGATGTTAACGAATACACGCTCTCCACTGGTTTTGATGTATCCACCGCATCTTTTGTAGATAGTTTTAGTGTTTCAAGTCAAGATGGAACTCCTATAAGCATAGCTTTTAATGCTGATGGCACCAAGATGTTTTTAGTAGGTGATGCTGGTGATGATGTTAATGAATACACTTTGTCCACCGGATTTGATGTTTCAACAGCAAGTTTTGTAGATAGTTTTAGTATTTCAAGTCAAGAGACGGAGCCTTCCGGTCTTGCTTTTAATACTGATGGAACCAAGATGTTTGTATTGGGCAATAATGGTGATGATGTTAATGAATACACTTTGTCCACCGGATTTGATGTTTCAACAGCAAGTTTTGTAGATAGTTTTAGTATTTCAAGTCAAGATTCGATGCCTTACGGTCTTGCTTTTAATGCTGATGGCACCAAGATGTTTGTATCAGGTCGTATGAATGCTGCTGTTAATGAATACACGCTTACCACCCCTTTCAGTTTAGTAAATATTTCAGGGGAACACACGGGTGATGTTATTGACTCAAGTAACACCTCTACTCGCGATACTGATGTTGACGTCGAAACTTTAACAGTGACTGCTGTTCGTCTCGGCTCTTCTGAAGGATCAGGTACGGCTGGTTCTGTGGGGTCCGCGCTGACAGGAACTTATGGTCAGTTAACATTGAATTCGAATGGTTCTTACACCTATGTTGCTAATCAAACTGCAGCCGACAATTTGGATGCAGGCGATGTTGTAACAGACACTTTTAATTACACAGTGAGTGATGGCACGGCTACAGATATAGCGGTGATTACTATTACAGTAATTGGTATCAATGATGCTCCTTCTGCACAAAATGATGTGGGTGTGATCACGGAGGATGCTACTTTAACTGTTACTAATGGTGCTAACGCAACTTTAACAGGTACTTATGATGCCACTGGAGAAAATTCTGGTGATTTAATTGATACCAGCTCATCAAGCCATACTGACTCAGACCTTGATACTTCTGCATCTTTATCAATAACTCAAATTAAAAAAGATGGTGGATCTAATTCTGCAGTAGCATCGGGAAGTTCTTATAATAGTAGTGGTACTCAAGTTACAGGAACTTACGGAACACTAACCATAGGTGCCGATGGATCTTATACTTATGCTGCTACTCAAGATGCAGCTGATGTATTAGATGTGGGGGAATCCGCTACTGATGTTTTTGTTTATACTCTTTCTGACGATGCTGCGACCACAACCGCAAATTTAACGATCACTATTTTGGGTGCCAACGATGCCCCTGTTGCCAACAACGATGCTGGTGTGATAGTTGAGGATGGAACCCTAACAGTTTCTAACGGGTCAAACGCTAATGTAACAGGTGATTATGATGCCGCTGGCGAACACTCTGGAGATATTTTAGACACTAGTGCTGCTTCTGCAGATACAGATGTTGATGTTGAAACACTAACTGTTACTGCTATTCGAACAGGCTCTTCTGAGGGCTCAGGTACAGCTGGCACTGTGGGTTCTGCTCTAACAGGTACCTATGGTCAACTCACATTAAATGCTAATGGCTCTTACACTTATGTGGCAAATCAAACAGCAGCGGACGCACTGGATGCAGGAGATGAAGCTGTAGATTATTTCAATTACACTGTCAGTGATGGAGATGCAACTGACATAGCGGTGATCAGTATAAAAGTTTTAGGTATCAATGATACCCCAGTGGCACAAAATGATGTGGGTGTGATTGCTGAAGACAGCACGCTTACGGTTACCAATGGTGCAAACGCAAATGAGTCTGGTGGTTCCTATAATGCTACAGGGGAACACTCCGGTGATGTGATTAATACAAGTAGTGGCTCACATCAAGATAGTGATCCGGATGCATCGGCTTCATTAACTGTAACTCAAATTAAAAAGAATGGTGGGTCTAATTCATCAGTTTCTTCGGGTAGTTCTTATAACAGTAGTGGAACTTCAGTCACAGGTACTTATGGTACACTAACTATTGGTGCTGATGGTTCCTATACTTATGCTGCCACAGAAGACGCGGCTGATGGAATTGCATCAGGTGAAACTGCAGACGATGTCTTTGTTTATACTTTAAGCGATGGAACGGAATCGACGACAGCCAATATTACGATTACTATCTTAGGTGCTAACGATAGTCCTACCGCACAAAATGATGTTGGTGTGATTATGGAAGGCAGCACTTTAACCGTTGCTAATAGCACTAATGCTAATGTTTCCGGGAGTTTTGATGCTACAGGGGAACACTCTGGTGACGTGATCGACACAAGCTCAAGTTCCCACGCAGATACTGATCCTGATACTAGCAATACTTTAACAATCACTCAGATTAAAAAAGACGGTGGATCTAACTCAGCAGTTTCTTCGGGTAGTTCTTATAACAGTAGCGGAACCGCGGTTACTGGTGCCTACGGTACTTTAACTATTGGAGCAGATGGCTCCTATAAATATGTAGCTCAATCTGATATTTCAGGTTTTGATGCAGGAGAGACTCTCACCGATACCTTTACTTATACAGTTTCAGATGGCACTGTAACTACGACAGCTAATATTGTTATTACTCTTTTAGGAGACGACGGCTCTTCTAATAATGCGCCTGTAGCTCAAAATGACGTGGGTGTAATTGCTGAAGACAGCACCTTAACTGTTGCCAATGGTGCCAATGCAACACTAAGTGGCTCTTATGATGCCACTGGCGAAAACTCTGGTGATGTCATGGACACGAGCTCTAGTAGTCATACTGATAGCGACGCTGATGGAGACACTATTACTGTTACCCAAATCAGAAAAAGTGGTGGCTCAGATTCTACAGTTTCCTCAGGTAGTTCATATAATAGTAGTGGAACTTCAGTGACAGGTACTTACGGTACTCTTGTTATTGGTGCGGACGGTTCTTATACTTATGCAGCCGATCAATCTGCAGCTGATGATCTTGATGCTGGCGACTCAGTAACTGACACCTTTATCTATACCATCTCCGATGGAACAGCTACTGCCACTGCTACTCTTACAATCACAGTTCTGGGCATTAACGATGCCCCAACAGCAGTCAACGATACTGATAGCGTTAATGAAGATGGAACGGTTACCAAAACAGGGGCCCAGGACGATGTACTTACAGATGATAGCGACCCTGATGACTCAGCAACTTTAACTGTCACCGCAATACAGCCTAGCGGTGGATCCTCTTCTAGTGTTTCTTCTGGAAGCACTTATGACAGTAGTGGAACTAGTGTTACTGGAACTTACGGTACTCTTATTATAGGCGCCGATGGTTCTTATACTTATACCGCGGATCAATCAGCAGCTGATGATTTAGATGCTGGTGATACTGTTGATGATGTCTTTACTTATACTGTCTCTGATGGAACAACAACCACAACGGCAACAATTACTATTACAGTTACTGGTGTCAATGATACACCAGTAGCTCAAAATGATGTGGGTGTGATTGCTGAAGACAGTACATTAACTGTCATAAATGGCGCTAATGCTAACCTTTCTGGCTCTTATGATGCCACTGGCGAACACTCTGGTGATGTTATGGACACTAGCTCTAGCTCTCATACAGACAGCGATGCTGACGACTCAGCATCTTTGACAATTACTCAAATTAAAAAGGATGGCGGGGATAACTCAGCAGTTTCTTCTGGTAGTTCCTACAATAGTAGCGGAACCTCTGTCACGGGTACTTACGGTACACTTACTATTGGCGCCGATGGTTCTTATACGTATGTAGCAGACCAAGCAGCAGCCGATGCACTAGACGCCGGTGACAGTGCTAATGACGTGTTTGTGTATACACTTTCTGATGGGACAGCTACGACTACTGCTAACATCACTATTTCTGTTTTAGGTATTAATGATGATCCTGCAGCAGTTGATGATACTGATGTTGTTAGTGAAGGGGCCACCGTTACCAAGACAGGGTCGCAAGACGATGTTCTCAACGATGATACGGATGCAGACGATAGTTCCAGTTTAACAGTTACAGCAATACAACCTAGTGGCGGGTCTTCCTCCTCAGTCACTTCTAGTAGTACTTATTTAAGCAATGGTACGACAGTCACAGGAACCTACGGAACCCTCACCATTGGTGCCGATGGTTCCTACACTTATACAGCTAATCAAGATGCAGCAGACGCGCTTGATGACTCAGAGTCAGTGACCGATGTTTTTACCTATACAGTCTCTGATGGCACATCAACAGACACAGCAACAATCACTATTACGGTTAATGGTTCTAATGATGCGCCTGTCGCAAGAAATGATACGGGCACTGTTGAAGAGGACGCCACGTTGACAGTTAGTGATGGAGATAACGCCAATGTTGTGAGCGCTGCTTCTGTAGTCGACTCAAAATATATTGCTGCTGATACGCAGGCAAGAGGCCCACAAGGATTTAGGTTTAGTAACGATGGAACTAAGATGTTTGTTGTGGGTAATAATACTGACGCTGTCAGCGAATACACTCTTTCTACTGCCTTTGATATTTCAACAGCATCTTTTGTCGATAATTTTGATTTTAGTAGTCAAGAATCCTCTCCTCGAGACCTTGCATTTAACACAGATGGTACAAAAATGTTTATTTTGGGTGTGGATGGCGATGATGTGACTGAGTACACTCTCTCCACAGCCTTTGATGCATCCACTGCTTCTCATGTAAGTGGAGGCGAATTTGATATCTCCTCTCAGGATGATTTTGGCACCGGTTTGTCGTTCAATGGTGATGGTACAAAGATGTTTATATCTGGTAATGAGGATGACGATGTTAACGAATACACCCTATCAACTGCATTTGATGTATCGACCGCCTCTTTTGTTGATAGTTTTTCAGTTTCTAGTCAAGACTCTCATATACAAGGCCTTACATTTAATCCCAATGGAACTAAAATGTATCTGGTTGGAGACCAAGATAATGACATCAATGAGTATGATTTAACCTTACCTTTTGATGTTTCCACCGCTTCTTTTGTTGGAGCTTTGGATGTGAGCTCCCAAGATACATCTCCAAAAGCAGTAGGCTTCAATCATGATGGCACTAAATTATTTGTTTTAGGTAATGATAATGGAAAAGTTTTTGAGTACACATTAACCACTCCATTTAGTTTAATTAATATTGATGGCGAGCATTCCGGTGATGTAATCGATACAAGCAATACAAGCTCTTATGACACTGACGTTGATGTGGAGACACTAACTGTATCTGCTGTAAGGGTGGGCAACTCTGAGGGGTCTGGTACTGCTGGCACTGTCGGCTCTGCTCTAACGGGGACTTATGGTGAACTAACACTAAATGCTAATGGCTCTTACACTTATGTTGCTAATCAATCTGCAGCAGATGACCTAGATGCAGGTGATGTGGTTTATGATTATTTTAATTACACAGTAACCGATGGTACTACAACAGACATTGCTGTGATCACTATCACGGTTGTGGGTATCAATGATACTCCAGTTGCTGTCAATGACACAGATAGTGTGAATGAAGATGCAACGGTTACTAAAACAGGTTCTCAAGATGACGCGCTTTATGATGACACCGATGCTGACGACTCAGACTCTTTGACAGTTACTGGAATTGCGCCTAGCGGGGGTTCTACATCGACTGTTTCTGAAGGTAGTACTTATGCAAGTGGAGGCACTACAGTAACAGGCACTTACGGTACGCTTATTATAGGTGCTGACGGATCTTATACCTACACAGCAGATCAAACAGCAGCTGATGCATTAGATGCTGGGGACACCGAAGACGATGTCTTTACTTACACAGTTTCAGATGGCGCAAACACTACGACTGCAACCATCACGATTACAATAACGGGTATAAACGACGACCCGGTCGCTCAAAATGACGTGGGTGTGATTGCAGAAGATAGTACTTTAACTGTTATAAATGGCTCTAATGCTAATGTTTCCGGAACTTATGATGCTACAGGCGAGCACTCAGGTGACGTCATTGATACAACTTCTAGCTCTCATACCGACAGCGATGCTGATGCAGCTGCTAGCTTAACTATTACCCATATTAAAAAAAGCGGTGGTTCTAATTCTACTGTTTCCTCCGGCAGTTCTTACAACAGTAGCGGTACATCTGTCATAGGTGATTATGGAACTTTGACTATCGGTGCTGATGGATCGTACACTTATGCCGCTACTAAAGATGCTACAGATGCTTTAGATGTTGGTGATGAAGTAACAGATGTTTTCACTTATACGCTCTCTGATGGCACTGAGTCTACTAATGCAAATATTACAATTACAGTTATTGGAATAAATGATGCTCCTACTGCGGTGAATGATACTGACAGTGTTACCGAAGATGAAAGAGTTACTAAAAAAGCATTCCAAGACCACGTACTTAATGATGATACTGACCCTGATGCAAGTGCAAGTTTAGTAGTTACAAATATTTCCCATACCAATGGTAATAGTGGAACTGTCTCATCTAGTACGAATTTTGCAAACGGCACAACAGTTGTAGGTACTTACGGTACACTTACAATTGGAGCAAATGGCTCTTATACATATATCGCTGATCAAGATGCAGCTGATAATATTGCAAATGGCTCCAGTGAAACAGATGTTTTCACTTATACAGTTTCAGATGGGAATGGCGGTACAGACACAGCCACTCTTACTATTACAATAAATGGAGATAACAGCGATGTTGTCGCTGTGACTGATGAAGGGGAAGTTGATGCTGGCAGCACACTCTCTAAAAGTGTTGAAAGCGCTGGCACATTATCTAACGATACAGATGGTGGAAGTACTGCACTTTCAGTTGGTGAGGCATCTGTAAGTGCCATACGCACGGGTAGAGAAAATGCTACAGGGACCAGTGGAACTGTTGGATCCACCTTGGTTGGAACCTACGGTACCTTAACTCTAAATTCTGATGGAACCTATAGCTATGCTGCCACCACAGACGCTGCAAAAGCTTTAGCACCAACCGTAGAAAAAATAGATTATTTTACTTACACTATCTCAGATGGAACTAGTACCGATACAGCAGAGTTACAGATAACAGTAACAGGTATTAATGACGCTCCTACTTCAACGACCCCTCCTACCATCAGGGCTGTAGAAAACGGTAAGATTAGAGTTCGACCTGATCCTTTTTTTGATGACCCCGATCCAGCTACAAATTCTTTCGGTCAGCTTACTTATTCGTTTAACGGGTTACCAGCAGGATTAAAATATAACGAAAACGGAGTGATCGTTGGGCGATTAAAAGAGGGTACATACACCTTTACTGTCACAGCCACGGATGGAGGAAATCTATCAACACAGCAAACCTTTACCATCGTAGTTGGTAAACCCACAGAGCCCGGTAAAAAACCTCCAAAGACTGTAGTTAACAACAACAATTTCGAAAAGGCCATTGCCAACGAAGTCGTGATCTTCCAAGAGGCACCTGAACAAGTAGAGTTTGAAATGGAAACATTAGAAGTGGGAAGCTCTCTTGAGTCTATCGTCAAAGAGTATTCTTTTAATGGAGGAATGAAAGTTATCGATGTTGCTGTTGAAGATTTAAATATTGATCAAAGTGGACGTATTGGTGTTCAAGAAGATACTATTTTAGGTTTTTCAATTGGCGATGATTATAGACTTAGTGTTAAACAATACACAGGGACACTAGAAGATGGATCTTCATTACCAGATTGGGTAAAAGTGGACCCCTCAACTGGTCAAACGATTGTTCAATTCCCAGATGATGTTTATGCAATTGATGTAAAGTTAATTGCTATTGATAAAGATAATACAACCAGAGAAATTAATGTGACTTTAGACAAAGGTGCGGTAAGAAATGATAAGTCATTGAAAAGAGATTTAAAACCTTTTGTGGAACGAAGCACAACACTCAAATCAGAAGTAGTTGTTGATGATAAAGGACAAGTCATACTGGGAGCGTCCAGTAACAATGTCAACGACTCAAACAGATCAGCAAATCTCAATGGTACAAATTTATTAAACTCTCAAAATGAAACTTTTAACAATGACCAGCAGACTGACTCAAGTAATATTGATCTCAATGCAACTTTGAAATTAGCCTCAGTGGCAAGAGAGGGCAACATAGTCAAAGTTAAGATTAACGATGATAACAGCAATAATGTTGCACAATACAGTTTAAAAGTTTCAAAAACAGATAGCAGCCCAAGAGCGGCTCAAAATCCTGATTGGCTCCAAATTGATCCTAAAACTGGTGAGATACAAGCTCAACCACCAGAAAATGTGGAGGGTATTTCCCTTCAAATTCTCGCGGAGGATGAGGACGGAGTTGTTAGAACGCTTGAAATAGATGTAGATTTTACCTCTGAGAAGCTCTCTTTAAATATGGACCAACCAGAAATAGAGGGAAATATTGTTGAGTTTGCTTCCCTTCAGGACCAAATCAATTTAGAATTTGAAGGGTATGAAAATTATGGCGATAAATTTACCAAAGTTTCTGGCTAGTCTTATTATAGTTATAGCATCTTTTTTTCTGTCAACTCAGGCTCACTCTCAAGACATGGAATCTAGAGCCTTGGTAGTTGCATCACAAGAAGCCGTTTTATCTAGTGAGTTAGCAGCGCGTATCGAAAATATTGCTGTGAAAGAAATGCAAAGATTTAAAAAAGGGGATTTGCTTATCCAGTTTGATTGCAGTTTATACGAAGCTCAAAAAGATGTTGTCAGTGCAAATGCTAATGGCGCTTTAATAAAACTAAAAAGCGACGAGCAAATGCTACAAATGAGATCAATTGGAAAATATGAATTAGAATTATCTATATCAGAATATGAAAAGGCAAAATCAGAGTTACGCATCGCTGAGCTTAATGTTGAGAGATGTAAAATCAAAGCACCTTTTGATGGAGCGGTTGAAGAAGTCGTTGTTAACACATTTGAAACAATTCAGCCTCAAGTAGAATTAATGAAAATCATTCAAACAGATATTTTAGAATTAGAAATGGTGGTTTCTAGTGAATGGATTTCTTGGTTAACAATAGGACACCCAATTAAAGTGTATATTGATGAGATTCAAAAAGAATTTAATGCCTCGATTAGCGGCATTGGTGCAAATGTAGATCCTGTAAGCCAAACTATTCAATTAAAAGGTACTATCACTGATGCGAGTCCTGCCCTTCTTCCAGGAATGAGTGGCCGCGTTGTATTTTGAGCCAAGATCAATTAAATCGTCTATCTAGAATATTCTCTTTTGAGAAGAAATTAAGAGAGGCCCAATCTTTTGTTGAAATTAGATACACAGTTACAAACGAATTGCGCAGTATCGCGCCTTTTATTTATGCTTTTTTTGGCTCTTGGACAAAACCAAATAACTTTAAAATTGAAGCAATCTCAGACATCGCCATCGTGGAACAAACATCTGCCACAACCACGTTAGCTCAAAAAATAATACGACAAAAATTACAAGAGGGATCTCTAGAAACCCACACCTTTTCTTTAAGCAAAGATAGTTTAATTCCTGCGAAGGGTGAAAATCCTCTACCTGACCAATTCTTGTGGGTTCCATGTATGTCTACTCAAAAAGGACCTCAAGCAATTTTACTATTGGTGAGAAATGAAAATTGGACTGAACAAGAGATCGAATATATTCGCCACTTGAGTAATTCCATCGGGCATGCTATGGGCTCACTAAAAGAAAATAATTTTTTTGAAAGTTCAGCTAAATTAATTCGTAAGACTTGGTTTCAATTTTTTGTAGTCGCAGGATTAGTTGCAAGCATGTTTTATCCTGTATCTATGTCAACAATAGGTCAAGCAGAAATAACCCCAAAAGAGCCAAACATTATTAATGCACCGATAGATGGAGTTATTAAAGAGGTATTCGTTGAAAATAATGATGAAGTTTATTTAAAAACACCTTTGTTGGAGTTTGAAAGCACTCAACTTCAAAATGATTATGATTTAGCATTTCAAGAATTAGAGCTTATAGAAACAGAATTACTTCAAGCCAGACAATCCTCTTTTCAAAGTAAAGCAGATAAAGCTTTAGCGAGTCAGCTTGAAAGTAAAATAAAATTAGCCCAGGAGACTCTTAATTATCAAAAAATATTATTAGATCGATCAACTCTCTATTCTCCTGCTGAAGGTGTTGCCGTGTTACA
Source organism: uncultured Alphaproteobacteria bacterium (assembly GCA_902523865.1). Classification (GTDB taxonomy): domain Bacteria; phylum Pseudomonadota; class Alphaproteobacteria; order HIMB59; family HIMB59; genus HIMB59. The sequence continues at coordinate 28,758 of CABZBG010000008.1, forward strand.
AGATAAATCGTTGCTGATCGGTAAACCCTACAACATAGGCGAGAGTATCATGGTCGTTGCTAACCCTTCTTTAGTGGATGTTACTATTTTTATGCCTGTGAAAGACTCAATTACAATTGAAAAAGACGCCAATATCAACGTTTTTTTGGACTCTGATCCTATGAATGTGATAAAAGCAAGAGTTACAAAATTTTCATATGAACCAGAAATCGTGTCCCAAAACTTTCTTGCTTATCGAGTCACCGCAGAGCTAGTAGACAACAATACCCCGCCTCGAATAGGTCTTCGAGGGACAGCAAAAATTTTTGGTGAAGAAGTGAAGTTATTTTTCTATTTATTTCGCAAGCCAATTATTTTTGTCAGACAAACACTGGGTTTTTAAATGATCACCCCAGCCATACGTCAAAACTTACAGCTTCTTCAAGGCACTCCTATGGAGGACGGCTCGCCTTCATGGTTGCTTTATGATAACTTGAGAAATAAATATTTTACTTTGGGTGTGAATGCCTTTCGTATGCTCAAATATTGGATATCGGGTGTTGACTCAAAACAATTTATTGAACAAGCACAAAAGAAAGGTCTTGATATTCAAGAGGACCAACTTAATGATTTTATAAACTTTCTAAAAACTAATAGTCTAATTTCTCATAACACGTCAGAGGATGTTCAAATTTTATTACATCAACATAATGCACAAAAAAAACATTGGTTGATGAGTTTAATACATAATTATTTATTTTTTAAAATCCCGTTAATTAAACCCGACCCTTTTCTCGATAAAACATTGCATCTAGCAAAATTTTTTAGTCAAAAAATTTTAAGATTAATCATTTATATAATTGGTATTTTGGGAGTTTATTTTGTCATCCAGCAGTGGGATGAGTTTTTGACAACATTTTTATATTTTTTTAATTGGAATGGTTTGTTGTTTTATGGCATTGCACTAGTAGGTGTAAAAGCAATTCATGAATTAGGGCATGCTTACACGGCTAAAAATTTTGGATGTAATGTAAATTCTATGGGAATAGCGTTTTTAGTATTTTTCCCATTTTTGTATACTGATAACACCAACGCATGGAGACTAAGAGATCATAAAAAAAGACTTTCTATAAATTTTGCAGGTATTTCTACAGAATTACATCTTGCCTTATTGGCAACTTTTATATGGGGTATTACGGATCAAGGAACGTTGAAAAGTGTGGCTTTTTTTGTTGCTACCACAGGATGGATTTCCTCATTGTTGATTAATATCAGTCCTTTTATGCGGTTTGATGGATACTACGTTTTTGCTGATTATTTAAAAATTGAAAATTTACAACCCCGTGCATTCGCTCTAGCAAAATGGAAACTTCGTCATTGGATTTTTGGTTTTAAACATAATGCTCCTGAGCAGATTAATAAGCAAAAACAAACATTAATCATTGTTTATGCTTGGTCCACTTGGATATATCGCTTCTTTTTATTTTTAGGTATAGCGTTACTTGTTTATTACTTTGCTTTTAAGCTTTTAGGAATATTCCTTTTTGTAGTAGAAATTGTGTGGTTCATTTTACTACCTATTTTCAGAGAAATGCGTGAATGGTGGAGACTTCGTTCTAATATTTTTCTCTCACTTCAATTTATAAGATCTATTTTCTTATTAGGGGCACTGGCGTTTATTATATTCTACCCTTGGAAATCATCACAAAAAACACCAGCAATTTATCAGTCTGAAAAATTTATAGAAATTTTTCCACCTATAAACTCACAAGTCCAAGATATTTTTATTAAAGAAAAACAATTTGTTCAAAAAAATCAAAAATTAATCAATCTTAATTCACCTGCTTTAAACTCGCAAATAGAAATAGTCCAAGCAGAATTAGAATTAGTTGAGATTAAAATAAATAATGCTTTAGACCTTGAAAGTAATCGATCTGATCTATTACGACTAAAAAGTGAAAGAAAAAAAATTGAAACTCAAATTAACAACCTAAATAAAATTAAATCTTCTTTGGCAATTAAAGCGCCGTTTGAGGGAGAGATCACTACATTTAATAATATTCAAAAAAACCAATGGTTAAATGAAGATACCCCAATTCTCAAATTAATTGATAAAAGGAATTACCAAGTAATCGCCTTTGTCTCTGAACAAAACATATCATTGTTAGATTTAACCAAAGAAATTCGATTTTCTCCTTCTTCTACATCCCATGAAAATATGCTTACGTACATTTCCTCAATTAGCAAATCACCAATTAGTAACTTTGATATGTATCCTATGGTCACCTCAATTTATGATGGACCGATTGCTGCTAGTGAAGCCCCATCAGGAGAGATTCAATCAGAGCAAGCATATTATAAAGTCACACTTGACTTAGACCAGAAAAGTTCAGCAATAGAAAATAAAATGCTTGGTGTCGTGAACATTGGGATTGAGTCGAAAAGCTATTTCAATCGGTTTATAGATTTTTCAACAGCCACCTTAATAAGAGAGCTAAATTTCTAATTTAGTGGCTCAAATTGGGCCTCAATATAACAAAAAGATAGTAAAATCGGTGTATTGTTGTCGCTTATGATTATCTTGCAGCAAACACTTAAAGACCAATTACAAAATGAGTCTGGCAAAAAGACTAGCTCCCCAAGTTCATTTTTTAAATCTAAGTGGCTTGAAGAGAAAGATCAAAAGAAAACATTTAATCATCTTAACAGTGCTGAAATAGATCAGACAATTCAAGAAAGATTATATTTTAAAAGCTCTAAAGCTTCTGACTATGATCGTTTCCTAGAAATGAACGACTTGAAACGATCAAGTGACTTTAAGGTTTTTTCTAAATTAAGATCAATCATTAAGCCTTACCAAAAATTAGAGTTTCAAAAATTAATGGAAGAATTAGAAGCACTTGATTGCTTATATTCAATTCAGAATAAAAAAATAATGAACCATCAAATGATTAAGTCATTAACTCAAAGTTTAAAGCAGATTGAAAAACACTGCCAAAAAATAAAGAAAGAAATAAATCATTCATTAAAGAAGAGTCGACTTAAGTCTGAAATGACTCCCAGTGAAATAATTTTAAAAGACGGTTCGGGTGGAGATATCTCTTCTTCAAGTATATTTGAAGAATTTTCAATTATTGCTAAGCAATGTCAATTCCTCTCTAATACAGATAAATTAAAAACTGCTTCGGAACCATCCTTATTTCCAGATTTAGAAAATAACGAAATTCCTTTAGATTATTTTATTATTACTCTAAAAAATTTATTTCAATGTGTAGACCTAACACTGTTTAAAGTAACTGATCAAAAATCAGAATTAAAAACTTTTTGTTGGGAGGGAATTTTACAAACTCCTTCGTTATGTTTTACCCCCTACTCGACTTTTCTAAAATCTTACAAAAGATGTAGCGAAAAAAAATTATCTTTTTTTGGATTATCCCAAGTCATTAAGATTGATGATTTTAATCAGATAAGAGAAAAAATTTCTCAGTTTTAATTTTGTTTATAGCTTACTTTCAACATCAGCAGCATACCTGATAACAACAGAACTATTGAAAATGCAAAACCAAGACGCTGTGAAAATAAGAAAGTTAACGCAGCTGCGCACACAGGACCGATAAAAGCAGTAGCTTTTCCAGAAAACGTAAACATTCCAAATCCTAAACCTTGTGTTTCATTTGGAATAAGCTTGGCCATTATTACTCTACTAGAGCTTTGCAGGGGTCCGGCAAAAAAAGTACCAGCGACAGTTAAAATCATAAACGCTCTAGGATCTTGGTTGATAGATATAGCTATAACTATCAAAGAGAGCATTAAAAGAGTTATGATAACTGTCTTTTTATCATCTTTAAATACGGCTCCAATTAGATAACACCCAAAAGCACCGGCAATATTGGCTATAATTCCTACTATTAATATCTGTCCAATTGAAAGGCCCATCACTGAGGTGCCGAAAATTCCAATACTAGTAGACACTATAATTAGTCCATCCATGTAGAGCATCCTCGCTAACAAATACCTTCCAATATTTGTTAATCCTTTGTCCCACAGCAAACTTTTTACTTTTTGAGATATTTTGGTTGAAGAAATAGAAGCACTTTGATCAAATTTAGAAAAATATAAAAGAGGAATGCAAAATACCAAAAACCAACATGCTAAGATAATATGCGCGAACCTTAAATGAAGGTAATTATCCATACTAATACCAAAGATATTTTGCTTCGGTAATACAAGAGTAACAAGAAGTAAAGCTAGTATTATTGTACCTCCTAAAAATCCTGTACCAAATCCCAAACCAGAACTCAAAGTAAGATCATCAGAGCTACAATCCTTCATAATAGAATTATACAAACTATTAGATGCCTCATAGGTAACACTTCCAAAAAATACAATAATAAGAGCTGTTAAAACATAATCCTTTGTCGGTAAAACAAAATAAAATAAACCAATAGTAAAAATACAAATAAAAGAAAATAGTCTTAAAAGTCTTTGTCGCCCATTAAGCATGTTGTCTGCCCTATTTCCTATATAGGGCATAAAAATAGCTATAAAAATTCCAGCTAGACCAATCGTCAGTTGCCACAGAGCAGTACCAAGCTGCTCGTCAGCCGCTACATAATTTACAAAGTAACTTGAGGTGAATGCAGATAAAACGAGCATTGGGAAAACAGAATTCCCAGCATCATACAAAGAAAAATTAATTAACTTCTTCAATTATAATTATGAAACTTCCTCATCTTTTTTATGATACCAATTGATTTTACCCAATCGGATAGTGAGTCTGTATAATTCTGATGCAGTCTTATCTGCAAACTCACTGACTAATTTGGTATAATTCTCCCCAAGTATTATTCCATTATTCTCATCTTTTTTTAAAAGTTGATAATCGATTAGTTTTTGAACGCGTCTTCGGGTTGACTCTTTTGGTTGTCCTAAGATATTTGCGATACTTAATATTGATAATCGTGACCCAGAAAAATATTTCTTAATCTCTTCATCTGGCATATTAGTTAACTCATTATATGATTTTTCATTTTCTGAATTAATTTTGTATAGCCAATGAGCTGAGACAGTATTGAGTGTCATCATCTCATCAATATTCAGATCTAACTCATTTACTCTTTTATAATAGTTAGTTATAAGCATCAGCCACGAGTAAGCTGCCTGACTATAACTTTTGATTTCATCTTGTGAATCTTTTCTCATTTTCATGTTGTGAGGTTACTACAAATAAACCTAAAATGGGCTATTATTTTATAAAAATTCAGTTATTACTGATGTTTTTGTTGAAAATATTAATAAAATCCTTGTATGGCTAAATTTATTAGTGTGGTTAAATTTATTGTTAAAGAGGGAGAAGACTCAAACTTCACTGACTCCATGAAAAAGTTTGTAAATCCCGAAGGTGTGATTTCAAGAAAAGTTATAAAAACTGGTGATCGTTCATATTGCAGTATGGTGGAGTGGGTTAACGAAGAAAGCCTAGCAAATGCTCGCCAGCAAATGATTGCTTACTTGGATACAGTTAGAGACTTGTTAGAAGAGATCAGTCCTGAGTTAGGAGTTACTGATCCTGCCTCTGGTCCATTGATTATAGACGAACAAGGACTTATCACTAGTCCTGGCGGTACCATATCTGGAAAAATTAAAACTTAATTAATTTTTTAATTACTTTAAATAGAACGTGGGTCGTCAAGACCTGCATGACGATAAGCGGAAGTGACAGTATTTCTTAACAAACATGCAATTGTCATCGGACCAACACCTCCAGGTACGGGAGTAATCATAGAAGCTTTTGTTAAAGCACTTTCAAAATCTACATCACCAACAATTTTACTTCCCTCACTCCCATCTTCTTCCGTGACAGGTATACGATTGATACCAACATCAATAACGACAGCACCTTCTTTTAGCCAATTTGCATCAATCATCTCTGCCCTACCAATGGCGGCCACAATAATATCTGCTTGAGCGCATACGTGTTCTATATTTTTAGTTTTAGAATGAACCACCGTCACGGTACAAGACTCTTCAATTAAAAGTTGTGACATCGGTTTTCCCACGATGTTTGATCTTCCAATCACAACGGCATTCTTTCCTTTTAAGTTCTCCACTTTATCTTTTAAAAGCAAAAGAGATCCTAAAGGTGTGCAGGGAATAAATGCTTTTTTTAACATAGCACCACCAATAGACAGTCTACCGGCATTAATAGCATGAAAACCATCAACGTCTTTTTCAACGACTATGGTATCAATGACTTTTCTTTCATCAATTTGTTTGGGCAGTGGTAATTGCACTAAAATACCATGGACCGTGCTATCGTTATTTAGTTCATCAATTAATTTCAGTAATGTCTCTTGATTTGTGCTCGCATCTAATTTGAAATCTTTGGTTTTGATATTACACTCAGCGGCCATTTTGGATTTTTGGCCGACATACACTTTACTGGCAGGATTTTCGCCAACTAACACGACTGCTAAGCAAGGATCTACTTGTTTTTGAGTGATTAATTTATCGGCGTCTTCTTTAACCTCTGCTCTAATTTTAGCTGCAAAAGCTTTTCCATCAATTATGTCTGCCATTTTTTATTCTCCCTTTATTGCCCTCTTGGCCAATATTCAATTAATAAATCTTTAAATAAATAAATAATTAATATCAATAGCACTGGCGAGATATCTATTCCCCCAAAGTTAGGCAGATATCTTCGAATATAATTTAGGGGAGGATCAGTGAGCTTCTTAAAACTCTCAAAAACTCTCCATAAAAATACATTTTGACTATTTAAAATATTAAAGTGAAACAACCAAGATACGACTACGTAAAAAAATACAATCAAAGTGTAAAAATCAAGCAGTCTTACCAAAAAAAGTAGTAGTGAATTCACTGTGATAAATTATAAAAAATTATTATTCGCGTCTATTAAATAAGAAATTTCTACATCGCTCTGATTGGGGATTTGAGAAAACTGTGTCAGGATGTCCTTGCTCTTCTACTAGGCCATCATGAAGAAAAATTACATTATTTGAAACTTTCCGAGCAAATTCCATTTCATGAGTTACCACTAACATCGTTTTTCCTCCCTCGGCTAATTTTCTTATCACAGATAAAACTTCATCAACCAATTCTGGATCTAATGAGGAAGTTGGTTCATCAAATAGTAAAATTTCAGGCGAGATGGCTAAGGCCCGAGCGATTGCTGCTCGTTGCTGTTGTCCTCCAGATAAATGTGCGGGGTATTCATTAGCTTTCTCTTCTATTCCAACTTGTTTTAATAATTCCATTCCCATGCTCTCTGACTCTTGTTTATCTTTTCCTAAAACATTAATCGGAGCTTCAATAATGTTTTCTAAAATTGTCATATGACTCCATAGGTTAAAGCTCTGAAAGACCATACCTAGTTTTTTCCTGATAGAGGTAATTTTTGATTGGATGTCTTTGTTGGGGTTTTCAAGATCTTCTTTTTGACAATCGATGATCTCTCCTAGAACGTTAATTGTCCCAGAATTAGGGGTTTCTAAAAAATTGATACATCTTAAAAGAGTGCTTTTTCCGGAGCCTGAGCTTCCAATGATACTTATGACATCACCTTGCTCAGCAAGTAGATCTACCCCTTTTAAAACCTTGTTCTCTGCAAAGTTTTTCACAAGGTTTTTTAACTCCAAAATACTCATGTATTTCCTAATATCTCATTTTTTCTAATTTATTGATATTCTTAATGTTAAATATAAAAAGTTTATTCTTTTCTTTAATTTTAGTTTATATTTTCACCTAATAATTATTCAATTTTATAGAGGAGAAAATTATGAAAAAAATAATACTATCAGCATTCCTCGCTTTATTTATGTCGGGTGCAGCATTTGCAGATACTGTCCGAATGGGTACAGAGGGAGCTTATCCCCCATATAACTTTATTAATGATAATGGCGAAGTTGATGGATTCGAAAAAGATGTTGGCGACATGCTTTGTATTCGTGCAAATCTAGATTGCGTTTGGGTTATTAACGAGTGGGATTCTATTATTCCTAATTTAGTATCTGGTAATTACGATACAATTATTGCTGGTATGTCAATTACTGCAGAGCGTGATGAAGTGATTGACTTTACACAAGATTATTTTCCACCGTCTCCATCAGTTTACATGGGCATGAGCGGTGCAGACATTGATGTAGATAGCGCTGTCATTGCAGCTCAAACTGCAACTATTCAAGCTGGTTACGTAGCTGAAAGTGGAGCAACTTTAGTTGAGTTTGCAACAGCAGAAGAGACAATTTCTGCAGTACAAAATGGTGAGGCTGATGCTGTTTTAGCTGATGGTGACTACCTTGCATCTATTATTGCAGAATCAAACGGTGAATTTGCCAATATTGGAGAAGTTTCAATTGGTGGAGGTGTAGGAATGGGAATCCGTGAGTCTGACGGAGAGTTAAAAGCTAAAATGAACGCTGCTATTAGCTCTATGAAAGATGATGGATCTTTGAATGCACTAATTAAGAAGTGGTTTGGTTTCGAAGCCGCAACTTTTTAAGATTATTTAATTTAAATTATAAAATATGAGGGCGGTTATTCCGTCCTCATCCTTTTTTTCTCGTACTATTTATTAAATAAACACTCAAACATAATATAAAGTCCAATGTACAATGCTTATAGTTGGTGCAGGAATTGTAGGAGCATCTTTTGCGTACCACGCCCATCAAAAGGGTGTAGATAAAATTACTGTTTTATCATCAGATCTGCCCGGAGATAAAAACCAAGCTACTACTAATACTTGGGGTTGGGTTAATGGATATGCCAGTAATGACAAAAGCTACGCTTTTTTTCGTCTGGCCAATTTGAACTACTGGCCAAAATTAATAAATGAGATTTCAAACTTAGAGTATTCCTCCAAGGGTGCATTTATTTGGGACCTCGATGAGAAAGAATTACATCAAACGATAAAACAACATCAAAGTTGGGGTCAATCGGTAAAAATATCAACTAAATCGGAGTTACAAGGGTATTTACCAAACTTAATAAACAGCCCAACTTTGGCTGGCTTTGGCATTGATGACTTGGCTATTGAGGGTGTTAGGGCAACACAAGAACTTTTCAAAGCAAGTGAGTCAAAAATAATAAAAGTTAATGTTAAAGAGCTGGTTTGCGAGAACAATATGGTTACAGGTGTAAGAACTGATGATGAAGTTATTTATGATAATGAAGTAGTAATAACAGCAGGACTTGGCGCTCCTGATTTATTATCATCTATAGATATTCATTTTGAAATGCGATCGAGTTTAGGTTTGTTAGCTTATACAAATCCGTTACCAAGTTTATTAAATCACCCAATCACAGGTTTTAACTTCCATGCTCGGCAAGATGACAAAGGTAGGTTAATAATAGGTGGAAGATTTGATGATGACGTTTGCAATATACAAAACATAAAGGAAACCGCAGAAAAACTTGTTCAAGACATGGCAACCAGGCTCAACTATAATGGAATGATGATCTTAGATTATTTCACACTTGGAAGCAGACCATTGCCCATTGATGGAAGGCCGAAGATCGGCCGCCTTGTAAACAGTAAAGGTAAAAGAATTAATGGAATTTATTTAGCAGTTATGCATTCAGGCATAACTAATGCACCACTAGCTGGCAAGCTTGGCATAGATGAAGTTATTACAGGGAAAAGAAATAATTTAATTCAAGACTTTTTTCCACAAAGATTTTATAAATCAGAGAATTTTCAAGATGTTTAGTTATTGCGTAGACCCTAAAACCCTTGAGGGGTTAATGTGGTTATCATGTTATGTCACTACAGCAAAACATATGTCGTTTTATTATTCTTTTTTTGTTGTGATGGGTTTGCTTTCTTTGGCAGCTCCATTGGCGATGGTATTTGGATTTGCTGGAGCCACTGCTGCTAGATCATCTTTAAAAATAGTTCGAGCTCTTGGAA
>CABZBG010000009.1:0-34352 GCA_902523865.1 uncultured Alphaproteobacteria bacterium
CCAAGAAAAAACAGAAGAAAAATTATTCTCTGTTGAGGTTATGGTTTCCTCTGCGCAAACAATTAAAGATAGTATTGATTTTAGCTCAACAACTGAAGCTTTTAGAAGAATTGAAATTAAAAGTGAGGTTATGACGACAATTGAAAAAGTTTTAGTCAAGGCTGGTTCAAAAGTAAATAAAGGGCAACATATTATTGAATTAGATGATTACAAAACAAATGCAGATTTATATAAACTAAATCTATTGTCTCAAAGCGAATTTGATAAACACGCTCTTTTTGCACCCTTTGGAGGATTACTTTTAGACGGTCATAAAATTGCAGGGGAACTTGTCATGCCAGGTGAAAAAGTCTATGAAATTATTGATCTCAACTCACTAAAGATATTTGGTTATATAAACGAAAATGAAATTCTTGATGTTTCATTAAATAATAAAGTAGAAGTTACAATTCTAGACGAAAAAGTTGAAGGAAAAATAGATTATATTTCACCTATCTCTGACCCAGAAACTAAAACTTTTGAAATTGTTGTTAAAGTGGAAAATAAAAATCTCCGTTATAAAGATGGTTTGTCATCAATGATTTCGATAGTAAAAGGAAATGTTCTTGCTCATAAAATTTCTCCATCGATTTTAGCTTTAGGTAACTCAGGCGAATTAGGAGTAAAAGTTATAGACTCCGAAAATATTGTTCAATTCAAAGAGATTAATGTTATTGAAGATACTTCTGATTATATGTTGGTCTCTGGATTGAGTCAGAAAGAAAGAATTATAATCGTTGGTCAACAATATGTATCTGCAGGAGAAAAAGTCAGTTTTTAACTACTCATGAGCTTAGTTAACTTAGCTAGTCGATATTATAGAACTACAATATCAATTTTTCTATTTGTTATATTTAGTGGATCTCTCGTTTTTAATTCAATTCCAAAAGAGTCCTATCCAGATATTAATTTACCCTATATTTACGTATCTCTTGGATTAACGGGTATTTCGCCTGAGGACTCTGAAAAACTTTTAATAAAACCAGTTGAAGATGAAGTCTCAAATATTGAAGGAAAAAAAGAAATGACAAGTACGTCTTATCAAGGTGGTGGAAATGTCTTATTAGAATTTGATGTTGGATTTGATCCAGATCAAGCACTCTTAGATACAAGAGAGCAAGTTGATAGAGCCAAATCTGACCTACCTGATGATGCTGATGAACCTAAGGTTAGTGAGGTAAATATAAGCCTATTTCCTATATTAGTTGTCTCTATTAGTGGTGATATCTCTGAGTTTTTACTAAAAAAAATATCTAATGACCTTAAAGATAAGATTCAGTCTTTACCAAATGTTTTAGAGGTTAATATTGGTGGAGAAAGAGAAGAACAATTAGACATCGTAATTGATCAAAATAAAATAGAAGCTTATGGTTTAAATTTAAATGAAATTTTAAATTTTGTTCGATCTAATAACCAAATAGTTTCAGCAGGTAATCTTGACACTGGAGACGGAAGATTTGTAATTAAAATTCCTGGTCTTTATGAAAGCCTCAATGATGTTTTTAACACACCTATTAAGGTAAACGATAAAAAAACAATTAAATTTAAGGATATAGCACAACTAAAAAGAACTTTCAAAGATCCTGAAAAATTTGCTCGTCTAAATAATGAGTCGGCGTTTACTTTAGAAATCTCTAAAAGAATTGGGGCAAATATTATTGATACTGTTGACCAAGTAAAAGAGTTAATAAATGAGGAGCAAAAAATATTACCTTCAAAAGTTAATATTACTTTTTCAGGTGATGAGTCTGTAAGTATAAAAAATATGTTAAGTGACCTTCAAAATAATGTAATTTTTTCTGTTATACTCGTAATGAGTGTTGTAATTATTTTTCTTGGAATAAGATCTAGTTTACTTGTAGGTTTAGCTGTTCCAGGATCGTTTTTGTCATCAATATTAATTCTTTATTCTCTTGGTTTCACAATAAATATGGTCGTTTTGTTTGGATTAATACTTTCTGTAGGATTGCTAGTAGACGGAGCAGTGGTTGTTGTGGAATACGCACAGAGAAAAATCCAAGAAGGAATGGGACTAGCTGACTCATACATTAAAGCAGCATCTAGAATGTCATTACCTATAATGGCTTCAACTTTCACAACTATAGCAGCTTTTATACCATTATTATTTTGGCCAGGAACAACAGGTGGATTTATGAAATATATTCCTATCACAGTAATATCTGTTTTGGGATCAAGTTTAGCAATGGCTTTAATTGTTATTCCTATTATAGGAACTCAAGCTTATAAAATAAAAAACCTTTTTTTCTTTTTTGTAATTCCTTTAATTTTATTTGGAGTTATAAATTTTATTGCATATAATTTTTTATCACTACTTGAATTCGATAACTATCTAAACATTGGAATAAAAACTTTAACTTCACTTGGTTTAGGTGCAATTTTATTTTTCTTTTTTAGGTATATCAAAAACAAAGGTTTTTTTCAAAAAATGATAATTCCTCGAATTAATGCTGATGATGATGAAGATTTAACTGATTTGAATGCAGTAGGTTTTTTTACGAGAATTTATCTTTTTATTTTAAGAATTTGTATAAACAATCCAATAAAAATAATCATACTGTCTTTGGGATTATTAGTAGGAATATATAGTGCTTATGGAAAATTTGGGAAAGGAGTTATATTTTTCCCTTCAGTTGAAGCAGAAAATACAAAAGTAATCATATATGCTACTGGAAATCTATCTGTTTTAGAAAAAGATCGCCTTGTGGCTAAAGTAGAACAGCAAGTATTAAAATTACAAAAAACAAATAATGAATTTGACTCAATTTATACCACCTCAGGAAATGTTGAGAATAGACAAGAAAGCTCACCTGATATAATTGGTTTTATTGATATTGAATTTAAAGATTGGGATAAGAGAAGAAAAGCAGAAACTATAATTTCTGAGATAAGAAAGGAAACATCTTCTATTGCTGGAATAAAAGTTGAGACAAGAACTGAAAGAGCTGGTCCTCCAAGTGGAAAACCAATTGAAATTAATTTAACCTCTTTGGATCCTAAAATTACTGTAAAAGAATTAAAAAAAATTGAAAAATATTTATCTGGTATTTCTGGACTAAAAGATCTTGAGACATCTTTACCTTCTCCTAGTATTGAGTACGAACTTTATGTTAATAGAGAAGAAGCTGCAAAATATGGAGCGAGTATATCTATAATAGGTAATACAATAAAGCTTCTTACAAGTGGGCTTAAGTTAAGCGAATTTAGACCCGATGATAGCGATGAATCTATACCAATATATCTTCGATTGCCAAAAGAACAGAGAACTATTGATCAATTAGACAATATAAAGATACCAACGTCATCAGGCTATGTACCAATTTCAAATTTTACTAAAATTGAAACTAATCAAGAGACAGGTAATTTAACTCGAGTTGAACAAAACAGAATTGAGTCAATTAAATCAGATGTTACTAGATTTTACCAAACAGATGCATACGTAAGATTGATTAAACATTGGCTGGGCATAGAAAAATTTAATATTCCAAATAGCTTTGGATTGGAGATACCCGAATTTAATTCGGCAAATATTGACCCAAGAGTAAAGATAGAATTTAAGGGAGAGGACGAAAGTCAAAAAAAGTCAAGTGAGTTTCTTCAAAAAGCATTTCTCATTGCAGTATTTTTAATGGGTTTAATACTTTTGACTCAATTTAATAGTTTCAGTAGCACACTTTTAATATTATTTGCTGTTATAATGTCTACAGTTGGTGTTGTTTTAGGTTTGTTGATTACAAAACAACCATTTGGAATTGTTATGAGTGGTATTGGTGTTATCTCTTTAGCGGGAATTGTCGTTAATAATAACATTGTTCTAATAGATACATTTGATCGACTAATGAAAAAAACAAAAGATGCTAAGGATGCCGTTTTAATGACTGGGGCACAAAGATTAAGACCAGTTTTATTAACAACAACTACAACTGTTCTTGGCTTACTCCCTATGGCTTTAAAACTAAATATTGATTTTGTAAATTTAGAATATAGCTATAACTCTCCTGATACTCAATGGTGGGTAGATTTATCAAGAGCAATTGTTTTTGGTCTTCTTTTTTCAACTCTTTTAACTTTACTTGTAACACCATCAGCATTAATGCTTAAATCTAAGTATTTAGGTAGATCTTCTAAAAAAAGTAATAAAGTAAGTAACTAAGCTTAACAAAGAAATTAGTAAATATGCAATGGCGACCAAAAGTGTTGTTTGCCAAAAATAACTAATTAAAAATATTAAAACTATAACAACAGAAATAATCATAAGTCTAAAATATAGTGTTTTAACTTTTAAATTTTTAACAGAAGGTGTAGGAACTCTGCTAATCATCATGACCCCAGCAAAAGTTGTTAATATGGCACAAATTAAAGGATAGTTGATTGTAAATTGAACTTGATCGATAAAATTTAAGTACAACGGTATCATTATTACCCCTGCAGCAGCTGGAGAGGGTATCCCGTAAAATACTTTACTTTGCTCTTTCATATTTTCGATATTGAAACGAGCTAACCTTAATGCTGCGCAAACTATATAAAATAAACTTATAACCCAGCCAATTCTGCCTAACTCATGAGTAAAACATAAATTTATTAATAAGGATGGAGCTAATCCAAAGCTTATGAAATCTGATAAAGAGTCCAACTCAGCTCCAAACTGAGAGGATTTTTTTAATTTTCTAGCCATCCATCCATCAAAAAAATCAAAAAAGGCAGCTAGCATTATCATTAAGACTGCAAGTTTCCAATTAGTTTGAATTGAAAACTTTATTGATGAAATACCTGCAATGAGTGACATCAATGTAATTAAATTAGGTATAAATTTAGTAAGCGGGTGTTCGGCCATCTAAGTAACTAGATCTTTTTATATTCTCTAGATTGAATATTTTTATTATTTTTAAGTTCCCTAGCAATAATAGTTTCACCACCAATACATTGTTGTCCTACATTAACCATTAAGTTATAGGAATTTGGAAATTCAATATCAACCCTACTTCCAAATTTAATAATCCCATATCTATCACCTTGATTTACTTTCTCATTTACTTGTAGATAACAGATTATTCTTCTAGCTATTAAGCCAGCTATTTGTGTGACATATATATTGTTAGAACCTGACCTAAGTGTTAGTCTTAATCTTTCATTGTCTTCGCTAGCTTTATCGAGTGTTGCATTGATAAATTTACCTTCAATATAATCTATTTTCTTAATTTCTCCTGAGACTGGTAATCTTTGTATGTGCACATTGAAAACACTAAGAAAGATTGAAACTTTAGTGTAATTTTTTTTTCCTTCTTTGAATTCAGTTATACTTGTGATCAAGCCATCAGCAGGGCTCACCAAGATATCTTCGCCTAAGGGAGTAACCCTTTCAGGGTCTCTAAAAAAATAGAAAGTAAAAATTAGTAATATTAAGAAAATTAAAAATAGAGGTTTATAAATAAAATAAAAAAAAATTACTAACAAAAACAGTATAATAAGTGCTGCTGAAATCTCTTTGTGAAACCTGAAATACATAAGATGGAATTAATATCTGAATTGCATAATTTGATCAATAAAATAGATTTTTTTTATTAATTTAATCTGTTATATAATCAATATCTCTATGTAAATGGCAAAAATTCCAGTAAAAAATCCAGTTGTCGAACTAGACGGCGATGAAATGACCAGAATAATATGGGATTTTATTAAACGGAAACTTATACTTCCTTATCTAGATATTAACCTTAAATATTATGATTTATCAGTTCAAAATAGAGATGAAACAAATGACGAAATAACAGTTGAAGCAGCGAAAGCAATAAAAAAGCATGGTGTTGGTATAAAATGTGCAACCATAACTCCAGATGATAATAGGGTATCAGAATTTAATCTAAAAAAAATGTGGCGCTCGCCAAATGGAACAATAAGAAATATTTTAGATGGTACTGTTTTTCGACAGCCTATTATCTGTAAGAATATTCCTAGAATTGTAAG
Source organism: uncultured Alphaproteobacteria bacterium (assembly GCA_902523865.1). Taxonomy (GTDB): domain Bacteria; phylum Pseudomonadota; class Alphaproteobacteria; order HIMB59; family HIMB59; genus HIMB59. Next base: position 6,022 of record CABZBG010000009.1, read on the forward strand.
AACTTGGGACTATCCTATAGTTGTAGGGAGACATGCCTTTGGCGATCAATATAAGGCTACAGAAATGAAAATAGACAAACCAGGTAAACTTTATATGAAGTTTGTGGACGATGATGGAAAAATAGAAGAAAAAGAAGTTTTTCAATTTTCAAATCAAGGCGTAGCACTCTCTATGTATAATGTAGATGAGTCGATAAGAGGATTTGCAAGAGCTTGTTTTAATTATGGGCTCAAATTAAAATGGCCTGTTTTTTTATCCACAAAAGATACAATTTTAAAAAAATATGATGGAAGATTTAAAGAGATTTTTTACGAAATTTTTCAAAGTGAATTCGCATCTGACTTTGAAAATAACAAGATTGTCTACGAGCATCGTCTTATTGATGATTTAGTTGCGTCTTCAATGAAATGGTCTGGAAAATTTATTTGGGCATGTAAAAATTATGATGGGGATGTTCAATCAGATGCTGTCGCACAAGGGTTTGGTTCTTTAGGCATGATGTCTAGTGTATTAATGACACCCGATGGTAAAACTATTGAAGCTGAAGCTGCCCATGGAACAGTAACTAGACACTATAGACTTCATCAGAAAGGAGAGAAAACTTCAACAAATCCAATAGCATCTATTTATGCTTGGACAAAGGGGTTAAACTTTAGGGGTGAATTCGATGGCAATGAGGAGCTTATTAAATTTTCTAAATCACTCGAACAAACCTGTATCGAGACAGTAGAATCTGGTCAGATGACTAAAGACTTAGCAATGCTTGTAGATAAAAATTCTCCATGGATGAATACTGAGGATTTTTTGAGTTGTCTTGATAAAAATCTTCAAACTAAATTGATTTAAATTTGGTTTTTAATACTTAAAAAAGCCTGATTAACTTGATCTTTTCTGTTACCTCCAGCTTGTGCGAAGTCAATTCTCCCTCCACCACCTTTTGAACCAAGTATATCAAAGGTGCTTTTTATTAACGTTCTTGCATCATAAAGATCGATTAAGTCGTTAGTTAATCCAACAATAATTGAGACTTTATCATCATTGATTGTGATGCAAGCTAAAATTGATTTAGATTTTTCTAATTTAAATTTGTCAAAAATTGATCTTAGTTCTTTGGGGGGTAAGTTGTCAATTATTTGGGAAACAAAATTAATCCCATTAATATTTATTTCATCAATTTTATTATTATCATTATTAGAAAGGATAGATTTATTCTTTAGACTTTCTAAATAGTTTTCTAATTTCTTAATAAAAATATTTTTGTTGTCTTCACTAAAACTAATCTTTCCATCTAATTTTTTTATTTGTGAGATTAAATTTTTAATTTTATCATCAAGTTTTTTTTCAAGCAATTTGCTCTCTTTTAATTTATTGTTAATAAATTCTTCAACCCTATCTCCAGTACAAGCTTCTATTCTTCTCACTCCTGAAGAGACAGACTCTTCACTAATAATATGAAAATTTTTTATATTTTGAACATTTGTTACATGTGTTCCCCCACATAATTCAATTGAATAGGGTTTATTATTATTTTCTCCAAGAGTGACAACTCTGACTTCATCACCATATTTTTCACCAAATAAAGCCATAGCACCTTGTTTAATGGCCTCATCTTGAGATTTAATATCAATTTGTGTTTCACAAAAGTTAGAAATTATGCTCATTACTTCTTTTTGAATAATTTCTATTTGTTCAGTTGATATTTGTTTATTATGACTAAAGTCAAAACGTAATTTATTCTCATTAACTAAAGATCCACGCTGTGCTACATGTGTTCCCAAATTATTTCTTAACGCAGCGTGAAGCAAATGTGTGGCTGAGTGATTTTTTTTTATGAGATCTCTTAAACTAGTATCAATTTTAAGTTTGACCTCTTGACCTATTTTAAAACTTCCTGAAGTCACATTACCAAAATGAATAAATATACCTTGAGGAGTTTTTCTTGTATCTGTTACTTTGAATTCAGCAGTATCTGAAGTAATAGTGCCTTTGTCTCCAACTTGTCCACCAGACTCAGCATAAAAACATGATTTATCGGTTATAATTGCAGATTGTTCAAGATTATCACTTAGATTTTGAACTTCCTCAGAGTCTAAAACTAACGCTGATATATTTGCTAAAGTAGATGTCTCTTTATAGCCATCGAAAGTTGTTGGTTCTATTTTTTTAGCTAAATCAAACCATAGTTTTTGGATATCTCCATCTCCACTACCCTTCCATGAAGATCTAGCTTCCTCTTTTTGAAGCTTCATTGCAGCATCAAATGACTCAACATCTACGCTAATATTTTTTGATCTTAAATAATCTTGTGTTAAATCTAGAGGAAATCCAAAGGTATCGTATAATTTAAATGCTATTTTGCCATCTAGTTTATTATTTTTAATCTTAGGTAATTCTTGTCCAAGTATCTCCAAGCCCTTACTTAAAGTTTCTCTAAATTTTATTTCCTCAGAGTACAAAGTTTCCTTTATAGCATCAGCACCTGTATTGAGTTCTTGGTAGAAATCTCCCATTAAATTTTTCAATTCCTCAAAAATTTCGTGAAATAATGCATCCTTAGAACCTAATGAGTAAGCATGTCTTATGCCTCTTCTTAATATTCTTCTTAAAACATAACCTCTGCCTTCATTTGAAGGTAAAACCCCATCAGCTATTAAGAAAGATGATGCCCTTAAATGATCTGCTATAACTCTAAAACTAGATTTGTTCTCTTCAGTTATTTTTTTTTGGATACATTCCTGAGTAATATCAATAATATTTGTAAATAGATCTGACGTATAATTATCATTACTACCATTCAATAAAGCAGTTATTCTCTCTAATCCCATTCCGGTGTCCACACATGGTTTAGGTAATTCTAATCTAGTTTTTTTGTCAACCTGCTCATATTGCATAAAAACTAAATTCCATATTTCAATAAAACGATCTCCATCCTCATCTACTGAACCAGGAGGGCCACCAAAATACTTATCGCCATGATCATAAAATATTTCTGAGCATGGTCCACAAGGTCCTGTATCCCCCATTGACCAAAAATTATCAGAACTTGAAATTTTGATTATTCTATTGTCAGGTAAATTACCAATCTTTTTCCAAAATTTTTCTGCGACTTCATCATCATGATATATAGTAACCAATAATTTATTTTCATTAATTTTGAATTCTTTCGTAATTAAATTCCATGCATATAAAATAGCTTCTTCTTTAAAATAATCGCCAAAAGAGAAATTTCCCAACATCTCAAAAAAAGTGTGGTGCCTTGTTGTAAATCCAACGTTTTCAAGATCGTTATGTTTACCACCTGCTCTAACACATTTTTGTGAAGTAGTAGCTCTTTTGAAATCTTTTTCCTCCATACCAGTGAAAACATTTTTAAATTGAACCATTCCAGAGTTTGCAAACATTAATGAAGGGTCATTTTCTGGGATTAAAGATCCAGATTTTACGTGTTTATGATCATTGTTCTTAAAATAATCAATGAATGCATTACGGACATGATTAGAGTTCATATTCAAGGAATATAGATTAATTTAGCTGAAATTTAATATTATTCTTTTGAGCTTTTTTCGACTATTTCCTCTGTCATAGGAGGAGGTGGATCGATCATTAACTCTTCCACAGTGTCTGAATTAGATCTAATTCTAATCTCAATCTCATTTAGCATTTCAGGATTATCTTTTAAAAACTGCTTTGTGTTTTCTCTACCCTGGCCTATTTTTTCATCCTTATAAGAATACCATGCACCAGACTTATCAATAATGTCTGCTTGGACACCTAAATCAATAATTTCACCAATTTTAGAAATACCCTCACCATACATAATATCAAACTCGACCATTTTAAATGGAGGGGCCATTTTATTTTTGACAACTTTGACTCTTGTTTGATTACCAATAATATTATCTTTATCTTTAATTGCCCCAATTCTTCGAATATCTAATCTTACAGAGGAGTAAAACTTTAAAGCATTACCACCTGTGGTAACTTCAGGACTTCCAAACATAACGCCAATTTTCATTCTAAGTTGGTTTATAAATACAACCATCGTATTTGTCTTAGAAATAGAGCTAGTTAGTTTTCTAAGTGCTTGACTCATGAGCCTTGCTTGAAGTCCAGGTAAAGAGTCTCCCATTTCACCTTCAAGTTCAGCTCTTGGTACTAATGCTGCTACTGAGTCTATAACTAATAAATCAATACCTTCTGACTTAACAAGTGTATCAGAAATTTCTAAAGCCTGTTCCCCCGTGTCAGGTTGAGATATCAATAATTCATCTATATTTACTCCTAGTTTTTTTGCATATCCAGGATCTAAAGCATGCTCAGCATCGATAAATGCGCAAGTTCCACCCATTTTTTGAGCCTCTGCAATGATGTGAAGAGTAAGAGTTGTTTTACCCGAACTTTCAGGACCGTACACTTCTACTACTCTTCCTTTTGGTAACCCACCTATTCCTAACGCGATATCTAGTCCAAGCGAACCAGTTGAATAAACATCAATATTTGTATCGATATCTTTTTTACCAAGCATCATTATGGAACCTTTGCCATATGATTTTTCAATATTACTAATAACTGATTTAAGTTTGTTTAAATTTTCTTTTTTATCCATTTGATTCTATTATAAATAGTAAATATTTGTTTGTACTAAACAAGAGTAATAATGGAAAATAACTTTAATTATAGCGATTTTATACCGGGCACAATTGTGGAGTGCCCATCTCAGCCCGATTGGGGCCTGGGACAAGTACAATCTTGTATAAATAGTAAAATCACTATTAACTTTGAGAACGTTGGAAAAAAAGTTATAGATTTAAATATCATAGATTTGAAAATATTCGAAAATGCTGACTGATAATTTTAAAAGAAAAATTGATTACTTAAGAATATCTGTGACTGACAGGTGTGACTTAAGATGTACATATTGTATGGCTGAAGATGTTACTTTTCTACCAAGGCAGGAAGTCTTATCAATAGAAGAGATCATTAAACTTACAGACATTTTTAATGAGTTAGGTGTTAAAAAATTTCGATTAACAGGGGGTGAGCCCTTAGTCAGAAAAAATGTTGTTTCAATCATAGAGCATTTACATAATCTAAAAATTCAGGGTAAAATTTCTGAACATACTTTAACTACGAATGGTACAAATTTATCTAAATATGCATCTATTTTAAAAAAAAATGGTGTTGAAAGAATAAATGTTTCCCTTGATAGCTTAGACCCAGAAAGTTTTAAAAGAATAACTAAATGGGGAGATCTAAATAAAGTTTTAAATGGAATAGAAGTTGCTAAACAAGAAGGTATCAAAATAAAGATAAATACTGTTTTGACACACAATTTTAACGATAAAGAGATTTTTGGTATTTTAGATTGGTGTAAAAAAAATCAGTTTGATATTTCGTTAATAGAGATAATGCCCATTGGAGACATTGGAGAGAAGAGATTTAATCAATTTTTATCTATGAAAAAATTTGAAGAAGATTTAGTAAGTAAGTTAAATTTAAATCCCTCTAAGCATAGAACTAACGGTCCATCCAGATACTATGAGTACTCTGATCATAACTCAAAAATTGGTATTATATCAGCTATTTCTCATAATTTTTGTGACACTTGTAATAGGGTAAGGCTTACTTGCACTGGAAAGCTATATATGTGTTTAGGTCAAAATGATTTTGTAGATTTAAAGTTTGCTTTAAGAAATCAAACAAAAAATGATATTATTGCTCAGATAGAATATGCAATGTCAATTAAACCAAAAGCACATAACTTCGAAATTCAAAAAGATAATTTTGGAGGTTATGTTAATCGTTATATGAATGAGACTGGTGGTTAATTAATGAAAATCTGTTTTGTTTCTTTCCCTCTTGAAAAAAATATTGAGGCACAAGAAAAACTTATTAAAAAATATGGAAATTTTGAACCTGAAGAGGCAGATTTTATTGTCGCCCTTGGCGGAGATGGTTTTATATTAAAATCACTCCATAATTATATGAAACTGAATAAACCTATTTATGGTATGAATTTTGGATCTGTGGGATTTCTAATGAATGATTACAGGCTTGAAGGACTAGAAGAGCGTTTAAATAGTGCTCAGTTAACAAAATTAAGACCATTAGTTATGAAAACTCTAAATCCTACTGGTCAAGAAATTAAAGCAATTGCGATTAATGAAATAAGTATACGTAGAGAAAAATACCAAGCAGCAAAAATTCAAATTCTAATAGATAACGAAGTGAGAATTGAAGAACTCGTTTGTGATGGAGTGATATTGTCAACGGCAGCAGGAAGTACTGGATATAATTATTCTGCCTCTGGGCCTATCATTCCTCTTGGAAGTAATGTAGTAGCACTAACTGCTGTAAGCGCCTATAGTCCCAGACACTGGCGGGGAGGCTTGTTGAAAGACAATGCTAAAATTAAAATTATCAATAATAACCCTTCTAAAAGACCAATAGTAGTTCATGCAGATCATATTGAAGCTAAAGATGTTATATCTGTTGAAATAGAAATGTCCGAAGGTATGGAAATACCATTATTATTTGATAATGATCATAAGATTGAAGAACGTGTCTACAAAGAAATGTTTAAATCTAGCTAATTTAAGTGAAATCTATAATAAATATCAAAGGGTTCTTAATTTTTTGTTTATTGATAATTATCTCTAATAAATCTAATTCCAACGAATGCTTAACAAAAAAAGGACTGAATATAGGGTTTATAGAAAATAGTTATATTGATTATAAATATTATTTATATTACGTACTTGGTGATTACTCAATATTAAACGATATAGAATTTACAATCAGTGAAGTTAATCAAAATGCAAATGAATTTGACATTATATTTGGTGAATATAGAGATTTAGAAAAGTTAAGTTTAAATCAAACACAGATACCTGACAAAGTTTTAAATTTTTATAATGATAATGAAATTAAAATTATAGGAAATTTATTTCCTCTGGATTTGGATACATTTATAATATTAAGCAAAGACAATAATCAAAAATTAACTTTCGAAGAATTTTCAGAATTATATAATCCTATTAAGTATACTTTAGGAATGAGTTTCCAAACCAAAGAAGACATAATTAATTTATTAATTTATCACTTAGAACAACCCTCTATTAATCTAAATAGTGTCTCCTTTGAGTTAATAGCAGATTTATTTGTGAAAACTTACGAAAATCTGAATAAAAATATTTTAAATAATGACTTTTTAGAGATTTATAACTCTTTTGAAAATTCTGAAAACGTTTATACATTATTTAGTGATGGTATTTTACTTAATAAAAATACTGGTTTTGAAAGTTTTCAACTTTTTCCAAAAAGTAAATATATTTGGAGCAATGAACAAGGAAAATTTCAGCAAAATTTAGAAACAATCCCTTTTTCTTTTTATGGTTTTAGCGCCTATTTAAATAATTTTCAAAGTTCAGGTTTTTTATGCTATTTAATTGATGAAAAAGTAAGGTTAAAAGCTTTTAAAGATTTTAATATTCAGTTAAGCCCTTTATCGATACATGAGGTAAAAAAAATCGAAGATGAATTACCTGATAATTACGTAAAAATTTTAGAAAATAAAAATAAAAATATATTCAAACCCGATTATTCATCAGAGTTCAAAAAGTATGATTTATTTTCTGGAGTTTTTTTTGGTCAAAATCAATTAGATGATATTTTGGACAATCCAGACTATTTAAATAGATAAAAGTATTGAAAAACTTAAGTAATCGTCTAAATTCGATTAACTATTTTAACATGGCCTCGTGCTGGAATGGTAGACAGTCTGGACTTAAAATCCAGTGGGATTTACTCCCGTGGCGGTTCGAGTCCGCCCGAGGCTACCATTTTGTTATTAAATGATAATTGTAGAAGTAACTTTTAAAATAGATCCCTCTTTAACAGAGAAAAAATTAAGAGAAAAGTTTTTAGAGACAGCTCCGATTTACAAAAAAACGCCTGGGTTGATAAGAAAGAACTATATTTCAGATCTTAAAAATAATATTGCAGGTGGTGTATATTGTTTTGATAATATGTTGAATGCAAAAAAATGGTTTAATGAAGAAAGAGTTGAATGGATCACAAATAGATATTCCAAACCTACATTAAAATTTTATGAAAACTTTGTTGTAGTAGATAATGAAACTAAAAGAATTATTAAAGATTAATTATTGTAAATACGTAGCTGATTATTTTAAATAGGCGGCGTCCTACTCTCCCAAGCCTTAAGACTAAGTACCATCGGCGCTGGAGGCCTTCACGACCGAGTTCGAAATGGGATCGGGTTTTTTCACTCCGCTATGACCGCCACAAACTTTTTATAACATGAAGTTAAAACTTTTCGCTGTGTATTATAATTCAAGCATTGGATTATTAGTACTAGTTAGCTTCATGTGTTACCACACTTCCACACCTAGCCTATCAACGTGGTAGTCTTCCACGATCCTATAACGAAGCCTAGTTTTGAGGTTGGCTTCCCGCTTAGATGCTTTCAGCGGTTATCCATTCCGTACATAGCTACCCTACGATGCAGCTGGCGCTACAATAGGTACACCAGAGGTACGTCCACCCCGGTCCTCTCGTACTAAGGGCAGATCCTCTCAAGCTTCCACAACCATGGCAGATAGGGACCGAACTGTCTCACGACGTTCTAAACCCAGCTCGCGTACCGCTTTAATTGGCGAACAGCCAAACCCTTGGGACCTGCTTCAGCCCCAGGATGCGATGAGCCGACATCGAGGTGCCAAACCTCCCCGTCGATATGGACTCTTGGGAGAGATCAGCCTGTTATCCCCGGCGTACCTTTTATCCGTTGAGCGATGGCCCTTCCACGAAGTGCCACCGGATCACTATGACCGACTTTCGTCTCTGCTCGACTTGTGGGTCTCGCAGTCAGGCAGGCTTATGCCATTGCACTCAACGAACGGTTTCCAAGCGTTCTGAGCCTACCATCGCGCGCCTCCGTTACTCTTTGGGAGGCGACCGCCCCAGTCAAACTGCCCACCATGCATGGTCCCAACACCGGATGACGGTGTATGGTTAGGCATCAAGGAACAGAAGAGTGGTATTTCACTAGTGACTCCAGAATGGCTAGCGCCACTCCTTCAAAGTCTCCCACCTATACTACACATCTGTTCCCTAATACCAATACAAAGCTGCAGTAAAGGTGCACGGGGTCTTTCCGTCTAACCACGGTTACTCGGCATCTTAACCGAGAATTCAATTTCACTGAGTCTATGTTGGAGACAGTGGGGAAATCGTTACGCCATTCGTGCAGGTCGGAACTTACCCGACAAGGAATTTCGCTACCTTAGGACCGTTATAGTTACGGCCGCCGTTCACCGGGGCTTCAATTCAGGGCTTGCACCCCTCCTATTAACCTTCCGGCACCGGGCAGGCGTCACACCATATACGTCGTCTTTCGACTTTGCATAGTGCTATGTTTTTAGTAAACAGTCGCTACCCCCTCTTCTGTGCCACCTCCTACTGGTTGCCCAATAGCAGGTCACTTTTATCCCGAAGTTACAAGTGTAATTTGCCGAGTTCCTTCAACATAGTTCTCTCAAGCGCCTTGGTATTCTCTACCCTCCTACCTGTGTCGGTTTTGGTACGGTCTAATGCTGGAGCTATTTCCAGGGACAAATTCACTGCAAGTTCAATCCAGTAAGAACTCACAATTTACTTCATCCGTCACTACCAGCTGGTGCAGGAATATTAACCTGCTTCCCATCGACTACGGCTTTCGCCCTCGCCTTAGGGGCCGACTAACCCTGCGCAGATTAGCTTTACGCAGGAAACCTTAGGATTTCGGCGGAAATGTCTTTCACATTTCTTATCGTTACTCATGTCAGCATTCGCACTTCTGATACCTCCAGCAATGCTTACGCATCACCTTTACAGGCTTACAGAACGCTCCGCTACCCAATTACTAAAAGTAATTGTCAAAGCTTCGGTAAATGATTTGAGCCCCGTTACATTTTCGGTGCAGGATCTCTTAATTAGACCAGTGAGCTGTTACGCTTTCTTTAAAGGATGGCTGCTTCTAAGCCAACCTCCTGGCTGTCTTGGAGTTCCCACTCCCTTTCACACTTAATCATTATTTGGGGACCTTAGCTGTTGATCTGGGCTGTTTCCCTCTCGTCCAAGGACCTTAGCACCCATGGACTGTCTGCCGTGCAGACTTACTGGTATTCGGAGTTTGATTAGGTTTGGTAGGAATTGCTTCCCCCTAGCCCATTCAGTGCTCTACCCCCAATAAGATTCACACGACGCACTACCTAAATAGTTTTCGCGGAGAACTAGCTATTTCCGAGTTTGGTTGGCCTTTCACCCCTAATCACAAGTCATCCCGTAGCTTTTCAACGCTAGTGGGTTCGGTCCTCCGGTGAATTTTACTTCACTTTCAACCTGCTCATGACTAGATCACTCGGTTTCGAGTCTAATCCCATTAACTAAATCGCCCTATTCAGACTCGCTTTCGCTTCGCCTACACCTATATGGCTTAAGCTTGCTAATGAGATTAAGTCGCTGACCCATTATACAAAAGGTACGCTGTCACCTCATAAAGAGGCTCCAACTGCTTGTAAGCATCCGGTTTCAGGGTCTATTTCACTCCCCTGCTAGGGGTTCTTTTCGCCTTTCCCTCACGGTACTGGTTCACTATCGGTCATAAAGTAGTATTTAGGCTTAGGAAGTGGTCTTCCTATATTCAGACAGGATTTCACGTGTCCCGCCCTACTCATGTCTATTTTTTACTATCTACCCATACGAGGCTATCACTCACTATGGCCTGCCTTTCCATACAGTTCTGGTTTAGTAAAAAGTAGCACTGGCCTGATCCGCTTTCGCTCGCCACTACTAACGGAATATCTTTTCCTCTAGGTACTTAGATGTTTCAGTTCCCTAGGTTCGCCCTTATAAGCTATGAATTCACTTATAAGTTATTGGGTTTCCCCATTCGGAGATCTCGGATTAAGCTTATTGACAGCAAGTCCGAGCTTATCGCAGTCTGTCACGTCCTTCGTCGCCTCTTTATGCCAAGGCATCCACCAAATGCTCTTACGCGCTTGAATTATTAACACACAGTGAAAAGTTTGTTGTTAATAACTTTTTGTAGTTATTTGTTGTTATATTAGTTGTTTAATTGACGAACAACTCGTGCAAGTTATTCGTCTGTGTTATCAGCTTACATATTTACGATTTTAAAAAGTTGGTGGAGGATAGCGGGATCGAACCGCTGACCTCCTGAATGCAAATCAGGCGCTCTCCCAGCTGAGCTAATCCCCCAACAGTGTTGGTGGGCGAGGGAGGACTTGAACCTCCGACCTCACGCTTATCAAGCGCGCGCTCTAACCAACTGAGCTACACGCCCAATCAATGCCCTTTATCAACGTCAGTTGAAAAAAGCAAAACAAATAGACGGTGGTTACTTTAAACGTACACTTAGTTCAAAGTTTTTTTTCCTTTAGAAAGGAGGTGATCCAGCCGCAGGTTCCCCTACGGCTACCTTGTTACGACTTCACCCCAATCGCTGGCCGTACCGTGGGCAGCTGCCTCCCGAAGGTTAGCGCACTGACTTAAGATAAAACCAACTCTCATGGTGTGACGGGCGGTGTGTACAAGACCCGGGAACGTATTCACCGCGGCATGCTGATCCGCGATTACTAGCAATTCCAACTTCATGCACTCGAGTTGCAGAGTGCAATCCGAACTGAGATAACTTTTGGGGATTTGCTCCACCTCGCGGTATTGCGTCCCGTTGTAGTTACCATTGTAGCACGTGTGTAGCCCAGCGTGTAAGGGCCATGAGGACTTGACGTCATCCCCACCTTCCTCCGGCTTATCACCGGCAGTTTCGCTAGAGTCCTCAGCCGAACTGTTAGTAACTAACGATAAGGGTTGCGCTCGTTGCGGGACTTAACCCAACATCTCACGACACGAGCTGACGACAGCCATGCAGCACCTGTGTGAAAGCCAGCCGAACTGAAGGTTACCATTCTGTAACCGGTACTTTCCATGTCAAACGCTGGTAAGGTTCTTCGCGTTGCGTCGAATTAAACCACATGCTCCACTGCTTGTGCGGGTCCCCGTCAATTTATTTGAGTTTTAATCTTGCGACCGTACTCCCCAGGCGGGGTGCTTAACGCGTTAGCTACGACACCGAACAAAAGTCCGACGACTAGCACCCATCGTTTACTGCATGGACTACCGGGGTATCTAATCCCGTTTGCTACCCATGCCTTCGCATCTCAGCGTCAATATCAGTCCAGAAAATCGCCTTCGCCACTGGTGTTCCTTCCAATATCTACGAATTTCACCTCTACACTGGAAATTCCATTTTCCTCTCCTGAATTCCAGAACAGAAGTTTTAAAAGCAATTCCTAGGTTGAGCCCAGGGATTTCACTTCTAACTTTCTGTTCCGCCTACATGCGCTTTACGCCCAGTAATTCCGAACAACGCTAGGACCTTCCGTATTACCGCGGCTGCTGGCACGGAATTAGCCGGTCCTTCTTCTTCGGCTACTGTCATTATCCTCACCGATGAAAGAGTTTTACAACCCTAAGGCCTTCGTCACTCACGCTGCATTGCTGGATCAGGGTTGCCCCCATTGTCCAATATTCCCTACTGCTGCCTCCCGTAGGAGTCTGGGCCGTGTCTCAGTCCCAGTGTGGCTGATCATCCTCTCAAACCAGCTAAAGATCGAAGCCTTGGTGAGCTTTTACCTCACCAACAAGCTAATCTTGCGCGGGCCAATCTTATAGCGATAAATCTTTCCCATTGTTGGAATATACGGTATTAGCTACAGTTTCCCGCAGTTATTCCGTACTATAAGGTATGTTCCCACGTGTTACTCACCCGTGCGCCACTAAGGACACCTAGCAAGCTAGGGCCTTCGTTCGACTTGCATGTATAAAGCATGCAGCAAGCGTTCGTTCTGAGCCATAATCAAACTCTTAAGTTGAATTACCTACTCATAAAAAACAAAGTTTTAAATTGACGTAGGTTAGACGCCAAAATAACGAGCTAATATTCTTATCGAATGAAAGCTTGATCGAAATTTGACGTTATAAACCCACCGTCTATTCATTTCATATTAACTAAAAATAAAGAGCAAGAATCACTGGTGCACAATAAATGGCCAAATGAATCGAATAAAAAGTAGACTATATCTACACTTTATCGAAGCATTGTCAAATGCATTTCAATAAAAAAAATAAAAAAAAACCCTTGAAATGAATGAATTTATTTAGGTATTGGTTGCGGGGGTAGGATTTGAACCTACGACCTTCAGGTTATGAGCCTGACGAGCTACCAAGCTGCTCTACCCCGCGATCAGAAAACGAAAGATATGTTAAAATATCAATAATTACAATGATTATTCTTGGTAGCGGAGGAGGGATTTGAACCCCCGACACATGGATTATGATTCCACCGCTCTAACCAACTGAGCTACTCCGCCAAAAGGAAATATTGTTTTATATTAAATTAACCTATTCTTAAATAATTTTGTTTATCTCTTTGAGAATGAATTTTTTTGCATTGTTTACGCCCAGCTTGTTAACTTGTGAATTTATAACAATCTCTACACCCCTTGGTTTTCCATCAAAAATTGGATAGCTACCTATAGAGATAAATTGATATTTTTTTTCTGCAACAACAAGAATATGGGCTATTTTACTTTCAAATAATTTTGTAATTATAGAAGTTGAATAAAATTTATTTTTGATTTTAATCATTTTTTTAAATTCTTTCATCATTGCTTGTACTATTGAAGGCACACCTGCAAAAACATAAATATTCTCAATTTTAAAACCTGGGGCACCACTAACTTTATTTAAAATTAATTTAGATCCCTCGGGCATGTATGCCATTTTTTTCCTAGCGTCAGTTAATTCAGATTTAATTTTTCTATAATATTTTTTTAATTCGCTGTATGCACCATTATGTAATTTATATTTTTTTCCTACAGCCAAACTAATTGACTCAGAGGTTATATCATCATGCGTCGGGCCTATTCCACCAGTTGTAATTATATAGTCATACTTAGTTTTTAATTTTCTGATCTGGGAGATAATTATTTTTTTTGAGTCAGGTATTACTAATACTAAATGCAAAGATACACCACATAAAAAAAGCTCTTTAGCTATATGATTTATATTTTTATCTTGTGTCCTACCTGATAATATCTCATTGCCGATGATTATAAGACAAGCTGATTGTATATTTTTTTTAGTTGCCATAGATGAATTATAAAGAGGAAATTTTAGAGGGTTTTTTTATAAAACGCTATAAACGATTTTTTGTTGATATAAAGATTGGTACTAAAGTTGTCACAGCTTACTGTCCAAACACAGGTTCTTTATTAGATCTATTGAACGAGGGCTCCAAAGTTTTGGTTGCAAAAGTAGAAAATCCTAATGCTAAATTAAAATATAGATTAGAAGCAATCAAAGACCTCAAAACATTTGTTGGTATAAACACATCGCTGCCAAACGATATTGTTTTTAATGCCATAAAAGAAAATAAAATTCTTCATGAAATTAAGGGTGAATTAAAAAAAGAGGTCAAATATGGAAAAAATTCTAGAGTTGATATTTATGCTAGTCACCCAAAAGGTGATAGTTATGTTGAAGTTAAATCAGTCACATTATCAAGAAAAAAAAATTTAGCAGAATTTCCAGATGCTACTACCTCAAGAGGATCAAAACATTTATTAGAATTAAGCAATATGTCAAAAAAAGGTAGTAACTGTTTTTTGATATATCTTATTCAACGAGATGATGTAGATAGATTTTCGATAGCTAAAGATTTAGATAATGATTATTATGAAAATTCTCTTATTGCCAAAAAGAGTGGTGTAAAATTTAGAGCATTTAAATGTAATGTTTCTTTAAAAGGTATAAATATTTTAGGTGAGATAAAAATTGATGAAGATTAAATCATATTCAAGTGCTGAAGTAGGCTCTTGTAGAAAGGCAGGTAAAATAACTGCAACTATTTTAGACGAGCTTAATAATATAATTAAAGAGGGAATTACAACTTCTGAGATTGATGAATTCTGTTTAACTAGAATTCAAGAATTAGGTGGCACTCCTGCCCCTTTGTTTTATAGAGGTTTTCCAAAATCTACATGTACTTCTATAAACCATGTAATTTGTCATGGAATTCCAAATTATAATCGAAATCTGCATAAGGGTGATATTTTGAATGTAGATGTTACAACAATAATTGATGGTTGGCATGGAGACTCATCAAGAATGTATAAGGTAGGTGAAGTCTCTATAAAAGCAAACAACCTATGTAAAGTTACTCACGATTGTTTAATAGAAAGTATTGATGAAATAAAAGTTGGCGAGCCTATTAGTCGTATTGGAAAAAAAATTGAAGATATAGCAACATCAAATAATTTTAGTGTTGTTAGAGACTTTTGTGGACATGGTGTTGGTTTGAAATTTCATGAAAATCCAAGTATTTTGCATTACTACGATAGCGAATATGATAATATTAAATTTATAGATGGAATGATTTTTACGATTGAACCCATGATCAATGCTGGAAAATATCAATCTAAAATACTAAGTGATGGTTGGACAGCTGTAACTAAAGATAAAACACTTAGCGCTCAGTACGAACATACGATATATATTAATGGGGATAATGTTGAGATTCTAACAGAGTCTCCAAATAAGGCTTTTTATAATTGATACCGAGATACTCTAGAAAAATTCTTAAAGAAATCTGGGAGGATAATAATAAATTCCAAATATGGCTTGATCTCGAAATACTTGCTTGCGAGGCAATGGAAAAATTAGGCCAAATACCTAAAGGAACTTCAAATAGAATAAAAAAAAAAGCAAAGTTTAAAGTAAAAGAAATAGAAAAAATTGAAGAAAAAACTAAGCACGATGTAATTGCTTTTTTGACTAATGTAGCAAAGTATGTAGGCGCTGAGTCTAGGTATATTCACAAAGGACTTACATCCAGTGATATTTTAGATACTTCTTTTTCGATCCAACTCAATCAATCAAGCAATATAATTTTTGAAGGTTTGGTAAAATTAAGCAAAACTCTTCTTAGTATTGCAAAAAAACATAAATACACATTATGTATTGGCAGAAGCCATGGTATTCACGCTGAGACAACAACTTTTGGATTAAAAATCCTTGGTTATCTTGCTGAAAACAATAGAAACATAAATCGTCTTAAAAATTCAATTAAACAAATACAGACAATCCAAATGTCTGGTCCTGTTGGAACATACTCTAATATTGATACAAGGGTTGAACAAATGATTGCTAAAAAATTAAAATTCTCAGTCGAGCCAGTTTCCACACAAATTATACCTAGAGATAGGCATGCAGATCTTTTTTGTACCTTTGCAATAATAGCAAGTTCTCTTGAACGTTTATCAACAGAAATTAGACATTTACAAAGAACTGAAGTTATGGAAGTTGAAGAGGGGTTTGCAAGAGGTCAAAAAGGTAGTTCGGCAATGCCTCATAAAAAAAATCCAATTTTATCAGAAAATTTAACAGGACTAGCAAGAGTAGTAAGGTCTTTAACCATTCCTGCTTTAGAAAATATAACATCATGGCATGAAAGAGATATTAGTCACTCTAGTGTTGAGAGAATAAACGCTCCTAATGCAACCATTACTCTTGACTTTGCAGTTCAAAGAATGATTACCTTACTTGACAATCTTATAATACATAAAAAGAATATGGTTAAAAACTTAAACCTTTTAAAAGGCCTACCCTATTCACAAAACGTCTTAATTTTTCTAATTGATAATAAAGTTCTGAGAGAGGATGCTTATAAAATTGTCCAAGATTGTGCTTTAAAAACGTGGGAGGGTAATTTGTCTTTTAAAGATAATCTCTTAAGCCATCCAAGTTTAGCCAAATTTAAGATATCGAGTAAAATAGATAATATCTTCAATAATAAAAGTCTTTTTACAAATGTAGACAAGATATTTAAAAGAGTTAGCTGATGGCAACAAAATTAAAAAAACTATATGAAGGAAAAGCCAAAATTATATATGCAAAAAATAGCAACCAAGTAATTGCTACATATAAAAATGACGCTACTGCTTTTAATAATTTAAAAAAAGGTTCAATTAAAAATAAGGGTGCTATTAATAACAGTATCTCAAGTTATTTATTTCAAATTTTGAATCACTGTGATATCCCAACACACTTTATCAAAAAAATTGACAAAAAATCTCAGCTTTTAAAAAAAGTAGATATTATACCAATTGAAGTTTTGGTTAGAAATCTCTTTGCTGGATCTTTGTCAAAGAAATTTGGCATTAAGGAGGGCACTCCATTATCCGATACACTTATAGAGTACTGTTTAAAATCAGATGAACTTGGCGATCCACATATAAGTTCTGAGCATATTCTTAATTTAGGGTTATGCGACTTTGATGAATTAGAATTAATAGATGAATATTCTTTGAGAATTAACGATGTCTTAAGATCTACATTTTTTTCTTTCGGAATAAATTTAATTGATTTTAAGTTAGAATTTGGAATATGTAAGAAAACCAATGAACTTGTTTTAGCTGATGAAATATCACCAGATACTTGTCGATTATGGGATTTAAAAACAAATAAAAAACTTGATAAAGATCGCTTTCGAAGAGATTTAGGAAATGTTGAAGAGGCATATGCAGAGGTACTTGATAGATTAAACTTAAAGATTTAATGCGGATAAAAATTTTAATAAGACTTAAGAGTCAAATTTTAGAACCTCAAGGAAAGGTTATTGAACAATCGTTAAATAATTTAGGATTTAATGAATTTCATAATATCAGGCAAGGAAAGCTCATTGAGTTAGACCTACCAGATAATTTAAGTAAAGAAGAAAAAGACCAAAAAATAGACTCTGCATGCAAAAAGCTTTTAGTGAATGATATTATTGAAGAGTACGAAGTACTTGGATGAGTTTTAAGTCTGCTGTCATTACATTTCCGGGATCTAATTGTGATAGAGACGCTTTATGTTACTTACAAGATTTAACAAAAGGTGTTGTTTATAACATTTGGCATGAGGAAGCATCTTTGCCACAAGTTGATTTGGTAGTATTACCTGGAGGTTTTAGTTTTGGTGACTATTTAAGATCGGGGGCCATGGCATCAAAGAGTAAAATAATCAATGATGTTATAAAACATGCAAACGATGATAGATATTTATTAGGTATTTGTAACGGTTTTCAAATTTTAACTGAAATTGGGCTCCTTGAAGGAGCCTTGATACAAAACAAAAACCTTAAATTTTTGGGTAAAAACTGTTTTATTAAAAAAAAATTTAAAAATAACTTCAATTTATCCATTAAAGAAGATCAAGTGCTTCAAATCCCTGTGGCCCACAATGAGGGAAATTTTTATTGTGATAATGAAACTTTAAAATCACTTAAAAATAATGAACAAATTGCATTTGAATACTGCAAAGGTGAATTTTCAAATAGTGAAGAAAATATTAATGGCTCAATAGAAGCTATTGCGGGCATCACAAACAAAAAGAAAAATATTCTTGGTATGATGCCTCACCCTGAAAGAGCTTATTCTGACTTTCATCCCTCACAAGATGGTAAGCTAATCATAGAGTCATTGATATCATGAACGAAGATTTAATACTTCAGCACGGCTTAACTTTAGATGAATTCAAGATCATCAAGAACTATTTAAATAGAGACTTAACTATGGAAGAGTTAGGAATTTTTTCAGCAATGTGGAATGAACACTGTTGTTATAAGACATCAAAAAAATGGTTAAAAAAACTTCCTACAGAAAATGAAATAGTTATTCAGGGGCCAGGTGAAAATGCTGGAATAATTGACATACAAGATAATGACGGAATTGCTTTTAAAATTGAAAGTCATAACCACCCTAGTTACATCGAACCATTTAATGGATCTGCGACTGGTGTTGGAGGAATACTAAGAGATATTTTTACGATGGGGGCTAGACCAATAGCTACTCTTGACTCAATTAGATTTGGTTTGATAGAAAGTGAAAAAACAAAATATTTATTAAACGGTGTGGTTCATGGAATTGGCCACTACGGCAACTGTATAGGAATTCCTAATATTGGTGGTGAGTGCGAGTTTGAGTCAACGTATGGTTTTAATAATTTGGTTAATGCTATGGCTGTAGGTCATGTTCAAAAAGAAAAAATTTTTTACTCAAAGCCTAAGTCTATTGGAGGTCTCATTGTTTATATTGGTTCTAAGACTGGAAAAGATGGAATTCATGGCGCCAGTATGGCTTCAGATGTTTTTTCAGAAGACGACGAGGATGATAAAAGACCTTCGGTACAAGTCGGTGATCCTTTTATGGAGAAACTTTTAATGGAGGGTTGTTTAGAATTAATGTCACTAGGATTGATAGAGTCTATGCAAGATATGGGAGCTGCAGGAATTACCTCCTCAAGTGTAGAAATGGCTTCGAAGGGCAATTTGGGTGTATTAATTAATCTTGATAAAGTCCCATTGAGACAACCATTAAGCGCATATGAGATACTTCTATCCGAAAGCCAAGAAAGAATGTTGGCAGTCATAGATGAAAAAAATAATCATAAGGTGAAAGAAATTCTTCAAAAGTGGCAAATAGATTATGAAGTTATCGGAGAAATAACTAATAATAAACGAGTTGTGTTTGAGTCAAATAATAAGAAAGTGGTAGACCTACCTGTAGATATTATTGTTGATGATGCACCTGAATACGACAGAGAATTTTATATGCCAAGAAAAAGAAAAGTCAAAGATTTTGATTTTTCCAACATTAAATTGGAAGATATAATTAATACTTTATTATCTAATTTGAATTATTTGGATAAAAGTTGGGTTTTTAATCAATATGATTCAACTGTCATGGGAGATACTGTCAAAGAACCCGGTCAATCATCTGGTATAGTTAAAATTCATGGAACACAAAAAGTTATTGGCGCTACCACAGACTGTAATCCTTTATACATTAGAATTAATCCTACCGAGGGTATGAAATATACAGTTGCTGAGTCTTACAGGAATTTAATTGCATGTAACATAAATCCTTTAGCTATCACAAATAATCTGAATTTTGCTAGTCCCTTAGACCCAAATATCATGGGTGAATTAGTCTTATCTATTGATGGTTTAAGAACAGCAGCAGCCAAATTCAATACCCCTATCGTTTCAGGCAATGTGTCTTTATATAACCAGACAAATGAAATACCTATTAAGCCCACACCTGTGATTGGAATGGTAGGATCAAATCAGGATTTAAAAAAAATAAATTCTAATAAATTTTGTAATATTGGCAATAAGATCCTCGTTTTAGGAAAACAATTAGAAAAAAATTTAAGTCCTTATTTATTGCAGGATCAAAATCTTGCCTCAAACATAAATGAGTATAATGATTTAGAGGAATTAGATTTGGATTATGAAAAAAAAGTAGCTGATTGTGTTTTGAAGATGTCAGATTTAAAATATATTATGTCCTGTAATGATATTGCAAGAGGTGGTGTCTTCTTATCTTTATTAAAAATGCAATATAAAAATATGGGCTTTAAAGTTAATATACCTGATCCAATTGATCTTTTTTGTGAGTACAGTGCTGGGTATGTGATTGAAATTAGGAACGAAGATTTAAACAATGTAACATCCTTTCTAAGCAAAAATGGTGTTGGATACTTCGAAATTGGAGAGATAATTAGAGAAAATATAGAAATAAACTCTAAAAAATTTGACTATTTTGATATTATAAATAATTATCATAATAATTTTGAAAAAATTATCAATTAGATGCCTATAGAACAAAAAAAACTTGAAGATCTTATCAAAGATAAGTTTCCAAATTCTACAATTACAATAGAAGATCTTGCTGGTGATAACGATCATTATTCAGTTCAAATTGAAAGTGATATATTTAATGGGTTATCTCGTATACAACAGCATCAATTAGTCTACAAATCATTAGATGGGTTGATGGATAAAGAGCTTCACGCTATGCAATTAAAAACGAAAGGAACTAAATAATGGAATTAGAAAGTAGCACAAAAGAACAAATCGAAAAAATGATTGGTGATAATGAGGTATTCCTATTTATGAAAGGTAACCCTGATTTCCCTATGTGTGGTTTCTCGTCTGTTGCAAGTGCAATTTTAAAAAAAACTGGAGTTAAATTTGGTCATTGTAATGTGCTTGATGATAATAATATTAGGGAAGGCATTAAAACCTTTTCAAATTGGCCTACGATACCTCAACTATATATTAAAAATGAGTTTGTTGGAGGTTGTGATATAATGAAAGAAATGGCTGAGTCAGGTGAGCTTTTGGAGTTATTGAATACTAAGGGAATAAAAACCGAAGTTATTTAAAAGGGGATAATTTTATTACCCCCTTTAAACAAAATTAATTTTTAGAAATATAGTTATTTAACTCTTTAAAATAAGAGTCTTTTTCACCTACAAGATTTCTGAGCTTTTCTAAATTAGCCAAAGCATTTTCTTTTTGACCTAAGTCAACATACATCTCTCCTTGATATTCAAGAGCACCTAAATGATTAGGATCAAGTTTGAGTGCTTTATCATAGTATTTTGATGCATTATCAAAGTCTTGGCTTTTTCTGTAAGCAAATCCTATTTCATTAAAAACATCTGCTTTCGTAAAATCAGTAGTGTCGACGTCAACAAGAGCCATAAGTTTATCAATTGCATCATCATACTTAGATTTTTTGATCAATTTAATGGCAGATTTGTAGTCTTTCCCATAATTAGTCTTTTTGTCTGTGGCAGAGCCTGCAGAAAAAGCTGTGTTTAAAAGGAAAGCTATAATTATTGTATATAAGGTAGTTTTCATAAAAATTTTTTCGAAATAATGTTGTTGTTAGATTACAAATAGATTTTAAATAAAATAATGCTATACCAATATGAATATGCTCTTAAAAAGCATTGAAAATTTTATTGATTTAATAGCAAGGATATTTATATCGCTTCTATTTCTAATTAATGGTTACAGCAAGGTAATTTACTTTGATGGCACAATTAGTTGGATGGAAAGTTATGGTTTACCCGGCTTTTTTATCTACCCTGCTATCTTACTAGAAATTATAGCTCCACTACTTTTGATTATCGGATATAAAACAAAAATTTCCTCTGTTATGCTTGCTGGTTTTTGCATAGTCACCGCATTAATATTTTTAAATGATTTTAGCGAACAATCTCAGTTAAATGGCTTCTTTAAAAATATAGGACTTAGTGCGGGTTTTTTATTTTTAGCTATAAACGGTTCAAAAAAGTTTAGTTTGGATTATAAATTAGCCAAAAGATAATCTCTATCTAGAATAGAATTCAACAACGAGATTGGGTTCCATTTGAACAGGGTATGGGACATCAGTAAGTTGTGGTCCTCTAACAAACTTACCAAGGCATTTTGAAATTTCTAATTGCAAATACTCAGGTACATCTCTTTCATTAGAGCTTAATGTTTGAATAATCATTGGAATATTTTGGCTAGTTTGCTGAAGAGATATTTCATCACCATCCATAACCCGATAAGATTTTTTATTTACAACTTTTCCATTAACTAAAACATGTCCATGGTTTACAAGTTGTCTTGCAGAAAATACTGTTGGGGCGAATTTTAATCTAAATACAACAGCGTCAAGTCTTCGCTCTAACAACTCAATCAAGATTTGACTAGTATCTCCTTTTTTTCTAGATGCTGCTTGATATATTTTTAAGAATTGTTTTTCAGTAATATCGCCGTAATACTTTTTTAGCTTTTGTTTAGCCGCTAATTGGATTCCAAAGTCTGAGGGCTTTCTTCTTCTAGCTTGTCCATGTTGGCCAGGACCATAAGGCCTTCTATTAAATGGACTTTTAGGCCTCCCCCATAAGTTTAAGCCAAGTCTTCTATCAATTTTATGTTTTGACGATAGTCTTTTAGTCATGAATTGGTGATTTATATAGATTTAGCATTTTAAGTCAATTTATTTTGTTATAAATTTCAATACCCCATATGCCGTTTTAATTTGTTTTTGGTCAATTTTTGATGTTTTTAAAAAATTTCTTATAGATATTTCTAAATTTTCTCTTTTTGATAATATTGAGGTAAATTTTCTTTTCTCAAGTATTTTCATAAGAAATGATAAAAACTTTTCAATATCTTTTGCATTGGCTGATTTGACAATCTTTGATGAACTAATTTTAGAAAAAGACATTTGGCTCAATTCATAAGCAATTAAAGCCACTGTATGGGATAAATTTAGAGAATTATTGCTTTTAGTAGGAATAGATAAGATATAATTAGCATGAGATATCTCTTTATTCGTCAGACCATTATTTTCTTGACCAAACAAAATTGATATTTTGTTATGATTTAATTTAGATATATCTTGCAATTTTATTGAAGGTATATGGAAATCTCTTTTTCTAACAGTAGTTGCTATTAAAATATCACTGTCTTTCATTGCTTCCGGTATTGATTTATAAGTTTTTATTTTTTTTGATAAAGATGAAAAGTGTTTAGCAGATTTTAGACCTTTTTCATTAGGCCAAATTTTTCTGGGATTTATTAATGATAAGTTTTCAAAACCAAAGCATCCTATAGATCTTAAAGACATTCCAACATTTTCAGATAATTGTGGTTTATTTAGTATAAATTGAATTTTTTTTTTCAAGAGGACTTAATTAATTTATAAATTAAACTCTCTCTTAAGGCATTATAAGAAGCATCAATAATGTTAGTGGAAACACCTACTGTTGTCCAAATTGAACCTTTTTGATCTTTAGTCTCGATGAGAACACGAACTATTGCATCTGTTCCTTTTTCTGATGATAAAATTCTTACCTTAAAATCTGTCAGTTCTAAATCTTCTAAAGAGGGATAAAAATCCATTAAGGATTTTCTTAATGCTTTGTCTAAAGCGTTAACAGGTCCATTACCAACCTCCACATTCATATATTCCTTTTTCTCAACTTCTATTCTTACAGTTGCTTCAGACTCAGTTACTAATTCCCCTTTTGCATTCCACCTTCTATCATCTATGACTTTAAATCTTTTCAACTCAAAATATTCAGGAATACCAAAAAGAGTCTTTCTTGCAAGTATTTCAAAACTAGCTATAGCCTGATCATATGCATAACCTTTAAATTCTCTATCTTTAACTTTCTGTAGAAGAAAGTCTAGTTTGTCAGAATGATCATCTGGGTTAATACCAACAGTATTAAGCAGAGAAATGATATTAGATCGACCAGATTGATCAGATATAACAATCTTTCTAGTATTACCTACTATTTCTGGATCTACATGTTCGTAAGTTTTAGGATCTTTGTTAATCGCAGAAACATGTAAACCACCTTTATGTGAAAAAGCATTTTCACCAACATAGGCTTGCTGAGTATTTGGCATGCGGTTTAAAATTTCATCTAAAAGCAATGAGGTTTTCTTTAAGGCTGATAGTTTTTTCTTAGGGATACTAGTATCAAAGTCCGTTTTCAGAATTATTGAAGGAATTAGAGATACTAAATTAGCATTTCCACACCTTTCTCCCAGTCCATTAATTGTGCCCTGAATTTGTCTAACGCCTGCTCGAACAGCAGCAAGTGAATTAGCAACAGCATTTTCTGTATCATTATGGGCGTGAATACCTAATTTTTCACCAGGTATGCTTTTTGTAACTTCTTTGACTATTGTTTCAACCTCATGAGGAAGGGTGCCACCATTAGTATCGCATAAAACGATCCACCTTGCTCCATTTCTGTGAGCTTCAGTTAAACAGTCTAGAGCAAATTTTGGGTCTGATTTGTAACCGTCAAAAAAATGTTCAGCATCATACATAGCCTCAATACCTTTTTCATTAATATGAGCTATGCTCTCACCAATCATTTTTAAATTATCTGATTTTGAAATACTCAGAGCTTTTTCAACTTGGTAAGAGGATGATTTTCCTACAATGCATATATGTTTTACATTAGTATTAATTAAAGTATTTAGACCAGGATCATTTGAAACACTAGTAGTAGGTCTTCTAGTCATTCCAAAGGCAACTAAATTTGATCTTTCGAATTTATTAGAAGAATTAAAAAAACTATCATCAGTTGGATTAGAACCTGGCCAACCACCTTCGATATAATCTAAACCAAGGTCATCAAGAGCTTTAGAAAATTTGATTTTATCATCAACACTAAAGTCAACACCAGTTGTTTGTTGCCCATCTCTTAATGTTGTATCAAAAAAATAAATTTTATTTTCTAGTTTTTCTTCCATGTCGTTTCTTTTTTTGTGTCTTCTAAAACAATTCCTTGTTTAAATAACTCATCTCTAATTTTATCAGCAAGTTCGAAGTCTTTATTACTTTTAGCTATTTGTCGGCGAGATATCATATTTTCAATATATTCTTTATCAAGGTCTAAATCTTTTTTTAGAAAACTAGGATTTAAGCCCAATAAACTTAAGCCATTATTAAAATGAGCCAATAAAACCTCATTATTACTATCTTTTTTCAAATTTGCTATAATTTGCTGCAATCTCATTAGTGCTTTTGGAGTATTTAAATCATCTAAAAGTGCATTGACAAATTCAGTGTCTAATTCTGAACTTTTAACCTCTTGTATGTAGTTTTCCCACTTATTTATTATGTTTTGACTATAACTTAATAAATCATTTGAAAAATCTATTGGTTGCCGATAATGGGTAGTTAAGAGAGAATATTTTAAAACAGTTGGGTCATGTTTAATTAACAAATCATTAACAATTGTTGCATTACCTAAAGATTTAGACATTTTTTCTCCCTTGAAGTTGATAAAACCATTATGTAGCCAAAAGTTTGACATTTTTTTATCATGACAACATGTTGATTGAGCTATTTCATTTTCGTGGTGGGGGAATATTAAATCAATACCTCCAGCGTGAATGTCAATAGTTTCTCCGAGTAATTCAGAAATCATAGCTGAACACTCTATATGCCATCCTGGTCTTCCACTCCCCCAAGGGCTATCCCAGGTGGGTTCATCTGTCTTTGATGGTTTCCAAAGAACAAAATCTTCAGGATTTTTTTTGTATTCAGCAACTTCAACTCTTGCTCCACTAATAATGTCTTTTAATGAAAACTTAGAAAGAGAGCCATAATCTTTATATTTTTTTGCTTCAAATAATACATGCCCATTCGAAATATAAGCGAATTTTTTGTCAATGAGCGATGTAATCATTTCGATCATTTTTGAAATATAATTTGTAGCTTTTGGTTCATGAGTTGGAGATAAAATTGATAAAGAATTTAGATTTTGATGATATGTTTTTTGAGTAAGCTCAACCAACTGATCTGTCGTTATATTAAGCTCGTTTGCTTTATCTATAATTTTATCATCTATATCTGTGATATTTCTGACATAATTTACTTTATCTTCTCCAAAAGTAAGTCTTAAAACTCTAAATAAGACATCAAAAATTATTATTGGTCTAAAATTTCCTATATGTGGATTACTATAAAGCGTTGGTCCACAAGCGTACATCTTAACTGATGATGAGTTGATAGGTATAAATTTTTCTTTTTTTTTAGTTAAGGTATTATAAAGATTAATATTCATCTAGAATTTTTCTTAATCCCTCAAGCCCAAAATAATTATATAGATCTTTTACAGATGGGCCATTTTGGTTACCTGTTAATATATAACGTGTATTAGTAAAAATATCTTTTTTTGACAAGGTTTTATCTATATTCATCACATGATTTACATATTCGTCAAAGCTTAAATTTGAAATTCCATTTAAATTTTTAATTAAAAGATTTATAAAATCTTCTGAAGGTTTAGTTTTGATTTCTCTTCTATTAATAATATTCCATAAATTTACAATATCCTCATATTTATCAACATTATGTTTAATTAGTTCCCACTCTATTTCTGTTAAAGCCACCTTTTTAAGTTCAGGGAATTCTTTGTTTAAGTTTTTGAGGCTCATTGATCTTAATGAATTTTTTTGGAAAAAATCGATTTTATGAATATCAATTTTAGGTAAATTTTTAGAAATATTTTCTAATTTAAAATCTTTAAAATTATTAGTTAATATGCTTTCAAAATCATAATCGGAGTTAAGACCAAGAGAATATAAATAAGATAGTATGCTATTGACCGTGTAACCTTTTTTTTTAAATTGATTTAGTGAAATTGAGTCTAAATTTCTTTTACTTAGTTTTGTACCATCTTCATTAAGCATTAATGGATTATGTCCAAGTGAAGGTAAATTAGAATTTAAACCTTTAAATAATTCTAGATGAATAGCTGAATTAGTGAGATGGTCTTCACCTCTTATAATATGAGATATATTCATATCTATATCATCAACTACACTGGGGAAGTGGTAAAGGTAACTGCCATCTGCCCTTCTTAAAACAGGATCGGATTGCGAAGATAAGTCTACTTCTGTTTCTCCTTTTACCAAATCATTCCATTTAATTTTACTTTGTGAGAGCTTAAATCTCCAATAGGGCTGATTACCGTTTGAAATTTTATTCTCTATGTCATCTTTGGATAAATTCAGAGAAGATCTATCATAGATTGGTGGTTTACCAGCCTTTAGTAATAACTTTTTTTTAATATCTAAATCTTCCGTAGACTCAAAACATGGGTAAACTAATTTTAAAGAAATTAAATGATCAAAAAGTTCATTGTATCTATCAATTCTTTTACTTTGATAAAAAATTTCATCATAGTTGATTTTTAACCACTCTAAATCTGATGCAATAGATTTTACATACTCATCTTTACTTCTCTCTTGGTCAGTGTCATCGTATCTTAGAATAAATTTACCATTATTTTTTTTTGAATACGCCCAATTTAAGAAACATGATCTCATATTTCCAAGGTGTAAGTGACCTGTTGGGCTTGGTGCAAAACGCGTAACTATCATTTAACTTTTTTTAAGTAGGTATTCTCTTGAAACTTTTACTCTAGAGGTATTACCGTATTTTATAATATCAGCTGTTGCATAAGTTTCTGACCATTTTTCTGGGAGGTAACTACCCGTTCCTATTATATCAATTGGGGCCTTTGCTAGCGACATTGCTTTACATTTTTCATTAGTAAAACCACTAGAGGCAATAATTTTGACATTTTTAAAGCCAAAATTATCAAGTTGAGCTCTTAAATACCATAATGAAGCAGCTGAAACTCCTGGGCCAACTAAGTGTCTTAACTCTTTATCAGATCTATAATCTTTTATTGATCCAGGCGCATGTTTTTCTAGGACTTCATAAGATTTCGAAGTATCTAGATTCTCAATAAATCTTCCACTTGGTGTATCCAATCTAATCATTACTTTTCCTGCTTTAGACAACTTATCAAAGTAATTACA
>CABZBG010000010.1:0-34305 GCA_902523865.1 uncultured Alphaproteobacteria bacterium
GAGTAACGTAGAAACATTCGCCCAGTTTCAGTAGAACCAGTAAAAGCGACACAATCAACATCAGGATGTTCACCTAGCGCTTTTCCCACGGTCTCACCAAAACCACAAACAACATTTATAACACCATCGGGAATGCCAGCCTCTGCAGCAAGCTCTCCAATTCGAATTGTTGAAAGAGAGGTTTGCTCAGCAGGTTTCAGAACTACTGTATTTCCAGTTGCAAGAATGGGACCGAGCTTCCAGGCAGCCATCATTGCAGGAAAATTCCAAGGTAGAATAGCCGCAACGACACCCATCGGCTCCCTAACAATCATCGAGAGGATACTTGGGTCACTTGGAGAAATTTGATCATACAACTTGTCAATTGCTTCGGCGTGCCAGCGAATAGTATTAACTGTTTCTGGCATATCTATTTCTAGACAATCAGTTATAGGCTTGCCTGCTTCCATAGCTTCCGTCATCGCTAACTCCTCTGAATGAGCCTCAATAACTGTTGCAAATCTCAATAAAACTTTTTTTCTCTCAGCAGGTGCCATCTTAGACCAATGCCCCTCCTCAAAAGCTTTTCTTGCTGCGGACACGGCTTTATTAACATCTTCACCTGAAGCCTCAGCGATACTTGCTAAGACTTTACCGTTAGCTGGGTTAATAGTTTCAAATGTTTTGCCTTCAGATCCAGGAAGAGGCCTACCTCCTATGATCAATTGTGTTGAAAAATCAACTGTTTTAGACATTAATTGCTCCTTAATTAGTTCCTTTTAATTGAAGATTGGATTAACCAGTCTTTCTCTTCCTGCCAATCTCTCCAAACCAATCTATTGTTAGTAGTATGGTTGATGGGTAGTTTTGACATGGCAATTCTTAAATCATGGCGCGCAGGTGCTGCTACATTTGGTAGGGGTTTTCGAGGCGGGCCCATTTCTCTACCTGATAAATTCGCGGCTGCTTTAATCCCTGTTAGGTAGTCAACTTCGTGTCTATTTCCTCCCAGCCATAAACAGACGGGCTCCATCAATTTCCATAAATCCATAGCGTCTTGATATTTTTTTTCTTCAATTAAATTAAATAGCTTAACACATTCATGGGGCATAAAATTTACAGCTCCCCAAATCATCCCTGTGCATCCACTCATTAATGCAAATGGAGCAAAGGAGTCTATACCACAGAAAACTCTTCCTCCCGTCTTAATAAATTTTTGCAAATTTAAAAAGTCTCCTGAACTGTCTTTAATATAATCTAAATTTTCTATTGCTAATAATTTACGATAAGTGTCTTCGGAAAGAGGTGCGGCTTGCTGTGGAACATTATACATTACGATAGGAATTCTCACTGCTTTTGCTATAGCCTCATAGTGATAAATAACTCCACGTTCTGAGGGCGGTTCTAGAAAAGGTGGCATAACCATAATTGCAGTTGCACCTGCATCTTCTGCGGCCCTTGCTTTGTAAATACACTCATTAGTACTAAGTGCAGTAGTTTGTGCTATCGTAGGACACCTGCCATTGATATGTTTAACACCCTCTGCTATTAAAGTTTGTTTCTCATCATCTGTTAGATAAGCGTATTCACCAGTGCCAGAACATAGGACTAAACCATGTATACCCGCTTCTAATAAATCATCGATATGAGAGTGGTAACGCTTTAGATCAATTCCCTCTCCACTATCTTGGAATGGGGTGCACATAGCTCCGTAGATACCTTTTAAAATAGTCACTTTCCCATTATCTCCTTGTTTAGATTATCCAATGTATCGTGATAGATTACCATTCTTTTATAAATCCCTACCGGCTGTCATTTCTCGAGATTTAATTCTTAAGTTAGCCCCTATTTGGGTTAATAAATTAGGCGGCAAAAGACTAGGTTTTTCAATGTTTTCATACTTATCAAGTTGAGATGAATTTGATTTACATGCCTTATCAATGATTAGTTTTCCTGCCAAAGTTCCTTTAACTGTTCCCAATCCATTTGAACAGCAAGCAGAAAAGAGATTTTCATCTAGCTCACCAAAAGCAGGAGCGCCGTTTAAAGAAAGACAAACTCGCCCTCCCCAACTAAACTCAAATGGTATTTCATATAAGTTAGGAAAGCGTCCAATAAAACTTTTTCGGTGTTTTTGACAGGAGTTCTCAAAATCAGAATTAAGTGACTCAAGATTTTGACGGCATCTCCAAGTATTCCTAATAAGAATTCTAGATTGATTTTCACTAACCTTAATTTTTCTAACAGTGGTGCCAATAGGATTTGAAGAGGTCAAACCCCATGAGGGGTCACTTTTTAAAATACTATCATCAAATTTTTTAGTAAGAGAGGAGTAAGTAAAAATATGAATAAGTTGATTTTTGTAAAATCCAAAATTTGTTATATGCCCATTAACTGCAAAAATAATATTTTTAGTTATTATTTTTCCTTGAGAAGTATAGGCATCCCAACTATTATTTTTTTTTTCAATTTTTTTTATAGGACTATTTTGAAAAACTTTGATTTTATCACTGAGTCTTTCAACTATTCTTTTGATATATTCAGCAGGCTGAATTAGAATTGTTCCAGGAGTATAAATTCCTTGTTCATAATAATTCGAACCAGTAATTTCAGACATCTGTTTGGAATCCAAAGAATGATAATCCTCTCCTAATGCCTCTAATTGTTTTTTATAATCTTTATTGAAAGAAATACCTTTGGGTGTTGCTGCACCATTTAGCTTTCCAATCTTATTGTAAACACTTTGGGGAATATCGTACTCTTCAACCATTTGTGATGAAAATTCTATAGCCTCTCGATTTAGAGAAATTGAGTCTTTATCTTTTTTAATTGAACTTAGATAATCGCCTTTTGCATTTATATTATGAGGAACATCTATCATGAAACCACTATTCTGACCAGCTGCTCCTTCACCAATACCA
This sequence comes from uncultured Alphaproteobacteria bacterium, assembly GCA_902523865.1. GTDB lineage: Bacteria > Pseudomonadota > Alphaproteobacteria > HIMB59 > HIMB59 > HIMB59. Next base: position 2,901 of record CABZBG010000010.1, read on the forward strand.
ATCGCATCAATTAGAATTATTTTGTCTCCACTACGAAGCTCCGTTAATCGTTTTGCTGCAGATATTCCTGCAAAGCCACTACCAATAACAAGCCAGTCACAAGTGTGATCTCGATCAAGAGAGGGGGCAAAATATTGACTATCACTTGTTTTTAACCAGCCATTTTCGCCGATTTCCAATGGAAATTTGCTAGATGAGTAAGTAGTCAAAACACTCTAAATAGTTACTACCCCTTGGGTAACCACTTCTCTTCAGCTTTATATTTATCTTGGTGCTTGGTATTAATGCTACTTAAAGTTTTATCTGTACCTAAGATAAAATGTTTGCTCATGTCAGGATAGTATTTGTAGGAGATAGGTTTTCGACCTAAAGCCACAGCCATTTCTCTTACGTGGTGTGGGGCTGCCCCACAGCATACTCCAATGAAATTAATATTTTTACTTTGACAGTCTTTGGCAAACTCAGCCATTTCATATCTGTTACAATAAAGATTATCAATACCCACAGGGAACGGTCTGTTATTAGGAATACAATCACAGCCCTCATCTGGCAAAGAAAACCAAACAGGAAATTCATCAGTAGTTCTGACAGGAACTGGCAACCCTGCTACATGACAAGATACTTTTTCACGTATTTTTATTAGATGTTTCATTGTGTGATAAGGTCCTCTAAAGCAATTTAAACCAACAACCTCAGCGCCATTGTCTTCGAACTTTTTACAAGCATCCTCTGGAGTATCATTGTCCCTTGTTAGGTCATTTGCTGGTATAGCTAAATTTACCACTGCTATTAAGCCTGCCTCTTTTATTTTTTTAAGAGCAATCAACGCTTCACCAGTCCATTGAATTGTTTCAGCTACAACAAAGTCCACACCTGCATCCTTTGCCCAACCAATTTGTTCTTCATACATTTTCTCTACTTCTACCAATGAGGATTTATTATTGGGGTCGTATATATTTGTGTTAGCAACATCTCCTGCGATCATTAAATCTAAATCAGGAAATTCATTTGCAGCATCTTTTGCAATTTTTAAAGCATTTAATTGAAGGGGCTCTAATAATTCCTCTTTACCTATCAATCGGAGTTTTTCACGATGACCGTAATATGTGAATGCTTGAACTACATCACTGCCTGCTCTAATAAATTCTCGATGAAGCTGGGTGACCACTTCAGGATGCTCTAAAACTACTTCTGGTACGAAGGCGCCTGCCTGTAAATAACCCCTTTTTTCCATTTCAAATAAATAACCCTCAGCACACAAAACTGGGCCCTTGTCTAATCTTTGAATTAAATTCATAAACCTCTCCTCTTAATGAATAAAACTCTATTATGGAAATAAATCCATTTCTAGTTTAAAAAAAGATAGGATATTAAAGGTTTAGGAGAGTAACAGTGGGGGCAAAAAAAGCAGATTTTTTCGACTCAAGGGATAAATATTTATCTTTCGTGAATTCAACAAATGAGAAAAGTAAAATTGCTTTTGAACTCGCAAAATACATACAAAAATCAAAGATAACCAAAGATGCTTTTAGAATTTTTGACGCTGGAACTGGTGATGGGAGTGTAATCTCTACTCTTTTATCTGCCGCTCACGAGAAATTTCCCGAAGACCCTATTATTGTTGTAGGAAAAGAGATAAGTATTGATGATATCAATAGCTTACTTGCTTTTTTAGGTTATCGGTTCTATGAACATAAAAATTTAGTTTTTTGTATCACGAATGCTTCTTACAAAGATATTCACGAGAAAGAGTTTAAAGATTGTAAGCTTATAAAAAAAGAACTCTCAGGGAACTCTAGTTTTAGTTTTAATCAACAGCTTATGAATATGAGTGATGTCATTAAAAAAAATTGGGAGATAAAAGAAGATACATCTTCTACAATATTACGACCTAGACATAAAAGCTTTATGGTAATTTATAGAAAAGATCAAAAAATCCCTTTAATTCATTTAATTCCTAAAAAATTAACTGATGTCCCCAAGGTTTATGATTTTATTATAGCCTCACAAGCCTTTCGATTGAGATCACCCTATCAAAGAACTTTAAATCTTGTGTTATTACCATTGTTAAGGATGTTAGATTTTAAAGGGCAACTATTTTTTATCTATTCATCGGGGAATGATTTTACAAAAAAAATATTAAAACAATTTTTTCCTGAAATTAATCCATTTCAATTTAATGATCCAAAAACCTTTATAAAAACTATCTCACAAAATATTCCTGAATTCTCAAAAAAATATAAAGTAAATGTATCAAATTTCCTTTTCTCTTTTCTGAACATTTCTCTTTCTTCAAAAAGAAAATTTTCTCCCATGAATTCACTAGGACTTTGGAATGCTATTACTTATGTGGGTCAAATATCAGAAAATGAGCAAAATAATATTAAAATAAATGTTAAATTTTTAGATAAAATTAGTAGTAGTGCAAAAAAACTCTCATTAAACTTTAAAGATAATATGATGAGGTTTGAAAAAAAAATAAAATAAATTAATATTTATCAATGAGTAATTTTTCCAGCAAATTCGCAGATCGCAAAATTGGACCAAAATTTCTCGATGCTATTAACCAAAATTATCAAAATCAAATTTATAAACCTCGGCTCTATGAAGATAAGATAAATTTTGACCGTCTGAGAATGTACCGATTAAACAGAGTGCAAGAACAACTTCGTTTAAATAATGTGGGAGCATGTATTTTATTTGATCCCATAAATATTAGATATGCAACTGATAGCAGAAATATGAGCTTATTTACAATGCATGAACTGGTTCGTTTTGTGTTTATTTCTGCAGACAACAAAGTAATTTTATTTGATTACCCTAAAAGTGAACACCTCTCTAGTCACCTCTGTACAATTGACGAAATAAGAGAAGTTGTAAGTTGGGATTTTTTTTCTGCAAATAATTTTGTCGATAAAAATGCAAAACACTGGGCTGGTATTGTTCAAGATTTAATGCATGAGCATTCTCCTGATAACAACAGACTAGCTATTGATGTATCTGATCCTGTTGGAATTCAAATGCTTCTCAAACAATTTAATGTTGAAATATTGAATGCTCAAAAAATTGTTGAAACTGCAAGGTCAATAAAATCAGAAGATGAGTTAGTATGCATGAAGGCCTCTATAGAGACAGCTGAAAAAGGAATGTGGCTGATGAAAGAAAAATTACATGCTGGAATGACGGAGGAAGAACTCTGGTCATATATGCATAAGGTTAACATTGAAAGTGGAGGTGAGTGGTTCGAGACTCGTCTATTAGTATCTGGCCCAAGAACAAATCCATGGCTTCAAGAATGTAGTAATCGTGTGATTGAATCAGGTGATGTAGTAGCTTTTGATACGGATATGGTTGGACCCTACGGATATTGTGCAGATATATCTCGAACCTTTGTTGAGGGAAATAAGTTTAGTGATGAACAAAGAAGACTCTATGATTTGGCTTTAGAACATATCAATCACAACAAGTCTCTTATCAAAGCTGGTGTAAACTTTCTAGAATTTGCAGAACAATCTTGGAAGTTACCTGATAATTGCTATGACAATCATTATCCTTGTATTATCCATGGTGTAGGATTATGTGATGAATGGCCTTTTGTTGCATACCCTAATAAAGATTTTAGTAACTCTGATTACTCTGCTTGCTTTGAAGAAAATATGACTATTTGTGTGGAGAGCTATATTGGAGAAGTTGGAGGAAAAGAAGGAATAAAACTTGAGGATCAATTCTTAGTCACCAAAGACGGACTTAAACAGTTGAGTTCATTTCCTTACGAGTACTCAAACTAAAAGTGATTGGTTATATTTATCTCACTGCAGCAATAATATTTGGAATATTATCAAATAATTTTGCAAAGATTTCTGATGGTTATATAAAAATTATTCCTACCTCTTTGAGCGCTATTTCTATAATTATTGCTGTCTTTTTTATCTCTAAAGTAATGAAATTTCTCCCTATGGGAACGGCCTATGCCTCATATGCCGGATTAGTGATTTTTGGAACATTTCTTTTAAGTATTTTAAAGTTCGGTCAATCACCAAATATATTTGCAGTGATAGGTTGCACCTTGATAGTTATCGGCATTATATTAGTAAATTCTTTTGGAAAATAATTTATTTCATTCCAGTCATGGTAATGCCTTCGACAAATCTCTTTTGAGCTATGATGAAAGCCACAATCAGTGGAACTGTCACAGTAACTATTGATGCCATCATTGGTCCAAATTCATCACTATCAATTCCGCCTCTAAATTCTCTAATACCCAGTGGTGGTGTAAATAAATCACGATTACCGGTAATGACAATCCGAGGCCAAAAATAATCATTCCAGTGAGCAACAACAGAGAAAATTGCAAAAGCTAGTAACGCAGGTATTGCTACGGGAAGCATTACTTTCCAAACAATAGAGTATTCTCCCATTCCATCCATCCTAGCAGCATCAATTAGTTCGTCTGGCACTGTCATAAAGAATTGCCGCATAAGAAAAATACCAAATACTGATATCGTCCAGGGTATTATCAAGGCTGCATACGTGTCTACGAGACCAGCCTTTGCCAACATCACATATAAGGGTAAAGCGATAGCATGAACAGGTATTAAAAGACAAAAAAGAACCATTGAAAACACAAATTCTCTTCCTTTAAACCTGAGTTTTGCGAGAGCGTAAGAACACGGAAGAGCGATTAAGACTTGTATTAAAAAGATTGAGACAGTCACAATCAAACCATTCATTAAATACCTCGGAATTGGAGCTTTTTTGAAAGCAAACCAGAAATTGTATTTGTAAGGACGCATTGTACATACCTCTTCGGTATATCCGTGCTTAGTACAAACAGGGAATGTTTGGATCTCTTGCGCTCCAACTAAACCTCCAGATATTGACTGAATTTCTTGTTGTGATTTCAGAGACATGGAAACCATCATATAAAATGGTATCAACACAATTAGCGCTCCGATAATGAGCAGTCCGTGCTTCCATGACTCGCCAATATAATGTCTAGCTAACATTTTAGTAATGAACTCTTTTCTCTATGACATAGCGTTGGAAAAAAGTTAGTAGAATTATAAATACAATAAATACAACAGTTATAGCTGCTCCAATACTGGTGATATTTTGCATGATAGCCTTTTCAAATATAGCATACATCATCACATATGTAGTCTTCGATGGTCCTCCCTTTGTAAGTATTTCAATTGTATCAAAGACTTGAAAAGATCTTATTGTGGTTATAGTTACAACGAATAAAGTGGTTGGGCCTAACATAGGCCAAGTGACAAGTTTGAATTGCTCCCAAGTTGAATGAGCCCCATCCATTTCAGCGGCATGATATAACTCACGAGGTATGCTGGTTAATCCTGCTAAGTAGAGTACCATATTAAAGCCAAATGCTTGCCAGATACCAATAAAACAAATTGTCCAAATAGCTGTTTTTTTATCTTTCAACCAATATGGAAAGTCCATATTGTTTGCACAAGCAACACTGTACCAGCTATCTTCAGCACCAACCCATGGTAACCAGTGGAAGCCTAAAATAAATTCTCGAATACCTCCACAACCATCAGCCAAAAAAGAATTGATAATTCCAAGAGTGGGATGAAGAGTAAATTCCCATGCAATAGCCATAGCTAACAAAGTTGCCATCACAGGTAAAAAGAAAATGGTTTTATATATATCTGCACCAAACCTGAGAGAGTTAAGCATGACAGCAGCTGCCAATCCTATAATAACTGAAGCGGGTACAACTATTAAAACATATGTGGCGGTAGCTATAATCATTTTTGTATAGGTTTTTCTGGAAAACATTTTTTCATAATTCTCCATGCCAACCCATTCGAAACTAGAATTACCAAGATTATAATTGGTAAATGAGATACCTCCTGCTAAAAAAATTGGAAGTATTAATATTACAATCATTAATATGATTGCAGGCCAAACAAACCAAATATGCGCTTTAGAATAGTGCATATTTATCTAATTCTCTCACCAGATATTTCAAAAAGCATAGCTTCGGAATGAGAGGGACATATTTTAATTGTTTCCCCATTTGAAATCAGTCCAGCTTGTGGTGAGCCTCTCACTATGATCTTTGAGTCAGACTGATCAACTTGAACATGGTAAAATATATCTGAACCAAGATTTTCTTTGTATGAAACTTTAGCCTCAAATACAGGTTTGTTTGAATCCTTTGTAATTTCTAAATGTTCTGGTCTCACAGCAACTAAGGCTTTTTGACTATTAGTATTAAATTTTTTCTCTAGCCTGATGCCGTTAAATTCAGCGAAACCATCAGATCTTATCTCAGCATCAAATGTGTTAATCTTTGGGCTACCAACAAATTCTGCAACCCTCAAAGATGAAGGATTGTTATAAACCTCACTTGGGGTATCTAGTTGTAAAAGTTCACCATCAATCATAACTGCCATTCGAGTTGACATTGTAAGTGCTTCTGCTTGATCATGCGTCACATAAATGAAAGTGGTCTTTAAAGAGTTATGGAGCTCGGATAGCTCAGATCTCATATGAACCCTTAATGCAGCGTCAAGATTTGATAAGGGTTCGTCCATTAAAAATGCAACTGGTTCTCTTACCATCGCCCTTCCTAATGCCGCTCTTTGTCTTTGACCACCAGATAATTGACCTGGCTTTCTATCAAGTAGTTCTGTTATTTTTAATGTTTCAGATGTTTTAAAAACAAGGTCATCAATTGATTTCTTTTTTTCTTTTCTACTAGGTACAAAATTACCAACAAGAGGCAACCTCTCTACAAAACTATAGTCTCTTAATTTCAAAGGTGTTTCTAGATTTTTTCTGACAGTCAGGTGCGGGTAAAGAGCGTAAGATTGGAAAACCATTGCTAAATCTCTCTTGCTAGCTCTGGTGCTGTTAACATTCTTATCATCAATAATTACATCGCCACTATTTTGTTGTTCCAATCCAGCAATAATTTTTAACAAAGTGGATTTGCCACAACCGGACGGACCGACTAATGTTAAGAATTCACCATCTTGGATATCAAGGCTTAGTTGTTTAAGCACCTCAGTTGAGCCAAATGACTTATTGATGTTTTTTAAAGAGATTGTCCCCATCTATTTTTATTCCCAAGTTATAAAATAGTTCTGATTGGGACATTTTAAAAGCAAATTTGTTAAATTTATGTTAGAACTTTATGAACAAATTTTAGATTAATTGAAAATTTGTTCTTATTAGAGTGTAATAGTAATTATGAGCGATAAAATTGATATTAATAAAAGACAATACAATAAATCACTTTCTTCAACTGTAGTAGTTATATGCCTCGACGGTAGTCAAAAAGAGTATATTGATATCGCCTCTTCAAAAGGATTGACACCAAATCTTGATAAAATACTGGAAAATGGTCAATATCTGATGGCTAACAGTGCTATTCCCAGTTTTACAAACCCTAACAACATTTCGATAGTCACAGGGCAGCCTAGTGATATTCATGGAATAAGTGGTAATTTCTTTTATACCCCATCAACTGGTGAAGAGGTGATGATGAATGATCCACAATATTTAAGAGCTCCAACTATTTTTGAGAAATATTTTAATGAGGGTTATAAAATAGCAGTAATCACTGCTAAGGACAAATTAAGAACTCTTTTAGGTAATGGTTTAAAATTTAATGAAGGAAGAGCAATCTGTTTTTCATCAGAAAAATCAGATCAGGCCACTCTCAATGAAAATGGTATTGAAAATATTAATGACTGGATTGGAATGAAAGTACCTGAAGTATATTCTCAGGATCTATCAGAATTTGTTATGGCAGCTGGGGTTAAATTACTTGAGGAATTTAATCCTGACATTATGTATTTATCTACCACTGACTTTATTCAGCACAAGTATGCACCTGGAGATAAAGAAGCAAATGATTTTTATCAGATGTTTGATAAGTATGTCAGTAAAATTTGTAGTAATGGGAATTCAGTTGTCATCACTGCAGATCATGGAATGAAGTCTAAAGCAAATATTAATGGAGAACCTAACGCCATCTTCCTTCAAGATTACTTAGATGATCAAATGGGTAAAGATGCGGCTAAAGTAATACTTCCAATTACTGACCCTTATGTGGTTCATCATGGCTCACTGGGATCGTTTGCCACTATATATGTTAAAGATAAATCAAAAATTGATGAAACAATTAGCAAAATATCATCAATTAAAGAAATTGAAGTAGTTGTTAAACAAGATGAAGCATGCAGAGAATACAGGCTACCTTCAGATAGAATAGGTGATATCGTATGTATGTCATCTGAAGATATGACCATTGGTACCTCGAAAGCTAATCATGATCTTTCAAAATTAAAGGAACCCCTTAGATCTCATGGAGGTCATCATGAAAGAGAAGTTCCTTTTATTTCTAATAAAAAACTAAACATTGCCAAAGGTCAAAGTTTAAATAACTATGATGCTTTTTTTTATGCTATTAATGGAGCTTAATCATGACTGATAAAATTATTAATGAGGGTATGAGGATTGGTGGAAAAGCTGTTCACACCGATAACAAGATTGATGTTATCTATCCCTTCACTGGTAAAGTTATAGGCACAGTTCCAGCTGGCACAGCAGAGCATGCTCAAAAAGCCTTTGATATCGCTGCAAATTATAAACCTAATTTATCTAGATATGATCGTCAAAAAATACTTCAAAAGACTGCTGAAACACTTATTGAAAGAAAAGAACAGATCTCTGATCTAATTTCACTCGAGTCTGGGCTATCGAAACAAGATACACTTTATGAAGTTGGTAGAGCCTTTGATGTATTTTCTCTTACTGCTCAGCTTTGCATCCAAGATGATGGAGAGATTTATTCTTGTGATTTAACACCTCATGGAAAACAAAGAAAAATATTTACAATTAGAGAACCACTTAACACAATATCTGCAATTACTCCATTTAATCATCCTTTAAATATGGTTGCTCACAAAATTGCTCCATCAATAGCAACAAACAACTGTACTGTCTGTAAACAAACTGAATTGACCCCATTAACAGCTATGCTACTAGCAGATATTTTATATGAATGCGGTCTTCCTCCAGAAATGTTTTCAATTTTAACAGGATGGCCTGAAGACATTGGGAATGAAGTAATTAAAAATAAAAATATAGATTTAATTACTTTTACAGGAAGTGTTGGTGTTGGGAAACTAATAGCTGAAAATGCGGGTTACAAAAGAACTGTTTTAGAGTTAGGTGGAAACGACCCTTTAATAGTTTTGAGTGACTTAAATGATGATGATTTAAATAAAGCAGCAGATTTAGCAATCATGGGAGCAACAAAAAACTCTGGTCAAAGATGCACTGCTGTAAAAAGAATATTAGTTCAAGAATCAGTAGCTGATAAATTTGTCGAGCTTGCTTTGGAAAAAGCAAAAGCAATTAAATTTGGTGACCCTATGGATGTTAACAATCAGTTGGGTACAGTGATTAATAAAGAAGCTGCAAGTATGTTTAATGATAGAGTAAACAAAGCTGAACAGGATGGTGCAAAAATTCTTTATAATCCTGGGGTTCAAGAAGCTCTTGTGCCACCAATTTTTTTAGACAACGTTAATTATAAATCAGAACTTGTTGTTGAAGAAACCTTTGGTCCAATTGTGCCTGTCATTAGAGTTCCCAATGATGATGAAAAAGTAATGGAAATTTCAAATTCAACAGCCTTTGGTTTATCATCAGGTGTTTGTAGTAACGATTTTAGAAGAATTAAGAAATACATAAGCGGTCTTAATGTAGGCACGGTTAATATTTGGGAAGTGCCCGGTTACAGAATTGAGATGTCCCCTTTTGGCGGAATAAAAGACTCAGGATTAGGCTATAAAGAGGGTGTAATAGAGGCTATGAAAAGCTATACAAATGTAAAAACCTTCTCATTACCCTGGTAATTAATAGTTTTTAAGAATTATTCACAGATTTTTTCTCACGCATACTTATTAAGTCTACTTTGAATTAAAAATTTGACATATTCTTAGTACTAAGGATTTAATAATAAATTTTTATTATTTTAAGGAGGGACTATGAAAAAAGTAATCTTAGGATTTTTTGCATCAGTTTTCGCATACAACGCCAATGCGGTAGAAATTGAATTTGCATATCCTTATTCAGGTTTGTTCGATGTGACATACCAGGCAATTATGCCAGAGTTTGAAAAAGCTCACCCTGACATTAAAGTTAAGTTCAGAGCAACTTACGAAAACTATGAAGATGCTACTGCGACTATACTAAGAGAGTCAACATCAGGAAATTTACCTGATATCACCATGCAAGGTCTTAATAGACAAGCACCTTTAGTCGACAAGGGTATCGCTTTATCTTTAGAGCCTTTCATTGCTAATGAGCCAGATTTTGCAAAAGACGGTTATCATGAGGCTATGTTGAGCTTATCTACCTTTGGAGGAGAAGTTTATGGCTTACCATTTTCAGTATCAACTCCGGTTGGTTACTACAACATGGATCTTTTAGCAAGTGCTGGTGTTAGCAGCATTCCAACAAATTGGGATGAGGTCATTGACGCTTGTAATAAATTAGAAGCCGCAGGACACGGTACACTTTACTTTGGATGGAATATTACAGGTAACTGGTTCCATCAAGCTCTAATGCATAGCCAAAATGTTCCAATGGTTGAAGATGGTGCTGTTAACATGGGAGGAGATGCTGGTCTAAAAACTCTAGAGCAAATGCAAGATATCATGGGTGGCTGTAATATGCCTAACTATTCTATTGCTGACGGACAGGCTGCGTTTAATGCAGGTACCATTGGTATGATGTTTTGGAGTACTAGTAGTTTAGGCTCTGTTGAAGCTGCTAAAGCTGACTTTGAACTAAAGACTGCGCCTTTCCCAGGAATACCAGGTGTTAATGGTGGAACTCCAGCTAGACTACCTGCTGGCGGTAACGCAGCGATGTTAGTTACTACATCAGATGACCCTGAAAGAGTACAAGCAGCATGGACATTTTTAAAATTTATCACATCAGGTGTAGGAGCGGCAGCTGTTGCAGAAACAACAGGTTACGTTCCTCCTAACAAAGCTGCGAATGACCTGCTAGGTGATTTTTATGATGCAAACCCAAACAAGTTAACTGCTGTTAATCAGTTGCCTTTGTTAGCTGATTGGTTCGCATATCCTGGAGAAAACGGTCTTGCTGTGACACAAGTAATTTATGACTACACTGAAGAAATTGCTACAGGTGACGCAGACGATATGGGTGATCTACAGGCCGAAATGATGGAGGAGATTGAAGACTTAATGTAAGTCTTTTAATTCCGTTTATCATTAGATTTTTAAACAGCAGTCAGTATACTGGCTGCTGTTTTTTTTTAAATGAGCATTAGAACCACAACTATTGGAGCTTATCCAAAACCTAGTTACACCCCTATAAGAGATTGGTTTCTTCAAGATAAATCCGACGAAGAAAAAAAACAGTCCAAGGGATTATTATCTAATTGGGATCCCAAAAGTGAAGACCACAAAGTATATGAAGAGAAAGATGAGGAAAAAGAAAAACTATTCTTAAAAGCTATTGAAGAGGTAATTCTTGATCAGACTAGTAGCGGGATAGATATTCCCACAGATGGTGAAGTAAGGCGAGAAAATTATATTTTTTATCAATTGAGATTTTTTAATGGGGTAAGCTTCGAACACTTAACGACTAAATCAGTTAGAAAAGGAGCTTTTGAAGCAACACTCCCAACAATTACAAGTAAAGTTTCAAATAAATCATTACGATTAGTAGATGATTGGAAATCTGCGCAGCAGTTTACTGATAACCCAGTAAAAATAACTATACCTGGTCCTATGACAATAACTGACTCTATTGCTGATGACTATTATAATGATCCCAAAAAAATGGGTTATGATCTAGCATTATGTATTAATAATGAAGTTAAAGCTCTATCCAAAGCTGGTTGTCAGTACATTCAAATTGATGAACCAGTGTTCGCCAGAAAACCAGATGAAACACATGATTATGGTATGGAAAATTTAGAAAGAGCAATGCATGGAATACTGAAAGAAACTCAAAGAGCTTGTCATATTTGCTGTGGTTATCCTAACTCGCTTGACTCAGAACACTACAAAAAGGCAGACCTAGATGCATATGATAAAATTGCTGACTTAGTTGAAGACTCTAGTATAGACGAAGTTTCTTTAGAAGACTCTCACCGACCTATAGATTTAAAATTATTAGAAAAATTTAAAAAAACTAGAGTTATTATGGGTTTGATTGATGTAGCAAAAAGTCGTATGGAAAGTGTTGAGGAAGTTCAAGAAAGGATCAGGGAAGTTCTTGAGCATATCGATGAGGAAAGATTAATTGCTGCTCCTGATTGCGGCCTAGGGTTTTTTGATAGAAATCAAGCAAAACAAAAAATGCAAATTCTCTCAAAAGCTGTTAAAAATCTCTAAATCTTATGTGGGAATATTATAATCCGGTAAATGTTGTTTTTGGTTCAAAAAAATTTAGTGAAATTGAGCACATTATAAATAATCGAAAGTACATTCTTGTTACCCATCCTGATGATAATTTTGATACATATAGAGAGTTTTTTAACAATTTATCAAATAAGCCTCTAGAAGTCTTTGATGATGTTCAACCAAATCCAGACTATCAAGATTTAATTTCTGCAGGGGAAAAATTTTCAAAAATAGAAAGTCAAATTGATACAGTTGTTGCTCTTGGAGGCGGCTCTGTCATGGACACGGCCAAATTACTTGCGGCTTTTAAAGGTGAAAATAAATATTTAAATGATTTTGTAAGAAATAAAAAATCAGCTTACGTTCAAGATCCAAAAAAAATCATAGCTATACCTACTACTTCGGGCACATCAAGTGAACTTACGTGCTGGGCTACAGTCTGGGATAAAGAGTATAAAAGTAAATTTTCATTAGCAGATAGATCTTTATATCCTGAAATATCAGTTATTGACCCTAAGTTAATGATAAACAAGCCAAAAAATCTGACTATTTCTACTGGTCTTGATTCATTGTCCCACTCCTTAGAAAGCATTTGGAATGTAAACTCAAATCCAATTTCAACATTTCATGGAATTGCAGGTGCTCAAATCGTGATCGATACACTTCCAAAACTTGCAAATGATTTAAAAAACATTGAGTTGAGAACTTTAATGGCTAAAGCTTGTGTTCATGCAGGACTAGCTTTTTCAAATACTAAAACTGCAATAGCACATAATATTTCATACCCTATAACAATTAATTTTAATGTTCCACATGGAATAGCTTGTTCCTTTACTTTGCCGACAATAATGAGGAGTCTTATTGGTCAAGATGAAAAAACAGAAAAATCTCTAGAAAAAATTTATAATGTCGATCTAATTGAAAGCTCAAAAAGACTCTCTGAGACACTGAGAATTCTTGAGGCTCCATTAAATTTAAATGAAATTGGAATACCAAAAATTGAATGGGATAAATATGTTGAGGATGCTTTTCAAGGCGAAAGAGGGAGGAATTTTATTGGAAATAAAATCTCGTTTGATAAAGCGTGTTCTGAGATGAATTTCTTCTAAAGTTTACTGTTAATCCAATTTCTTAAGTCTGCTTCCGAGCCTAAGCCAATCTTTGCATCAGCCATTGATCCATCTTTAAAAAGGATCATTGTGGGTATACTCCTTATACTAAAGTTTGCTGGAGCTTGAGGATTTTCGTCTATGTTAATTTTTTTTATAGATATCTTATCGCTCATTTCTGAGGCTAAATTATCCAAAATAGGAGCAATAGCCTTACATGGACCGCACCACTCAGCCCAAAAATCTACCAAAACAGGCTTATCTTTTGATCCTTCGAGAACTTTTTGATTAAATTCATCATCATTTATTTGTTCAACTGTCATATTCCTTATATGGTTATTATTATTTGTATTTCAAATATTCATCTTTAGTCCCAACATGAGTATTGATTACAGTGGTCTCATATCCGTAGATTTTTTCATTTAACGAACAATCTTTCCAGAAATCTTGAATGTTAAAAATTTCAGGGTACGGATGCAAAGAGTTTTTTCTAATTATATGACAACCTTGAAATGAAGTATTGTAAAGTTTTGATGGAAAGTTAATAAGTCCTTCATTATTTACTTCAAGATCAAAATTATTATTTTTAGAATTTATTAGAAGGACACAATCAAAACTTTTATTTTCATCAAAAAATTTAATAGATTTTTCTAGATCATTTTCAAAGGACCGGTCCCATAAATTATCCGTATTTAGAATTACTATATCGTTTTTTTGTATATTTTTGATACCACCCCCTGTTCCTAAGATAGTTTCTTCATAAGAAATTGAGATATCAGGGTAATTTTCAGAGACAAATCTCTCCAACATATTATGTTTATAGTGAGTATTGATATAAATTTTATCAAAAGACATATTTTTAATGAGATCAATTGCATAGCTAATAAGTGTTTTATTTTTTATTTTTAATAAGGGTTTAGGAGTATCTTTGGTTAAGTTTTCCATTCGCATTCCATAACCTGCAGCTAATATTAGAGCGTCCATTTAACTTGTTTTGTTATAAATCTCTGTAAATATTTCTCTTAGATCCCAAAGTCTTAAATATTCAACATGTTTAAATATTTGAGCCCATGTATTTTTTCTAAAGACTTTAAGATATTTTGGTTTTCCACCATTATATAATTTCACCCAATTGCCAAGAATTCTCAGATTACGTAAAAGACTGATCATATGAATGTCTGACCTAAGCTCCTTGAGATTGAGTTTCATTCTTCTTGCATAAAGCTTCAATAATTTATCTTCGACTTTGGTAGAATAGGATCTCCTAGCATCAAAAATCAATGAAGAAATATCTAATAATGGGTGGTTGTAGTGAATATCTTGATGATCAATAACATAAACTTTTTGATTATAATAAATTAAATTATCTAAAAAAAAATCACCGTGAGTTAAAGTTGGCTTAAATTTTCTATATTTTTCAGTACTTTTTATCAGAGATGCTTTCACAAGTTTATTAAGATAAAGACCAATTTGGATCTTGTGATCATAGTGGTCAATAAAAGTCTCAATACCGTTCAAAGCATCCTTGAGTAAATTATTTTGTGATTTTACCAGAACGCCTGAATACTTTTTCTTGGGTTTTTGAAGATTTGTAAGAGCTCTCACAGCTAATGGAAGTATTTTTTTAATTTGTGGTTTTTGGAAATATTTTGATGCATTTGAAACAGGGAAATAATCCATGATTACAAACTTATATAAATTACTTTGATCAATTATTTTTGGTGTATTAACATTTTGAGAAATTAAAATATCAGTTGCTTTAATATATTTTTTATAATCGCTAGGTTTATTTAAAAAAGAGAGGACAAGCAATGATTGATTTGCTGTTTTACATAATTTGAAAATTTTTTCTGATGCATCGGACTTGAAATTTAAAAAGCCCCCTATTTTAAAATTTTTATTTTGAAGATGGTTTTTTATTTTGATTAGATTTATTTTATTTTGTGAAGCCATTTTTTATTATTTGATTTTATCTCTATATTTCTTTTCTCACCAGTAACCGAAATATTAATAGATAAGGCCATACGGTTATATCTTTTAATAAGATTTTCTAATGGCCACTCAATAAAAATACAATTATCATTAAAATACTCATCCAAATCTAGTTTGTTATTTTGAACTTGATAAAAATCAAAGTGAATAATATTAAACTTATTAAAATTGTAAATATGTTCTCTTTGATACGTGGGGCTCCCTTGGAAGGAAAAAGTTTTTTTTTCTGACTTGCTAATTTCACTTAAGATATATCTAATTAAAGTTGTCTTACCTGAACCAGCCTCTCCTTCAAACAAAATAATCTGGTTGTTAGAAATAGACCTAGATATATTTCTAGCTAAAGGTTTTAACTCAATTTCATTTGAGACTGCAAATCTCAAACTCAATTAAGCTAGCGATTTGAAATCAGACACTAAATCTAGAGCTTCCCATGAAAAAGCTCCTGAGGAGCTGTCATGTGTTCTACCAAAATGACCGTAAGCTGCTGTTTGTTCGTAAATTGGCTTATTTAACTGTAATTTCTCTCTGATACCTCTTGGAGAAAGATTCATAATGTCAGGTATTGCAGACTCAATTTTTGCTTCATCTATTTTATTAGTGCCTTGAGTGTTCACATAAATTGACAACGGCTTGGCTACACCAATTGCATAAGACAACTGGATAGTACACTGATCACATAAACCAGCAGCAACAATATTTTTTGCTAAGTATCGTGAAGCATAAGCAGCAGAGCGGTCAACTTTTGTGGGATCTTTTCCAGAGAAAGCCCCTCCACCGTGCGGTGCTGCACCACCATAGGTATCGACAATAATTTTTCTTCCTGTTAATCCCGTATCACCATCTGGTCCTCCGATAACAAAATTACCTGTTGGATTTACGTAGTATTCTTTATCATCTAGATTTTTTAATAACTCTTCAGGGATTGACTCTTTTAATGCAGGGTTTACTATTTCTTTAACATCGGCAGGAGAGAGTCCATCAGCGTGCTGGGTTGATATAACTACAGATGTGACTGCATTTGGTTTACCATCAACGTACTTCAGAGTTACTTGGCTTTTTGAGTCAGGCTCTAATCCTTTTAGGCTACCATCTTTTCTTCCCTTGGCCATTATCTCTAAGATTTTATGAGAATAAAATATAGGTGCTGGCATCAATTCAGTTGTTTCATTACATGCATAACCAAACATTATTCCTTGGTCACCTGCCCCTTCATCTTTATCAGAAGATGAGTCCACACCCATAGCTATGTCAGCAGATTGTCCGTGAAGAAGATATTGTATATCTGCTGTTTTCCAATGAAAGCCATCTTGCTCATAACCTATATCTTTGATGCAATCTCTTACTTTTGAAATAATTTCTTCTTTATCTTCTTGCACAGGTCCTCTTACTTCACCTGATAAAACAACTTTATTAGTTGTAGTTAAAGTTTCGCATGCAACCCTAGCAAAGGGGTCCTTTGCTATAAAATGATCAACTACAGCATCTGAAATCCGATCTGATACCTTATCTGGGTGTCCCTCTGACACTGACTCAGAAGTAAAAATATAATCTTTTCTCATAACTAATACCTATATGTATCTTTCTTAAATGGGCCTTGCTGTTCAACACCTAAATAATCGCTTTGGTCTTTGGACATTTCAGTTAGTTTAGCTCCAACTTTTTGTAGATGGAACATAGCTACCATTTCATCCAGTTTTTTAGGGAGAACATAGACTTTATTTTCATAGTTTTTATAGTTTTCCCATATTTCTATCTGGGCTAAAACCTGATTAGAAAAGGATGCACTCATCACAAAACTTGGATGACCAGTTGCATTTCCTAAATTTACCAACCTTCCCTTTGAGAGAATAATTAATTTTTTTCCATCCGGAAACGTTACTTGATCGACCTGTGGTTTGATCTCCTCCCATTTGTAATTTTGTAAATCATCAATTTGAATTTCATTATCAAAGTGACCAATATTACAAACTATAGCACGATCTTTCATTTCTCTCATATGGTCTTGCGTAATAATATCTTTGTTGCCAGTAGCAGTTACGAATATATCTGCATACTTACAAGCATCATCCATGGTTACAACTTCATAGCCTTCCATTGCGGCTTGAAGAGCACAAATGGGATCAACTTCCGTTACTTGAACTCTAGCACCTGCTCCCCTAAGTGATGCTGCGCTGCCTTTTCCAACATCTCCAAAACCTGCTACGACTGCGACTTTTCCAGCCATCATGACATCAGTTCCTCTACGAATACCATCAACTAAACTTTCTTTACAACCATATAAATTATCAAATTTACTTTTTGTAACTGAGTCATTAACGTTAATGGCAGGTACTTGCAATGTTCCTTTAGATGCCATTTGCTCTAGACGAAGAACGCCCGTGGTAGTCTCCTCGGAGAGACCTCTGACGTTTTTTAAAAGCTCAGGATATTTTTCATGCATACGCAGTGTTAAGTCTCCACCATCATCTAAAATCATATTGGGCTCCCAACCATCGGCCTCGATAGTCTGGTCAATGCACCACCAAAATTCCTCTTCATTCATGCCCTTCCAAGCAAAAACAGGTGTACCACTTTCGGCAACTGCTGCTGCAGCATGATCTTGGGTTGAATAAATATTACAAGAGCTCCATCGACATTTAGCACCAAGGGCGACCAATGTCTCAATTAAAACTGCAGTTTGAATGGTCATATGTAGGCAACCCATAATGTTAGCACCAGCTAAAGGTTTTGACTCACCATATTGCTCGCGAATGGCGATTAATCCGGGCATTTCAGTCTCAGCTATTTCAATTTCTTGTCTACCAAATGTGCTTTGAGATATATCTTTTACTTTGTAATCCACTTTTTTTCCCCCTTATTATTTTGATAATAAAACAAATTATTATATTTATATAGTTTTTTCATACTCTTTTTATCCTTGGTCCTAATTGCTGAATGACTTGAACAGCTTTTGCATTCCCATTTTCAAGAGACTCTTTAGCGGATTTTCCTTGAAGATAAAAATCTAAAAATCCAGCTGCAAAATTGTCTCCAGCACCTGTTGTATCAATAACATTTGTTACATTGTCAACAGGTTCGTGGCTTACTTCGCCTTTATGAAAGAAGTATGCGCCATCTGCTCCAGATGTCATGACAATTTTTTTATCGAAGTTTTGAAAAAATAAACTTACATCTGCCATAATGTCAGATTGAGAAAACATCTTTGCTTCATCAAAGTTACAAAATACTAAATCTATATTTTCAATGATAAAATTTTCTAACTCCTCTCGATGCCTATCCACGCAAAATGGATCTGAAAGTGATAGGGATGTTTCTATACCTTTTGATTTTGCCATATTTCCAATTTTTTGAAGAGTTTTTTTTGTTAACTCATGATCCCATAAATAAGACTCCATATAAATATGATCAATGTCATTAAGAATTTCTTCGTTTACATCCTCTGGTTGGAGTTGTGAACCAATTCCTATATGTGTTGCCATTGTTCTTTCTCCGTCAGGAGAGACTAAAATATTACAACAACCTGTTGGTAATTCATTTACTTTTAGAGATCCCTTGAAAAGTATTTTTGCTTTTTTTAAATCTTGAATAAATGCATTTCCATATTCGTCATCATTAACTTTTCCATAAAAGCTTGCTTCATGCGAACTATAATTAAGTTCATGGATTGTATTACAAACTGAACCACCTGAAGTAATTAAAGGATTTGGAAAATTTGATCTAATTTCTTGAATTTGAGACTCCTCAATTAATGTCATTGAACCTTTGGTTAACTTTAAATCATTTATGACATTATCTTGCACTTGGCATATGACATCTACCAGTGCTGTTCCGACTCCTAGAATTTTTTTCACTTAATGAAAATAAGGGTTTTTGCTGAGAGATCTATCAAAAAATGTTCAACAAGTTATTAAACTTGAACATATTTGTGGATGAATTATTTAGTTATATGAGACGAATCATCTAAAAAATTTTGAGAATTAATTCCAAGCTTTGCTAATAAAATACTATACATATTCGCTCTTAAGAAAAATTTGATAAAAACCTGTGAATATTTTAAAAATATTTGTTAATTGAATCTTTAATTTCCAATTGAATTTATTGGGTTTTCAGAATTAAATACAAAATAAATTGACTATGTTTGTCTATAGATTGTATAGTCACTAGGCAATAAACACTACATCTAGTGATTATTCAAAAAAGTATACAAAACTTGGTAGGAAGTATGGAAACAAATAGCGTAGAAACATTAGATAATTCAACAAAAAACACAGTAATTAACAAGCAAAACGAAGAAATAAACTTGTTAAGTTTGAGTGTTGTCAGACGAGACGGTTCCATAACGCCTTTCAAGTCTGACAAAATTGCAAATGCTATTAGAAAAGCCTTTTTAGCACAAACCGACCTTAGAGATAGTAAGCAAATTGACAAAAGCGTTTCTGAGCTTACTGAGACCGTCACAGCGGCTCTAACCAGACGTATTGCTAACGGTGATATGATTCACATCGAGGATATCCAAGATCAGGTTGAATTAGCATTAATGAGAGGGGAGCATCACAAAGTTGCCCGTGCTTACGTTCTGTACAGAGAGCAGAGAGCTAACCAACGTTATAAAACAGCTCAACTTAATGAACAAATAGGTGCCAAAGTTTCAACAATGGCTGTTACCAAAAGAGATGGTAACAAGGAAGACATTTCTTTAGAGAAAATTACAAACCGTATATCTATTTTATCAAATGGATTGGAGATTGACCCCATTACGATTGCACAAAAAGCTATCCAAGGTTTATACGATGGTATCACAACAAACGAAATTGATACTTACTTAGCTGAGACAGCTGCTGCTTTGACAGTGGAACATCCTGACTATTCTTATTTGGCTGGAAGAATTAAAGCTAACGCATTACACAAAGAAACACCTGGTTTTATTATTGCAACAAAAAATCTTTACGAAGATGGTTTGTTACGCGATGAGTATTATGAAAAGGTAAAAGCTAATGCCGAAGAAATAGAAAAAATTATCGATTATGATCGAGATTATTATTTTGACTATTTTGCATTAACAACTTTATTTAGAGCCTATCTTCTCCAATCAAATAACAAAACTGCGGAGAGACCTCAGGATTTATGGATGAGAGTAGCTCTGTGTGTGTCGGGTGATAAATTTGATTTTTATCAGGTTAAAAAAACTTATGACAGTTTATCTCAGGGTTTCTACACACATGCAACACCCACTCTTTTCAATAGTGGATTGAAAATGCAACAGTTATCATCCTGCTTTTTAATTGGAATGGAAGACGACTCTATTGAAGGGATTTTTAATACAGTAAAAGACTGTGCTTTAATTTCTAAAACTGCAGGTGGTATCGGCCTTCACGCCCATAACATTAGAGGTGGCGGAAGTCGTATTAAATCAACAAACGGTAAATCTAATGGGCTAATTCCATTTCTTAAAATTTTTAACGAAACCGCAAGATCTGTTGACCAAGGTGGGGGCAAGAGAAAAGGCTCATTTGCTGTCTATTTAGAGCCATGGCATGCTGATATTGAGTCGTTTTTAGAGCTTAGAAAAAACACAGGTGCTGAAGAATTCAGAGCTAGAGATTTATTTTATGCTCTTTGGATACCAGATTTATTTATGGAGAGAGTTGAAGAAGATGCTGATTGGACATTAATGAGTGAACATGAATGTCCTGGATTGTCTGATACTTATGGGAAAGAATTTGTAGAACTATACACCAAATACGAAAATGAAATGCCTGATCTTAAAAGAATTAAGGCAAGAGCCTTGATGTCAAAGATCATTGAAGCACAAATTGAAACTGGTCAGCCGTATATGCTTTACAAAGATGCTGTAAATGAAAAATCTAACCAAAAGAATATTGGTGTAATTAAATCATCTAATCTATGTGCTGAAATTGTTGAATACTCTGAAAAAGATGAAACAGCTGTTTGTAACCTAGCGTCAATCGCCTTACCAAAGTTTGTTACAGATGAAAGTAAATTTGATTACCAAAACTTATACCAAGTTGCAAAACTTGCTACAAAAAACTTGGATCAAGTTATTGATATAAACTTTTATCCTACGGATAAGACAGAAAACTCGAATAGTCGTCATCGACCAATTGGTCTTGGCATCCAAGGTCTAGCTGATGTTTATTTCAAGATGAATATTGCATATGACTCTGTTCAAGCACAAATTATTAATAAACAAATATTTGAAACAATCTACTTTGGTGCCTTAGAGGCATCAATGGAGCTTGCAACTGACAAAGGCCCCTATTCTACTTTTAAGGGCTCCCCTCTTTCTGAGGGACAATTTCAATTTGATCTATGGGGTGTTAAACCATCAAGTATGTGGGACTGGAAAGGCCTAATGGAGAAAATTCAAAAACACGGGGTACGAAATTCCTTGACAACAGCATGCATGCCTACAGCTTCAACTGGTATCATCTTGGGGAACACAGAAACCTTTCAAGTGCAAACATCAAATATTTATAAACGACAAACTCTCTCTGGTGAATTTTTATTAGTAAATCGTCACCTTGTAAAAGAATTGATGAAAAGGAACCTTTGGAGTAAAGAATTACGCGATCAAATTATATTAGAAAATGGCTCTGTTCAGAATATTGAGGGATTTCCCGAAGACCTAAAAGATGTATACAAAACTGTTTGGGAAACATCTCAAAAAACAGTGATTGATATGGCAGCGGACAGAGCACCATTTATCGATCAAACCCAATCCATGAACTTATGGTTGGCAACCCCTACTTTTGGAAAAGTAAACTCTATGCATATGTATGCATGGAAAAAAGGCTTGAAAACAGGCATGTATTACCTGAGAAGCCGGTCAGCTGTAGACGCAGTTAAAGTAACCGTGTCCTCTGAAAAGAAAGCAAAAGAGTCTTATGTTAAAGAGGCGCAATCTAATGAACCAGAAGATTGCGTAACATGTAGTGCGTAAGATGTTTTATCAATTTATTTTAAGGAGCAAGTCATGATATCTAAAGGATGCAAATCAATTTTCCCTATTCAACATCAAGAAATTTTCGATCGTTATAAACAACATGTACAAGCGTTTTGGACGCCCGAGGAAGTTTCACTCCAAGATGATTTAAGAGATCTAAAAACACTGGGTGAGGGAGAAATACACTTTATTAAACATGTGCTTGCGTTTTTTGCTAATTCAGAGGCAATGATAAACGAGAATCTAGCATCAAGATTTTATAATGAAATTTTAATTCCTGAGTCTCGATTATTTATTACTATGCAGATGCTAAATGAATCTATTCACGCTGAAATGTATGGTTTGCAAATAGAAGCCTACGTCGAGGACCCATCAGAAAAAGATAAGTTGTTCTCTGCAATTCAAAATGTTCCCTGTATTAATAAAAAAGCACAGTGGGTTTCAAAGTGGCTTAATGGAAATCAAAATTTACTTATGCGTTTAATAGCTTTTGGGTTGGTTGAGGGATTATTTTTTGCAGGATCTTTTTGCGCCATTTATTACTTTAGAAAAAGAGGTCTGCTTCCAGGCCTAGCGCTTTCTAATGATTGGATTGCAAGAGATGAGGGGATGCATTTTAGTTTCTCTGCTTTAATGTTTAAGACATTAAGTGAAAAGTTTAATAAGGGAACATTGTCAGATGAAGATATTAAATCAATGGATTTAATACCAGGTGCTGTTACTCAATCAGAGTTTGAGGAAATTGTTAGAGAAGCGGTTGAATTTGAAAAAGAATTTGTCACTGACGCACTACCCGTTGATCTTATTGGCATGAACAAAGAAATGATGTGTATGTATATCGAAGCAGTATCAGATCGTATAGCTGATCTTTTTGGATTTGATAGAGTGTTTAATACAGAAAATCCATTTGACTTTATGAGAGCTCTGGATGTTCAAAATGTGACTAACTTTTTTGAAAAAAGAGTTTCTGAATATCAACGCCCAACAGATCGCTCCTTGTCATTTGACGAGTCTTTCTAAGTGGAAGTAAAGATATATAGCAAAGATAATTGTGTTTTTTGTACTATGGCTAAGTCAGCCTTGGCAACTCATGACCCAGAAATATTGATGTTAAATCAAGATTATAGTAGAGAACAATTTTTCGAAATGTTTCCAACTGCTAAGACTTTCCCACAAATAATTATCAATGGTGAAAAAATTGGTGGATACCATGAATTAGAAAGATGGATGGCCTTTAATAAGCCCGATGATGATTTCTAATAATCAATGTAAATTAAAACAAGTTCTCTAAATAATTTTTTATATTTTTACTTTTAGTTTCTTCTATTGCATAGCAATCAGTTAAAGTTACACCATGATAGCCACCAAGTGAGATTTTTCCTTTGCACGTAGATCTTGTCAAATTTATTTTTTTTACAGAGTCTATATTTTTAAATACATCATAATCTTTAGGGGAATTAAAATTATCTTTATCGTGTGTCAGTATTAAAGCATTTAGATTATTATATTCCCCAAAACCATAATACCTAACGTCCGTCCACCATGGCCAATCTTTTCTATTTTGAACTGTTCCTCCAGCGCCAGGATTTAATCCAATAACTCCACTTATCAATTCAGGATACAAAGTTTTTAGTTTTAAAGACTGCCAACCTCCAGATGAATGACCAGCAAGGATAATTTTATCAAAACCAAGCTCTATGAGCTCATCTAGTTTTTTTTTGATAACTGTTAGCTTTTGAATTCCTTTTTGTTTATTCATTAATTGAACTCCATCGCTCGCCATAAGATTAAGATCTAATTCTCCTAATTTTTCATGGGCCCTCCACATTGTTTCTTGTTCTTCATTAGTCCACCCTCTTACTCCAGAACATAATCTGTATATTTTTATTACATAAGATTTTATTTTCATATTATTTAGGTCTCTTATTACTGGTGGAACTTTTGCCCAACTACTCAAACACTTATCTATTCTTTGATCTCCTTGAGCTCCATGACTGTAAATGACAACTAGAGAATTTTTTTTGTCTGTTATCTGATCTTGGAAATATATTTTTCCTTCTTGATCTATAAAACCTGAGTCTTTTGAGACCCTCTCAAGGTCTTTTTCAAATTGAGATATATTTACTTCAGTACTTTTACTAGTCTCTATAATATTTCCTTTACCATCAACAACTGAGCCATCACTTTTAAAAGTTAAGCCCAAAGCAACGTTGGGTAATAAAAGAATTAATATTATTAATGTTCTAATGAGCTTCACCCCAATTTAATCCACCACCAAAGTCAACTTTTATAGGTGTCTTAAATGACTTATATTTTTGATGTGATGTTTCCATCAACTTAGCTATTTCTGGAATAATATCTTTTTCTTTTTTATAAATTTCAAATAGAAGCTCATCATGAACTTGAGATGTCATTTTAGATTTACATTTATTTTTCTCTAAATAGTTGTGAATATCCAACATTGCAATTTTTATTAACTCAGATGCTGTGCCTTGAATAGGTGCATTGATAGCTTGTCTTTCTGCAAAAGATCGAAGCATAAAGTTTTTAGCATTAATGTCTTTAATGTGAGACTTTCGTCCAAAAAGGTTTTCAACGTAGCCTAGTTTTTTTGCTTTGTCGGTGGTTGCTTTCATAAAGTCATTAATATTTGGAAATTTTTTAAAATAGTTATCGATGAAAAGTTTTGCTTCAGCATTGCTAACACCTAACTGTTTAGCTAAACCATATTGGCTTATTCCATAGATTATTCCGAAGTTAATAATCTTTGCCATTCTTCTGTCATTATCGTTAATTTTTTTTTTATTAAAAACTAATTGGCCTGTGCTTTCATGAATGTCCTGGTCTTCTTGGAAAGCTTTTAACAAATTTGGATCTTCACATGCCTCACATAAAACTCGAAGTTCAATTTGTGAGTAGTCAAAACTATAAAGTTCATGTTCTTTTTCAGCTATAAAGGCTGTTCTTATCTTTTTTCCAATTTCTGTTCTGATTGGGATGTTTTGAAGATTAGGTTCAGATGAACTTAGTCGTCCTGTTATAGTTGCGGCAATATTAAATGTACTATGAACCCTGTCTTTTTTATCTGCGTGATCAGCTAATGAAGAGGTATAGGTAGACACAAGCTTGGAGTATTGTCTCCATTGCAAAATATGTGAGGCTATTTCAACACCTTCTGACTCTAACTGCTCTAGTACTTTCACATTTGTTTGAAAATCTCCTGCCTTAGTCTTCTTTGTGACTTTAATATCTAATTTCTTGAAAATTTCAGTTAATTGTTTTGGGGATCCAATATTAAACTCTTCACCAGCAATCTTAAATATTCTCTGTTCAATTTTATCAATCTCTTTATTGAGATCTTTTTCTAGTTTATTTAAAAATTTTAAATCAATTTTACAGCCATTGCTCTCTACTTCTTGGAGAACCAAGCTTAGTTTTTTATCAATATCATAATAAATCCAACTATCTGAGGATTCAGCTATCTTCTCATTGAGAGTTTCATATAATTTGAAAGTCGCATATGCATCATGAGCGGCATAATTTGTTGCGGCTTCTAATGGTACTTCAGAAAAATCTTTGTATTTTCTCTTGGACTCATTTTTTATTACATCTTTAAACTTTTCTTTTTCTTCTCCAAAATAGTAATAATACAAATCCTCTAGGTTATGTTTAGTTAAACCATTGTTAACAAAAAAAGACATAAGCAATGTATCTTGGAATGAGACAGTGTTGACACCAAAACGTTTTAAGATTACAGAGTCATACTTTGCATTGTGAAATAATTTTAATATGGATTCATCTCCACACAGTTCACTAAGGTTTTTGAGCACACTTTCTTGATCTTTTCTGGATAATTCATTTTCTGGGGATTTAAACGGTAAGTAATAAGCTTTGTCGGCATTCGATAAAGATACCCCAATAATATTTGCTATATTTACGTCTAAACTGTCAGTTTCTAAATCTATAGCCAATATTTTTTCAGATTTAAGAGAATTTAGATATTCTGTAATTTCTTTTGTTTTAGTTAATGATTTAAAATTTATGTTTTTTTTTGTTGCATGAGGTTTTGTTTCATTGGCACTAGTTCTTATAAGTGATTTAAATTCGTACTTTTTGAAGAAGTCATTCAACTTTGTGGAGTCATCAAATTGTTTTAACTTTTCTATTTTAATAGGTAACTCAAGATCGTTTTTTAAAATGGCAAGCTTATGACTAATTTTTGCAGACTCCACATGATCATTAATAAGGTTTTTTATTCTAACATTTGAAATTTGATCTTTTTTTAACAAAAGCTCTTCAAAAGTACCAAATTCATTGATTAATTTTGCAGCTGTTTTAGGGCCAATTCCTGGAACCCCTGGTATATTATCAACACTATCTCCTATAAGAGCTTGAACATCTGTAATTCTATCTGGGCCAACTCCAAATTTTTCCATTACTTTTGCTTCATCAATCTCAACATTTTTCATTGGGTCCATGATGCGATTGTTCGCTGATAACAATTGAAAAAGATCTTTGTCAGAACTAAATACAGTAGTGGCTATTTTATTATCCTCTCCATATTTAACATAGCTTGCAATAACGTCATCAGCCTCAAAATCTTTTTTTTCAATAACATCGAGTCCAAATGCTTCAATAGCTTCGCGAATAATACTAAATTGGGGTATTAAATCCTCAGGTGCCTCTCCACGGTTAGCTTTGTATTCGGGAAATAAAGTGTTTCGAAAAGTATTCTTACCAGCATCAAGTATTATTAGTATTTTGTCGCTAGGGTGTTCATCTATCAGTCTAAGCATCATATTACAAAATCCATAAACAGCATTGGTGGGTATGCCTTTAGAATTATTCATTGGAGGTAAGGCGTAGTATGCTCGGAAAATATATCCTGAACCATCTACAAGAATTAACCGAGACTCAGACATCTAGGCAGAATAACAAAGATTGCAGGTATATACTATTCTTTAGGAGCGTGCTTATTTAGAATTCTTTGAAGAGTTCTTCGATGCATTTTTAATCTTCTTGCTGTTTCAGAAACATTACGGTTACACTGAGTAAAAACTCTTTGTATATGTTCCCATCTTATTCTATCTGCAGACATTGGATTTTCAGGAGGTGGGGGCAGAGATGTAGCTGTGGAGGACATTAGTGACTTTTCAATATCATCAATATTAGCTGGTTTAGTTAAGTAATCATCAGCGCCTAGTTTTACAGAAGACACCGCTGTAGCTATGTTGCCGTAACTAGTTAACATAACTGTCCGACATTCTGGGTTTTGCTCTTTTATTACCTTAATAACATCGAGTCCAGAGCCATCTCCTAGGCGTAGGTCAACTATGGCGTAATTAAAGTTATTGCCTGATAGAACGTCTAATGCCTCTTTTTTAGATGCTGCTGCTGTTACTGTGAAATCTTTTCTTTGAAAAGAAGTGGTTAATCGCTCTCGAAAGGGCTTATCATCCTCAATAATAAAAAGTGTTTTGTCTTTTGTTAATGCGTTTTGTTCTAAATCTGCCATGTTAAAGTTACTTCTGCTCCGTTATTACTTTGTACTGATATTTCACCATTTAGATTTTCAATCATTTGTTTTGTTATGAATAAGCCAAGGCCCATATTTACCCCTTTTTCAGGCCTGCTAGAATAGAATGGTTTTCCAAAATTAGCTATAAACTTTTTATCAAAACCTGGGCCATCATCACGGATTTTGATAGAATATGTATTTGTTGAAGTTTCTGAAATTATTAATATTTCTTTATACGCAAAACTAATAGCATTTTTGATTATATTATTCATAGCGATATTAAGCTCAGGTGTAATTTTAATATTAATATTTTTAGAATTTTCATCCGATCTATAATCTAAATTTACTGCGCGATAATTATTTGAGAATTGTTCGCACAATGATTGTGTATATGCATCTAATGACATATTAGTTATTTCAGAGGAGAGTTCTGTTGACTCTGGATTAGTTGAAAGTTCTTTAAGTATTGCCTTACATCTATCTATTTCTAACAATAAAGTTTTAATATCTTTTCCATAACCATCTTTGAGTTTTTTATCTTGGTTAAAATCTCCAACAATTAGGTTAATTGTATTCAATGGTGTCCCTAATTCATGAACAGCTGCTGCTGCTAATCCACCTACTTTTAAAAGTTCTTTTTCATTTTGAAGTTGCTTACTTGCTAATTCATATGCTTTTTGCGTTCTTTTATAGTTTAAAGAAAAGTAATAAAGATAGAAGACTAGAAAGATGCTACTTATAAAAAGAGAGATCATTATAGCTAAACTATATGTAAAATTAATATTGGGATGAACGGATGGAGGAAGAGCAATAAAGAAATTAAAAATTAAGGCAAAGCAAACTAATGCCAAACTTAAAATAATAATTATTCTTTCTATCGCTAGGTATGATGCTGCAATAGCAATAGGAGCTAAGATGATAAATATGAAAGGATTTGTGTGTCCACCGTTCAAAGCAATTAAACTAGAAATTTGTATAATATCAAAACATAAAAATATGAAGACTTGTTTTTCTGAAATAATTTTATCACCTCTATTTAAGTAAAAACCTAGGATAATACTGGCCATCAAGACAAAGGCTATAATCCATGAAGCAGTTGCAACTATTTTTGAAATTTCGAAAAAATACTGTGTAATTGATAAAGTAGCGGCCTGACCACCAAAAGCAATAGCTCGTATAATAAGAAATTCAGAAGAATTAACGAAAAGGGAGTTTTTTTGATTATCCAACTATATATCTAAGTTTGCTACTTTGACTGAATTTTCTTGTATAAAACTTTTCCTATCAGTCACATCATCTCCCATGAGCATGATGAGTTGTCTTTCGGCATTAATTTGATCTTCGAGTTTAACTTGAAGCAACTTTCTATTTGTTCGGTCTAAAGTTGTCTCCCATAATTGTTCAGGATTCATTTCACCAAGACCCTTGTATCGACTTATTGATTGACCTTTTTTACTCATCTCAAAGAGGGTATTAAAAAATTCGACAAGTCCGTTGCAGTTAAAGTTTTCTTTTGATGATAGCTTAGAAATCCCAAAATAAGCATCAGTAGATTTTGAAAAACCCATTTTGTGATAAAGATTTAAATTTTCGATAGAAATGAACTCCCTTAAATGTACTAATTTATCTAAGGGAACTTTTATAATTTTATTATAACCCTCTTTCTCTTGTAAAAAAACAAGTTCATTACTAATCATGCTTTGAAATGTAAATTTAATATTTTGTGATTTATAAACCTGATTCAAATTGGAAAGAAAAGTTTTAAATTGAGACTTTTCAATTTTATTTGGATGAAAATCCAAGAAAAATAATCCAGTATTAATGATTTGATCAAAAAATTGTGTGTCTAAATATGTAAGATCTAAATTTTGATAAGCAGAGTTTGCACGAGAGGCTAAATCAATTAGCTCGTTTAACTGCTCCTCTTTTAATTGGATTTTTTTCTTTTTATTGTAAATATTAAAGTCAAGATCTTCTTTATTATTTAAAAGTAAAAACTTTGTGAGTTCCTTATCGTCTATTAAATAATTTTCTGCATTTCCTTTTTTAACCTTATAAAGAGGAGGTTGAGCAATATACAACCGTCCAGTGGTTATGATATCTCTCATAAATTGATAAAAAAATGTGAGTAATAACGTTCTAATATGACTACCGTCGACATCGGCATCTGTCATAATAACAATCTTGTGATAACGCATTGAGTCAGGGTTAAAATAATCAGATGGATTATATTCTTTATCCTTTGGTGGATTTCCATATCCAGCACCAATTGCAGTGATAAGAGCAGAAATTTCATTATTTTCTAATATTTTATGAGGATTGGCTTTAATTACATTTAATATTTTGCCTCTAAGTGGAAGTATGGCTTGAGTTACTCTATCTCGACCTTGCTTGGCAGAGCCACCAGCAGAGTCACCCTCAACTATGAAAAGCTCTGAGTTACTAGGGTCTTTTTCTTGGCAGTCAGCTAGTTTACCTGGAAGTGATGATGCCTCTAATACATTTTTTCGTCTTGTTAGTTCCCTAGCCTTTCTTGCTGCTTCTCGAGCACTTGCGGCCTCAATAATTTTTGATACTAACTTTTTTGCTTCTCCTGGTGTTTGTTCAAGCCAAGCGCTTAATTGTTCTGAGATAATTTTCTCAACAACAGGTCTAACTTCTGATGAAACTAACTTATCTTTTGTTTGCGATGAAAACTTAGGGTCAGGAACCTTAACAGATAGTACACATGTCATACCCTCTCTGGCATCATCTCCTGATATAGTAATATTACCTTTCTTTGAAACAGCAACGGTGTTTGAATATCCAACTAGTGAGCGAGTAAGCGCTGATCGAA
This sequence comes from uncultured Alphaproteobacteria bacterium, assembly GCA_902523865.1. Lineage (GTDB taxonomy): Bacteria > Pseudomonadota > Alphaproteobacteria > HIMB59 > HIMB59 > HIMB59. The sequence continues at coordinate 33,751 of CABZBG010000010.1, forward strand.
AACCTTGTAGGTGTGTTCCCCCATCTCCTTGGGGTATGTTGTTCGTAAAACACAGCATATTTTCATTGTATCCGTCATTCCATTGCAAAGCCCCTTCAACTTTAATTCCATTAGACTCACCATTAAAAGGAATTATTTTATTTAAAGTTGATTTTCTAGAATTCAGAAATTGAACGTATGCTGTTAAACCTCCTTGATAATAAAACTCTATTGGTTCTACCTTAGGAGTGCGCATGTCTTCCAATGTTACTCGGACGTTAGAGTTAAGAAAAGCTAATTGACGAACTCTATTTTCTAAAGTTTTAAGTACTAGAGTTGTGTTAGAAAAAATTTTTTTGGATGGCCAAAATTGAACAGTGGTTCCAGTTCTCTCAGTCTTTTTCATAACTCCCACCTCAGTTAATTTTTTTGATGTAACACCATCTTTAAATTCCATAGTGTGAATTTTTCCTCCTCTACGGATAGTTAAAGAAAGTTTTTCAGATAAAGCATTTACAACAGAAACACCGACTCCGTGAAGGCCTCCCGAAATTTTATAACTATTTTGGTCAAATT
>CABZBG010000011.1:0-30560 GCA_902523865.1 uncultured Alphaproteobacteria bacterium
TTGATTTTGTTTTGAATTTTAACATTATTAAAATTTCTTAATATTAATTTTGACAAACTTTTTTCATTAAAATCATTTAAGTATATAATCCCATCTTTTTTAAGTGTATTCATTAAAGTTAGTGTTTTAAATGTAATTATCATTTTTTTTTGTTGTAGGGCATTTGCAAGGGACATCCCAAATCCTTCATATTTACTAACAGATATATAAAAATCACATTGTGAATATAACTTTGAAAGAAGTCTTGTTGAGATATTGCTATAAAAACTTATTTTTTCTTCTAGCCCATAATTACTAATTATGTTTTGTAATTTTTTAAAATATTCGCTCTCTCTGGTTGTATCTCCAACAATTTTTAATTTTACATTATCTATAAATCTTAATTCCTTAATGAGATATTGGTAATTTTTTCTCTCAATAATACTCCCAACTGATAGCAAATTTATGTTTTTATCTCTTGCCACTTTATATTTTTTTAATTTTTCAATCCCAGGCTCCACTATTTGAATTTTTTGTTTATTTATTTTAAATTTTTGAGCTATTAATTTTTTTGTCTCATTTGAAGTAACGATAATTTTGTTTGCTTTTGGATATAATTGCATTGCTTGCTTAACAAAATATTTACTTCTTTTACTTTTAAATTCTAAATAAAGAGGGTGATGTATTAATGCTATTATTTTGAACCTTTTAAGATTATCTATGATTTTATCAATAGTTTCAAAGACTAGTCCATCAAAAACTAAAACTGAGTTATTTGATAATTTATTTACAATATTTTTAAGAGTGCTGATGTCATTTTTTTTTTGAAAAGGATAATTTTTACTTAGTTGAATAGCGTTTAAATTAAAATTTAGTGCCTTAGCTCTTTGTAAAATATTTTTTCCATATATGTATCCTCCAGTTTTAGTATTAATGTTTCCAGGATAGAAAAAATAGTAGGTTTTATTTAATTTTGTTGATTTTTTGTTCATAAGAAGCCCAAGCTACATTTGACTCGGTTAGAATAATTTTAATTTTGTGTAACTTGTTATAATCTTCTGAGTATTCTTTCTGTAATTTTGAACTTATTTTGTTAAATATATCTTTAGCTAGAAACTCGGTAGATGTTATTGTGTTTTTAAATTCTTCTATTTCATCTAAATTTTTATAACTATAAAATTTAAGTACATCAGATAGTATCTCTGTTACAACACCTAAATCCATAATAATATTATATTTATTAACTTCTTTTGCATAAAACTCTGCATCAACTATGTAGGTTGCACCATGCATATTTTGGGCGGGACCAAAGACTTCTCCTGGTAGGGAATGTGCTATTAAAATATTGTTTCGCACTGTTATTGAATACATATCAATACTTTATAGCATGCATTACGCTGTCTGGATTATTTATTATTGAAATATAATTTTTATCTAATTTGTTAAAGTCACTCTCTGTATTGATCAGTTTGAGAAGTTTATCATTAGACAACGCATCGATTGCCATGTTTAATCTACTTTTATAATTAAATCTTTTTGACATATATTTTGGTATATTCGAAACCTGAGAGCCAATTATTTTAAGTCTTTTGGAATGAAAATTCCCTCCCAATTTGATCTGTCCTTTTTTATTACCATACCAACTTGCTTCAATAAATTTTCCTTCTAATGTTAATTTATCAAGAGATTGATTTAATACTTCATAACTAGATGTAGTGTTAATTATTACATCAGCTTCTTTAATTTTTTTAAAATTAGTGAATTTTAATCCTAATATTTTTGAAAACTTCTTCTTTTTGATGTTATTGTCAGTGATAAATACATTTTTAAATTTTTTTAATTTATAGTAGTAAGCGGTTAAAATACCCACAGAGCCCATTCCTAAAATTACTATTTTGTTATTCTTATGTGCTTGAGCATCCCAAAAGATATTAATTGCTGTTTCCATATTTGCTGTAAGTAAATACTTTTTTAAATTATTATTACTTTTCAAGATATGCACATAATTTATATTCATCTCAAACAAGGACTGATGAGGAAAGAGACAAAAAGTTTTTTTATTTAAATATTTTTTTGGACCATTGACAATTTCACCTACATTTATATATCCATATTTAATCGGATACGAAAATGTTCCTTCTTGAAAAGGTGACTTCATGATTTCAAATTGATCTTTACTAATTTTACCTGAGGCAACTAATTTCTCCGTTCCTTTACTGATACCCGAATAGTGTGTCTTTATGAGAACAGTTTTAGAATTTACTTTAAAATTTAAAGTTTTTTTCTTGATAATTGGTTTATTTTTATTTTCAAGCCATAGAGAATAAGTTTCCATAATAATTATATAAATGTTAAATATCAGTTATGCTATCAAAGTTTTGGATTGATTTAACTTCAGATGACATAAAAAAATTAGGTAAAAATAAAGTGCTTATTATGCCTTTTTCATCTGTTGAGCAACATGGCGACCATCTACCTTCAGGTACTGATAAATTAATTTTAGACGGTATTTTAAATACTTTTATTAAAAACAATCCAAAATTAGATAATTTTTTAGTTTTACCAAATATTTCAATAGGATCAGCTAGTGAGCATAATAGCTTTGAAGGCACTATCTCAACAAACTCTACAAATTATATTGATTACATTATTAGTGTAGTAGAGGAGTTATGTATTCGTAAATATAAAAAGTTTGTCTTCTTAAATAGTCATGGAGGCCAAATCAGTCATTTAGATATAGCTGCAAAAGAAATTAAAAGCACATTCAAAAATGTCGATATAGTGAAGGCTCATTATTTTTTATTTAAAGGTTTTGAAAAAATTATTCCTAAAAAAGAACTGCTTTATGGTTATCATGGAGGTGAATTTGAAACCTCAATTATGCTTCATCTTCATCCAGAATTGACAAAAATTAATAAAATTAAAAAAAGTAAACTCTCATCTGATATTAATTCAAAAAAAATTATTTCTTATGAAAAAACGATAAAGAGAGCTTGGAACACAAAAGATTTGTCGAAAACAGGCATAATAGGTAATCCTACAAACTCCTCTGCAGATAAAGGAAAGAAAATACTAGATCTTACATCAAGAACCTTAAAAAAAATAATTAAAGAAATGAAATAGCTAAGATTTATTTCTAGATAAAGTTAAATGATGCGAAGATATGCCTATGTTCACAAAATACTTTTTATTTGTGTTAAGTATCCAACTACATTTATAATTATGATATGAAAATAGCAAATAGAGGTAATTGGATTTCTATACCTAAAAATTTAGATAAATTTTGGCGAGAGATAGATATTAGACTTATAAATGAACAGCACTACCTTGATCAAGTTTATACAAAAGAAATTAAGCACAATAATACATTATTTTTTTTGGAGTCAGATGTATTCCATATTAATTATACGTTAAGTGGCTCACATGTTGATTTATGCATTGATAATTTAATTAAACTTCTCTATTTAAATCAAAAACTCTCTAAATCTTTAAAAGAAAATATTAGTGACGCCTTAAAGGGAATATTGGCAAATGCACTTTTATCTTATCATAAATTTGGTGGCTCTGGTTTTGTCAGAATAAAAAGTGGTAATGATGAATATAATAAAAATAGATATAACCCTTTGATGAACAAAAAAAGCACTTTAGATGTCCTAGACAAATTAACTAAGGTTGGACTGATTGAATATTACTCTGATAAGTTTTTGGAAAGGAGATACAAGAATAAGATAAAAAAACATTCCTTAAGATACAGATTTAAATGGGAAATATTTACAAAATTTATTGAGTATGAAATAGGATACAAAGATTTATATCGAGTAAGTGATTTTGTTATGCTCAAAGGCCCTAAAATTAAATCATCAATAATAGAAACTTTTAAAAATTATAAAGATACAGATGAAACTAAAAAGATGAGAAAAGATTTAGAGAAATATAATGACCTATTACGCAGAAATCATATGAATATTAGCGGAAATTTGATTGATCAAGAGGGTAAGGACTTTCAGTTTCAGAATTATGGTAAAAGATTTTATTATCGTGTCTTTACTAAAAATAATTTTAGTTGTGGTGGTAGATTTTATGGTCATTGGGTGTTAGAAATACCAGCCCTAGCTAGACAGTTTCTTAACATGAATGGAAGACCAACTAGGCAAATAGATTATTCAGCATGTTTACTGCATATAATGTATTCGACGCTTAACATTGTTCAACATACTGGCAAAGATTTATATGCAATGGTTGATGAAGATAGGTCATGGGTTAAGGCCTTTTGTATTATAGCACCTAACACAATTAAATTAAGAGATGCATGTGAGCAGACAGTTCAAGAATTAGGACTCAAATGGAATAAAAAGAATGAAAAAAGAGTATACAAACTTGCCAATTTGATTTCTAAGGCTCATTGTGAAATTTATAATGCTTATTTTTTTAAGGGTAATGTTAATGGACAAAATTTTATAAATCATGAATCAAATATAGCTAATGAAATAATCATGCACTTTGTGAATAAAGAAATATTAATTCTATCTGTAAATGATGGTTTTATTATTGAGAATAGATACAAAAGAGAATTAGTGCAAATTATGGAAGATAAGTGGGTTAAACATTGGAAAGCTAGAGGTTTAAATTCATCTAAACCATTGATTAGAGAAACTAAACATTTAACTGCTTACAATAGTCCAATTGAAGATATCTTCGATAAGTATGTTCCTTTGTAAAGATTTGTTGGAGGCCCACCCCGGAATCGAACCGAGCTACAAGGATTTGCAGTCCTCTGCATAACCAATCTGCCAGCGGGCCATATAATTTAACATAACACTTTTATTGATATTTGTAATCGGGATTAGTGCCAGACGTATATTCAATACCATCTATTATTACTTTTGGCCAAGTCCCAATATCAATTAATTTAGGTCTTGAATTAAGGTATTCGGAAATACCTTTAATTTTTTCAAAATCACTCATGAAATTTTTTAAATTTGTATAATTATCTAATATATTTTGATCAAGTATTAAAGCTAAGGAAATGTGATGATAAACATTATAGTCACAATAAAAAACTCTATCACCTAAAAAAAATTTTCCCTCATATTTATCAAGTAACTTTTCAAAATTATTGAAAGCTTTAGGTAAAATTTTCTCAATTAAATCTTTTTTATTCTTTAAATGCATATCTCCAACCCATACATTTATTGTTGGATTAAGAGGAAAAAATAGATCATGAGCTGACTCAAAGATTGAGTCCGCATAAGCTGCCATTTCATCATTGTCTGGTAAATTATTTGTAATTTTAGCGATATATCTTGAAATGGTGTTACTTTGCCATATTTCTATTTTTTCATCTATTACAAGCAATGGTAATCGATGAAAAATAACATCTTTCTTTATTTCAGACCAAGGTTTTTTAAAATAATTCCATGCCATTTCATAAGAATATTCAATTTTAGCATTGTGTAACATCATTCTTGGTGCTTCACACAAGGCTCTTAAGTTGAAATAAATTAACTGAAGTTTTCGCATATACTCTTAAATTGTATTATATTACTTCTCTTAAAAATGCAAAATATATACAGACCTTTAAAATCTTTCTTTATCAAATTATGAAAACAAATTCCTACATATTAGAGGCACAAAATTTTCTTAAAAACAACCCAGATATAAAATCATTTGATATTGTTATGCATGATTGTAATGGTATTGGTAGAGGAAAAATAATACGTCGAAGCGAATTAATTAAAATTTACAAATCTGGAAGACAATTTCCTCTCTCGTTAATGGGTATGGATGTAACTGGGGAGGACGTTCCAGAAACAGGATTAATATTTAACCAAGGAGATGGTGACATCAAAGCTTGGCCTATACCCTCATCACTTAAACCTATACATAAATCCAAACCCGCAAGGGGAGAATTATTTATGAACATGCATGATATCAAAGGGAATAAACTATCTACGGATCCTCGCAATCAATTAGAGAAAAAAATTGGAGAGTTTAAAAAAAAAGGAATTTCTTTTCGTGCAGCTTTTGAACTTGAATTTTTTTTAGTTTCAAATGAATTAGATGAATATGGAAAATTGAAGCCAGCAAAATCAGTAATAGGAAAAAAATCATCTAGACGTAAAACCGATGTTTATTCAGTAGATAATCTTCATGGAATGTTACCTTTATTTGATGATATTTATGAGGCTTCAGTATTAGCAAATATTGATGTTGAAACAATCATATCAGAATATGCTCCTGGTCAATATGAACTAACACTAAAACATCAAAATTCTATCCTCAAAGCTGCTGATGATATTTTAAGATTAAAAAGAATAATAAGAGCTCAGGCCAGATTACATGGTGTTACTGCCTGCTTTATGGCCAAACCTATGGAAGATGTTTCAGGTTCTGGTATGCACTTTCATATTTCTCTTTATAACAAAAAAAATAAAAATCTTTTTGCAGAAAAAAATCAAAAAAAAATAAATAAACATTTATCTTATGCTTTAGGTGGATTATCAAAAACTATGGGAGAGAGTATGTTAATCTTTGCACCCAATGCAAATAGTTGGAGAAGGTTTATAAAAGGCTCATATGCTCCCATTCGTCCAAATTGGGGAATTGATAATAGGTCTGTAGCTTTTCGAATACCAAGCAGTGATGCACAAAATACAAGAATCGAACATAGAGTTTCAGGTGTAGATGCAAATCCTTATTTAGTAGCTCTGATAGTTGTTTCAGCTATTGAAAAAGGATTTAAAAATAAAATTAATGCAGAAAAGCAAACTACAGGTAATTCTTATTTAAAAAAAACTTCGAGCAAAAATAAAATACCGACAGATTGGAATTCTTCGATTAATTTATCAAAAAAATCTTTATTTTTAAAAGAAATCTTAGGACCAGAACTGCATAAAGCCTTCATAGCCATAAAAGAAATGGAGTATAAAAAAGTAGCTAGTACAGTTTCAGAACTAGATATAGATTTATATTTGGACTCTATTTAATTTTATTTAGAAAATTATTTAGCTCTTTTTTTTCCATTCTTATTTGATGTTTGTCTTCAGGGTATTTACCATTATTAAAATCATCGATAAACATTTTAAATCCATTGACTCTTAATTTTTGTAATTCATTTTCTTTAGACAGCATATCTACATATTTTTTTGCATGTCTTGGATAATGACCTGTATTAGTTCCAAGTATGTCATTACAAAAAAGATATTGTGTATCACAAACATCCCCACATCCCATTCCCATAGTAATCATTTTCGTATTTTTTGTAATATGGTCTGCTACTTCAATAGGAACAACCTCTACTTCTACACAAGCAGCACCAGCATTTTCAAGATCTTTAACTTTTTGACATACTTGTAGTGCTTCTTCTGCTGTTTTCCCAACTGCTCTAAAGTTGGTCCAAGTGGATAGATTGGGTACCAAACCAACATGAGAAGTAATGGGTATTCCTTCTTTTGCCATAGCTTCTATAAAATATATGGAATGAGAACAATAGACCGCATCAGCTCCCATTTCTAATATTTCAAAACCATATTTTATTGCCTCTTGAGGTGAACTAACGGAACCATGTCTAAGACCCACAGACAAAAAAGCGGTAGGCGCTACTTTTCTAACTTCTTGAAAATGATGATTTGGTTCACAAGAGATAATTTCTATACCTGCCTGGTAAGCTGCTTCTGCTTCTTTAGTGTTATCTATGTGTGTTTGAGGCCATTTTTTTTTTCCTTTTTGACTCCATAAGTCAAAAACGGTAGTCCTTTTATCCATTTGAATTTGATGGGACTGGAACTTCTAGAACATAATTAGGATCTTTTGCTTGTTTCATTATAGTAGGAATGATCTCAGAATAAGCTCCCCATAGTCCTTTTTTAGCTGGAGGCATTTGTTCTTTAATTAAATCATGGAGCTTTGGTAGATTGTGAGATGGTACTGTTGGGAACATATGATGCTCTATATGATACTCCATTTGCCAATACAAAAAGCTAAAAACTGGGTTTAAATGCATAGTGCGTGTACTGTATCTGTGATCTTTAATATTATCTTTCAAACCAGTATGTTGTGTTAAACCAAACAATCTTTTAAGTGTTATTCCATAAAAGTTTGGTAATAGAAAATAAAGAACAGGTAACCAAGACTGAAAAATAATAGAAATAAATATTATGGATACCCATATGCCGACGTGAAGTCTGGATGAATTAATACATTTTTGCTGTTCTCTTTCAGGTATTACTTGTTGCATTACCTCAGTTTTTACTCCCAAAGCATGTAATATAGTTTCATATTGAGTTGTTTTTTTAAAATTTAACAAATCAAGAAAAGGAACAAACAAACTAAAAAAATAAAAAATATCAGCTGGTTTTCTTATCGCTATTTCAAAATCTAAAGGATCATCAAAATAAGTGTAACCATGATGGCGGAAGTGAGACCATCTCCATCTTACAGGTTCAAAACCATTCATATAACTTCCTATCTGATAAAAAAAGTTATTCCAATAGTTAGTTTTAAACGCAGTTTTATGACCAGTCTCATGCCAAATTGGATCAGCACAATTCCAAATATTACCATAGATTAAAAAAAATAATAAAGACCACCAAGTGCCCCAAGTTATATATGCTAATAAACCAAAAAAAAATAATGACCCAAAGAATATGGCCATGTGTTTAAAACCCTCATAGTCTGATTTTTTTAGAAGTTTAACAAAATCCTCTTTATTTACTTCACAGTGATACCATTTATCCAAATCAACTTTCATAGTGATAAATTATCATAATAGAAAAAAAAAATAAATATCTAGGCAAATGAGCCAATTGCCCCAGCTATAGCTAATACCAAACCAACTCTTGAAATAGACGCAGAATATTTCAGGTTTAGTTGATTTGGTGGCAATTGTTTCTGTGATGAGCTGTATAAATGAAAGTTAATAAATGTAACAGATATCAGCACAAGCGTTGCTCCAAAAAGCTTCATATGAAACGGCCATCCAAGAGCAAAAGAGCCATATATGTAAATGACTAAAATTACACCTGTAACCCACATTGTAAGGATAGCCAAAAGTGATAAAAAAGCCAAAATTTGAAAACCTTTTGATAAATGAGGTTCAGGAACTTTTCCTTCTTTTTTATATATGGATTGAATAACAGCACTACCTATGCCCCCACCTCCTGCTACAAAAAGAGATATTAAATGAAGAAATTTACATACAAATAAAAACATATAAAAATGATATCTTAAATAATTATTATTTACTTAATATAATTATATTAATTTATGACGAGTAATTCTTTAAAAAAACCATCCAAATCATTACCCTTTGATTGGTATTATAATTCTAGAATTTATAGTAAAGAGATAGAGACGATTTTTAATGAAGAGTGGTTATATGTTTGTCATGTTAATACAATTCAAAGCAAACATTATAGAACTCTTCAAGTTGATAATAAAAATATAGTCATAATAAAAAATAAGAATAATGAAATATCAGTTTTCTTTAATACATGTACGCACAGAGGCTCACAAATATTTACGGAAGAGCAGGGGAAACTTAATTCGCCTGTTATAGTTTGCCCATATCATCAATGGTCGTATAAAAGTAATAATGGTGAATTAATAAATACCACTTCAATTAAATACAATTCTTTTGACAATAAAAAATACAATCTTAAACAGGTTAATTACTATGTCTGGAAGGGATTAATATTTATTAATTTTAAAAATAACAAAAAATTTAAATTAAAATCTGTTTTTCAATATTATGATACTGCAATTGAAAAAGTTAATTTAGAGAACTTTGTCAGTGGGCATATATGGAAAAAAACTGTCCAATGTAATTGGAAAATTTATTGGGAAAATTATAGTGAGTGTTTGCACTGTCCTAATATTCACCCTGAATTATCAGAACTTGTGCCTTTATACAAAAGAAGGTTAGTGGATATTAAAGATCATCCAGAATGGAACGTCTTAAAAGAAAATAATCAATCTGAGATGTACCATGGCGGTCTGAAAAAAGGTTCAGAAACATGGTCGTACAATGGTAGTGCTCAGGGACACATAATGAAAGAATTAAAATCAGACCTTGAAACGAGAGGCCAAATTTTTATTTCAACTTGGCCATCAATGTTTCTTGGTATTTATGGTGACCATATTCGTATCGTAAGGTTAATATCTAAAGGACCAGAGCAAATGGAGTTAACAGTTGAGTGGCTATTTGACGAAAATACATTGAAAGATCCAAAATATGATAAAACCAACGTAGTCGACTTTGCTATTTTGGTAATGGAACAAGATGCATCAATTTCTGAGGTTAACCAGCGTGGTTTATATAATCTTCAAAATAGTCAGGGTGTTTTGATGCCAGAGGAATACATGATAAGAGATTTTCAAAAATATATTAGAAGTAAAGTAAAATAGATTTTACTAAATAATTTGGACTCAACAAATCTGAGGCGATTATGATCTATGAAAAACAGTTAATTTTGCTATAAATCAATTTTATCATGAATTTTGAACAAGCAAGATCAAACATGGTTCTTAATCAACTAAGAGCTAATCGTATAAGAAATTCATCACTAATTGAAAAAATTGAACTATTTCCAAGAGAAAGTTTATATCCCAAGGAGTGGAAACACATGGCATACTCAGATAAAATTTTATTTTTAGATGATGGTCGTTTTGTTCTGCCTCCTTTAACATCATTTCACTTAGTTCAGGCTTTAGGAGAGATTAATAATGATCACATTTTAGAAATAGGATCTGGGTTTGGAACATCTACATCAATTATGAGTGAATTTTCATCTAATATTGACTGTGTAGAGACCTCCAAACAAATGATACAGATGTTTAAAGACAGTATGAAAGAGGGTTTGTTCAATGCATCTTTATTAGATTTATCTATTGATGAATTTTTTAATAATAAAAAAATAAAAATTCAGAAGTATCAAAAGATTATTATTAACGGTTCATTAGATGAAGAACCTTTAGATATTATTAAAAATGCATCAGATAATGCTGAAATAGTCTGTATTATTGACAATAAAAATTTTAAACACAAAATAGTGAAGTATCTAAAAGTAGAAGGTAATTCTAATAGATTTATTATAGATGAAGCATCATCTTCTTATATTTATAAATATGTTCAATCTGAACCATTTGTTTTTTAACAAATGGATGATTTTCAAAATAAAAAAGAATATGAAAATGAAATTTACCAACTGTGGTTAGAAAAAGAATGTTTTAAACCTAAATACAATTTTGATAAAAATTTTTCTATTTGTATACCACCACCAAATGTCACCGGTTCTTTACACATGGGGCATGCCTTAAATAATACAATTCAAGATATATTAACTAGATATCACCGGATGAATGGTTTTAATACTCTATGGCAACCGGGCACAGATCACGCAGGTATAGCTACCCAAATGGTCGTTGAAAGAAACTTAGCTGAGAAAAATATTTATCGAAAAGATTTATCACGAGATGAATTCATAAAAAAAATATGGGAATGGAAAGAATATTCAGGTTCTACTATTATCAACCAATTAAAAAGATTAGGAAGTTCATGTGATTGGTCAAGAGAAAGATTTACAATGGACGAGGGATTATCCTCAGCTGTTAGAAAAGTCTTTGTATCATTATATAACGAAGGTTTAATTTACAAAGATCAAGCTCTTGTAAATTGGGATACTAAATTTAAAACAGCTATTTCAGATTTGGAAGTTGTTCCTACTGATGTTAGTACTCAAATTTATTATATTAAATATCCCTGTTCCAACTCGAAAACCATAACTATCGCAACTGTAAGACCAGAAACCATTTTTGGTGATGTTGCCATTGCAGTGAATCCTGAAGATAGTAGATACCTCTCATTAAAAAATGAAACTTTTACAATTCCTTTAACATCAAGATCAATCCCACTTATACTCGATGAATATTCAGATCCAGATATGGGAAGTGGTGCAGTTAAAATTACTCCTGCTCATGATTTTAATGATTTTGAAATTGGTAAAAGGCATAATTTAGAGTTATTAAATATCCTAAATGACGATGGATCATTAAATGAAAATTGTCCAAAAGAATTTCAAGGAGTAGATCGATTTGAAGCTAGAAAAAAAGTTGTTCGCTTATTAAAAGAAAAAGGCTTCATAGAAAAAATTGAAGATTATAAAACTACAATACCTTATGGAGATCGCTCAAATACAATTGTAGAACCTTATTTAACCCATCAGTGGTTTTGTAATGCTGAGGAATTAGCAAAGCAGGCGATGAAAGTTGTAAAAGATGGTGAAACAAAATTTTTTCCATCAAATTGGGAGAAGACTTATTTTCAATGGATGGAAAATATAAGACCATGGTGTATTTCTAGGCAAATATGGTGGGGTCATCAAATACCTGTTTGGTATGGTCCAGATGGTAAAGAATTTTGTGCAGAGACAGAAGAAGAGGCTAAAAATTTAGCTATAGACTTCTACAAGGCAGATAAAATTATTTTAAAAAGAGACCAAGATGTTTTAGATACATGGTTTTCTTCAGCTCTTTGGCCTTTTTCTACGTTGGGATGGCCCGATAAAGAACAAACCTTAGATACGTTTTATCCAAACTCTGTCTTGGTTACAGGTTTTGATATTATCTTTTTCTGGGTTGCCCGCATGATGATGATGGGAAACAAATTTATGTCAGAAACGCCTTTTAAAACTGTTTATGTTCATGCCCTTGTCCGAGATGAAAAAGGGCAAAAAATGTCTAAATCAAAAGGCAATGTCATAGATCCATTAGAAATAATTGATAAGTATGGAGCTGATACACTTCGTTTTACCTTAACATCATTAAATACCCCTGGAAGAGACGTAAGATTAAGTGAGCAACGTATTGCAGGTTATAGAAATTTTGTTACTAAAATCACTAATGCATATAAATTTGCAGAATTTAAAGAAATCTATCCTCTAAATTTAAAGGACAATATTAATCCAGAACATATATTTAATCTTTGGATCATTAATGAATTTCAAGATTTATATAAAAAAGTACAAGAAAATTATAAAAAATATTATTTTCATGAAGTGGCTAACCAATTATACCATTTTACGTGGCATACTTTTTGTGACTGGTATATTGAATTATCTAAAAACTTATTAGATGACAATCAATATGCCAATGAAACTAAATTTACTTTTCATTTGATATTTAATTCTTTACTGCAACTTTTACACCCAGTCATTCCATTTATAACTGAAAAGTTATGGGGTAAAAATAACAAAGATATTTTAATGAATCATCAATGGAACTATATTGATTTAAAAATTGGTAGTGAAGATGTATCTAAAACAAAATTATTTATCGACTTCATAGAAGAGTACAGATCAATTGAAAAACTTTTTGAAATCAAAAAAGAAGATGATGTTAAAATTTTTTCTAATAATCAATCAATCCAATTAATATTATTTGATAACAAAGAAACTTTTGAATTTTTAACAAGAAAAAAACTTTCTACTTCACAAAATGAAAATAGTGTTACATTACCTTTTAAGGAGTTTGATTTTGAAATTTCTACAAATCAAATAGATAAATCTAAAATTAAAGTAAAACTTAATGATAATAAAAATGCTTTAGAAAAAGAAAAAAACACTATTGATAAAAACTTATCAAATGAAAATTTTGTATCTAGAGCCCCTAAGCAATTAATCGACCAAAATACAGAAAGACAGGGATCAATAAATATGGAATTGTCTAAAATTGATAGTATATTAAAAAATATTCAATAATGGTCGATAAAAGTAAATTACCAAGTAGGCATGTATCTGTAGGCCCTAAAAGTGCTCCTCATAGAGCTTTTTATTATGCTATGGGAATTACTGAAGAACAAATAAATCAACCTTTTGTTGGTGTTGTAACTACTTGGAATGAGTCTGCACCTTGTAATATTTCACTTTCTCGTCAAGCTCAATCAGCTAAAAAAGGTGTTTGGGATGCTAAAGGCACACCAAGAGAATTTACTACCATTACTGTAACAGATGGTATTGCTATGGGGCATGAGGGAATGAAATCATCTTTAACAAGTAGAGAGATTATAGCTGACTCTACTGAACTTTCTGTAAGAGGGCATTGTTACGATGCCTTAGTTGGTTTAGCTGGATGTGATAAATCTTTACCTGGATTGATGATGGCAATGCTTCGGCTTAATGTGCCTTCTGTATTCATGTATGGTGGTTCTATATTACCGGGCGTGTACAAAGATAGAGATGTTACGATTGTCGATGTTTTTGAAGCTGTCGGAAAACACTCTACTGGAAAAATATCAGATCAAGAACTTCATGATATAGAGTGTGTTGCCTGTCCCTCTGCTGGATCTTGCGGTGGTCAGTTTACTGCTAATACTATGGCATGTGTGTCAGAGACAATTGGTTTAGCTCTTCCTGGATCTGCAATGACACCTGCACCATATGAGAGCAGAGATAAATATGCTTACGAAAGTGGAAAAGTTGTAATGGAATTAATTGAAAAAAATTTAAGACCAAGAGACATAGTAACTAAACAATCTTTAATTAATGCAGCTGTAGTTGTATCAGCTTCTGGAGGATCAACTAATGCAGGTTTACATTTACCTGCTATGGCTCATGAGGCTGGTATTGAATTTACATTAGAGGATGTATGTAAAATTTTCCAATCCACTCCTTACATCGGTAATTTGGCTCCTGGTGGAAAATATGTTGCTAAAGATTTATATGAAGTAGGAGGAGTTCCTGTTTTGATAAAGACTCTTATTGATGGAGGATTAATTGATGGCTCATGCATGACTGTTACTGGAAAAACACTAGCAGAAAATGTAAAAGATGTTGAATTACCAAAAAACCAAGATGTTATTTTTCCTGTAAGCAATCCGATAACTAAAACGGGTGGAGTAGTTGGCTTAAAAGGTTCACTTGCTCCGGATGGGGCTATTGTAAAAATAGCAGGTCTTAAAAAATTACAATTCAAAGGTAAGGCAATTTGTTTTGAACGAGAAGAACACGCCTTAGATGCTGTGTTAAATGGTAAAATAAAACCTGGTCATGTTGTAATCATTAGATATGAGGGTCCAAAAGGTGGACCTGGCATGAGAGAAATGCTATCCACCACTAGTGCTCTATACGGACAAGACCTTGGAGAAGACGTAGCATTAATTACTGATGGTAGATTTTCAGGTGGGACCAGAGGCTTTTGTATTGGTCACGTAGGTCCAGAGGCTTATGATTGCGGACCAATAGCATTGGTTGAAGATGGTGATGAAATAGAGATAGATGCAGATAAAAATTTATTAAATTTAAACGTTGATGAAAAAACTTTAGCTGAAAGAAAAACTAAATGGGTCAATAAAGAGCCAGAATTTACCTCAGGCACTTTATGGAAATATATGAATTGTGTTGGACCTGCGCACTTAGGTGCAGTCACTCATCCTGGTGCAAAAATAGAAAAGAAGACTTACTCAGATATTTAAATCTATCATTATTGGACAGTGATCAGAGGGTCTCTCCAAATCTCTATATTCTTTTAAAACTTTTAACTTCAGTATTTTGCTTTTTATAAATGGTGATAAAAGAAAAAAATCAATCCTTATACCCTCATCTTTGCCAAACTTATATGTTTTATAATCAAAGAATGTGTAGCTTTGCTTTTTTGGAATAGTCTTGAATACATCTATTAAATCTAAATTTATTAATTTGTTAAATTCTTTTCTAGATTGAATTTGAACAAGAGCATCGTTTTTGTATTTTTTGATATCATAAGCGTCTTCATCGTCAGGAATTACATTAAAATCCCCAGTTAATAATATTTCATAATCATCTTTTAAACTTTTAATTTCCTTATAGAGTGTTTTCATCCATTCAATTTTATTAATAAATTTTTCAGTATCTATAGGATTACCGTTAGGAAAATAACAATTTATTATTACCAATTTCAAATCCTCAAGAATAATTGTATTATTTCTTGCTTGTATTAAATTTAATTTTTTTAAGGGTATTTCTTTTAAAGTTATATCTTCTTTATATGAAATGCTGACTCCATTATAGCTTTTTTGTGTTTCTGACAATGTTTTTAATGAAAACTTTTTAAAAAAACTTTCAACATAATCTTTATCTAATATTTTAAGCTCTTGCAGACATAAGATGTCTGGTTTTTCTGTTAATACTAATTTCTCTAAAAGGGGCTCTCTAGCTCTTAATGAGTTTACATTCCAACTTATTACTCTCACAATTAAACGCTAAATGATGTACCACAACCACAGGAGTTTTTAGCATTAGGATTTGTAATAGAGAAACTCGAACCTATTAATTCATCTTTATAATCTAATTCAGATTCATTTATGAAATCCATAGAATTTTTATCAATTAAAATTTGAAGATTTTTAAAGTTGAAAATAATATCTTTGTTTTCATTAATTGAATCTTCGCTTTTAAATACATATTGGAAACCAGAGCAGCCACCACCTTTTACTCTTATTCTAAAATATTTCATATTTTGCTCTTTTAAAACTTCTTGAATTTTACTTATGGCTTTATCTGTTATATTAATATTTCCCATATGTTCAGTAATTTAGCAGTTTTACCAGAAAATTCAAAAGGAAGACTTTATGATGAGATAAATGACCACCGATCTCTTTATGAAAGAGATAGAGATAGAATTTATCACTCAACTGCTTTTAGAAAACTGAAGGATAAAACACAAGTGTTTATGTTCGAAAAGGGGGATTATTATAGAAATAGGTTGACCCATACTCTTGAAGTTTCTCAAATAGCAAGATCTATCAGTAGAAAATTATCTTTAAACGAAGATCTCACTGAATGCATCGCTTTGTCTCACGACTTAGGACACAGTCCATTTGGTCATGTCGGTGAAGAAATAATTTCACAAGAACTAGATGCAAATTTTAATCACAACTATCAATCGTTTCGACAAATAACCTTTTTAGAAAAAAGATATGTAAATTTCGATGGATTGAATTTAACCTGGGAAACTATTGATGGATTAATTAAACACAATGGAATAATTCAAGAAACTATTAAGACTTATGATCTCTCGAAAAATTTCACATTTGATTTATATAAGAACCCTTCTCTAGAAGCTCAAATAGCCTCTTTGTCAGATGATATAGCATACATAGCTCATGATTTTGATGACGCTTTAAGATCAGGTATTTTTTCCATCTCAGGATTAGCTAAAAATCAAGATCAATTCAATTTTATTGATTTTTCATATATTGCAAATTTAGATAAAAGTGTAGCAAGAAATTATTTCTCAAGATCAATTATGAACTTTCTAATTTTAGATCTTTTAAACCAAACAGAAACTACTCTTATGAATTCCCCACAAATAAAATCATATTTGGATGTCATTAATAATCCAAATTTTTTAGTAAAATTCAGCCCAGTGGTATTAGAAAAAGTAAAATTTCTCAAAAATTATTTATTTGAGTATTTTTATACATCTGATTTTGTTTTTAAAAATAGAACACAAGCAGAAAAAATCTTAGTATCAATTATAAAATTAATAAATAACGATATAAATATTCTCCCATCTAAATGGAGAGATAAAATACAAAAGGATAAAGATAAAATACAAACAATAGTTGATTATGTATGTGGCATGACAGATCAGTATGCTATAAATTTCTATAATACTTATGCTTCATAATTTAAAAAAAAAACTCTTTGAAATTCTTGTTAAAATTGACAAAAATATCACGATCAATATTGATGATATAGAAGTTGAAACTCTATTTGATCAAAGAGGTGATTTTACAACTAATACCGCTCTTAAATTTTCAAAAATATACAACTCAAATCCAAAACAATTAGCAGATTTAATTATAAATAATCTCAATATAAATGATTTTGAAAAAGTTGAAATAGCAGGTCCTGGTTTTATTAATTTCACTCTTAAAGAAGGAAATTTTAATTCTCAATTAATTAATCGAAAAAAAGAATTCAATAATACTGATAAAGTAAATATTGAATTTGTCTCTGCAAACCCTACAGGACCATTACATTTAGCACACGGTAGAGGTGCTGTTGTTGGTGATATTTTATCAAATTTATTTGAATATTTCGGGCATAAAGTTACCCGTGAATACTATGTTAACAATACAGGTAATCAGATAAATGAATTTTTATCATCAATTCTTTGCTCAATATCAAATAAAAATAATTTAAGTCTCGATGAAAATCAATTTTATAAAGGTGATTATATAAACGATATTGCTAATAACTGTTACAAAAATTTTAAATCATTATTCAATAAAGAACTTAGTCGAGATGACAGAATAAATATTGTTAATTTTGCTATTGAAAATCTTGTTAATCAAACTATTCAAACGCTTAGTAGTGTAGGTATTAAATTTGATGAAATTTCATATGAGACAAACATTATGGAAAAAGGATATCTACCTTTAATTTTACAAAAACTTAATCAAAGTGATCTCACTTACAAAGGACAATTAAATGCTCCAAAAGATTATACTGGCACTCAAAAAGATAATGATCTAATGATATTTAAATCAACACTCTTTGATGACGATGAGGATAGGGCATTAACTAAAAATGATGGATCTCCGACATATTTTGCAAACGATATAGCTTATCATGAAGATAAATACCGAAGAGGTTATAATAAATTAATAAACATATGGGGTGCAGATCATTTAGGTTATCTTAAAAGATTATCATCAGCTATAAAATCCCTTCATCCTAAAATAGATTTTTCAGTTGTGTTTTGTCAAATTGTAAATTTAAAACGCAATAATAAAATACAAAAACTATCAAAAAGAGAAGGTAATATTTTTGAATTAAAAAATTTAATAAACGAAATTGGAGTGGATAACTTTAGATATTTTATGTCGTATAGAAAAAATGATACTCACATGGACTTAGATATTGATTCAATTAAGAAAGAAAATAAAGAAAATCCTATATACTATATTCAGTACTCTTATGCCAGAACACAGTCTGTCTTAGACAAAACAAATAAAATTATTGACACTCAAGTATTGGTTACACCAGAATTAAAAAACTTATATAAAAAATTACTAGAGTGGGAAAACGTTATTAAATCTGCATATCAAAAAAAAGAGGTTCATTTAATTGCCCATTATTTAGAGAGTCTATCATCTTACTTTCATACACTATGGTCTTCTTCAAAAAACAATCCAAAGGCTAAATTTTTAGATAATGAT
This sequence comes from uncultured Alphaproteobacteria bacterium, assembly GCA_902523865.1. GTDB lineage: Bacteria > Pseudomonadota > Alphaproteobacteria > HIMB59 > HIMB59 > HIMB59. Next base: position 19,178 of record CABZBG010000011.1, read on the forward strand.
AATAATATTCCCTCTGATTTATATAATCTACTATCTAGTTATCAAGACGTTTTAAAAGATGGATTAAAAATTTTAGGTATCAAACCTAAATTACAAATGTGAAAAATATAAAAATAGTAATTATAATCTCAATTCTTTTATTGGTATTGCTTTTGACATATTTAGTATTTGATAATTATCTCAAATATATTTTTTTGAATAATTTTATAACTATTACTGCTGATGAATTAGATTTTATTAAATGAATTTTCCTATCATTATATCTATTGAAGGTTTTTCTTTGTCAAAACAAGAAAAAAAAAATATTTCTAAGTTCAAACCATTCGGTGTAATAATATTTTCCCGAAATATTAAAAATTTCTCACAAATATCAAAGCTAAATCAGTCTATTAAATTATTAAGCAAAAATACTTTGATATTTATAGATCAAGAGGGTGGCATTGTTAATAGATTTAAAAAATTTAAAGAATTTGATTTTCCAGATAATTTTGATCTTTATAATGTTTATCTAAAATATCCCTCACTTGCAAAACAGTTAGTTTTTTTTAAATCCTTTATAACGTCATTTCACCTTAAAAAACTATATTTTGATGTAAACACAGTTCCTGTATTAGATATTCCAATTAAAAATACTATCCAAATGATAAAAAAAAGAACCTTTGGTCCTAATATTAACATTAATATCACCCTTCAAGATATTTACTTAGATAATTTATTTAACTTTGGATTAATTCCCTTAATGAAACATATCCCTGGACATGGTGTTACAAATAAAGACTCACATTTAACAATGCCAATATCGAATTTAAGTAATAGCTCTCTTAGCAATCACATAAATATTTTTAAGCACTTTAATACATTACCCTTAGCTATGACGGCACATATAAAATATTTGTCATGGGATCAAAAGTATATTGCAACTTTTTCTAAAATAATCATTAACGAAATAATTAGAAAAAAAATTGGATTTAAAGGTTTAATTATGACTGATGATCTTGAAATGAATGCAAATATTTATGATATTGAGGATTCTATTGATCTATCTAACAAATCAAAAATAGATATTATGTTAGATTGTAGTTCTAGTTGGAGTAAATATACAAAAATAATTGATACTTTTAATGTATCTAATAATTATAGAAAATTTTATAAACTCAAAAAATTGATAAAGTACAAACCTAGACTAAATATAGAATCTATTAATATTAATCAGTATCATCATTTGTATAATCAACTATTAGTAACTTATGGAATCTAATTTAAATATTGACATTAAAGATTATAACGGTCCCCTAGATGTCCTTCTTGAACTTGTTCACAAAAATAAATTTGATTTAAAAAACCTACCAATACTTAGTCTTTGTAACCAATATATTGCTTTTATCGTGGATTTAAAAAAAGTTAGTATAGAAATTGCATCTGAATATTTACTTATGGCTGCTATCATGGTTTTTTTAAAATCTAAATACCTTGTAAATAAAGATAAAGAAGAGGATGTAAAGAAAGTTACAAGATTTTTAACAAATCGATTAACAATTCTTGAATTAGTCAATCAAAATAGTAGAAAATTATTTGACTTACCAAAGTTTAAACAGGAATTCTTTCCTAATACTCAAAAACATAAATTAAAAATAGAAAAAAATTTTATTATTAAAGATAAGCTTATTGATCTTTTAAAAGCATATGCAAACATTCATAAGAGAAACCAGCAATATACTCTTAAATTTAGTTCCTCAAAATTATTTACAATCAAAGATGGACAAAACGTTATTTCAAAAGAGATTCTATCTAATCAAGATTGGTTTACGTTAAAAAGTTTAATACCTGATAATCTAAGATCTGATATTTTAAATAAATCTTTTTTTTCAAGTACTTTTAATGCAAGCCTACATATGGCAAAAGAGGATAAAAATGAAGAAAAAAAAATTGTCATTAAACAATCTTTACCTTTTTCTGATATATACTTAAAAAAAGATGAGTGAAACGTCTCAAAAAATAGAAGCTCTAATATTTGCCTCAAGTAAACCTGTTTCAGAAAATGAAATAAAAAAAAGATTAGATATCCATGAGGATATCACTGAGGTTATGACTAATTTAGAGACTGCATATCAACATAGAGGAATTAATTTAAAAAAAATTTCTAATAAATGGATTTTTTTAACTAATACGGAAGTTAGTGAAATATTTCACGAAAAAAAAGAAATTCAAAAAAGACTTTCAAAACAAGCTATAGAAACTCTTGCTATTGTTGTTTACCATCAACCCATAACTAAATCAGAAATTGAAAGTATAAGGGGTGTTGTTATTGGTCAGGGAATATTTGATCAATTAATGGAATTTGGATGGATTGCTCCGGGTGGCCGTAAAGAAGTCCCCGGTAGACCAATTTTATGGGGAACCACAGATGATTTTCTTCTTCATTTTGGATTAGGCACATTAGATAACTTACCTGGCATTGAAGAAATGAAAAATTCTGGAATATTAGATGAAAATTTTGCTTCAATGAATATTCAAGAAGTTACAGATGATTTAAATAAAGATGAAGCTTTTATAGATGACGATGAAGAGACCGAGAATTTGGATGAATTTGCAAAAAGCCAACTAAATCAAAATAATGATACTTGATATTAAAGATCTTTATCATTCTTATGGCGAAATAAATGCTATTAAAGGACTTAATTTTTCAATTAAACAAAATTCAATTATTTCTATTTTAGGTCCCTCTGGTTGTGGAAAAACTACATTAATTAGATTAATAGCTGGATTAGAAGAAGTCCAAAGAGGAGAAATATCTTTTGATAAAGAAGTTGTAGCTAACGTAAAATTCAATACACCACCTGAAGAGCGTTCAATCTCATATGTATTTCAAGACTTTGCTTTATTTCCTCATATGACCGTTAAAGAAAATATCAGTTTTGCTGCAAGTTCAAAAAAAAATAAAAAACAACTTATTGATCAAGTTATACAACTTGCAAAGGTAGAAAAATTTCTCAATAAATACCCTCATGCACTTAGTGGGGGAGAACAACAAAGGGTTGCATTAGCGAGATCTATTGCAGTTCAACCTAGACTTCTACTTTTAGATGAACCTTTTTCTGATTTAGATACTAATTTAAAACGAGAAATAATAGATGACACTCTCCACTTAATTAATAGCTTAGATTCATCTGCCATTGTTGTTACTCATAACGCAGAGGAAGCGATGTTTCTCAGTGATGAAATAATTGTTATGGAAAAAGGCACAATAGTTCAAACAGGAAAACCTCATCAAATTTACTTTAACCCCTCTAATGTTTATGTAGCCTCTCTTTTTGGAGAAGTAAACATTTTTGAGTCAAAAATTCAAAATAGTAAATGTGACACACCATTAGGTACATTAGAGACAAAAAACTTTAAAGATAATCAACTTGTCAATGTTGTAGTTCGACCAGAAGCAATAAAATTAAATGTTGAAAAATCTCCAGTTACTTCACCTAATTCAGGTGTTGTAGTAGACTCTAAATTTCTGGGTAACAATGCAATTATTCATATGACAGTCAAAGATAGTAATAACAATAAACATCATATACATAGTAAACTTATTGGAGATTTTTTACCTGATCCAGCAAGTTCAGTTTCCTATTCATTAGATCATAACCACATATTTATTTTTCCTAGATAAGATAAGAATTATATTGTAAATTTAAGTCATGGGAGCTTTTAGTATTTGGCATTGGATTATAGTTTTAATTATAGTCTTGTTGTTATTTGGAAAGGGTAAAATTCCCTCTTTGATGGCTGATATGGCAAAAGGTATTAAGTCATTTAAAAGTAATATGGCTGATGATGATAAGTCAAGTAACCCCGATCAAGATAATCAAAATAAGGACCAGTAATGTTTTCTTTAGGTTGGATGGAAATTTCCATCATCCTAATTATAACTGTGATTGTCGTAGGGCCTAAAGAAATACCAACTGTTGTAAAATTTGTTAAAAATTTAACTTCGGGTATAGGAAAACTTTCAAAAGAATTCAAATCAACTGTAAATGAAATTTCTCATCTAGAAGAAATAAAAGATATAAAAAAAGAAATTTTAGATACAAAAGAAACTGTGGTTAAAGAGGGTAAGGAATTAGACGAGTTTATTGAAAAAAATAATGAAGATATTATGAAAGATAAAAATGACTGAAATAGATAATACTTCAATGAATTTTTTTGACCATCTCAAAGAATTAAGGCAAAAGCTTTTATATGTAATAATTTTCTTTTTATTGACCTTTGTTATTTCTTTCTATTTTTCTCAATCTATTTTTGAATTTTTAGCAAAGCCTTTAACGTCAATATTAGGAGAGGGTAACGGTCTTATTTATACAGCATTACAAGAGGCATTTTTAACAAATGTTAAAGTTGCTTTTTTTACAGCTGCTTTTATTTCATTCCCTTTTCTTTCAATACAAATATGGTCTTTTGTTTCACCAGGTTTATTAAAAAAGGAAAAGCAAATTTCTTTACCAACATTAGTTGCAATCCCCTTTTTATTTATACTAGGAGCAGCTGTTGTATACTATGTGATATCACCAATTGCATGGAAGTTTTTTTTGAGTTTTCAAACATCACAGGCAGATAGTATTAATATTACTCTTCAAGCAAAAATGAATGAGTATTTATCATTAATGATGACATTTATCTTTGCATTTGGATTAGCTTTTCAGTTACCAGTAATTCTATTGTTACTAGTTAGATTTGGAGTATTAACTATCAATCAATTAAAATCTTTTAGAAAATATGCCATTGTTTTATCTTTTGTTTTTGCAGCAATCGTAACACCTCCAGATCCATTTTCTCAAATTTCTCTGGCTTTACCTATAATAATTTTATATGAAATATCTATCCTAGTTTCTCGATTTATGGTTAATCGTAAAAACAAAAAAGATGATAAAGACAATTAATAAATCTCATGCACGATATTAATTTTATAAGAGAAAATCCTGAAATATTTGACGAATTATTAAAAAAAAGATTTATTGAACCAAAATCAAATATCATTATTTCTTTAGATACAAAAAAAAGATCTATTTTAACCAAATCACAAGAATTACGAGCAAATAGAAAAACTTTATCTTCTTCATTTTCTAATTTAAATGATATTGATAAAATTGAATTACAAAAAAAAGTTCAATTAATTAAAAATCAGATTGATGAATTGGAAAAGGATATTTTTAATATAGATGAACAATTAAAAAATACCTTATCTGGTCTACCAAATCTTCCACATAGTGACGTTCCTGTAGGAGAAGACGAAAATACAAATAAATTAATAAAGCAAGTAGGCATTATTCCTTCCTTTAAATTTTCTCCAAAATCTCATTATGAACTTGGTGAGAATTTAGAGATGATTGATTTTGAACAAGCAGGAAAGGTTTCAGGTACTCGTTTTGTCTATTTAAAAAAAAATATAGCCAGATTAGAAAGAGCTATAGCTAATTTTATGTTGGATAAACATACAAATGAATTTGGTTATACTGAAATTAATCCACCTAATTTAGTAAGAGATGCTGCTGCTTTTGGCACAGGTCAATTACCTAAATTTTCAGAAGACTTATTTAAAACTAATACTGATCACTGGTTGATACCCACAGCTGAGGTTCCGTTAACAAATTTAGTGTTAGATACAATAGTATCTGAAAAAGATCTTCCTTTAAGGTATACAGCGTGGACACCTTGCTATAGATCTGAGGCTGGTGCTGCTGGAAGAGATACAAGGGGCATGATAAGACAGCATCAATTTTCCAAAGTAGAACTTGTAAGTATAACCAATGAAGATGAATCTGAAATAGAATTAGATAGAATGTTGAATTGTGCTACTTCTATACTTGATGATTTAGAAACTCCATATCAAGTTATTCTATTATCATCAGGGGATATGGGTTTTTCAGCCGAAAAAACATATGATATTGAAGTATGGTTGCCAAGTGAGAGTAAATATAGAGAGATATCTTCATGTAGTAATTGTAATTCTTTTCAAGCTAGGAGAATGAATGCTCGTTATAAAACTACACATCAAAACAAATTTGTTCACACATTAAATGGATCAGGTCTTGCGGTAGGAAGAACATTAATTGCAGTATTAGAAAACTATCAAAATGAAGATGGTAGTATAAATATTCCTAAGGTACTTAAACCTTATATGGGAAATCTAGATAAAATTTCTAAATAGTAATATTCTTACTTGAGCAATAATATTTAAAAAATTGAAAAGCGGATCGACCAGTTCTATTTCCCCTTGAAAAAATCCATTTTAAAGCTTGACTTTCTATTTCTTCATCAAAATTTATATTATAAAATTTACAATAATTTTTTATAATTAAGATAAAGTTACTTTTATCAAGATTATGAAAGCTAATCCACAATCCAAATCGATCAGATAAAGATAATTTTTCTTCAATTCCCTCATCCTGAGATATCGCAGAAGATCTTTCATTGTCCAACATATCTCTTTTCATCAAATGTCTTCTATTGCTTGTAACATAAATTAAAAATTCATAATTTGAATTATAGAAAGATCCTTCTAAAAAAGATTTAAATTGAATATATCTTCTATCATGTTGTTCAAATGAAAGATCATCTATGAAGATAATTATTTTTTTATTAAATTTATGATTTAAAAAAATATTTGGCAAATCAGAGAGATCTTCACTATTAATTTCAATTGTCATAAAGCTTTCATATTTCAAAGAATACTCTTTTAATATTCCTCTAATAATACTACTTTTACCACTACCTCGCACACCCCATAAAAGACCATGGTTATATGCTAATCCCTCTATAAAGTTTTTTGTATTTTCTTTAATCTTAGCTATTTGTTCGTCAACTCCATACAAAAGCTTTAAATCTAGGACCTTATTGTAAGGTATTTTATCCAGTGAATTTTTAGAACTATTCCAGCATAGTAAATGTTTATTTTTCAATTTTATGTTGACTTCATTGATGATTGTGAGATTTTAATGCTTATTTTATTTATTTAAAGGATTTATATCATGGACCAACTTGCAGGAATTTTACCATTAATACTTATTTTCGTTGTTTTTTACTTCTTACTTATAAGACCACAACAAAAAAAATTAAAAGATCACAAAAACATGATCTCAAATTTAAAAAAAGGTGATCGAGTCGTAACACAAGGTGGTATTATTGGTAATATCCATTATGTAAATGACGATGGAACCCTTTCAGTTGAAATAGCTGATAATGTCCAAGTTAAAGTAGCTAAAGGTATGATAGCTGATATAGCGGCTAAATAATCTTAATAAACAAAAATTAAAAATGTTAATTCTTAAACAGTGGAGATTATGGATATCTTTATTACTGTTAATTGGGAGTTATATATTTATTAAGCCTAACTTTGAAAGTCAAACTCAAGATAATAAAATAAATTTTGGATTAGATATTCAGGGAGGTTATTCGTATCTTTTAGAATTAAATGAGGAAGAATATCTTAATAACCTTTTAATAAAAACATCTCAATATATTGAAAATACTTATTCTATATTCTCTAGTATTAACAATGGACAAATAGTAATTTCTAAAAACCAAAATTTAGAAGCATTAAGTAATATAGTCATTCAAAACTTGGGTTTAGAAGTACAAGAAAAATCAGATAAAGAAAATAGTTATATTTTTTCTAAACAAAGTTTTAATAAGTCATTGTCAGATATGACTCTGAATGCTGTTGAAATAGTAAGATCTAGAGTTGATTTTTTAGGAAACAAGGAACTATCTATACAAAAAGTTGGGTTAAATAAAATTTTATTAGAGATCCCAGGTGACTTAGATAATAACGTAAAAGATGTTATATCTAAAACAGCTAAATTAACTTTACATATCGAAAAAAGTAATATTGTTGGATCTAAGACTTTTACTAATGAAGACACAGGAGAGCAAGTAAGAGTTCAAGAAATCCCAAATATTACTGGTGACTATATTCAAGATGCATCCCTTCAGTATAATCAAAATGAACCAGTAGTCGCTTTTTCTTTTAATAAAGAAGGTTCAGATTTATTTGCAAAAATGACTTCAGAAAATGTTGGTTCACGATTTGCTATAGTCCTAGATGGTTCGTTAATTACAGCTCCTGTTATAAGAGAGTCAATCACTGGAGGTAATGGTCAAATATCAGGAGGGTTTACAAATGAAACTGCAAATAATCTTGCTATTATTCTAAAGTCAGGATCTTTGCCAACTAAAATTAAAATTATTCAAGAAAAGCAGATAGGCCCAACCCTTGGACAGGAGGGTGTAGAGAAAGGCGTTATTGCTTCTGTAATTGCTCTTATTGCAATTACTCTTTTTATGATCCTTTACTATAAAATTTCAGGATTTTTTACTGTTATAACAATTGTTAGTTGCCTATCTTTGCTTTTTGCTATGATGTCCTTGTTAAATACAACACTTACACTTCCAGGTGTTATTGGTATAGTTTTAACAATAGGAATGTGTGTAGACGCAAATGTCTTAATATTTGAAAGAATTCGTGAAAATTTCAAAAATAATATTGATGATCCCAAAAATCATGGTTTTAATTCTGCTTATGTTACAATTTTAGACTCTAACTTAACCACATTATTTGCAGCTGTATTTTTATTTGCTTTTGGTTTTGGTCCTATAAGAGGTTTTTCAATATCTTTAATTATTGGTATTATTTCATCTTTAATAGTCACTTACATAATACTTAAATTATTTCTTAATATTACATCTATAAAATATTTAGGACTTCAAAAGTGATTAATTTTTACTCATTTAAAAACAAATCTTACCTAGTCTCTTTAATACTAATGATTTTAACAATAATTGTTATTTTTTTTAAAGGTTTAAATTTAGGTATAGATTTTAAAGGAGGTTTAAATTTTGAAGTAAAGACAAATTTGACAACTAGTCAACTCAATCAATATTTAAACTTTGTTGATACTGAGAGAGAAGTTTTAATCAAAAGGGAGGTAGGAAGTGATGTTTACAGCATAAGAATAGAGTCAGGAAATAACAACCCTGTTTTTATTGAAGAAATTAAAAATATAATTGCACAAAATCCTGATATACAAATTTTATTGTCTGAATACATAGAACCAACTTTTAGTGAAGAACTTATTAAAAATTCTATATACGCTTTAGCATCTTCTCTTTTAGTGATAGCTGCCTACGTTTGGATTAGATTTGATTGGCAGTTTGCAGCCTCAGGTATTTTTGCTTTATTACACGATGTTTTTGTAGCTATAGGTTTTATGTCTTTATTTAATATTGAATTTAATTTAACTATGATCGCTGCTTTGCTTTTAATTGCTGGTTACAGCATCAACGATACTATAGTTTTGTTTGACAGGCTAAGAACTTTAACTTCTAGTGAAGACAATAAAGATAATTTTGAAACCAATGTTAATAAATCAATTAAATTAAATCTTCGTAGAACTATACTTACAAGTTTTACAACAATATTAGCTTTGCTATGTTTAGTTTTTCTTGCTCCAGTAAATTTAACTGAAATGCCTATAGTATTCATTTTTGGAGTTTTAATTGGAACTTTTTCTTCACTATTTCTAGTACTAGGAATTGTAGGTGATTTAAATTATGAAGCAGTCCTTAGAGCAAGAGACTCCTGATATTTTTTTAAATATACACCTGTTTGATTATTTTTGTTTTTAATTAATTCGCTTGGTTTACCTTCAAATAAAATATTACCACCTTTTTCTCCACCCTCAGGTCCCAAGTCTATAATCCAATCACTTGTATTAATAACATCTAAGTTGTGCTCAATGACTATTACAGTATTACCGTAGGAAACTAATTTATGAAGTATCTCTAAAAGTTTCTTTATATCGTCAAAGTGAAGACCAGTTGTTGGCTCATCTAAGATGTACAAAGTTTTTCCTGTTTGTCTTTTGGATAATTCTTTCGATAGTTTAATTCTTTGGGCTTCACCACCAGATAAAGTTGTAGCCGATTGACCGATAGATATATATCCTAAGCCAACATCTTTGAGTGTTTTTAATTTAGAATATACTTGAGGGTTATTAATAAAAAACCCTTCAGCGTCATCAACAGTCATTGATAAAATATCATTTATATTTTTTTTATTATATTGAATACTAAGTGTTTCTTTATTATATCTTTTACCATCACAAACTTCACATTTAACATATACCGGTGCTAAAAAGTGCATTTCAATTTTTTTTAAACCATCTCCTTCACAGCTTTCGCATCTACCTCCTTTGACATTAAAAGAAAATCGTCCTGGCTTGAATCCTTTTACTTTAGCTTCAGGTAAATTAGCAAACCACTCTCTTATGGGTGTAAATAATCCTACATATGTTGCTGGGTTTGATCTGGGTGTTCTACCAATGGGCGATTGATCGATATTTATAACTTTATCAATATTTTCAATTCCTTTGATATCCTCATATGGAAGTGTTTTAATAATTTTCTCATAAATTCTATTATTTGTTGCCCCGTACAAAGTTTCGTTAATCAATGTTGATTTCCCACTACCAGAAACTCCGGTAATACTAATAAATTTACTTAATGGAAATCTTACACTTACATTTTTTAAGTTATTTCCTTTTGCTTTTTTAATTTCAATAAACTGTTTTGATGGAATTTTGTTAACACTAGATGGATACCTTCCAATCATACCTCTGATGTAGCTACTTGTTAAACTTTCTTTACTATTTATTATTTTGTTAAATTCACCAGCTGCAATTATGGAACCACCTTTAATACCGGCGTATTTACCAATATCTACCACGTAATCTGCTTCACGTATGATATCCTCATCATGCTCGACAACTATTATTGTGTTACCTAAATCTCTTAAGCTTTTTAGAGTGTTAATTAGCTTTTGATTATCCCTTTGATGAAGACCTATTGAGGGTTCGTCTAAAACATATGTAACACCAGTTAATCCAGATCCAATTTGACTAGCTAATCTAATTCTTTGTGACTCTCCTCCAGATAAAGTAGAACTTTTTCTAGATAAACTTAAATAATTAAGTCCAACTTCATTTAAAAAATTTAACCTGGAAAAAATTTCTTTTTTTAATGGGGCAGCAATTAATTTTTCTTGTTCTTTTAACTCCTTTTCAAATTTATTAATCCAATCTAATGAGTTAGAAATACTCAAAGAAGTAAAATCTGAAATAGTTAAATTATTTATCTTAACACACAGTGCATTTTCATTAAGCCTTTGGCCATTACATTCATGACATATTTTTGAATTTCTAAACTTTTCAAGTTCCCACTGCCTCCACCAACTTGAAGATCCATCGTAAATATTATCCATAATGTTTATAAGACCTTCAAAAAGTCTACCACCAAAAAGTATTTCATTTTGAAAACTTTTAGGGATTTTTGACCAAAT
>CABZBG010000012.1:0-29885 GCA_902523865.1 uncultured Alphaproteobacteria bacterium
TAGTTTTTCAATAGACTCGGAGTCCATAAATGCAATTTTTTTTGTGTCTTTTGCTAAGGAATTTAATGGTTTTTCCATAAATGCCTCCAAATCCTCTCCAATCCAAAAAACGATATCTGCCTCTTCAATCATTTTTGCATGAGATGGTTTAAAAACAAAAGTGTGAGGATTATTTGTGCCCTCAATAATTAATTGCGGTTCTCCTCTTGTCTCCATAATTCTGGATATTAATGAATGTAATGGCTTTATTGTGGTAACCACTTTAATGTCTGTACTTACATCTGCGTGAGCAGAAAAACTACTGAATAAAAGAGAAATTCCAAAAATAATTGATTTTTGCAAGAAATTCATATTTATTACCTACCTCTAAGTGTTATATTATTACATACGTAATATTATAACAGATTTAATATGTCAAATTAAAAAATGAATAATTATTTAGTTGAATTAAATAACTGTGGAGTTTTAAGAAACCATAAATGGTTAGTTAGAGGGGTTTCATTAAAGGTTTCCCAAGGTGAAATTGTAACATTGATTGGACCTAACGGATCTGGAAAATCAACAACTGCAAAAATGTCATTGGATATTTTAAAGCCTGACGAAGGCACAAATAATATCAAAAAAGGAATGCGAATTTCATATGTGCCACAAAAAATTTCAATTGATTGGTCTCTCCCTTTAAGAGCTATAGATTTTGTTAATTTAGTAAAAAAACATAAAACCAGTGAGATTGATGATGCCCTTAGTATCACTGGAATCAAACATCTTATTTATGAAGATGTAAGAAATTTATCTGGAGGAGAATTTCAAAGATTACTCATGGCTCGCGCAATAGCTAAAGAACCTCATTTTTTGGTTTTAGATGAACCTGTTCAAGGAGTCGACTATCCTGGAGAAATTGCTTTGTATAAGACAGTTCAAGAAATTGTAAAAAAAATAAACTGTGGAATATTACTTATTTCACATAACTTACATGTGGTGATGTCACAAACTGATTACGTAATTTGTCTTAATGGGCATGTTTGTTGTTCTGGAGTTCCCAACACTGTCATAAAGGAGCCAGAATATATTAAATTATTTGGAAAGAATATTGATCCCACCTTAGCTTTTTATCAACATGACCACGATCACGAACACTTACCTGATGGGAGCATAGATGACTCGAAGAAAGACTAATAATGTTTGATGATTTTATTGTTAGAGCTTTTGTAGCAGGAATTGGTTTAGCATTTATTACAGGACCACTGGGATGCTTTATAGTTTGGAGAAGGCTATCTTATTTTGGTGATACCATTGCACACTCTGCCTTATTAGGAGTTGTTATTGCTTATGCTTTGGATTTCAACTTGATCATAGCCGTATTTGTTGTTTCTTGCTTACTTGCCCTATCTTTACTTTTTTTACAAAGGAGAACCAATCTTCCAGATGATGCTTTATTAGGTCTTTTAGCTCACTCTGTGCTAGCGATAGGATTAGTTCTTTTAGGTATACTTTCATTCATAAGAATTGATCTCATGGGTTTGCTTTTTGGAGATATTCTTTCTGTCAATGTCACCGACTTATTATTTGTCTGGATTGGAGGAGGTATTGTTATAATTGTATTGATATTAATTTGGAGACCTCTTTTTGCTGGAACAGTTAACTTAGAATTAGCCAAAGCAGAAGGATTAAATCCAGATCTAGCTAATGCAATCTTTACTCTGTTAATAGCTAGTGTCATTGCAATATCTATAAAAATTGTTGGGATATTATTAATCACTGGTCTTCTAATCATCCCCGCATCTGCTTCAAGAAACTTGTCCTCCACACCAATTCAGATGGCAATCATATCCTCAATTATAGGTGTCGCTTCAGTAGTTCTTGGTATTCAAACCTCGATGATTTGGAACACCCCTACTGGTCCTACTATTTTAACAATCACTCTGGGTGTCTTTATATTAACTCTGTTGCCACTGAAAAAATTGCTTATCTCGAAAAAAAAAATAGAATTGTTGGATAAAAGATGAGTTCAACACATACGCACTCTAAAAAAAGTCAAAGTTTGACCAAAAATCAGAGAATTGTTCTTGATCTCTTACAAAACAGTGGAGAGCCTTTAAAGGCATACTTTATATTAGATAGTCTGAAGAAAGAGGGCTTAAACTCACCTCTTCAAGTTTACAGAGCTTTAGATAAATTGGTTGAATTAGGAAAAATTCACAAAATTGAGAGTATTAACTCTTTTATAATATGTAATAACTCAAATTGTGCGAGTAACACCGCTTTTACCATTTGCGAGAGATGTGGAAAGGTAAAAGAAATTAAAAATAAATACTTAACGGATGGTGTCAGCGATCTAGTTAAGGATAATAAGTTAGAAATTACAAGATATAACCTTGAATTTTATGTTTTGTGTAAGTCTTGCAAAATAAATTAATCAAAAAAAAATCTCCAAATAAATCGCTATTTTATTGCATTTTTGACTATTGACATAAATAAAGACCTATATATATTGACCGACTTATTATGTACGCAGTTCTTAAATCAGTTGGTAAGCAATTTAAAGTGTCTCCAGGAGATGTTTTAAAGATTGACAAAATAGAGGGTAACGTAGGTGATACCATATCTTTTAAAGATATCGTGGCAGTTGGAAATGGCGATAAGTTTGAACTTGGATCTCCAGCTGTTAAAGGTGCAGAAGTATCTGCAAAATTATTATACCAAACTAGGGATGATAAGATCAGAGTTTTTAGAAAGAATAGAAGAAAACACTTTCAAAGAACTAAAGGTCATCGTCAATATATCTCTATATTAAAGGTCATGGCAATCAAGTCCGCCATAGGAGAAGAAAGCTTTAAAGAGCCAGTGAAGAAAGCTGTGCCAAAAGCAGAATCCCCAAAAAAAGTTGAAAAAAAGGCAGAAACTCCAAAAAAAACTGAAGTAAAAGCTTCAGAAATAAAAAAAGTAGAAGCTAAAGCTGAAAAACCTAAAAAGGTCGAGGCTACAGAAAAAAAGACTGTGAAAAAAGAAACAACTGAGGTAAAAAAGTAAAACTATGGCAACAAAAAAAGCAGGTGGAAGTTCCAAAAACGGAAGAGACTCGGCTGGTAGAAGGCTTGGAGTTAAAAAGTTTGGTGGAGAGCACGTAATTCCTGGAAATATTATTGTTCGTCAGCGTGGTACTAAATTTTACCCGGGCGATAATGTTGGGATTGGAAAAGATCACACTCTCTTCTCCTTGGTCGAAGGCAAAGTTCTGTTCAAAAAATCACGTAACAGACAGTTTGTTTGCGTTAACTAATCCCACTAAAAAAAACTTCAAATTAAACTGTTATGGCATTTATTGATAAAGCAAAAATATATATTAAATCAGGAAATGGTGGCCATGGGGCTCTAAGTTTTCGTCGAGAAAAATTTGTAGAGTATGGAGGGCCCAATGGTGGGAACGGTGGTAAAGGTGGAGATGTAATTTTTCGAGGAAACAAAGGGATTAACACCTTACAACGATATCGTTTTAACCAACATCATAACGCTCAAAATGGTACGGGTGGCGCTGGTCAATTAAAAACAGGGGCAAGTGGAAAAGATCTCATCTTAGATGTTCCTTGTGGCACGGAAATTTATACTGAAGATATGAGTATTAAAATTCATGAAATTTTAAAAGACGATGAAACTTATCATTTCTTAAGAGGTGGCCAGGGCGGAAAAGGTAACGCTCACTTTAAAAGCTCTACTAATAGGGCACCTCGTAAATATCAACAAGGAGAAAAAGGACAAGAGTCCACTATTCGATTAAAGCTAAAAATATTAGCTGATGTAGGTTTAGTAGGTATGCCAAATGCTGGTAAATCTTCCATTTTAAATTTTGTGACAAATGCAAAATCAAAAGTTGCTGATTACGCGTTTACCACTCTTCATCCCCATATCGGGATGGTTCAAAAAGAAGATTTGGAATTTGTATTAGCTGATATTCCGGGGCTAATAGAACATGCAAGTGATGGGAAAGGTCTCGGTCATGATTTTTTATCTCATGTGGAAAGATGTAAAATCTTAATTCATGTGGTGGATATCACTGAAGATAAACCTTTTCAAAATTATAAAGTCATTCGTCAAGAGCTTTTAAATTATGGTGCTAAGATAGAACAAAAAAAAGAGATTATTGCACTAAACAAGATAGAAATTGCTGATAAGCAAAGGGTTGCAGAAATTCAAAAGGAATTTGAGTCATCTTTAAAGCAAGAAGTAAAATTAATCTCTGCTGCTACGGGATATCAACTCGATCAATTAACAAATTTATGTTTAGAATACTTACAAGATGAATAAAAAATTCACAGAATTAGCCAAAAAATCAAAAGTTATTGTCATCAAAGTTGGCTCTAATATTTTAGTTAATGAAAAGCATGTGCTGAGAAAAAAATGGCTCACCTCCCTAATTGAGGATGTTCAGAAACTCCAAAAAAAAGGATCTAAAATTATCATTGTCTCCTCTGGTGCTATCGCTCTTGGTAGAAATATTCTCTCCAAAAAAAAGTTAACTAATTTGCATGAAAAGCAAGCTGCGGCATCTATAGGTCAAATACAACTCTCACAGCAATGGCAAAAAGCTTTTGCTAAATTCAATATTCAAAGTTCACAGATACTAATCACAGCTGAAGATTTAAATGAAAGAAGAAAATATCTCAACATACGAAATACAATTTACTCTTTATTGGATTTAAATGTTGTTCCAATTATTAATGAGAACGACACTACCTCAACAGAAGAAATCCGATTTGGTGACAATGATAAACTTTCAGCAATGATTGCGAATGCACTATCTGCTGAATTACTAATTTTATTATCTGACGTGAATGGGCTCTATACAACCAATCCAAAAAAATCAACAGATGCTAAGTTGATTACATCTGTTGAAGAAGTGAATCAAGAAATAGAAAAATATATAGATAAAGATTTGAGTGAATTTGGTTCTGGTGGAATGTTAGCAAAAGTAAATGCTGCTAAGCTTTGTATTCAGTCAGGATCCACTATGATAATATCTAATGGACTAGTCAATAATCCACTAGGTAATATTCATCCAACATCCTCAACATGGTTTCATCCTTCTAAAAATATTCTCACAAGTCGGCAGCAATGGATTTGGAATAGACCAATTCAAAAAGCTATTGTTCATATTGATGAAGGTGCCTCAAAAGCACTGAAGAAAAATTCAAGTCTACTAGCAATTGGCGTGAAGTCTATTGATGGAAAGTTTTATCGTGGCGATACTGTTTCGATTCATTACAATAAAAAAGAATTGGCCAGAGGTATGATTAATTACGATTTTAAGGAAATGGATAAAATTAAAGGCAGAAAATCAAAAGAATTCAGCAAAATTCTTGGTTTTGTTCGTGAAGATGAGATTGTCCACAAAGATAATTTGGTGAACTCAAGATGAGTGATTATTTCAAAGAAATTTTAAATCACTCTAAAAAAGCCTCGAGTGCTATGTCCAAACTCTCTGCTGAGGATAGAAGTAGAATCTTAATGAATATTAGTGAGTTCCTTTTATCTAAAAAGGATGGGATTTTAGAGGCTAATCGAATTGACATCGATAGAGCTAAGTCAAATAATATTTCTGCACCGATGATCAAAAGACTAGTGCTGACTTCCGAGAAAATAGATCAGCTATCACGTGATGTGGAGAAAATAGCTCAAATGGAAGATCCCCTCAATCAAACTTTAGAAAATTGGACCAATCCCTCAAATGGATTACAATTTACAAAAGTCTCTGTTGCTATTGGTGTGATTGGAATTATTTATGAGTCTCGACCTAATGTCACAATAGACGCTGCATGTCTTTGTCTTAGATCTGGAAATGTTTCTATTTTAAGAGGGGGTTCTGAATGTATTGAAACTAATAAAAAACTTTATGAATGTATTCAAGAAGCTTTAAAAGATTTGCAATTTGATCCTTATCTTGTCTGTTTCATTCATAACACTGATCGCAGTTTTGTTGAGGAACTATTAAAAGCTGAGGGAGATATTGATGTCATCATTCCTCGAGGAGGAAAATCTTTAATTGAAACAATCTCTCAGAATTCTCGTGTTCCAACAATTAAACATTTAGAAGGTTTATGCCATACTTTTTGGGATATTGGCTATGACAAAGACAAAGCTGCTGAGGTAGTTGCAAATGCCAAACTGAGAAGGCCTGAAATTTGTGGTGCAACAGAAACGTTACTCATACATTCTGGTAATTCAGCAGAGGATATTTCTTATGTCCTAGATAACTTAAGGTCACAAGGATGTGAAATCATAGGATGTACTCGACTCAAAAAGATGTACTCAATTGACCGTGCTGCTACAGAAGATGATTGGTCTACAGAATATTTAGATAAGAAAATAACTGTTAAAATAGTTGATAATATTGAGGAATCTGTCGAACATATTAATAAATACTCTAGTGGTCATACAGAGAGTTGCTTGAGTGACAATCAAGAGTCCATCCAGTATTTTTTTCAAAATTGTAAAAGTGCCATTCTAATGAATAATGCCTCAACTCAATTTGCTGATGGTGGTGAATTTGGATTTGGAGCAGAGATTGGTATATCCACTGATAAACTCCATGTCAGGGGACCTGTCGGTGCAAAGCATTTAACAACTTTTAAATATCAAGTAACAGGCAATCACACCACCCGGCCTTAATGGAATTTCGTCAAAATTTACAAGAATTAAAATCTCAGATTGATTATCTTGGCTCTTTAAAAAAAGAGGATGTTACTCATATTATTAAATCGTCAATTTATGAAATAGAAAATTTAAAAATTTTTAATGAGGAAGAATTAAATGAAATCAATAAAGTGACTCTTACCAGTGAACCCTTTAATAATCTTTTCTTTAAATATAATAAAGAACGCTTAGTTAGCAAAGGTGTCGTTTATCTAGAGGAAGAAAATGATCTTCACTTTATCATTTCATTATTTTATTTCTTTAAACAAAGGGTGCCAATTTTGTTTCATACTAATTCAAAGTTACAATTACAGTCTATCGACATCTTATTCAAATTTCTTGAAGAAAATGGTGTCTCTAAAAAAATTTTGATGGGAATAAATGTCTAAGAAGATTGGATTGTATGGTGGATTTTTTAATCCCTTTCACGAAGGCCATCTTCACGTAATAAAAAGTTCTATTGCAAATTTAAATCTTCAAAAACTGATAGTCCTTCCTACTTATCAAAATCCCCTTAAGTCAAACCAAAACTCCAAATCAATAAAATCTCAATTATTGAATATTCGCTCTCAAATCAAAGAGCCTTTAGTCAAAGTATCAGATTTTGAACATCGCCATCAAATGAAATGCACGTACGAAGTACTTCAAAAGATTAGCACGAAATGTGACCTTAACTCTTTTTATTTAATAATGGGGCTTGATCAGCTTGGTCATTTTCATAAATGGAAAGAATATGAATGGATACTAAAAAATATTAGTATTTGCGTTATTTATAGACCGAGATATGATGAGTTTATTGAAAATTCAACAGTCCAAAAACAATTTCCCCATTTATTTATGCCTAATTTAGAAACATTTATCAATAATTCTACTCCCTGTTCACATATCCTTAACGTTTCAGGAGTAGAAATATCATCAAGTGAGCTACGAAATTCCTAATCACGATAAAGATATCTCAGTAAAAGCGATAGTTGACTGTCTTGAAGACAATAAGGCAGAAAATATCTCAGTTATTTCTCTTAAAGGTAAAGCAGAGTTTGCAGAATTTATGGTTGTTGCATCTGGACGGTCAAACAAGCATGTGGACTCAGTTTCAGATAAAGTTTACCGAGACCTTAAAAAACATAAACTTTATTGCAACAAACCTGAGGGAAAGCCCCTTTGCGACTGGACGGTCATTGATGCGGGGCACGTTTTAGTGCATATTTTTAGAAATGAAGTACGTGAAATCTATGATTTGGAAAAATTATGGTCCGAAGACTTTAACAGCATTAACACAGCTTCTTAAAAAGTCACTTATGCAAAGAATTCTTCTTATCTTTATTTTAGTTTTTAATACAAATGTCAGTTTATCTGACACAAAAGAAACATATAAACAGCTCAGTATTTTTAACGAGGTATATAATCGAGTAAAAAATCAATATGTTGAAGAAGTAACTGATAAAGAGTTAATAGAGAAGGCTTTGAATGGAATGCTTCAGGCCTTAGACCCGCATTCAAGCTTTATGAGTGAAGAGATTTATAAAGAAATGCAAATGGACACTTCAGGTGCCTTTGGAGGATTGGGTATAGAAATTACAACTGATAAAGGTTTTATAAAAGTAGTATCCCCAATTGACGACACGCCCGCCTACAATGCTGGAATTTTAGCTGGAGATTATATTACGCACTTAGATGGTACATCGGTTGTTGATATGACTTTAAAAGAGGCCATCGACATTATGAAAGGCGAACCTGGAACAACTATAGTTTTGACAATTTTTAGATCCAGCGAGGAGCCATTCGATGTAAGCATTAAAAGAGATATCATTAAAGTTGCATCTGTGAAACATCGTCTTATTAATGATGTGGGATATATCAGAATCATTCAATTTAACGAACAGACGACAAGTGGATTAAAAAAAAGTATCAAAGAACTTGAAGAGAGTGATAACCCTCCGATTGGTTATGTTTTGGATTTAAGAAATAATCCTGGTGGACTATTGAACGAGTCTGTTTCTGTGACAGATATGTTTCTTGACCAAGGAGAAATCGTTTCAATCAGAGGCAGGGAGAAAAAAGATGTTCAAGTTTACTCAGCTAAAAAAGGAGATCTTATTAATGGGAAACCCCTGATAATACTGATTAATGAAGGTTCTGCGTCGGCGTCTGAAATTGTTGCAGGTGCATTACAAGATCATGATAGAGCAGTTATAATGGGTATCAAATCATTTGGGAAAGGATCTGTTCAAACTATAATTCCCATTGACAGTGGTGCTATCAGACTGACCATAGCCAAATATTACACCCCAAGTGGAGACTCTATACAAGCAATAGGCATCGAACCAGATGTTGTGGTTCCAAGAGCCGAGCTTAATGTTATTGATAATAATTTTACATTTAGAGAGTCAGATTACCGTGAAGCTTTAGATAACGAAACCAATGAAGAAAGTGAAGAGGAAATCTCACCAAGTGAAATTCTTGAAAAAGATTATCAACTGTCTCGTGCCGTAGATGCAGTGAAAACAATTGCCGTTTTAAATTAATGAAAATCAATCCTAAGGATTATCGCCCAAATGTTGGTATGATGATTTTAAATCATCATAAAGAAATCTTTGTTGGTAAAAGAATTGATCATCCCTCCGAATTTTGGCAAATGCCACAAGGGGGGATAGACTCAAAAGAAAAATCTGAAGTTGCAGCCTTAAGAGAAATGGAAGAAGAGGTTGGAATAAAAAAGAGTAAAGTTAAATTAATCTCACAAAGTAAAGAATGGTATTACTATTCTTTACCAAAAGATTTATCAAAAACTCTATGGAAAGGTAAATACAAGGGTCAACGCCAGAAATGGTTTTTATATGAGTTCAAAGGAAGTGAGAAAGATATAAATATTCATACAGCTCACCCTGAATTCTCCGACTACAAGTGGGTTAAACAAAATTTTCTTGTACCCAATATCGTTCCTTTTAAAAAGGCTATATACGAAAAATTATTAATAGAATTTAAAGACTATTTATAAGGAGGATTGTTTACTACTTGCTCAAAAGTACCAAGAGCACTTTCATTCCCCTCTAGTTCTTGGAAGGTTTTGGATTGTTGGTAGTTAGAACCATTGACGTCAGATAGTGACTCGATTTGATCAACTAAGACTTCACAAACTTTTTCTTTCAGCATTACTAAACCGCCAGAAACAAAGAAGCTCTCGTCTACTTTGTTTGCAGACATAATTACCATTTGACCTGGTCGAAGGGAGCTGATGAACGGAGAATGGTTGGGCATTGCAGCAAAATCACCCTCCGCACCAGGCAATACTGCCATTTCAACTTCTTTTTCAAAAATGACTTTTTGAGGAGATACGACCTTCAAATTAATCATGTTTACTTAGTTGCTTCCTCAGCCATTTTTTTTGCTTTTTCTAAAGCCTCTTCAATTGTTCCGACTAAATAAAAAGCAGCTTCTGGAATATGGTCATAGTCTCCTTTGACCAATCCATCAAAACCTTTAATAGTATCCTCTAAAGAAACAAACTTTCCTGGTGAGCCTGTGAAGACTTCAGCCACAAAGAAAGGTTGACTTAAAAATCTTTGAATTTTTCTAGCTCTTGATACAACTAATTTATCCTCTTCAGATAATTCATCCATACCTAAGATCGCGATAATGTCTTGCAAACTTTTATACGTTTGAAGAGTTTTTTGAACGTCTCTTGCTACTTGATAGTGCTTATCGCCCAATGTTCTTGGTTCTAAAATTCTAGAGGTAGAGTCTAACGGGTCCACAGCTGGATAAATTCCAAGTTCTGCAATCGATCTGTTCAACACCGTGGTTGCATCTAAGTGAGAAAATGATGTTGCAGGTGCCGGGTCAGTTAAATCATCGGCAGGAACATAAATTGCTTGCACCGAGGTAATTGAACCTTTGTTGGTAGTAGTAATTCTTTCCTGAAGTGCACCCATATCTGTTGCCAAAGTAGGTTGATAACCCACCGCTGAAGGTATACGCCCAAGTAGAGCGGAAACCTCTGAACCTGCTTGTGTAAAACGGAAGATGTTGTCCACGAAAAATAAAACATCTTGGTTTTCCTCATCTCTAAAATATTCTGCTTGAGTTAATCCTGATAAAGCAACTCTAGATCTTGCTCCTGGAGGTTCGTTCATTTGACCATATACAAGTGACACTTTAGAGGTATCGCCATCAAGGTTTATAACTCCTGACTCGATCATTTCATGATAAAGATCATTTCCTTCACGAGTTCTCTCACCCACTCCAGCAAAAACAGAATATCCACCATGCGCTTTAGCCACGTTGTTAATTAATTCCATAATTAAAACAGTTTTTCCAACACCAGCACCACCAAAAAGACCAATTTTACCACCTTTTGAATATGGAGCTAAAAGGTCAATAACTTTAATACCAGTTACAAGAACTTCGGTCTCAGTAGATTGATCAACAAAATCAGGAGCTGCTCTGTGAATAGGAAGAGATTTTTTTGATTCAATTGGACCTCGTTCATCAATAGGTTCACCAATAACATTCATAATACGACCTAAAGTTTCAGGTCCTACTGGTACAGAAATGGCGTCACCATTGTCTTGAACTTCCTGACCTCTTTGAAGGCCTTCTGTTGCATCCATAGCAATTGTTCGCACAGTATTTTCACCAAGGTGTTGTGCTACTTCTAAAATCAAATCTTGGTCACCTACCTTTGTAGATAACGCATTTAAAATTGGGGGTAATTCTCCTTCGAAGGCGACATCAACCACAGCCCCTAATACCTGTGTGACTTTTCCTGCCTTATTACTTGCCATTTGTAGCTCCTTTCCTAAACAGCTTCTGCTCCCGAAATTATTTCGATAAGTTCTTTTGTAATGAATGCTTGTCTTGTTCGATTGTAAGTTAATGTTAACCCATCGATCATATCTCCAGCATTTCTTGTTGCGTTGTCCATGGAGGTCATTCTTGCTGCATGCTCCGATGCAGAACTTTCAAGAACACTTCTATAAATTTGTGTTAAAAAATTTCTTGGAACCAAATACTCTAGTAGTTCATTTTTATCAGGTTCAAATTCGAAAACAGCATTACTAGTATCGGTCACTTCTTCGTCAGCTTCTTCGTTACTTAGAGGAATTAATGACTGATATGTTGGCTCTTGCGTAATCACAGAGACAAACTTATTAAATAAAATAGATACCTCGTCGATTTCATTGTTTTCAAAGAGCTCCATAATTTTATTTTTAATTTCTTCTGAAACTTGAAGTTGTTTGTCATTGGAATTTAAATCATCAAAATTTGCAATTACATCTAAATCTGTTTTTTTATAAAAGCTTGAGGCTTTTTTTCCAACAGTAATAATTTTGACAGATTTACCTTTTTCTTGTTGTTCACTAATCCAATTTTTTGCGTTTCTGAAAAGATTTGAGTTAAAACCACCACACAAACCTCGGTCAGAGGAATTAATAATTAAAAGGCTAATTTTAGAATTTTCTCTACCTGTCAAAATTTCTGGCAAATCAGAACTGTTTTTAGTATTGCCAGCTAAAGAAGAAAGAATAAAACTCAGGCTGTCAGCATAA
Organism: uncultured Alphaproteobacteria bacterium; assembly: GCA_902523865.1. GTDB lineage: Bacteria > Pseudomonadota > Alphaproteobacteria > HIMB59 > HIMB59 > HIMB59. Next base: position 12,237 of record CABZBG010000012.1, read on the forward strand.
ACTCTTGATGACTCTGCTAATTCTTGAGCTCGACGTAACTTACTTGCCGCTACCATCTTCATCGCAGATGTAATCTTCCTAGTAGATTTCACACTAGATATTCTATTCTTAAGTTCTTTTAAATTTGGCATTAACTATAGTTAGAGGTGAATTTTTCTAGGTAATCCTCAATTTTCTTGTCAGACTCATCGCTAAAATTACCTGTATTGTTAATTTCATCAAAAATATCAGAGTGATCAGCGCGAAGACCCTCTAGGAACTTGACTTGAAAATCTGTGATTTTAGCTAAATCAATTTTATCCAAAAAGCCTCTAACACCCGAGTACAAACTTAAAACTTGGTCAGCAACTGACATAGGAACGTATTGATCTTGTTTTAATAGTTCCGTTAATCTCTCACCCCTTGCCAATAGTTGTTTAGTAGAGGCGTCTAGGTCTGATGCAAACTGAGAAAAGGCAGCCATTTCACGGTATTGGGCTAGTTCTAATTTAATTTTACCAGCAACTTTTTTCATAGCTTTGGTTTGAGCTGCAGATCCCACACGACTCACGGATAAACCAACATTGATTGCTGGTCTGATACCAGAGAAGAATAATTCTGTCTCTAAGAAAATCTGGCCATCAGTAATTGAAATCACATTTGTAGGAATAAATGCCGATACATCACCCGCTTGTGTTTCAATAACAGGTAAAGCTGTTAAGCTTCCACCACCATTTTCATCATTCATTTTAGCTGCTCTTTCTAAAAGACGAGAGTGAAGATAAAAAACATCACCTGGGAACGCTTCACGTCCTGGTGGTCTTCTTAGTAGTAATGACATTTGTCTATATGCAACCGCTTGTTTTGATAAATCATCATAAACGATTAGACCGTGCATTCCGTTATCACGAAAAAACTCACCCATAGAGCAACCTGCGTAAGGTGCTAAAAATTGAAGAGGTGCTGGATCGGAAGCAGAAGCTGCAACAACAATAGTATATTCCATCGCCCCATTTTCTTCCAAAGTTTTTACGACCTGAGCAACTGTAGATCTTTTCTGACCAATCGCTACATATATACAATAAAGTTTTTTAGACTCATCATCTAATTGGTTAATTTCCTTTTGATTTATAATCGTATCGATAGCCACGGCTGTTTTTCCAGTTTGTCTATCTCCAATAATTAATTCTCGTTGACCTCGACCCACAGGTACAAGGGAGTCAAGCGCTTTAAGCCCTGTCTGCATGGGCTCGCTCACACTTTGTCTTGGAATAATACCAGGAGCTTTAACTTCAATTCTACTTGACTCACTACTTTGAATAGGACCCTTACCATCAATGGGATTTCCAAGTGCATCGACAACTCTTCCTAATAAACCTTTACCGACAGGTACTTCAACAATCTTTTGAGTTCTTTTAACAGTATCTCCTTCTTTGATACCTCTATCATCACCAAAAATAACGATACCGACATTGTCTTCTTCTAGGTTAAGTGCCATTCCTTGAACACCCCCCGTGAATTCTACCATTTCACCAGCTTGAACATTATCCAAACCATAAACTTGTGCCACTCCGTCACCAACCTTTAAGACAGTTCCTACTTCTGATATATCCGCTTGGCTTTCAAAGTTATTAATTTGATCTCTGATGATCGAAGAGATCTCCGATGCTTTTATTGACATTAAATGTCTCCTTTCACGTTATTGGTAAATTTAGAAACTTGATTCAGAATACTTAGGTCGATCATCTTTGATCCAATCACGACAGTCATTCCTCCTAGTAAAGACTTATTTACTTGGAACTCTAAATTAATTTTAGAACCGTATTGGTTATGTAATAACTCTTGAATGCTGTTTTTAATTTCATCATTAATAGCATGTGAAGTTGTTACTTTGGCTTTTTGGTATCCTCTTTTTTCAAAAAGAACATCCTGAAAATCTGATAATATATTTTCAAATAAATTGAGTCTTTTATTTTTTTTTAGAGTATTAACAAGACCTGATAAGATCTTTTCTGAGGGCAACCCATCGATTATTTTTAGAAGAATATTTGATTTTAGCTCATTTTTTGTTAAAGGAGATTTGAGAAGTGAAGATAATTCTTCACTATCGGACATGGTCTCCGACAGACTTTGAGCATCTTTGAGAAGAGCGTCTAATTCTTCATTTTTTACTGAGTCAAATAGGGCAGTAGAATACCTTTTAGATGCGATTTTATTACTCATTTTGTGTTGTTAACCAAGATTTTTTATCACATCACTAGCCTTACGGGCATCATACAAATGACGCATCAAGCGATTGATAGTGGATCAATATCAATATTCAAAAAACGCCTATATTTAGGGCTTATTTTTGTCATTAATATATCAGTTTTTTTCCTTAAAGCCTGATACGACCTCTCCTTGAAATAGAAATTCTCATGAAAATGTCTCATTTTATATGGAATCAATGAAGGAACGGGACCTAAAATATCAAGTTTACTATTTTTTGATATATCGAGAATTTCTTGGCAAACCTCTCTTAAAGCTGTGATGTTAGGATGAATTAATTGAATCTGAGCTATTTTATAAAAGGGAGGAAGATTATTTTCTTCTCTTCTTTGGAGTTCTAATTTTATGAATTGATCTCTACTCTGGTTTTTTAGTGAATTGTAAATTGAATGCTGCGGGCTATAAGTTTGTATTAAAACTTTTCCCCTATCGCCCTCTCTACCAGACCTACCTGCAACTTGTTGTAAAAGTTGGTAGGTTTTTTCCATAGCTCTAAAATCTGGACTATAAAGGCTTGAGTCTGCATCGATTATATTTACTAATTTCAAATTTGGAAAATGAAAAGACTTACCAATTATTTGAGTCCCTATTAGAAGACTAGTCTTTAAATTATATATATTTTCTATGATATCTTTTTTATTTTTTTTGGATTTCAAAGTATCACTAGAAATTAGTTGATTTGAGTATCCGGGAAAAAGACGTGCTACTTCCTCTTGAAGTCTCTCTAATCCTATTCCAATTGACACAAACTTTTCAGATGAACACATCTTGCATATTTGATCAGGTTCAAAAAAATTTGAACAATGATGACAAACAAGCCTATCAATTTTTTTATGGTAAACTAAATTTGCTGCACAATTTTGGCATTGTATTGGTGTATGACAACTTGCACATATTTTAGATGGAGCATAGCCCCTTCTATTTAGAAAAAATAATACTTGTCCTTTTTGTTTTAAGATCTTATTTGTTTCATCGAATACTTGTTTTGAAATCCAAGCCTTTGAACTAGGTTTTGATTGGTTCATGTCAACAATTTCCACTAAGGGTAATTGAGTATTATGAAATTGATTTGATAAGTTATGAATTTTAAATTTATCCTGATTAGAATTATGAAGGCTCTCTAATGAGGGAGATGCGCTAATTAAGAGACACAATGCTTTTGAACATTTTGCTTTATATATAGCCATATCTCTTGCTTGATATTTTGGTCCATCCTCTTGTTTGTAAGAAGAGTCATGCTCTTCATCACAAATAATTAATTTTAAATTTTTAAAAGGAAGGAGAACAGATGACCTAGCGCCAACTAAAACGCATGGCTCACCCGATAACAAAGATCTTATTATTCTTGCTTTTTGAATTTTTGATTGTTTTGAATGCCATATAAAAGGTCGGCAGCCAAAATATTTAAAAAATCTCGTTGACCACTCCTCAGTTAAGGCTATTTCTGGCAATAGTATTAAAGACTGATTACCATTGTCTAAATTAGACTCAACTGCTTTCAAATATAACTCTGTTTTCCCTGAGCCCGTAACACCATCTACTAAATGAACTTGAAAAATATTTTGATTAAATTCAAATGATTTGAAAATTTTTTCTTGATCAGAGTTTAATGAAATATTTTGTGCCATTTGATCAAAAATAAAACTTTTAGTAGTTTGGGAAATTTTTTTTTCTTCTGATAATTTTTGCCAATCTTTTTTAGAAAGATTTAATTTATTTATTAAACTTTTTTGAGTTTCATATATTTTATTTTTAAAAAGATAATAACTCTTTAATTTTGTATCAGGAAAGCGCTGCACTGCCATTTTCAAAATCATACCTAAATCAATGAAACAATGTTTTGACGCATACTTATAGAAATCTAAATTTTCTGCACTAATAGCAAATTGGTGCACGTTACTTATTGAAAGAACCTTATTAATATTAAATTTTAGATCTTTGATATTTATTTGAGATATAATTACCCCAGTTGATTTCTTTTTTCTAAGGGGTATTTCAACAATAGAACCAATCTGGATGGAATAAGATAGCTTATAAGTCAAACCCTCATTAATTTGCCCTAATGGCATGACTTGGTAATAATAATCCATTTTTAAATTTTGATTCTAATTTATAATATAACGTAATGAATTTTATTGAACTGCTAGAAAGGTCAAAAATAGATAAATCCTCAATACAAGACTTTAATAAATGGGCCACACATTTAAAAGACATAAAAGGACATTCTGAAAATACCTATAGATCATACTGTTTTGATGTATGCGATTTTTTAATTTTTTTTAAGTTCTATAATGGATATTCAGTATCTTTATCCAGTTTAAAAGATTTAAATTTACAAACATTTAGAGCATGGTTAGCAGACCTTGGTGGAAATAGGGAATATGAAAATGTTTACAAAAAACCCTTGTCAGCTAGATCTAGAAGAAGAGCTATTAGTTCTATTAAGAATTATTTTAAGTATTCATCTTTTAAAAATGACACATATAAAATTGCTTATAGTGAGGTTCAATTATTAAAAAATCCAAAAATTCCAAGGTCTTTGCCAAAACCTATATCAGAGGGAGATATAGAACTTTTAATTAATGAGTTAAAAAAAATTTCAAAAAAAACTTGGATTCAAAAAAGAAATCTTGCATTGCTCTATCTTTTATATGGGTGTGGTCTGCGCATAAATGAGGCTTTATCTATCACTAAAAATCATTTGGTTGATAAAAATTCTCTTACAATTTTGGGAAAAGGAAATAAGGAAAGATTAGTGCCAGTTCTAGATATTGTTGCACACTCAATAGAAAATTATCTAAATGAAATACCATATAAATTACCTAAAAATGTTTCGATATTTGTTGGAGACAGAGGGAGTCCTCTTAAGGCTTCATCTTTTCAAAGGGATTTAAAAAATGCCAGAATTAATTTAGGTCTTCCGAAAACAGCAACACCACACTCTTTAAGACATAGTTTTGCAACACATTTGTTAAAAAATGGAGGGGATTTGAGAATTATTCAAGAATTATTAGGTCATAGCTCTTTATCTACAACTCAATTATACACTGAAGTCGACGACATAAGTTTAGAAAAGACATACAAGGAAAAAAATCCAAGTAAATAAATTTAGATTTTTCCTCTTACAATAAAATGAGGATTGAGTATTTCTTTTTTTGAATATTGCAATCTAACACCGCTAAGATCTTTAACACTACCTCCTGCTCCCTCTACCACTGCCTGTGCTGCTGCTGTATCCCATTCAGAGGTAGGTCCAAGTCTAGGATATAAATCTGCAAGACCCTCAGCGATCATACAAAATTTTAACGAACTACCTGTTTGTAATATATCAAAGTCATTAAATTGAGATAAATAGTTTCTTGTAGTTTCGTTAAGATGGCTTCTACTAGTAACAATCTTTAATTTATCAGTGGGTGACTTGGCAAAAATTTCTTTAATGTTATTATGACTTAACTTAAATGATCCTTTGTTATGTCCCCCAAAAAATAATGTTTTATCTTTAGGAACATAGACAAAACCTTGAATAGGATAATTATTTTCGATAAGAGCAATATTGACTGTAAATTCTCCATTCTTGTTAATAAATTCTTTAGTGCCATCTAGAGGATCAACCAGCCAATATTTAGGCTCATTTGTATACTTTAAATTGCCCTCCTCTGAAATGACGGGATAATTTGAAATAGATGATAGCAGAGTAAAAATATGTTCGTGTGACTCTAAATCTGCCTGAGTTAAGGGACTTTTATCATCTTTATACTCAACATTTTCATCAAAACTCTCATAAATTTCAATTATTTTTTGTGAACATTGCTCAAGACATGCCCTAATTTCATTGTAAAATTCAAATTGTCGTATTTTGTTATTTTTTAGCATTTTATTAAAAAAAGGATTTTTTTTATGTACATTTTAAATATTTTTTGTATTTTTCCATAAATACGACAGATAGTTTATTATAATGAATCATACTTTATTTTTTAAAATTAACCCATCAATTAAATATCCCGCATGGGATACCGATAGTCACTATAAATTTCTTCTAGGTCAAAAATTATTTAAAACAAAGAGGTCCTATGAAAGGTGGCTGGAAAAGTTATCTATTTTTCCAGAAAATCTAAATCTAAATAATTATTTAGAAATACACAAGTCGCAAGTAAATAAATTAATCCATGGTTATTTTATAAAAAAGTATGAAAAACAAAGATCACTGATTTTATTTGTTCAATTTATTGAAGTAAATAATACAAAATTTTTATTTGCTAACGATAGACGTAACGGAAGATTATGGGTAAAAGTTAAATCTAAAAAAATTAATGATATATCTGATGGACTAAAATACTTTTCAAAGCTTAGGAAAAAAAATATTATTATTTTTCCAGATATTAATCTTCTTAATTCTTTTGTTGAAGAGAAGATTAATGAAAAGCTTACAAACCATAAATTAAAGCACCCTATTCATTTTCCCGATTATTTATTTAAAATAAATAAATTAAATATCAAAGATACAAAATTATTAAAAAAATTTAACTTACCTCAAAACAGCTATCTCTCTGATCTAGAAGCAGAAAGTATCCACATTATAAGAGAGGTTGTTAGTGAAACACAAAATCCTGTCATGCTTTATTCTATAGGAAAAGATAGTTCAGTGATGTTAAGACTTGCGCAAAAAGCTTTTTACCCTAGCCCTCCTCCCTTTCCCTTGGTACATGTAGATACTCGATGGAAATTTCGTGAAATGTATTTATTTAGAAGTTGGATTGCAAAAAATAGTGGTATGAAGTTAATTACTCACATAAATCCCGAGGGTATTAAATCAAATATTAATCCTTTTGAGCATGGGTCCGTCGTTCATACCGACATTATGAAGACACAGGGCTTAAAGCAAATTTTAAACAGATATAAGTATGATGCTGCTTTTGGAGGCGCAAGAAGAGATGAGGAAAAATCAAGAGCCAAAGAAAGAATTTTTTCATTTAGAACACCCTCTCATCAATGGGATCCTAAAAATCAACGTCCAGAACTTTGGTCTTTATATAATTCTAGAGTTAATAAGGGTGAAAGTACCAGAGTTTTTCCATTATCGAATTGGACAGAGCTAGATATTTGGCAATATATTTACCAAGAACAAATACCAATTGTTCCCTTATATTTTGCAAAAGTTAGACCCGTGGTTATTAGAGATGAAATGATTATTATGATCGACGATGATCGATTTAATCTTCAATCCAATGAAAAGATAGAATTAAAAAAAATTAGATTCAGAACTCTTGGGTGCTATCCCTTAACTGGCGCCATTGAATCAGATGCAAATACACTTGAAGGTATTGTACTCGAGCTCCTGCAGTCTAAGACATCTGAAAGACAAGGAAGGGCTATCGACTCAGACTCCGGTAGTTCCATGGAAATGAAAAAAATTGATGGATATTTTTAAATGATCAAATCAAATGCCATAAACACGTATTTAAAAAATCAAGCCTCTCTTGACTTATCGAGGTTTATTACCTGTGGATCTGTTGATGATGGAAAAAGCACACTCATTGGGAGAATGCTGTATGAATCTCAGATGATCTTTGATGATCAAGTTGCCTCTTTAAAAATTGACTCAAAAAAATATGGAACCCAAGGTGAAGATATTGATTTTGCATTACTAGTTGATGGTTTATCAGCTGAGAGAGAACAAGGTATTACGATTGATGTCGCTTATCGATTTTTCTCTAGTAGTAAAAGAAAGTTCATTGTTGCAGATACACCTGGACACGAACAATACACTAGAAATATGGCTACCGGAGCGTCAACAGCTGATATGGCTATCTTACTAGTTGATGCTCGAAATGGTATACTCACACAGACTAAGAGACACTCTTTTATTGTTTCTTTGCTTGGAATTCAAAATATTATCTTGGCAGTTAATAAAATGGATTTAATTGACTATGATAAAAATATTTATGAAAAGCTAAGTTCTGAATACATGTCATTTTCAAAAAAATTAAATTTTAAGAAAATTCAAAGTATACCTATATCAGCTCTTAAAGGAGATAATATTCATAAAAAATCGAAAAATATGAAATGGTATTCTGATAAAACTTTATTCGATTATTTAGAAACTACAAAATCTCAAAACACTAATAAAAACGGTTTCGTATTTCCTGTACAAAGGGTTAATCGACCTGATCTTAATTTTAGGGGATATTCTGGAACTATTGCTAATGGAAAAATTAAAAAAGGTGATGAACTAATATCTCTTCCATCTAAACAAAAAGCTAAAGTAAAAGATATTCTGATTGGAGAAAAATCAATAAAATCAGCAGGTTTGAAGCAAAGTATTACCCTTACTTTAAATAAAGAGATCGATACTTCGAGAGGAGATGTTTTTTGTTCAAAAAAATCTGTCATAGAAATGGCTGATCAATTTAATTTAAATGTTATTTGGTTGTCAGAGGAGAAATGTTTTAATGGAAGAACGTATTTAGCTAAAATTCAAAATATATCTACTAACATTAAAATTATGAGTATTAAAAAAATATATAATGTAAATACACTTGAATTTGAAGGCGGGGATGAGTTGAAACTTAATGATGTTGCAGAAATTTCTATCTCATTTAATAAAGACATTCCCTATTCAACTTTTAAAGAAAATAAAACTTTAGGATCTTTAATAATTATTGACCCTATAAGCAATCAAACTATTGGAATGGGTATGATAAATTTTGCTCTTCGTAGATCCCAAAATATCCAACTTCAAAATTTATCTATAAATAAAAATCTTAGAGAGAAAATTAATGGGCATAAGGGTCAAGTACTTTGGATGACCGGACTCTCTGGCTCTGGAAAATCTACTTTAGCTAATGAACTTGAAAAAAAATTATACTCTCAAGGAAAAAAAACCTACATTCTTGATGGAGACAATATTAGATATGGATTAAATAAAGATTTAGGTTTTACAGATAAAGATCGAGTAGAAAATATAAGAAGAGTAGCAGAGGTTGCAAAGCTTATGAGTGATGCTGGACTTATTGTCATTACTGCTTTTATATCGCCATTTAGATTAGAAAGAGAAATGGCTCGATCACTTTTTGAAAAAAGTGATTTCAAAGAAATTTTTATTTCCACTCCTTTAAAAGTAGCTGAAAAAAGAGACCCTAAGGGTTTGTATAAAAAAGCTAGACAAGGAAAAATACCAAACTTTACAGGTATAGACAGTGCGTATGAAAAACCAATAAATCCAGATTTAGAAATTGATACTTCTAAGATTTCTTTAGGTGAAGCGGTAAAAAAAATATTGAATATTATTGTTTAAGTTGAATCTCAACTTGAGTGAACTTATTCATATCAAAAACTATATTTTCAAAGACAACGTCTTCAAATTTATAGTTAGGATTTAAAGAAAAGCCAAATGGTTCTAAAGGTTGTCCTTTAAAATTTGTTGTGAACTGACCATCTCCGTCAGTGTCTTGAAAAACAAATAAGCCAATGTTTATATGAGGGAATGCCTTTAAATTAATCTTATTAAATTTGTTTATATCTGGCTCAATAACGATAAATAATGGTGCGGAGTTCTCTTCAAAGAAATATTTTCTATCGTATCCTAACACGTGAATTGGACTAGTTGCATCAACAAATCCAGTAACTTTTGCAGTGAGGTGATCGGAATATGACAAATTTATTACAAAAAAAGACTGAAAAATAACATAAAATATAAACTTTAAAAAAGTAAAGAATTGCCTGTGCATAACTTTTAAAAGATTAATAATTTTTCTCAATAATTACATAAACAATTTGAGAATTTTGTTTTAAAAAGAACAAAATACAAAAAAAACTTGATAAATTTAGTTTTTTGGTCGTTTAATTAAAAATGAAATTATCACATTTTTCTTAATTAACCAGATACCTAACAAATTACTGTGGATAACTCTGTTTAAAAGTATTAACTTATTTTCCAATTATGAAAAAGGGATACATTATTGTTCGGGTTTCCATACATGACCCCAAATTATTTCAAAAATATCCTGTTTTATCCACAGAAGTGATGAGGAAATATGGAGGAAAGTACATAATAAGGGGCGGCAAATTTGAAGTTGTCGAAGGAGAGTGGCCTGTCGATCGAACTACGGTCGTAGAATTTGAGAGCTTTGAAAGTGCTAAAAAGTGCTATGAGTCAATAGATTATTCAAAAGCCATGGATATTAGACAAAAAAGTACAAAAAGTGACCTAATTTTAATAGAGGGATATTAATTTTTTTTAAAAAAGGTATCAGCTAACTTTAGTTTATCTTTTTTCTTCTTTAACAATGTTTCGAGGTTACTGATTTCAGATTTATGATCATCAATCATTTCCTCAATTTCCTCAACACTCAAATCGTCCAAATCTAATGGCTTCAGTTTTTTTATAGGCTCTTCCTCATCAAACATCATTAATTCTAATATATTTTAATTTTCAGTTTAAATAAATTGACTTTTTATGTGGTTTTTTCATAATCCCGAATATGTCAAAAAAACTCTTATTAATATTAATTTCTTCATTATTTTTTACTTCAAGTTGTGCAACTGTTAGTGAAAAGGCAAATGATGCCTACGACACAGTAGTAGGGGCAGTATCTTCAGGTTATAACAAGGTAAAAGATACTGTTACTGGCGACGACTAAAAAAAATAAGTATCTATTTGAAATTCTTGAATTCAAATAATCTACTGATTTTATGAAATTTTTATCTCTTCAACACATTGATATTGAAGACCCTGGAACTTTTAAAGATTATCTTTTAGCAGATGGTCATGAAATCACAACCATACAACTAGACCAAGGAGACGTGATTCCAACAAATCTTCATAGCTATGATGCAATGCTTTGCATGGGGGGTCCAATGGATACTTTTATGGAAAAAGAATATCCTTGGTTAATTGAAGAAAAAAAAGCCATTGCAGAATATGTCTTAAATCTTAAAAAACCATTTTTGGGGTTTTGCTTGGGATGTCAACTTTTAGGTGAAGTGCTAGGAGGTAAAGTTGTAGAGTCAAAACCGCCAGAAATTGGTGTATTAGATATTGATATAGAAACAAATGCTAAAGATGATCCTGTCTTTAATTTTCTTCCAAAGAAGATTAAAGCTCTTCAATGGCACTCTTATGAAGTAATTGGATTAGATAATGATTCTAAGATACAAGTTATTGGCACATCACCCTCAACAAAATATCAAATTTTTGGTTATGAAAACTATGCCTATGGAATTCAATTTCATTTAGAAATTCGAAAGACCACAGTTGATGATTGGGCTAAGGTTCCTGCATATAAAAATGCCCTAGAAAAGTCTCTTGGCGCTGATGCCTTACCTCAAATGAAAGACATGGTAGACAAAGAGATTGATACGATGATGCAACAGTGCAACCAAATGTATAAAAAATTCGTTAATATAATCAAAAGTTAATTTTTTATTCACTTGTTTTAAATGCTAAGAAGAGATTTTATAAAAAAAATTTTATTATTTTCACTATCTTTTATATCTTTAAAAACAAAAACTATGGCAAATTCTCTCTTCAAGCCCTTCAATATGGAAGATGGTATATTTCTTAATAACTATGTGTTACATAAAAGTAGTTTCAAAGATTTTTGGAAATGGAGGAAAGAATCAAATAAACCGATCCCTATTGGGTTTCCTGTAGTAAAAAATAATCCAGATTATTTAAAATCCAACAAATCTGAAAAAACAATTACTTGGGTAGGGCATTCAACTTTTTTAATACAGATTGATGGGATTAATATACTTACCGACCCTCATTTTACTAAAAGAGCCTCTCCTTTAAATTTCATGGGGCCCTCAAGAACGACACCACCAGGTTTAAATATTGATGACTTGCCGTTTATGGATTTAGTTTTAATTTCTCACAATCACTATGATCATCTTGATGCACAAACTATTAGGCTATTATTAAAAAAACAGAATGTAAACCAACCTACTTTTTTTGTACCCCTAAGATTAAAAGAAACTATTTCAAAACTAGGTGCAAGTAATGTGATTGAACATGAATGGTGGCAAATGTCTAAATATAAAAATTTAGAAATCCACTCTGTTCCAGTTCAACATTGGAGTAAAAGAACATTTAACGATACAAATAAAACACTATGGTGTGGGTGGGTTGTAAAAACTTATAATTTTAAATATTTTTTTGTGGGAGATACTGGTTACTCAAAAGATTTTCAAGACATTCAAAAGAAGTTCGATAAATTTGATTTATCTACAATACCTATTGGGGCATATGCTCCAAGATGGTTTATGAAAGACTCACATTGCAATGTTGAAGAGGCAATACAAATTCACAGAGATGTTAAATCAAAAAAATCTATAGCAATGCATTGGGGAACTTTTCAACTTACTGATGAACCAATGGATGAACCGATAAAATTACTTAAGCAACTATCTAAAAAATTAAAATTAAAAAAAGATGAATTTTCTTATATGGCCCACGGTCAAACAAGAAAAATTTAAGTAAAATAATTATAAGTTTGGTAACCTAAAGAAATTAATATCACTATTAAGGCCCAAATACTTAAATTACTAAGTAATTGTTTAAATGAGGAGTTGGTCTCTAAAAAACGAGGTCCTATTAAAATTAACAGACAGATTAAGTAAATTATTGGCATAAATATATCTGCTGACATTATTTATCCTCTTTTAGTTTTTCTAAATTTATTTCTTCGGAAAATTGATCATTAAAAATTGATGGATCCCTTTTTCTTTGTGAATTTTTTAGTTTAAACACTTCTTTCTTTAATTCTTCAATAATTTTTTTAAGTTTAATTATTTTTTCTTTATCAGTCTCTTTTATTGAATTGTTCATTTAATTAACTTAGTTTTAAAAATATAATAACTAAAGTAAATAAATTAAATTACATTTTTAGATTATATAAATGTCGCTTTTAAATTTTTTAAAAAAAAGAAAAAATGATGATTTTTCTCAATCAGGTCAAGATCAGTTTGCTTATAATATTTCAGGAACTAATGGGATCTATTTAGAAATTGGTGCTCACCATCCAATCACAAATAGCAATACCTATAAGTTAGAGGTAGAATGTGGATGGCAAGGATTATCTGTAGAATTTGATAAATCTTTTCAAAAGTTCTGGGATGAGTGTCCTGAAAGGACAAATGATGTGATATGGGAAGATGCTTTTAATGTCGAGTTTGAAAATGAAATTGAGAATAGAAATTTTCCTAAAAAAATTAATTATTTATCATGTGACATCGAGCCTCCAATAAATACATTTAATATTCTTAAAAAATTAATTAATCTTGGTTTGATTTTTGACTTTATCAGTTTTGAACACGATAAATATAATATAGGAAATGAATTTGAAATATTATCAAATAGTTTTCTCACAAATAATGGCTACAAAATTGCTATTAAAGATGTCTATTCAAGGTCCAAAACAAGTAAAGTTTATGAAACTTGGTTTATTAATGAAACAATTAAATTTACAGAAATTTCATATAGAGATTGGAAAAGAGAATTTTACTCTATGAGTTCTTTCAAAAAATAATTTTTAAAAATATATATGCATATTCAAATTAAAATATTAATTTTTGCAACAGGATGGATGGTATTTAGAGCAATAGGTTCTGGTCTTTTTCTTACTCTAGGTGTAATTGGAAGTCCTCGTTCTGCTTCGTCTGATTGGACAATAGCATTTCTTGGCGATTTCGTGATTGGAATAACTGCATTAATTCTTGCATATAAGATATGGAAAAAGCCCTCTGCTTTACTTTGGGGAATTTTGCTAGCATGGAATGCTGTTGGAATATTTGATTTATTTGGAGCGTTATCACATTCATTTACATCTCCTTTCTCACCTTTTCCAGAGATTGGAATTAATGAAATGAGCATAAGAACGATTTTAAGTTTAAACACATTAATACAAATTATTGCTCTTTTATTAATGTTTCGGCCACAGGTAAAATCCTATTTTAGAGTTTAAAAAGAGTATATAAATCAACTAATAAGGTTCTGTGGTGAAACGGATATCACACTTGACTACGGATCAAGAATTCAGGGTTCGAATCCTTGCAGAACCGCCAATTTAAACTTTTAAATTATCAATTAATCTAACTTTACCTTTATAGATTGCATAAAAAAGTCTGGCCTGAGATACAGTACCATCAAAACTTAGATCATTATGATTTCTAAATTCAAAATAATCAAATTTATCAATATCTTGTAAAGTAATAAATTCATTTGCTTTTTGGTTAGCTGTTTCAATTTCTAAAGACTCTTCAAGAGAACTTATAAAATTTTTAATTTTTTTATGAAAATCTACAAAATCTTGAGTTTGCTTTTTACTTAGTTTTTCATTTCTTGAAGAATAAGCTATTCCTTCTTCGTGTCTTTGTGTTGGGACAGAAACTAAGTTTAAAGATTTGTATTTTTCTTCAATAAATTTCTCAATTATTTTTAGTTGCTGATAATCTTTTTCGCCAAAATAAACTTTATTACTTTTTATAATTGAAAAAAATTTATCAAGAACAGTGATAACACCATCAAAGTGTCCTTTTCTAAATTTATCGCAAAGAATATCTTTAAAATTTTTATTATTTAGTAGTGTTTCATTATTTTTAAATATTTCTTCAGATGAGGGTTCAAATAGTATATCTACCTCATTGTCTATGCAGAAATCATAGTCAAAACCTTTATTCCTTGGATAAGTTTCAAAATCCTCTTTGCTGCTAAATTGTTTTTCATTAACAAAAATACTGACAATAGTTTTGTGATTATCTTTTTTTGATTGCTTGATTAATTCACCATGTCCTTTGTGAAGAGCTCCCATTGTTGGCACATAACCAATTGAATATTTTCGATTTTGATAAGCGCTCAAATAGGACTGCAAATTCGAAATATCTTTAATTATCAGCATAATTTGTTTTTATTTATTGACTTCATATCAATAATTGTTAAATGTAGGAACCTATTTTTTAGGTGTAATAATAATGAAAAGAACATATCAACCCAGCCAATTAGTTAGAAAAAGAAGACACGGTTTTCGTTCTAGAATGGCAACTGTTGGCGGTCGTAGAGTTATTAATGCAAGAAGAGCTAAAGGTCGATCAAGACTGTCAGCTTAATTATTGAGACTCCCAACTCTAAAAAAATCATCCGAATTTTCTCAAATTAG
Organism: uncultured Alphaproteobacteria bacterium; assembly: GCA_902523865.1. Lineage (GTDB taxonomy): Bacteria > Pseudomonadota > Alphaproteobacteria > HIMB59 > HIMB59 > HIMB59. The sequence continues at coordinate 27,638 of CABZBG010000012.1, forward strand.
AAATAAAGGTCACTATTTTAAAAGTTCATATTTTAATGGTTATATTCTCCATGATGCTGATTTAGAGTCTTTTCTAGTTGGTATCATTGCCAGTAAAAAGCTTGGAAATGCCGTTGAAAGGAATAGAGCTAAAAGAAGAACCAGAGAAGCAATTCGTACGAGCAGTCTTATAAATACATTAAATCAAGTTAAATTTGTGTTAATACTAAAAAAAACAGTTTTGAAAGTACCTTTTATTGATTTAAAACAAGATATTGAAAAATTCATATCATATGAAAAATAATATTAAAAAACTCTGGAAAATAATTTTTATTACTCCTATAAAAATATATCAGTTATTTATATCACCTATGTTACCCAACACTTGTAGACATCTTCCAACATGCTCTCAGTATACAATTGAAGCCATTCAAGAATTTGGTGTTTTAAAAGGGATAACAAAAGGAACTCTTCGAATTCTAAAATGTAACCCCTTAGGTTCATCGGGTTACGATCCTGTAAGAAAATAATATGGAAAATCAAAAAAACTTATTTTTAGCAATTATTATTTCAATGGCAATCATATTTGGTTTTCAATTACTAGTACCTCAACCAGAGAGAACGCCAATTACCGAAGAACAAACAAATGGTGAAAGCCTGGTTGGTCTAAGTATTCAAAAATCTACAACTACTGTTTTAGCTGAGAGGAATGAAGTAATAAATGAAACGGGAAGAGTAGTTTTTGATAATTCAAAAATTAAAGGTTCTATAAACTTAAATGGTGGGCTAATTGATGATTTAATCTTGGAAGAATTTAGAGAGACTCTAGATCCAACATCTGACTTAATTGAATTTTTGAACCCTTTAGGATCTGATAATGCTTATTATTTGGATACTGGATGGGTAAGTTCTGATAGTACAATTGAGTTGCCTGATAACAACAGTATTTGGAAAGCTGATAAAAACTCTATAGGTGTTAATGATCCTGTAAAACTCACTTGGACAAGTAGTCAGAATATTACTTTTGAGAAAATAATTTTTCTTGATGAAAACTATTTATTTAATGTAGATCAGAGGGTTATAAATAATTCTGGTCTTTCTTTTGACCTTTACCCTTATGGTTTATCCAAAAGACAAGGTATTCCTGAAATGCAAAACTTCTTCATTTTACATGAAGGACCCTTATCGATAACTGATGGTGTTTTAGAAGAATATGATTATGACGATCTAAAAGACGATAAAAAAATCAAACACTCTTCTGTTGGAGGTTGGATTGGGATGACTGATAAGTATTGGCAAACAGCTATAATCCCTAGCCAAAATGAACCCGTTCAACAAACGTATAGTTATAATTTTGTGGATAATGTTGATAATTTTCAAACTGATATTGTTGGAGAAAAAATATCTGTTTCTAACAATGCAAGTATATCTCATAATTTTAAGATTTTTGCAGGACCAAAAATTGTAAATGTTATTGATAAATACATGGAGGAATATGGTTTTGATGGATTTGATCGCTCAGTAGACTTTGGCTGGTTTTATTTTTTAACCAAGCCTATTTTTAATGTTTTAGAGTTTATATTTGGATACGTAGGGAATTTTGGATGGTCTATTATATTGTTTACAATTCTTATGAGAATTTGTTTTTTTCCTCTTGCACAACAATCTTTTAAATCAATGGCTAAAATGAAAAAACTAGCACCTGAAATGCAAAGACTTAAGGAGCAATATGGTGATGATAGAGCTGGAATGCAAAAAGAAATGATGGCTTTATATAAAAAGGAGAAGGCAAACCCTATTGCTGGGTGCTTACCAATTCTTTTACAAATACCAGTATTTTTTGCCTTATATAAGGTTTTGTTTGTAACTATTGAAATGAGGCATGCTCCTTTTATAGGATGGATACACGACCTCTCTGCACCTGACCCTTTAGGAGCACTTACTCTATTTGGATTTGTAGATTGGAATGTTCCGGGTATTTTACAAATTCTAAATGTAGGTATTTGGCCAATCTTAATGGGTATCTCGATGTATGTGCAATTCAAATTAAACCCTGCTCCAGTAGACAAGATGCAAGCTAAAATTTTTGGTTTATTGCCAATAGTCTTTACTTTTATTTTAGGTGGCTTTGCGGCAGGGCTAGTTATTTATTGGACAACAAACAATGTTTTATCAATGGCCCAACAATACATCATACAAAGAAAAATTATGAAGAGTTAATGAGCCTTGTCTCAAATTACTTTAAAAAACAAACTACGTTTTTACTAAG
>CABZBG010000013.1:0-25628 GCA_902523865.1 uncultured Alphaproteobacteria bacterium
GTTAAGATAACCAACTCTCCCGGGATAATCTTGCACTGATGTTTCTAGTCCTTGTTTAATAACTTCAAACATTTAAAACTTTTTATTGTAATCTATCTTGGACAACCAGTTTTTGTATTTTTTTATAGAAAACTTATGCTCTTCAATTAAATCATATCGATATGATTTATCTTCAACTTTTTTTTCAATCATTTCAAACTCATCATAATCACAAGGTACAAATTTAATTCTATCTCCCGGCCTAAATAGACAAATACTATCTTTGAAAACATCAAAATTCTTGTCAGGATCCCAAATGGGTATAGGAGTCCTCCCAAAAATTTGATAACCTCCAGGTAGCCTGTCAGGATAAATAGCTGTGGACGATCCCCCCATACCCACAGTTCCTTTTGGTGTCCATGTTCTAGGTGGGTTATACTTTGGAGCGGTTAATTTGCACCTAGGGTCAAGCGGCATTGTAAATGGTAAACCAGGCCAAAAACCAAGCGAAGCCACCCAATATTCAGTTCCAGAGTGAACTCTCACAAAATGATTAACATCATCTAATTGATTTAATTCTGTAATGAACTCAGGATCTGGCTTTTTCATTGTGATTTTAGCTATATAGTCTTCAATGGCTTCTTTTGTCCATTTGTCAAGATAGACAGTCGGGAAATGAAAAAGTCTGCTATTTACGACAGTATCATCATTATCTTTCATATCTTTAAGCAATGATTTTAATTCATTAATTAAATCTTGATAGCCGATATCATCTGGATTGTAGTGAACTATCATTGAGGCAAAACATGGGAGTGTTTCGTAAACTCCCTTAATATTTGCTGTCTTAATTAAGTTTGATAGCCCCTGCGCTTTAAAGTTCAATTCTAAATTCATTACATTGCCAAATTCTATTAATAAATACTTATCACCACCTGGTAAAAACTTTGGCTCAGGGTAAATTCCTTGAAATATCTCTAAGGTTTTCTCTTTTGTTACATTTGAGTCCAAATTGGGATAAGAGCCGTCTTCGTTTATATGCTTTTTAACAGAGAGCTTACTGACATTTAATTTAGGTTGGGAAATATTATGAGGATACATATTTTTAAAACTAGCATAATCATCGACATCGAGTTGAGAGAATAAAATATCATCAAGCTTTTTTGATTTATCTTGAGACAAATGACTCTCTAAATTTTCAAATTTTGAAATCTCGTGATTTAAATAATTAAATTTAATATTATTGTTTTCTTGTTGCGAGGAACCTATTTTGTTTTTTTTTAATAACTCATCTTTAGGATTGGTTAAATCTATTTGCTGAAATAAATCTAAATCTGTATTTTTATATTCTTGAACCATTGAATTTAAAAATATTTAACTTTAATTTTTTCTTTGCTCTTGGTTTTATCTGTAAAATCTACTACTTTGACATTTGTAGGCACTGTCGGTTTAATTATTTTATTTTGAATTTCTGCATTACCATTGGCTTTGCGATTTGAATTTTGCACACTTGATAAATTATTATCACTAGATTTTTTTTGAGTATGACCAAACATTCCCTCAAGAATTGTATTTGGATTGATATCCTCTTTCTCAAAAGTCTCAAATATACTCCCATCCCGAAAAACTAAAACTCGATGACAGAGTCCTATAAATTCCTCGAGTTCACTTGATAGAAATATTGCTGTACCACCATCATTTACAAAAATTCTAAGGTATTTATATAAGTCTCGTTTTGCGCCGACATCAATACCTCTCGCTGGATCGTTAAGTATGAGTATTTTTGGAGTTGTTGTGAAAGCTCTGGCAATCATGACTTTTTGCTGATTTCCCCCACTCAATGAGGTAATTAGATTATTTTTTGGACCTGTTTTAATACTTAACCTCTCTACTTCCCAATCAAAAATACCGTTTAATTCCATCCATTTAATAAAACCAATAAACCCACCAGACGTTTTAGATTGTTTTCCCTTGTATAATGGAATGACCATATTCTCATATATGCTCATGTTAGGAAAAATACCCTCTTTTTTTCTATCTCCGGATACGTATCCAATTCCACTTTTCTTTGCATCTAATAAGCTATTTACAGTTGTATAATCTTTCTTTGTTCTTTCTCGTTCCTCATCAGACTGTTTAACAACTACTTCCCCGCTAAGTGGTTGATTGATACCAGCAAGAGCCTTAACAAAATTATCTTGTCCTTGTCCATCAAGTCCTGTGACTCCAAGTATCTCACCTTTAGGCAGGTCAAAGTTAATAACATCTCCATTGTCCCAAACTTTTAAATCTTTAGCAGACAGAACTATTTCATCTGAGATTGAGTCTGGAGGTGTAGCTTTTATTTCTGATGCTGTAGAAAATTTTTTATCACCTGTCATGAGACCGAGAAGATTTTTCTCAGTAATTTCATCTCCTGCTAAAACTCCAACATCAACCCCATCTCTCATAACCGTTGCTCTATCACTTATCCTTACTAACTCTGCAATTCTGTGAGTTACTATAAAAATTGCTGCACCTTGATCTCTTAAAGTTCTCATTTTTGCAAAAAGTCTTTCTGTAGAGTCAAAATCGAGTGCAGCTGATGACTCATCTAAAATTAATACTTTAGGATTTCTTAAAAATGCTCTACCAATTGTTATCCAAGCTTTCATACCAAGCGATAATTGACTTGCAATTGTATATGGATCAACAAATTCACCCGATAGTTCTAACATTATGGAAGCGGCTTTTTCGACCCTATCTCGATGTGCTAATTTTTTTCCAAAAAAAGAGTCATATCCAATAAATAAATTTTCATAAACAGTAGCTTCCTCAGCTATCATCACTTCTTGAAAAACTGTTGCGATGCCAACTCTTTGGGCTTCAATTGGTGAATTGGGTGATTGCCCCATTATAGACACTTTTCCTTTGTCCAAAGGCAAAACTCCTGAGATAACCTTTGCCAATGTACTCTTACCACATCCATTGCCACCAACAATGGCGTGTATTTCACCAAAGTTAGCTTTAAAATTTACTCCGTTTAGAGCTTTTGTTACACCAAAGGATTTTGATGCATCTTGAACGTAAATATCTCCTCCAACTTTGGAGGAGTTAGACTGTGCCCCATTCCCGTTTGGGGCACTGTCCAAAGTTTTTTCTTCATTCATGTATTACTTAAATTAAAGTAACGCTTCTCCATTATCAAAGAAATTATTTAAATATTCATCACTTGCCCAGTTTTCAATTCCAACAGTTCTAAACTCACTTGAGTTTCTGTCACAATCTTCAGGAACAAAAGACTGAATGGTCTCTACATCTTCTTCATATGGAGGAACTAAAATAGATTGGATTTTCAGACCCTGACCTTTCATAGTTCTTAAAAGAACATTCATAGCAAACTCTGCATCATCTCCTGGAGGCCATGCATAGACTGCTCTGTCAATAAAATCTGGATTATTTCTCCAGTAACAGAATGCTCCGATTTCTCCACCTAAAGCCATTGGCACCATGGGTCTACCTGATGATTCGAGAGCATTAAGAGCTCCTGACTCACCTGAAGACTGAACTGCAAAACCATCAACTTGAGTTGTATTAGCTGATAGCCATTTTTGTAGTTCGGCTTGCGCTATCTGTGGAGTCCACATGTGTGCAATTTCTGCAACAACAGTAATGTCTGGATATTCTGCAAAACCGTCTAGCATACCTTGGTGCTGTGAGTCAGATGCTGATGTTCCTGGAATGCCTTCCATGATAATAACATTACCTTCACCACCAATAGTTTCTGCTAACCATTGTGCAATATAATATCCGGTTAATTTATAGTTAACAGATGTGCTGATAGCATACTCTGAAGTTAAATAACCTGTCATTGATGCAGTTGGAACACCTTTTCCATATGCATATTCAATTGTAGGATTCAAAGCGACAGGATTTGAGCAACAGACTATTAATCCATCAACTCCTTGATCAGTCAACTGTCTCATTTGTTGAATTTGAACTGCGTCTTTCAGGTTCGATTGGGTCACAACGATATCGTTAAGAATACCTGCTTCCTTCATTTTAGGTAAGTAGTCACCGTATAATCTCTCCATCACACCTTTTCTCCATAGATTACCAGCGTATGAGCTTGCATAACCAATAGTCCAAGGAAGCGGTCTATCACTTTTCCAATCTCTGTATACACTTTCGCCAAGTGGCTGGTTAGGATCCATAAAGTCAGGATTATAAACGAAGTCTCTAATGTCAGCTGGAATTTCATCTAAGATGTCCGCATTTAAGTTACCTGCAACACCAACAAAACTAACAGCTAAAATAGCTATGAACTTTTTAAGCAATGTCATAGTTTTATCCTCCTTACTTATATATAAGTAATATTATAATATCTAAATTATCAAAAAAGTTATCAAAATTGTTCCAACATGTGGAAAAGATTTTCACATAAAAGCCTTATTTTCTGTAAATTAGTTAAGAGAAGGAATTTTTATTATGGTTGATTTGAACTGCGATATGGGCGAAGGCTTTGGTATTTACTCATTTGCTGATGATGAAGAAATAATGCCATTTATTGATGCTGCTAATGTGGCTTGTGGCTTTCACGCATCAGACCCAAATACAATGAGAAAAACAGTCGAACTTGCAAAAAAATATAATGTAAAAGTTGGCTCTCACCCAGCTTACCCAGATCTTGTGGGTTTTGGTCGAAGACCAATGAAGATGAAGCGAGAGGAAATAAAAAATTTGGTTATGTATCAAACAGGTGCGATTAAAGCTTTTTTAGATGAGTTTGGTATGCCATTGAACCATATTAAACCACATGGATCGTTATATGGTGTCTCTGCAAAAGAAGAGGATGTGGCTCATGGAATTGCTGATGCAGCTGAAATTTTTAATGTTGGCATTTTCGGTATGGTTAATACCTTTCATGAAAAGGTGTACAAAGAAAGAGGAGTGAAATTTTATGGAGAATTTTACTCAGACTTGGAGTACGATGAAACAGGATATTTGGTTATCGCTAAGGGTCGAAATAAATATTATCCAACTGATAGAGCTGTAGAGCGTTGCTTAAGAGCAATGAATGAAAATAAAGTTGAGACTGTTCAAGGAAATGATGTGGTTGTTGGATGTGAAACAATTTGTGTTCACTCTGATACTCCAAATGCAGTAGAAATCCTAAAAGCTCTCAGAGAAAAAATATCCTCTGAAAAAAAAATACCTCAAAAAACTTCTAATGGTACTCATACCAAAATGCCTTATATTGTTGATAAGAAATGAAAAAAATTTTAATTGCTAATCGTGGTGAAATAGCAAATAGAATTATTAAAAGTTGTAAAGTATTAGGTCACAAATCTGTCGCTGTTTATGCAGATGCAGACAAGAACTCAAAGCATGTAAGATTATCCGATGAGTCTTATTATATAGGACCTAGTAAAGCTCAGGAAAGTTATCTCTCTTATAATAAGATTTTAGATATTGCTACTAAAGCAAATGTAGATGCTATTCATCCTGGTTTTGGTTTTTTATCTGAAAATGACACTTTTGCTCAAGAGGTAATAGACAGGGGTATTACATGGATTGGTCCAAAACCAAAATCAATAAAATCAATGGGGAATAAGGATATTGCTAGAGAATTAGCTCTAAATTCCAATATCCCTATATGCCCTGGCATAAATAATGTTCACAAATTAAGCGATGAACAACTCAAGACCAAATGTGAAGTTATAGGTTATCCATTGTTAGTAAAATCAAGTGCTGGAGGGGGAGGGATAGGGATGAGTGTCGTCCAAAATTTCAAAGACCTTGCGAATGCAATTGAGAAAACAAGCAATCTTGCTTCTAAATCTTTTGGTAATGGAGATATATTTATTGAGAAGTTTATCACAAACGCCCGACACATAGAAATACAAGTTTTTGGATTTGGGTCAAAGGGAGCTGTTCATCTCTACGAAAGGGATTGTTCCATGCAAAGAAGATATCAAAAGATAATTGAGGAGTCCCCCGCGCCAGAAGTAGACAGGGAATTAATTAATACTATGGCAGAAGCAGCTGTCAAATTATCCTCTGATGTTAAATACGAGGGAGCAGGAACTATTGAGTTTATATATGATGTTCAAGAAATGAAATATTATTTTTTAGAGATGAATACTAGAATTCAAGTTGAACATCCAGTTACAGAGTTAGTGACAAACAATGATTTGATTTCCATGCAAATAAACTTCGCCTTTGATAGAAAAAATAAATTTTTAAATCAGAACAAAATTAAAACTTATGGACATGCAATTGAATGCAGAGTTTATGCAGAGGATCCCTCTCAAAATTTCTTGCCATCTCCAGGAAAAATTACAAAATTAAAATTTCCAAAAATACCAAAAGGTATCAGATTAGATTGGGGATATGATGAAAGAGACGAAGTTAGTTTCTACTACGACCCTATGATTGGAAAAATAATATCTCACGATTTAATTCGAGAAGACGCAATATCCAAATTAATAAAATTTTTAGAAGGCACTCAAATTGAGGGTATTAAGACAAATATACCTTTTCTAGTTTGTCTTCTTAAAGATAAAAATTTCCTAGAAGGCAGACATAACACTAAATATATAGAAAATAATTTAAATACACTTATAAGTAAGACATCTTTTACAAATGGTTTTACTAAAAATATTGATTTGGACTCAAAGAGAATTAAAATTGTAGAAACTGACAAACTTAAAGTAGGTCATGGAAGATCGCAGTCAGATAGAGGGGGTATCAAAGTCGTTTATTTTGACTAAATATAATGGTTAATCAACTTGTAGCAGCTATAAAACCCTCTCAAATCTCGGGTTCTGATCCACAGTCAACGAAATACTTAATTGTTCCAATATTCATATTTTTTGCCCTTATGATTTTTGCAATGATTAGGGGACCACAAATTATTTCAGGCTCCGGTATTGGAACAGCTATTATGGTTTCAACACCTCTTATTCTTGCTACTTATGCTCTTACTGCCTTGGCTTTAGCAGGTAGAGTTACAGTCGATTTATCAATAGGACCACTTATTGGTTTTATAAATGTAACGACAATTCAACTTTATGCTGCTGGTTACATTCAATCACCGGTTGCATATTTCATATGTGCTCTTGCAATCGGAGTAATATATCAATTCTTGTATGCACTGATTGTAATTTTTATCAGAGTTCAACCAATAATTGTTGCACTAAGTATGTTTCTTGCCTTCTCTGGTATAAATTTAGTTATTTTACCAAGACCAGGAGGAAGAGCGCCTGATTGGATGTTATCTTGGAGTGCAGGAACTGAAGTAATACAACCTACACTTATTCTCCTAATTTTCTCAACTCTTATTTGGTATGCACTTACTCATACAGCTTTTTGGCAACATTTGAAATTAATGGGGTCAGATGAAAAATCTGCTTACACAAGTGGAGTAAGAATTTATATTGTAAGAATTGGTGCTCATATTATTGGTGGAGTATATGCTGCACTTGCAGCTATCGCATTTACAGGTTTAATTGGCTCCGGAGATCCAACTCAGGGTACTACTTATACATTAATGGCTGTTACCGCACTTGTTTTGGGTGGTTCAAGTTTGATTGGTGGAAGAGGCGGTGCATTTGGAGCTATATTAGGTTCGGTTAATATTTATTTAATAAATTTTATATTATCTACTTTTAGGTTTGAAAGATTTCAAAGTTTTGTAACAGATTTATCTTATGGTGCAGTATTGGTGGCCTCACTTTTAATACTTATTGCACTTCCTTACATTCAAAAAGCATTTAAAAATATATCGGTTTTTGTGTTTTTCATAATTGGAACATTAAGTGCTGCTGCTGTTCAAATTCATATGAAATTTGATCAAGTCACTAGAGGAACTGTTGGAGGCTTTGGAGGTAAATCCAAAGATGCAGAGATTTTTGAAAAAGCTCTTGAGTCTGGAAGTGATTGTCTAATCACAGGTAAAGCGTGCGCCGAGGGCGGAAATTCTACAGTTTGGATGTTTATTGCCATTGGAATAGCAGCCTTGATTTATCTTGTTTATTTGCTCGTTAAACATAGAGATGGTCCAACAGTATCTTTTATCATTGCAGCGATTGTTATTTTCTTTGGATGTGTTTGGAGTGGCACGAGAGAGGCTTACTTTGTCAACGCTGATTTGGGGACTAATTTACAATATATTTTAAATTATGCTCCTCAGTATTTCACATCCGAGTATCTCAGAGTTGGAGTAGGATTACCAGATTTTTCATCCTCATCAAGTGCTTTGGTGGGCCTCGCTTACGCTATAGCAACTTTAGGAGGAATAGTTTTCTTTACATCGGCCATAGTTATAATTGCTATGCCAAAATTTAGAAAAGAAATTAAGACACAAACGTTGGTATTGTTTGCAATTGCGATTTCTTTTGTAGTGTTTGCTGCAATATCTTACTATGGTATAGATTCAAATAGACAAAGTTTCTTTGGAATAGATGGATACGCTGTAATACTAATTCTATTTTTACTTTTTTTACTCACAGCACCAACTTTTTTCTCCAATATCAATCTAAATAATGTTTTTATAATTTTCCTTGGTGTATTAGCGATACTCGCTGTTTACTTTTTGGCCTCACCCTCTGGAATAATTATTACTGATGATGGAAGTAAGTATTATTCCCCAATTATTACAGAATTAATTGTTGGCGATACATCATCTATTAATTACACAAGACCTATCCGTGGTGAGTTTATCACAAGTAATGTAACTTGGCTTAAAGAGGCAGCTCTAATTATATTTGCAATATTTGTATTTCAATTTTTTACCTTTCTAACAATGGGAACAAAAATATCATTTGCAAGATTCAAACCTTACATTGCCATCTTAACTATTGCAGCATTAACTTGGTCTGCGATGTTCTTCGCAATAGGATATCCTTATTGGAAAATGATTTTAATCACAGCAATTGGAGTAGCTATTTCGCCTCTGATATGGCAAGCATTTGGTGTTTACAAAATTAAACTTAAATCTCAAGAGGGACTTGAAAAATGGGGAGGACTATCAGAAGATAGAAGAGTTTAATAAATGGAGAAAAGAACTCATAATTTTTTAAAAGGACTTGGAATTCTTTTTGCCGTTGCTGCTGGAATAGGAACAGCAGTTCTGGGCTATGTAGATAGAACTGATTGGATACAAGTTGCTTTTTATTCAGTAGCAGTTGTTGCCATCATTTTATGGGGATGGCATTTTTTCTTAGTAAGATGGTCGTATCGGTCACTTGTTAAAGATGATGGATCTCAACCTCCTGAAACTACTGAAACTACAAGTAAAAGAGGCCTTTTCTGGGACCTTATTGCAAAGAACTGGATAGCAGTTACGGGATTTCTTCTTCTTTTAGGGCTTTTTATACTACTTTGTTTTTTAGTACCTGGTTTCTTCTCGGGTAGAACTGTCGTATCCGCAATCATACTTTTAGGCTTCTTAATCTTAGCATTCCTTGCGTATAAATTTTTAAACATTAATAAAAGTGTAATAATAGGAGTCGCCGTATTAGTCGGTCTATTTATAATAGGATCAGTTTCTATTGACGGCTTCTTATCATTACAAAATATTAAATCCATGTTAGTTTTTGCTTCTTTCCTAGGAATCGCAACCATTGGTCAGACGTTAGTTGTGATGTTAGGTGGTCTAGACTTATCAATACCATTTTTAATTGGTGCAACTAATTTAGGATTAATGTCACTTATTTCACTCGGAGTCCCTCCATGGCTTGCTTTTATAGTAATTCTCGCTTTTGGCACAATTGTTGGATTGTTTAATGGTTTGATAAGTTTTAATCTCCAAGGTCAATCACTTATAGTCACACTTGGCGTTGGCTTCATGGTAGTAGGTGGAGTACAGATATTGGTGTCACTTCCTACTGTTACAGGTGGAACTGTTTTTGGTGTCGTACCAGACTGGTTAAAAAATCTAGCTTCATTAAATGGAAAATTTTTTGGTCTACCGATACCTCCAGTCATATTAATTTGGATATTAATTTCAATTTTATTAATTGTTGGTCTTAGACACACTAAGTGGGGAAGGAATTTATATGCAGTTGGAGGAAAAAGGTTATCAGCTGATAGATTATCAATTTCTGAGAGAGCATATTGGGTTGGTGTTTATGTTATTAGTGGATTTACTTCCGCAGCCACAGGTGCAATGTTGCTGGGCTGGAGTGGTGGAGGTTTTATAGGTGTAGGAGATCAATATTTATTTTTAACAGTAGCAGCTGTGGCTGTCGGAGGAACTTCCTTGTTAGGTGGATATGGAGGATACGGATTTACAGTGATCGGTGTTCTTGCTCTGCAAGTTATTAGTACATTTTTAGCTGGATTGGGTTTGAGTTTTGAAGGTCAGCAATTTATATTTGGTCTTCTTATTTTACCTCTTGTTGCTCTTTACTCTAGAGCACCTCATATAAGGGAACAAATATAATAAAATGACTTTAATCAACAGATTTTGTTGTTTCTGTGATGAATATTTATTTCAAAATATGAAACAAAAATTATTATTAACAACAGAGGATGGGTAGTATGTATCTAAGAGGAATAAGTTGTAATGAATAAAATGCTTCTCCCTTACGACATTGTTGGGGGGTCTTTCTGGTTAATTTCTGTCGGCATGATTGGTGCCACCTTATTTTTCTTTTTTGAGCGCAGCAAAGTAAGCTCTAGGTTTCATACACCAATGACGATGATAGCTGTAGTGTGCTTGATGTCCTCAATACATTATTTCTTTATTAAAAATCTTTGGGTAGTAAGTGGCACTGCTCCAACTTTACTGAGATATATAGACTGGTTTCTTAACTTTCCTATGCTTGTGCTGATTTTTTATGCAATGCTTATGTCAGTTGTCAAAGTTAAACAAGGTATGTTCTGGAGATTATTAGTTGGTACTCTTGTTTTTGTGGTAGCAGGTTTTTTAGGTGCAGCAGGTTACATGAGCAAGACATTAGGTTTCATAGTTTGGTTAGCTGGATGGTTGTACATCCTTGGGGAGCTATATGTTGGAGAGGCTGGAAGGGCAAATGCTAGATGTGGTAATGAAAATGTTCAAATGGTCTTCTTCTCCAATAGACTTATTATTACTATTGGATGGGCAATATATCCAATGGGATATTTCATAGAGCATTTAGGTGGAGGTATTGACCCAAACAGTGTTAATGTGATTTACAATCTAGCAGACTTTTTAAATAAAATAGTTTTTGGTTTAATAATTTATAAAGCAGCAATACAAGACATGAGAGTTAATGGACAATAACATCGATTTAGGAGGTGATAAATAGGTATGAACATTACTAGTGGTGCAGATATTATTGCAGTAATAATCTTAATAGCGTTAGCAATAGCGATTATAGTTTACTTGCTACATTGGTTGTACAGGCGTTCCTCAAAGGAAATAGCATTTGTTAGAACTGGTATGGGAGGTGAACAAGTTGTGATTAGTGGAGGTGCCTTTGTTTTACCTATTATCCACAACATAACCTCAGTTGGAATGAAAACTCTTTGTATAGAGGTTCAAAGAAATGGAAGTAAATCTTTTATTACAAAAAATAGAATGAGGGCAGAAGTAACTGCAGAATTCTATGTCAGAGTAGCTCCTACAACAGAGGCCGTTTCAATAGCCGCGCAAACATTGGGAAATAGAACATTAGAGCCTGATCACTTAAAAGAACTTGTTCAAGGTAGATTTGTTGATGGATTGGGTGTTGTCGCAGCAAAAATGAGCCTTGATGAAATTCAAGAAAATAGATCTGAGTATATTAAAAAAGTTGCTACTCATGTTGAAGAGGCAATCAAACACACTGGTTTGGAGTTAGAGACTGTATCTTTGACATCTCTTAACCAAGCACCTGTTGGTGTTTTTGATCCATCCAATACTTTTGATGCTGAGGGTTTAACTCAAATAACAGAATTTACTCAATCACGTAAAAAGAAAAGAAATGATATTGAGAAGGATACAGAGGTCAGTATTAGAAATAAAAACCTCCAATCTATTAAACAAACTCTTGAAATTGAAAAAGAAGAGGAGTTTTCAAAGTATCAACAAAAACGAGAAATAGAACAACAAAGAGCCATAGAAAATACAGAGACAGTAAAAACAAAAGCAGAGAAAGACAAAGAGTCTGAGCTGGCTGAAATATCCTCAGAAAAAGATATTGAGATTGCTAAGATCAGTAAAAAGGACTTTGTTGAGATGGAAAAAAGTTTACAAGAAACTAAACTTATCCAAGAAATCGAAAAAAGAAGAAAAGAACAAAATGACTTTAGACAACAAACTTCAATTGAAATTAAACAAAAAGATATCGAGACTGAAAAGTCTATTCTTGAATTGGAAAGAGATGTTGAATTTAGTCGTCTCGAAAAACAAAGATCAGTTGACATTAAACTCGCTGAGGAAAAAGCTTCAACAGCAAAAGAAGAGGCTAGAAAAAGATATGAGTCTGAAGAGGCTTATATTATGGCTGAAGAGCAAATTAAAAATGCTAAAACTGCTCAACAGAAAAATGTTGATGCGTTCAAAATTGCTGCTGAGCAAGAGACAAGAGTCTTAGATATTGAAAAGGCAAAAAGAATAGAAATTGAAGAAAAGCAAAAACAAATGGAAGTTCTTGAGAAATCTAAGTCAGTCTTAAAGACAAAAATGGAAGAGGAAAATGCCCGTGCGAAGGCTGTAGAGGCTGAGGAAAAGGTCAACACCATTCGCGATGTTGAACAAGCTGAGAAGGCAAAAGCTCTAGGAGTCATAGACGCGAGCAAAAATGCTGAGAGAGAAAAACTGGCATCGATGGCTGCAAAGATTAGATACGAGATTGAAGCAGCAGGCAAAAAAGCTTTAAACGAAGCTGAAAATGCTAGAAGCGATGCAAGTAGAAGAAGCGCTCTGAGACAAAAACTTGCTGAAAAGATTGAGGGTATTATCAGAGAATGGGTTAGACCAATGCAAAATATTGACTCAATTAAAGTTGTTGATGTAAATGGTTTACCTGGTTTTAGTCAGGGGAATGGATCTGAAGGAAGTGGCAACACTGATAATCCATCTGCATCCTCAGGTGGATATTCAAAGAAAGGATCTTTAGCAGATAACGTTGTAAATTCTGCTCTTAGATACAGGGCGCAACAACCATTCTTAGATAGCCTCTTAAAAGAAATTGGTATGTCACCTGGTGAGGCAAGTAATATAAGAAATATTCTTGGTGATTATGATGACCCCAAGAAGGATAAGCATATGAGATTTGATGAACAAGCTACAAAAGCACCTAGGAAAAAGAAATAGGTATAATTCATGAGTATAGATTTAAATTCTTGGGCAAGAAAATACAAAGAGCTGACTGAAAAAGACGAGACTATAAAAGCTATGGCAAAATATTACACTTGTTCATTCCTCTTCGACATGGGCAGTGTAAAAGTGATTATCGAGATGCACGACGGAAAGGTAAAAAATATTAATACTAATCCTGGAGGTTTAGACCCTTATGACTTTGCGCTGAGGGCATCAGAGCAAACATGGAGGGAGTTTGCAAAGCCAGTTCCAAAACCTATGTTTCATGGTATCTACGCAGCTTCATTTAGAGAAGACCTTAAAATTGAAGGAAATCATTTAGTCTTAATGCAAAATCTTAGAAACTTTACTGTTCAATTTGAATTGTTAAGACAATCAGGAGTTCCAGTATGATTAAAAAAATTGAAAGGAAAAATTTATGGCCGTAAAACATCATGACCCAATAGGTAGATACGTCACCATCGAGGTAGATGGACAACAATACAAAGTCTTTTATCTTTCAAATGGAAAAGGTATTCCACTAGTATGTCAGCATACTGCTGGGTGCCACAATCATCAATGGAGAGGATTGCTTGAGGATGAAGAAATAACTCAAAATTATCAAGTTATCGCATACGACCTTCCAAGACATGGTAAATCAGATCCACCTCATAATACAGAATGGTGGAAAGAAGAATACAAATTAACAGCAGAGCATTATTGCAATTTTATTGTGGAACTTTGCAAGGCTCTAGACCTTGAAAACCCTATATTTATGGGCTCTTCCTTTGGAGGGAATGTGGCTCTTCAACTAGCTTTGAAATATCCAAATAAGTTTAAAGCTGTAATTCCTGTCGAGGCTGCTCATTACTCCCCAGGTTTTTATATTGATTGGTGGAGGCATCCTCATGCCAATGCAGCTCAAGTGTGTGGTAGTGGAGTTTGGGATTTGATGGCCCCTCAATCACCAGATATGGACAGGTGGTTAACTTGGCATTATTACACTCAAGGATCAGAGGCTTTTAAAGGAGATCTCCATTTTTACTCAGTTGATCATGATTTAAGAGATGAACTACAAAATATAGATGGTCACAAGTGTCCAGTAATCATGTTGACTGGAACCTATGACTATCTTACCCCTCCTGAAGCAACAGAAGATACTGCCAGACAAATTAAGGGAGGAGTTTATATTGAAATGAGAGATATTGGTCATTTTCCAATGAGTGAAAACCATGAAGTCTTTAGAATATATTTATTAGAGGCACTCAGAGTCATCAAGGAAAAGACTGATTACAACTCTTAATTCAATAACGAGTTATGGTCGCTAATCTTTATTGGTTTTTTTTCTTTCTCGTTCTTTATATAAGTTTTTGTCTTTTTTGGGGAGCCAGAACTCTTAGAAAAAATAAAACTCCTGAAGCTTATTATTTAGCAGACAGAAGCGTATCTCCTTGGGTATTCTTTTTCTCAGCAACTGTGACTACATTTGCAGGGATAACTATCATATCTTTCCCATCACTAATTTATGCAGATGGCTACTCTTTTCTTGCTACCGCTGCAATTGTAATAACAATACCTCTTGGAAGTATATTGTTTTTTAAAAGGCAGTGGATGTTAAGCAGAAAATTTAATTTTATCACCCCTGGAGAAATGTATTACAAATATTATCAAAGCAATACTCTAAGAATTGTAGTCTTAATAATCGGATTATTTTTCGCTGTTCCGTTTCTGGGAATAATTATTGGATCCACAGGCAATGTTGTTGAGTTTATTAGTGGAGGAGAAATATCCAGAGACTCTGCCATGTGGGCGCTGACTGCTGTTGTCTTATTTTACATAGTATCTGGTGGGTTTAAACCCATGGTGAGTGTGAGTGTTGTTCAATCTTGGTTATTTTTTGTTTTCTTCTTAGCGCTGGGTGTTGGTGTATTTAATTATCTCGGAGGTTTAAGTTTTTTTGAAGAACTATCTATGGCGAATAGCTTTATTTCATTTGGAGCTTGGGGAACTACTGGGGGCTACGGAGGAGGTGATATTTCAGGGTATTTCAACGTTCCCGGTGTAATTCAGTGGGTTGCAGGTATTGGAAAAAACAACCCATTGGGAGGACCGTGGACAGCAGTTATGATTTTGTCCTTTACTCTGTCATATATGGGTATTGTGCTCTCTCCCACCTTTTCGATGTGGAGTTATTCAGTAAAATCTCCTAGGTCATTTTACTTTTATCAAGTTTGGGGGTCAGGTGCTGTCGTTGGAATATTTTTATTTATATTCGCTCCTTTATTGGGAGTAGGGGCTCATCTTCTTGGAGCTAACAGTATTGTTAATTCAAATGGTTTTGCCATTAACCAAATATTTCCAGAGCTAAGTTTACAAAATATATCATCTTTGATTTATGTGTTTATTGAGAGCTTTAGTAATCTTTCACCAATCATAGTTGGATTTTTAGCAATTGCTATAATCGCTGCTCTTCAATCCACATTATCTGCTTTTTTAATGACTTCAGGTAGCATGGTAGCAAGAGATCTTTACAGACCATACATTGATAACAACCCCTCATGGAAAAGAGAATTATTAGTTGCTAGGTTAGCGATGTTATTATTAAGTTTAGCATCACTGTACCTTGCAACTTTTTTTGAAACTTCTCTTGTATTATTAGGTGGATTAGCAATTGCCTTTGGTTTTCAATTATTTCCCGTTCTACTTGGAATGCTTTGGTTCAAATGGATTACCAGAGGTGGAGCAATACTTGGACTCATCACTGGATTAGGATTTGTAACATTGGCTGAAACTTTTGGTCATAAACTGACAGGTAACTCTCTTCCGTGGGGTCGATGGCCACTGACAATTTATTCTGGCTTGTGGGGTTTATTTTTTAATGTGATTGTATGCTTCTTATCTTCAATATTTTCAAGCAACGATACAGACAAAGACCACCGAGAGTCATTTCACAGTTTTTTAAATCAGCATATGGGCATTCACCCATCACGAAAAAAAATAAAATCTCTCGCTTATGTTTTCTTTTTAATTTGGGCATTCTTTTCTATTGGCCCAGGTTTGATTTTTGGAAATTTAATATTTGGCAACGCTGATCAAAGTTATGATAATTGGGTGATGGGGGTCCCTTCACTGTGGGCCTACCAAATAATTTGGTGGGTAGCAGGTATATTTTTAATTTGGTTTTTAGCAAATAAAATGGACTTATCGACTTTGCCGAAGAAACCGATACTAAATGGTGATGAATTTTTGGCTCCTGATGATGTAGAGGAACAAGGAAACTATATTGACAGAATGGGAGGTGGATATGGTTGGCCACTTATTTTAATCGGTATGGCTGTGGCAACTGTAATACTTTCCGTTTATGCATTATGATGCTAAAGTGTACAAAATTGAGGAGGAATATGAATTTTTCGTATTGTGTTTCATTATTTGGAACAAAAAACTGTGTGGAAGGTGAAGAATATCTAAAATAGAGTTATGTCTGATTACAGCTACAAGAACCCCTCAAACGTCCAATTAAATAAAGGACATAAGCACACTGACGATTTCATTACAAAGAAATATATTTTAAAAATGTTGAGAGATCCTCAAAAATTAAAATCTTTAATTGAAGAGCACAGAGCAACCCCAATAGGAAGGGCTGCAACTCGAGATCACGGTATCATTCAGCATAGCCAAGATCTTCAGACACTTTTAGATAAGTTAAGAAGAGGTAGTAAAGAAAATGGCTTTGTAACAGTTTGTTTAAGAAGACATGAAGATTATAGAGTTGGTATAACAACAGGCGTAAGAGGTGAGCCAGTTGAAATTACTGAAGACTCTTACTCATCAGAAGAAGCATGTGAACATGCAATTTTTTTAAAAAGAATTAATAGATTACTTGAGGAGTATAGCGGGGAAGAATAATGTTAAAAATTACAGGATATAGCGACAAGTACTCAGCTCACCCTGGTGAGGAGGTAAAATTTTATATTAATGCTGAATACAATGATAGTTATGAAGTTCAATTAGTCCGCCTCATACACGGTGATACAAATCCAGAAGGCCCAGGATATAAAGAAGCTGAAATAGACGCTACTTGTAACGGAACTTATCAAGGTAAAAACCAGAGAATACATGGTGGATCATATATCATCATGCCTCAACACGATAATTTAAATTTAGAGAGCTTTACGATGCAGGCTTACATTTTCCCAACTACCCCAGATAAAGGTAGACAAGGAATTTTCACTAAATTTAATGAGGAAGAAAAAAAAGGTTATGGTCTTTTCGTTAATGATGAAGGTTGTTTGTCTGTTGAAATTGGTGATGGGTCTCAAGTTGTTACTGTCTCTTCAGAAAAAAAGCTTTTGAGAAAGGTTTGGTATCTAGTCATCGCAACATTTGATGCACAATCAAGAAGATTAACTCTTCACCAAGAACCAAGAGTTACATCTACTAATGGGGGTTTGGGCATGGCTATTTTGAATCCAATCGAAGAAACTTCAGCAATTATCGAAACTACTAGCTCAGTTTTACCTGCTGCTAATGATGCTCCTCTTCTACTTGCTGCCACAACTCTCAACAATAGATCAGGTCGACATATTTTTGGCGGACATTTCAAAGAAGTAACTTCTCCAATTGAACTACCTGAGCAAACAAAGACTTTTAACGGCAAGATAGATAGACCTAGATTGTCTAATATTGCCTTATCGAAGGCTGAAATAGAAACACTTGCTTCAAGTTATGATGAATGTAATACGACTGTCAGGTCAACAGTTGTCGGGGCTTGGGATTTTCACGCAAATATTGGTAAAAGTATTGCCTCAACAAAGATCGTTGATACGTCGCCAAATAACCATCATGGATTTATAATTAATATGCCAAACAGAGGTATGACTGGACATAACTGGACAGCAGATGAAATGGTTTTCCATCATAAACCTGAAGAGTATGGTGCAATTCATTTTCACGATGATGATATAGACGATGCGAGATGGGATGTAGATTTTACTCTAAAAGTACCTGAAGGATTAAAAAGTGGAGTTTATGCTGCAAGACTCAGAGTTGATGGAAGAGAGGAATCAGAAAATGAAGATTACATTCCATTTTGTGTTAAACCTCCTAAAGGAACAGCAACTGCAAAAACTTTATTTCTGTTACCTACTAATAGTTACATGGCTTACTCCAATGATAATCTAGGAACCAACTCTGTTGTTGCACAATTATTAGCAGGTAAGGTTCCTGTACTAGAACCTGCAGATTTATATTTAAATGAACACAGAGAATACGGACTATCAACCTATTCACTTCACTCAGATGGACACGGTGTATCTATATCATCGAGGCTCAGACCAATCCTTAATATGAGACCTAAATACAGACATTGGCTTTCTCCATCGTTATGGCAACTTAATGCTGACTTACATCTTACCGACTGGCTTGAAGAAAAAGGTTTCGATTTCGATGTTCTCACAGATGAGGATTTGGAACACGAGGGCATAAACTTATTAAATCGATATAAAGTTGTAATGACAGGAAGTCACCCAGAGTATTCATCTGAAAAATATATGGACGCTTTAGAGTCCTATCAAATGCAAGGCGGTAGATGTTTCTATTTAGGTTCTGATGGGTTTTATTGGATTAGTGAATATCATCCTGACAACCCCAATATTACTGAAGTTCGAAAAGGTGAAGCTGGCACAAGAGCATGGACTTCTAACCCAGGCGAATATAATAATGCTTTTGATGGTAAATACGGTGGTATGTGGAGAGCTCGAGGAAGAATACCTTCTAAAGTTTGTGGTTTGACCTTTACATCTTATGGATTTGATGTTTCCTCATACTACAAAAGAGAGGAAGATAGTTTTAAGCCTGAATGTTCTTGGATTTTTGAGGGTATAGGAGCAGATGAGGTGATTGGTGATTTTGGTTTAGTTGGTGGAGGAGCTGCCGGTTTGGAGTTAGACAGGTACGACTTAGAGTTTGGAACCCCACATAATGCATATTATTTGGCTCGTTCACAAGATCACTCTAATATGAT
Organism: uncultured Alphaproteobacteria bacterium; assembly: GCA_902523865.1. Taxonomy (GTDB): domain Bacteria; phylum Pseudomonadota; class Alphaproteobacteria; order HIMB59; family HIMB59; genus HIMB59. The sequence goes on from CABZBG010000013.1 coordinate 19,251, forward strand.
GTTGCAAGTAAATGAGGAAATACACTTTGCTGTCCGGGGTTACTATGGTGGTGGTCATGAAAATCCAATGGTCAGAGCTGATATGATTTACTATAAAACACCTAATAATGGTGCAATGTTTGCACCAGGTTCCTTGGCTTGGTGTGGAAGTCTCTCACATAATAATTATAATAATAATGTCTCTAGAATTATGGAAAATACGCTCAAAGGTTTTTTAAAGGACGGTCCTTTACCTTAAATTATGAAAAAACAAAATATGCAGGAGATCCCATGGGGAAAAGAGACACTTGGTGCTCTGGACACTCCGTTAAATGAGTTAGAAAAAAAAGCACTCCAAAATTTAGATGTAGATAAATTAAATGATATGGCAGAGTGCCTCTTTGCTTTAAACAACAGACATTATGGCCCTATTCCTGGAACATACATGGTTATGTGTGTCGAGCCTGGTAAGACCTGGTGTGTTGGGCAGCTCAGCGCTGATAGAGCAAAACCTTTTGTTCTTTTTCCTGAACTTGTTTTTGACTCAGTTGAAAAAGCAACAAAAGCTGCCGAAGCTCTTAAAGCTGAAAAAGCTGAGAGCGTACCTTGTAGAAATATCTAACGACATGGCTAAAGCCAATGTCATGATAGATAACAACAAAACTAGAGTCACAGAATGGTCTTTTGAAGTTGGGGATTCAACTGGTCAGCACATTCATGAATACGATTATGTAGTAGTGCCCTTATTAGATGGGGAACTTAAAATTGTAAATCATGATGGAGAGGAAACGATTTCGAAACTAGCAAAAGGTGGATCTTACTTTAGAGAAAAGGGAATTAACCATAATGTTTATAATAACAATGATTTTATTTATAAATTTATTGAGATAGAATTTAAGTAGATGGAAAAAAAACTAAGCGCAAGTTACAAAAAATCTGATTTAGATCAATTTGATAAAATTATTACAAATAAACAAACTGATCAAAAAGTTAAAGAATATTCCATTAAAGAGGCAATTGAAGACTCAAAAAAAGAATATAGCCACTTAACCAATTCTCAAGTCTCTACTGACATGAGGCTCTATATGTTTCAGACCGGAACACTAAAAACTAAAATGAAATATATTAAGATGAACCAATCTAATGAGGATTTTGAAATTCCAGTCCCATGGTTTTTGATAAGGCATCCAAAAGGAGATGTGGTAATTGATGGGGGAAATGCAAAAGAAGTCAGTGAAGACAAACATGCTCATTGGGGCTCCGTTGTAGCTGCATACGATCCAATAATGGGAAAAACTGAAAATTGCATTGATCAGCTTAATTCCATTGGAGTTAATCCAGCAGGCATCAGATATGTTTTGCATTCTCACCTTCACCTTGATCACTCAGGCGGTGTTGGAAGATTTCCTAATGCAACACACTTAGTTCAACAAAAGGAGTATGATTATGCTTTTAATCCAGATTGGTTCTCTAAACCTGCTTATATCAGAAAAGATTTTGATAAACCTGGAATTAATTGGAAATTTTTAAGAGACAGAAATGATGATTTTTTTGATTTATATGGTGATGGATCAATTATAGTAATCTTTACTCCAGGGCATGCACCGGGCCATCAGTCTTTTTTAGTAAATTTACCAAACTCTGGTTACGTGTTGCTAACTATTGATGCGGCTTACACAATGGATCATTGGAACAATTTAACACTACCTGGTCTTGTTTGCTCAGCTGTAGACGTTGTTGAGTCAGTAAAGAAACTTAAAAAAGTTGCAAAAGACAAAAATGCTACAGTCGTCACTGGGCACGATCCTCATGCATGGCAAGAGTTTAAAAAAGCTCCAATGTTTTATTATGATTAATGTCTGACTATTTTCAAGATATACCTCCAATTAAATTCGAAGGCAAAGACTCAAAAAACCCTCTTGCCTTTAAATATTATCAAGCAGATAGAAAGATCTTAGGAAAAAATCTTGAAGACCACCTACGTATGGCAGTATGTTACTGGCATACATTTAACTGGCCGGGGGGAGATCCTTTTGGAGGCCAGACTTTTCTTCGTCCATGGATGGAGTCAGGGGACAAATTAGAGCAAGCAAAAGATAAACTAAATAATGCTTTTAGTTTTTTTGAAAAATTAAGAATTCCTTTCTTTTGTTTTCACGATGTCGACGTTGCTCCTGAAGGAGATAATTTTTCAGAGACAGAGAAGTTACAAAAAACCATAGTTGATGAAATTTCAAAAAAATTAGAAACTAGTAAAGTTCAACTTCTTTGGGGAACTGCTAATCTCTTCAGTCATCGAAGGTATATGTCAGGAGCTGCCACTAATCCTGATCCTGAAGTTTTTCAATATGCTGCTGCTCAAGTAAAGATGTGTCTAGAAAATACTCAATTCCTTGGGGGCCAAAACTATGTTTTGTGGGGAGGTAGAGAGGGTTATGAAACAATTCTCAATACGAATATGAAACAAGAATATGATCAGCTGGGTAGATTTTTGAATATGGTAGCTGAACATAAGCATAAAATTGGTTTCAAAGGTTCACTTTTGATTGAACCTAAACCTCATGAACCAACTAAACACCAGTATGATTTTGACTCTGCGAATGTTTTTGCATTTCTCCAAAAATACGGTCTTGAGAAAGAATTCAAACTAAATATTGAACAAAATCACGCTATTTTGGCTAAACACTCTTTTGAACATGAGATAGCCTACGCTCTTTCCAATAATATTCTTGGGAGTATTGACATTAATAGAGGTGATTATTTAGTTGGATGGGATACTGATCAATTCCCAAACAATGTTGAAGAACTTGTTTTGCCTTTTTATTATATTTTTAAGAACGGAGGTTTTTCATCAGGGGGACTTAACATGGACGCTAAGATTAGAAGACAATCCATTGACCCAGAGGATCTTTTTTATGCTCACATTGGCTCGATGGATACATGTGCTAGAACACTTATTAGTGTTGAAAAAATGATAAACGATGGAAGCTATGAATCTTTTTTAAAACAAAGATATGAGTCCTGGAATGATAATTCTGATCTGATGAATAAATTATCATTAGAAGATATTCATAATAAAGTCATAAAGGAAAATATTAATCCAGATCCTAAATCTGGTAGACAAGAATATCTTGAAAATCTAATCAACTCCTTTGTTGACTAAATCTATGAAAGTAAATAAATTTTTATTTGACTTGGGTAACGTGTTCTTTGATTGGAGCCCACATCATGTGTTTAAGAGAATAATACCTGATAATAATAAACTTAATTATTTCATAAATGAAATAGCATTTCCTCATCTTGATACGAGGTGTGATGCTGGGGTTAAAATAGATATTGCTGTTTCCGAGGCTGTTCAAAAGTTTCCAGACTATGAGAAAGAGATAAAATTCTATTACCCAAATCATAGAAATATGGTTAATGGTTCTTACCAAGACTCTATTGATATATTTAAAAAAATTAAATCCCTGGAGTACCCATGTTATGTATTGTCTAATTGGTCAGACGAAACCTATGAGGGGATGGAAGACCAATATCCTTTTTTAAAAGAATTTGATGGTAAAATTATTTCAGGAAGAGAATTCTTAGTAAAGCCAGACCCAAAAATATACAAACTAGCTATTTCAAGGTTTGATTTAGTCAGTTCGGAAACTCTTTTTATAGATGATCGTGTGGAAAATATTGAAGCCGCTAGAGAATTAGGTTTTCAAACAATTCATTTAACAGATCCATCTTTAATAAAATCAGAAATCAGTAAATATTTATTTGTTTAAATTAGACAGTAAAATCGGGCTTGGTTTGGCCTCTTTAGGAAGGCCTGGTTATATTAATATGGGTCATGATACCGATCTTGGGCCTAATAAAACTAAAGAAAATATGCAATCACATTGCCATGAAGTATTAGACTATGCTTATAGCAACGGAATAAAATATTTTGATGTAGCAAGAGTGTACGGAGAGTCCGAACAATTTTTATCAAACTGGATTAGAAAACAATCAAAGTTTGATGGATTTGTTGGTTCCAAATGGGGCTATGAGTATCTAGCTAATTGGGAGGTAGATGTTAAAACCCATGAGAGAAAAGATCATTCTTTAAAGTTTTTAAAAGAGCAATGGATTGAAACAAGATTGAATTTGGGAAAAAGTATAGATCTATATCAAATTCATTCTGTCACAAGTGATAGTTTAGTTTTAGACGACCCTACAGTATTAAAAGAACTTGAGGAGATAAAAAATAAAGGAATTGAAATTGGGATTTCTACTAGTGGACCAGATCAGGAAAAAACAATCGAAAAATTTTTGAAAATTAATGAAAAGACTAAATTATTCTCTTTTCTTCAAACAACTATTAATATTTTTGATCAATCTTGCACTGCAATTTTAAAAAATGCTTCAGAAAATAAAATTAATATTATAGCAAAAGAGATTTTTTCAAATGGGAGACTAACTAATGCTAATAAAAAATTTCATCAAAATGAATTAATTGAATTAGTGAATATAGCAATGAGTGTTAATTTAAACTTAGAGGAATTGTCTTATTTGTGGGTCTATCAATTACCATTTATTAAAATCTGTCTTACAGGTGCTTCTACAATCACTCAGCTTGAGACAAACTTAAAGTGTATTAAAAAAAAAGATATAAAAATTCCATCTTTAGAGTCCTTTGCTTTGTCTACAGATGATTACTGGTCAACTCGAAAATTATTAAACTGGAACTAACTAAAAATTTACCCAGCTTGAATTTGATGAGCTGGATGCGATTGATCTCTCTATAAATTTAATACCTTCAAGACCATCCTCTACGCTCGGGAATTGGTGATTATCGGGGTTAAAAGTACCATTTTTCTTATCTATTAACGCGTTCGCAACATCTGTATAGATATTAGCAAATCCCTCTAAATATCCTTCAGGATGCCCAGGAGGAATACGAGTAACCTCATTAGATACATTGAGTGCGCCCGCTCCACCTCTTGTAATTTTTTGTTTAGGTTCCCCATATTTTGTAAAGAAGAGATAGTTAGGATCTTCCTGACACCATTCAAGTCCTGCTTTTTCACCATAAATTCTAATTTGCAAATGATTTTCATTTCCTGGTGCTATTTGAGAAGACCATATTGTTCCTTTAGCGCCCTCTTTAAAACGAAGAGAAATTTGTGCGTTATCATCTAAATTTCTTCCAGGAACAAAAGATGTTAATTCAGCAGAGATCTCTTGTGTATCAAGACCAGTGACATATCTAATTAAGTTATAAGCATGAGTGCCTATATCACCAATGCATCCTCCAGCCCCTGATTGACTGGGGTCAGTTCTCCAAGACGCTTGTTTGTTCCCATCATTTTTAGTTTTGTTTTCTAAATCTTCTGTTAGCCAATCCTGAGCATACTCAGCTTGAATAACTCTAATTTTTCCAAGATCTCCGTTATGACATAAAGCTCTGGCATTGCGTATCATTGGGTAACCAGTGTAATTGTGAGTCAGAGCGAATAATACATCATTATCTTGTTTACTTTGAACAAGCTCCTCACATTGTCTAAGGTTCATCGCTAGTGGCTTATCACAAATAATGTTAAACCCTTCGTTCATGAAAGCCATAGCAATAGGGTGATGCATATGGTTAGGAGTAACGATGGCAACGGCATCAATTTTATCTTCTCTAGAACTCTCTGCCTCAATCATTTCATTATAATTTTTATAATTTCTGTCATCGTCAATTCCAATTTCTTGGCCAGAATTAATAGCTTTTTCTGCATTTGAGGAAAAGGCTCCAGCTAAAAGCTCATACCTATCATCAATTCTCGAAGCAATTCTGTGAACAGCCCCAATGAAGGCTCCTTGGCCGCCTCCCACCATTCCAAGTCTTATTTTTTGTGCCATTTTTTAATCAATTCCTAACATCTTTTTATTAGCTGTCTCATCTGTTCCTGAGTCGGCAAAATCATCAAATGCTTTTTCGGTTACCCTAATAATATTGTCTTTAATAAATTTAGACCCCTCTCTAGCACCGTCTTCCGGATGTTTGAGAGCACATTCCCATTCTAAAACAGCCCATCCTTCAAACCCATAGGTAGTCAATTTTGAAAAAATAGATTTAAAATCTACCTGTCCATCTCCCAATGATCTAAATCGACCCGCTCGATTTTTCCAAGGTTGAAAACCACTATAAACACCTTGTCTTCCAGTAGGGTTAAGCTCAGCATCTTTGACATGAAACATTTTTATTTTCTCGTGATAAATGTCTATATTTTGTAAATAGTCCAAATGTTGAAGTACATAATGACTAGGATCATACAACATGTTACATCGATTATGATTTCCTACACGTTCTAAAAACATTTCAAATGTAATACCATCATGTAAATCCTCACCAGGATGAATTTCATAACATAAATTTATTCCACA
>CABZBG010000014.1:0-19178 GCA_902523865.1 uncultured Alphaproteobacteria bacterium
TTTATATCTAGAGCTATTTTTTTTATTATTTTGCCATTGGTCTCTAAAAGATCATCCCGGCTCATTCCAGGTTGACGAGGTAAACCAGCAGTTATGATAATGACGTCAGATCCCTTCATTTTGGAAAAATCATTTGTGCCTTCTATCGACCCTATAAAACCTTCAACAGCAGAAGATTGGCTGAGGTCTAAAGCTTTTCCTTGTGGCATTCCTTTTACAACATCTATTAGTGTTACATTTCCGAGTTTTTTTAAAGCGGCTAAATGAGCGAGGGTACCGCCAATGTTTCCAGCGCCAATTAGTGAAATTTTATTCACTATTTATCCATTTTGGATATTTCATGCTTTATTTCAGCTATAGCTTTAGCTGGGTTTAATCCCTTTGGGCAGGAGTTGGTACAATTCATGATTGAGTGACATCTATATAGTTTAAGACTATCATCCAACTCATTCAACCTTTCTTTTTTCTCCTCATCTCTACTATCTTTTATCCAGCGGTTTGCTTGAAGTAACACAGCAGGTCCTAAATATTCATCTTCATTCCACCAATAACTTGGACAAGAAGTACTACAAGAAAAGCACATTACACATTCCCATTTGCCATCTAGCTTATCTCTATCTTCGACTGACTGTATATTTTCTCTTTCATTATTTGGAGATTTTTTATTTAACCATGGTTTTATAGATTTAAATTGTTCGAAAGCTTTTTTCAAATCTACCACTAAATCTTTTAAAACTCTCATATGAGGAAGAGGGTATATATTAATTTCATCAGAGCATTCCTCTATATGTTTCTGGCATGCAAGTGTATTTACACCATCTATATTCATTGCACATGATCCACAAACACCTTCTCTACATGATTTTCTAAAAGTTAGGCTTGGATCAACCTCAGCTTTAATTTTATTTAATATATCCAAAACCATTGTCCCTGCTTTAGCTACATCAATTTCAAATCGATCTATTTGAGGGGGCGTATCTTCTTCACCTGACCATCGGTAAACATTTACAATTCTGATATCATGGTTTTGTTGGGACTGTTCATCAATAAGATCTACATTAGAGTATGATTTTCCTTTAACCGGAATTGAGTTTTTAGGAAGAGTGAGTTGTACCAATTAGTAAACCCTTACTTGTGGGGGTATGACAGAAATTTGATTGCTTAATGTTGTCATTCTTACAGGCCTGTGAGTGACCTTATAATCTGTAGCATCTCCCCAAAAAAGTGTGTGTTTAAGCCAATTTTCATCATCTCTTTCTGGAAAATCTTCTCTAGCGTGTGCACCTCTACTTTCAGTTCTTTGTTCAGCTGAAACACCAACACTGCCAGCGACCTGCATTAAGTTATGAAGCTCTAAAGCTTCAACCAAGTCTGTATTAAAAACATCTGACTGATCTTTCACTTTAATATGTTTAAGATCTTGGGACATTGAATACAATTCGTCGTTGCCCAGTTTTAAAGTTTCACTCTCTCTGTAAACGCCAAATCTTTTCTGGACAGTTTTTTGCATCTTTTCTCTTAACTCTCCAACCGATACATCGCCTTTATTATTTTTGATTGACTCAAGTCTTTCTATTATTAAATTTGTTTGTGAGTGGGATGGCATCCTCAATGACTCGTTACTATCAATGACTTGTCCTGCTTGTATGGCTGCACCTCTTCCAAAAACAACAAGTTCTGCAAGAGCATTAGTTCCAAGTCTATTTGCTCCATGAACTGATGCACATGCTGCTTCACCTATTGCCATTAATCCCTCACATACTTCCTCTGTATTCGTGTCATTAGGTTTCAAAACTTCTGCTTTAAAATTAGTTGGGATACCTCCCATACAGTAGTGAACAGTTGGAATAACTGGAATTGGCTCTTTGGAAATATCTCTTCCACAAAATGCTTTAACTGACTCAGAGATACCAGGCAATCTTTTAGCAAGCATATCAGCATCAAGGTGCTCTAAATGAAGATTTATATAGTCTTTATTAGGTCCACATCCTCTACCAGCGCTGATCTCCTTACTTATGAATCTTGAAATAACATCTCTAGCTGCAAGGTCTTTGGCATTTGGAGCGTACTCAAGCATAAACCTTGTACCCTCATTATTTTTTAAAATACCCCCCTCACCTCTAGCTGCCTCTGATATTAAAACACCAACACCATATATTCCAGTGGGGTGAAACTGAATAAACTCCATATCAGATAACGGAAGTCCTGCCCTGAGAGCAATACCTGCGCCATCGCCTGTACAAATATGTGCACTTGTGGAGGATTGAAATATTCTTCCATAACCTCCGGTAGCTAAAATTGTCATTTTTGAAATAAAGCGGTGCAATGACCCATCTTCAACATTGATTGCTAAGAGTCCACAAATTGCGTCGTTATCATCTTTTAATAAATCTATGGCAAAGTATTCGTTATAAAAATCAACGTTATTTTTGAGGCTTTGCTGATATAACGTGTGAAGTAATGCATGTCCAGTTCTATCAGCTGCAGCACAAGCTCGACTTGCAGGTTCGCCTTTACCATTTTTTGTCATATGCCCACCAAAAGGTCTTTGATATATCTTACCATCCTCAGTTCTAGAAAATGGCATGCCGTAATGTTCCAACTCAACAATAGAGTCAACTGCATTCGCACATAGATATTCAATACTGTCTTGGTCGCCAAGCCAATCAGAACCTTTTACAGTGTCAAACATATGCCATTGCCAACTATCTTCACCCATGTTAGCTAGTGCGGCACCTATACCACCTTGAGCTGCCACAGTATGGCTTCTTGTAGGATAAACTTTTGAAACACATGCGGTCTTAAGGCCCTGCTCAGAGCATCCCAGAGCAGCTCTTAAGCCAGCTCCTCCAGCTCCTAAAACAACAACATCTAATTTATGATCAGTGAAATCCATATTAAAAAAATAACACCGGTAAAAAAATTAAAAACGAAACACTAATGGCACAATCTGTTAAAAAAGAATAAAATTTCATTTGCTTAAATTTAAAATAATCCTCATAAACTTTACTCAATTGAATTCTAATATGGAACATTGATGTAAAAAAAAAAATTGACAGCAAAACCTTATTGGACGTATTTGATAATAACATATTTAAAGAATTTGAGTCGGGATGAGCATTTATAAAAAATAATATGAACCAATAACTAATAGGAATTAATGCAAGATACAAAATTCTTTCAATTTTCCATTTTTGCGAGGCTTTCATCATAAAATCATCCAAGTAAATGTTAATGTCATAATAATATTTATTACTAATATGATGTATGTAGTTAGATAAACATTTTTAATTTCCATTCCAATAGCAAAAGACCATAAAAAATATTTAAAACCATTCAATAAATGATGGTTAAAAATAAAAAACCAAAAAACAAATATCAACTTTACTGGTAAAAAGTTGAAGAACATTGTTAATAGAACATTAAGCTGAGGAAGTGTATTTGCACTTCCTAACCAGACTGCAAAAAAAGGAATTGAAAATGCAAATGCTATAACGCCTATTCTGCTAGAAATAGAAAATATCATAGTTAAAAAAGGCCTATAAATTTGTAAATGTGGTGATAACGGAGCCATAGTCAGGAAATATATAAAAAAAAATCTTATAGTAAAAAGCTATTATTTTATTAATTCATGCATTATGTGTATTAATCAAATTGTGGAAAAAGTGTTGATCAAATATGCTTGTAGTAAAAATTAAAGGTCTGAAAAAGCCATAAAATCAATTAATATCTGTGTAGGTCGTGAACATTTTGTTTAAATGTGCCGAATCTCACCCCGCATGAGAGAAGCTTTATTTTTAAAGTTGGCACCACGACCTATGAATTTACCCTTTTTATTATTTATATTGTCTATGTATACTCACGAGCTATGTCTGCTTTAGCTCAAATTTCCAAATATATTGATCGCTTTAATACATTTGTTGGATACCTTTGTGCGTTCTTTGTTTTCTCTATGGTAATAGTGGTGTTTACAGTTGTTGTACTTAGATACGGCTTCAATATTGGTTTCATTTGGATGCAAGAGGTTTATGTATGGCTTCATAGTTTTATATTTATGCTAGGAGCTGGCTTTACATATTTAGCCAATGAACATGTACGAATTGATGTCTTTTATAGAGAGGCTTCAAAAAAGTATAAAGCGATTGTTGATCTTTTAGGTAATATTTTTTTATTACTACCTTTTTTGTATATCATCTGGAGTTATAGCTATCCTTTTGTATATCGTTCGTTTTTTATGGGGGAAGTCTCAAGAGAGGCTGGTGGTATGCCTGCCTTATATGTTTTAAAAAGTGCAATACTATGGTTTTGTTTAGTCTTATTTTTCCAATTAATTTCAAATGTAATTAAGTCTTTGCAAACGCTTACAAGCTTCGATGACTCTAGAAAAAAATCATGATTAGTCCTGAAATTTTAGCAATTGTAATGTTTGTTACAACATTGGGATTATTGCTTTTTGGTTTTCCTGTTGCTTTCACTCTTGCGGGAACAGCTCTTATGTTTGGTTTTCTCGGAGATGCTTTGGAAATATTTAATTTTAGAATGCTTGGGTTTTTTCCTCAACGCATATTTGGCACAATGATTAATGAGCCTCTTGTGGCGGTACCTCTGTTTATTTTTATGGGAATAATGTTAGAAAAGACAAAAATAGCTGCAGGTCTTTTGCAGTCTATTGGCGAGCTTTTTGGCTCAACAAAAGGGGGTCTGGGTATCGGAGTAGTAATAGTTGGTATGTTACTTGCTGCTTCCACAGGAATTGTTGGAGCAACAGTTGTGACAATGGGAATGCTCTCCTTACCCTCAATGATGAAAGCTGGTTATGACCAAAAAATAGCTACAGGAACTATTTGTGCTGCAGGAACATTGGGTCAAATAATACCTCCTTCAATTGTTTTAGTATTACTTGCAACAATTTTACAAGGTGCAAACGAAGAAGCAGCGATGTTAGTTGGTAATTTAGCCCCTGATCCTGTAACAGCAATTGATTTATTCGCTGGCGCTATCTTACCTGGGCTTATGTTGGTGGTCTTATTTATAATATTCATTTTCTTTTACGCAAGATTTAATCCTCTATCTTGCCCGCCAGTTGAAACAAGCAGATCAAGAGCAGAGATTTATATCGAAGCAGCTAAATCAGTTATTCCTCCAATAACTCTTATTATACTAGTTTTGGGTTCAATTCTTTTTGGTATTGCAACACCCACAGAGTCAGCTTCTGTTGGAGCTGTAGGTGCAGCCGTTATAGCACTTTTAAAAGGAGAGTTAAATTTTAAGAATGTTAGAGAGACTGCTTTAGGTACTGTAAAACTTAGTTCTTTTGTTTTCGTAATTTTAATTGGGGCATCAATGTTTTCATTGGTATTTCGTGGCTTTGGTGGTGATGAAATGATAGAACACTTTCTTGGTAATTTACCAGGAGGTCTCTATGCAGCCCTGATCTTGGTAATGATTGTCATTTTCCTTTTGGGCTTCTTTCTAGATTATATAGAAATAATTTTTGTTATCGTGCCTTTAGTTGGTCCAATATTGATTGCAAATGGAGCAGATCCCTTGTGGCTGGGCATTCTTATTTCATTGAATTTACAAACAAGTTTCTTAACACCTCCTTTTGGTTTTTCCTTATTTTTTCTAAGAGGGGTGGCGCCAAACAGTATTCAAACTAAAAATATGTACAAAGGAGTAATTCCTTTTATTGGAATTCAAATATTGGCAATATTAATTGTTGGTTTTTATCCAGAGATCGCTACTTGGCTACCAAATGAAATGTTTTAGAGAAAAACTCATCCCCGAAAATTAACGGGGATGATTTTAATTAAAAAATTTATGCCGATGGGTAGGTAAATGGTAGGCTTCTTACTCTCATGTACTCTTTCTCAGATGTATTTGTCCATCTCAAGATAGAAGATCTGAATTCAACAATGTGTGAAAAAAGTGCTTGAGAGACAGGATCTTCAGCAGCGATAGCACTACAAACCTCACCTGCTCTTTGCCCTAGCGCATTCATAACAGGATCTGGTAGCTGTCTCATTTGAACACCATGTTCATTGATGAGTTTCTGATAAGAGCTGTCATTTACTGCTTGAAAAAATGAGAGTACTTCCATGTTTACAGCTTTTGAAGCAACAGTTATGAGTTCTTTAGTTGCATCATCAAGCTTCTCCCACTCAAACATATCAATTGAACAATCTAAGATAGTTGCTGGCTCATGCCAACCTGGGTTGTAATAAAATTTTGCTGCTTGATGTAAACCTTTACCCAAGTCAGCTGCAGGACCAATCCACTCCGTTGCATCAATAGCACCTGAAGCAAGAGATGGAAGAACATCTGCACCTGCTAAAAGCACTGTATTTGCTCCGAAGGATTTTAATACTTCACCACCAAGACCTGGCATTCTAATTTTTAAACCCTCAAAATCTGCAAGAGAATTGATTTCTTTGTTAAACCAACCTCCCATTTGATTTCCAGTATTACCCATTGGCAAAAATTTAACACCAATAGAGTTATAGGCTTTGTCAGCTGCTTCAATGCCACCGCCATAATAACACCATGCATTTTGCTCCTGAGCAGTTAAACCGAAAGGTAGTGCTGCAGAGAATGAAGGAGCCATGCTTATGTTAGTCCAGTAATACCCTGCACCGTACGCCATTTGAGCTGCACCTGATCTAACAGCATCAAGGGACTCAAGAGGAGGAACAAGTTCACCTCCATGATAAACTGTTATTTTTAATTTGTCAGAAGCATTGTTTATATAACTAGCAAATCGGTCAATAGCTTTTCCCAGTCCACTAGCCTTACCGAAAGCAGAACATGCGATCCATTCCATGTGTCCACCAGATATAGCTGGAGCTGGAAATGAAGAAACTGCTGCGGCACCAAGCGCTGCAGCACCCGCACCTTTCAGAAAATTTCTTCTTTTCATTGATTTGCTATTTTTAGTCTTTTTAACCATAAATATTTCCCTCCTATCCTAAGAAATAATTAATTACTTTTTATTAGTTATCATTATACCAATAATCACTGACAAAATTCCAGCGTAATGATAGCTCTGCAGTGTCTCTTGAAAAACTAAATATGCAAGGATTCCCCCAAAAATCGGCATTAAGTGAAGAAATGGCCCAGATTTATTAGGGCCAATTAAGGCAACACCAGTATTCCAACACATATAGGAGAGGATGCTGGGAAACGTACCCGTATAACCAATTACTAATAAAGTTTTCTGATCGAAACTGATGAAATTATTTAGGATAATAATGTCATATAAATATACGGGTGACAGTAAAATAACTGTGAATACAAATGATAGATATAAAAAACTAAACCCTGAAACTCCCGTTTCATTTTTTTTTAAGAATATTGAATACAAAGCCCAGGAAATTACAGCGAGTAATATAAATAAATCTCCAGAATAAAACTTTGAATCAAAGATATTTTGATAATTACCTTTAGTAATTACAAAACTGACACCAATAAGTGATATTATAACACCTAGCATTTGAAACAAATTGGTTTGATATTTATAAATAAATTTATTTAAAAGTATTATCAACATTGGAGTTGTCGATATGACTAATAAGGAATTAATTACAGTAGTAGCAGTTAAACCAACATAAGTTAGTGTATTGAAAAGAGTTGGCCCAGTTAAAACTATTAAAAAAATCATACCAGGTTGTTTCTTTAAAAGGGGTAAATCATTTAAGGCTTTTTTTAAACAAAAAGGAGTTAAAATGACAAAAGCAATTACCCACCTATAAAATGCTAAAGATAATGGTGATACTAAATCTTCAACTGAAGATAATCTTCCGATTATAAAATTACCTGACCAAAATAAGGAAGCAAAACATAAAAATATAGCTGCTTTAAAAGAAACACTCACAGATATTTTTTAGTTAAGTTTTTCAATGGCAATTGCTAACCCTTGTCCACCACCAATACACATACTTGCTACACCAACTTTTTGTTTTGTTCGTCGTAATTGATGAGCCAAGGTTGTGACTATTCTTGCACCAGAACAACCAATTGGGTGACCTAGTGCAATAGCCCCCCCAACAATATTTAATTTGTTTGGATCTATTTTTAGTGATCGTTGAACTGCAACTGAAGTTGCAGCAAAAGCCTCATTAATCTCTACGAGATCAAAATAACCAATATTAACATCCATTTTCTTCATTAATTTCTGAATTGCTGTAATAGGAGTTACTCCCATATAATCAGGGTTTCCGGCTGATGAAGCCCAAGATAAAATTTTTGCTATAGGTCTGATTTTATTCGATTTAATATACTTCTCAGAAGCTAAGGCTAAAAAACTAGCACCATCGTTTAGCGAAGAAGCATTTCCAGCTGTAACAGTGCCAGACTTTTTAAAAACAGCTTTAAGTTGGCCGAGCTTAACAAGTGTTGTGTCTTTGCGAACCTCATCTTTGTAAGTTGATTTAATCAATTCATTTTTATAATAGTTATTTTTTATAGCACTATATGTTTTCAGATATGACTGATAAGCAAATTGATCTTGGTCTTGTCTTGTGACAGTATATCTTCGTGAAACATTTTCTGCAGTTATGCCCATATGCTCTTTTGAAAATGCGTCTGTAAGTCCATCGTTTACTAAGGTGTCAATAAAAATATTATTCCCTAATTTTTTTTCACCTGTCCTACTTAAATAAGCATGACGTGCTCTAGACATACTCTCCTGACCTCCGACAATTAATAAGTCAGACTCCCCTGAATAAATTTTAGATGACCCGTCCATGGTGGCTCTCATGCCACTACCACAAACTTGATTTACAACATAAGCGAAAGAGGACTGTTGCATTCCTGAATTTAAAGCAACTTGCCTGGCTGTATTCATACCAAGACCACTTGTTAATACCTGTCCCAAAACAAGACCTTCTATTTCCTTTGTATTAATTTTTTTATTTCTTTCAAATAAATCCTTAATACAAGAAACTCCTAAATCAACTGACTCAGTTTTTTTGTAGTTTCCAAGATAGGCACCAATGGGTGTTCTGACTGCATCAATTATAAAAACATCATTCATTTACATTTATCATCCTATATTCACTTACTGATTCAGGGTTTGCTAATGATCCTAAATTTTGAACTTTATCATTATTGATGATTTTTTTGACAAGTATTTCAGAGTTTTTTCCACTTTTTGTTCTTGGAATATCTTTCACCACAAATACCTTCCAGGGAACATGTCTTGGACTAAGGGATGTTTTGAGATGTTTTTTCAATACCTCTCTAAAATCAATAGTAATTTTTGAGTTTGATAATTTCAGAAAAAGTACAATTTTTTCGTCATTTTCAGTCATATATCCTGTTGCTAAACAATCTTCAATCCAATGAAATTTTTGCAAACTATTATAGATTTCACCGGTACCTATTCTTACTCCACCTGGGTTTAATGTAGCATCTGACCTTCCAAATATTACATAACCTCCATTATTTGTTTTTTTTACATAATCTCCGTGGGCCCATATATTTGGAAATTTTTCAAAATAAGCAGATTTATATTTTCTATTAAACTTGTCATTCCAAAAGTAAATAGGCTTAGATGGAAAGGGTGTCTTGCAAACTAACTCACCAGTTTTTTTTGTCGGTTTGCCCTTTTCATTGTAAACATCAATGTTCATACCAAGACCTGGTCCTTGAATTTCGCCAGAATAAACGGGTAGAGTTGGTATTCCTAACATAAAACACGAGACAATATCAGTACCACCACTTACTGAATGTATGAATGATTGAGAATTTAAATTTTTATTTATAAATTTAAAAGTATCTGGACTTAGAGGAGAGCCAGTAGATATGAAACAACTAACTTTTTTTAAAACGTTTTTTTTATTAGATTTGAAGTTATTCTGTATAGTTTCATAAATCTTTGCTCCAGCACCTAACATTGTTGATTTAGTATCTTTTGTCATGCTAATAACTCGATTAGTATTTGGATAAAACGGAGATCCATCATAGAGAACAATTGTAGATCCCAATAATAGGTTTGAAACAGTCCAGTTCCACATCATCCAACCACATGTTGTTAAAAAAAGCATCTTATCTTTTGATTTAACATTAGTATGGAGTGATAATTCTTTTAAGTGCTGAAGTAGTGAGCCACCATGACCGTGTGTAATGCATTTGGGAAGCCCAGTAGTTCCACTAGAAAATAAAACATAAAGAGGATGGTTGAAATCTAATAAGACATTTTGATTAATTCTCTTATATTTTTTTTGGAAGATGATTTTTTTTAATTGAGATGTGCTCTTGTTGGAAGGATAACTAGTTTTTAAAATTCTTGGATTATTTAATTTTTGTTTTAATAATCTTAAGTTTTTTGAATAATGAAATTTTTTACCATTGTAAAAATAATGATCAGCAATAATTAACAGTTTAGGTTTTAATTGCGAAAACCTATCGATCACAGCTTGGGTTCCAAAATCAGCAGAACAAGAAGACCAAACAGCCCCTATTTTAGCTGCTGATAAGAAACTAATTATTGTATCTGGTATATTTGGGAGATATCCAACTACTACATCACCTTTTTTTATACCTAGGCTCTGAAAGAAGTTGCTTAAAGCATTCACTCTTTTGTTCAAATCACCATAGGTGATTATTTCTTTGTATTTATTTTCTCCAATAAATTCAATTGCTGTATTTGATGAATTATTTTTAGAAATTAAATCATAGTAGTTAAGATTACAGTTATTAAAAAAAGTAGAATTCCAAAAGTGATTTTTTTTATCATAGGATTTAAATGATCTTTTCTTCTCTAGATGAATATTAAAATATTCAACTATAGACTCCCAAAAGTATTTTGGATTATCATTGCTCCACCGCCAAAGTTTATTGTAACTTGAAAATTTTTTAAGAAATTTTTTCTCTAAATATATTTGAAATTTATATAGATTTGTTGATTTAATAAATTTATTAGTTGGTTCAAATAATTTATCCATCTTTATTTTTCATAAGAATATGAAGCTCGTCAGGTATCTTACTAGGAGCTCCTTGGGAGTTGACACAAACCATAACAATTTTGGATCTAAAAATAATTTTATTTTGTTTTAAGAGATTTTGTTCAAGAACAAATGAAGCATTTTTAAGAATCAAAACTTTACTTTGAACATTTAATGTGTCCTCAAGTTTACAAGACTCAATATAATCACATTCAATTTTTTTAACTAAAAAAAGTCGATCATAATGTTTGAGTAATGTGGTAAGGGTGAAACCTAATTCATTGATCATTTCAGCTCGAGCTCTTTCAATGAATTTCAAATAATTTGCGTAATACACTACTCCACCAGAGTCTGTGTCTTCATAATATATTTTAAAAGTGTATTGGAACATTAAGTTGTTAGGCCTAAATACAATATATAAGTAATTATAATTATAACTATGCCAAAGATTAAATATCTATATTCATTCATTTAATTAACCCTATAGGGAATTATTAGGATATCTTCTCTCTCTTAAAATAGTAAATCATTTTATGTTTTGTCGAGACATCTGATTTGTCTTTGATAACATTCACTAACTCCCAACCTTCTTTTCCACCTTTATTGAGCCAATCATTTTCTGACTCTAATTCTTCATCATCCAAGTATTGTGTGTAAATTCTATACTCCCACTTTATATGTTTTTTTTTATCAAATACTGGGTTAATCATTTCTTTGTAATCTTATGCATTTAGATTGTAGAAAAACCAAACTGCAGAGAAACACCATAGTGTAAGAAAAATTTTACCCAATTTATCTGCTTTTTTGAAATGTGAATTCATTTCATTCAATTGGCCATCATTTTGCTGATCTTTGTTATTAGAAAAATCCTTTAATTTTTTTTGGTAAAAGAATTTATATATATTTATGGCACAGGTCCATCCTGTTAGAATGTAGAAAATTGAACTAGACAAAGTAGCCATTATGGTACTTTAAAGGAATTAAAAATTAATAAAATCAATAATTATCTACTTTTGAAATTTAAAATAAATTTTTCATATATATAATGTTTAAGAAATGAAATACTTATTAAAAGCAATTTTATTAATCTTTTTCAGTAAGTTAGCATTTGCTTTTCATGAAGTAGAAGTAGCAAATGAAGATGTCGCTGCACTTGGAGGTTTGTGGACTCAAATTTATGTGTATGAAGAATATTGTGCTGACAATCAATATTACACTGTAGTTTTTGATAGGCTAATGGAAAGTCCCAGATTTGAAAGATACTCCGCCGAACTAGAACATCTAACTGCAGATCAAGAACTTTCATGGGAAAGAGGTGGTGCAGGTGCTGCAGCTGTTATCTCTGCCGGTGGAACAGATTGTGATACAATGGCAAATGTTATTTTGGAGTGGTTTGGTGAAAACTAAATTATTCTTGATTTTATAGAGTTAAACCAATAGTTATAAGGTTCCGTGGTGTAACGGATAGCACAAATGACTTCGGATCATTTAGTCAGGGTTCGAATCCTTGCGGAACCGCCAAACTAACCTATAAAAAATTTCCTAATCCTTGAAGTTTATTAATAAAATCTTTGATTTGATTATTAATTTTTTGGTTATCAATTTCAATTTGATCGTTATTACTGAAATCTAAATCAAATAAACTTTCTCTATCTTGAAGCATTTCTTCCAAAGTTAAATCTTCACTATTATCAAAATCAAAATTGGTTAAAATTACTTTTGTAAGCAATGGGGTAATGGCATAACTAGAGATTATTCCAAATATTCCTGCTTCATTAAATTCTTGACCATTAACAGTACTAAAGAAAACTAAAAGCTTTGATGCTCTATTAATCTCTGCATTTGAAAGAGCTTTATTTTCAGAAATATCTAAAAAACTAAATAGATCTTCAAAACACTTTCCTTTATTTTTGCTAAAATTATTGCAAGATAAAGATGCTTTTGAATTCATATAAGACAAAACCTCTCCAAACAATAAAGTTATGCTACCAGGAGTGTTGTCACATTTTGCATATGTAAACGTATTATTAGTATTATTTAAAAAATCATAAGATCCCTCAAGGTTATCCAATTCTTCAAACACAACTTCTAAAATATCATTATCCAATTTCATAAAAACATTCTTAAATTCAAATATTTCACCATCTAAATAAGTCCAACTTTCATATGTCTTAGATTCTGTAAACTGAAGATAAAAATAGGTATACTCATCTATTTCGTCCTGACTTTCATAAAGATTGAAATAACCACTCTCACTTATGATAAAAACATCCTGTTCTTTTGAACAATCATTACTCCAAGTTCCATGGAATTTTTCAGGAATTAAATTTTCAGCAATTAATAAAAATGGAAATAATAAAATAACAATAAAAAGACCAAAAAATCGTCTCATAGCTTATGCTAACATATAATATTTAAAATTTGAAATTTAATCAGATTTTGATTTATTTTTGGACTGCAAAGAAAATTTTTTAATTTGATTTAAATTTAGATCCTCTGGAAAATTTTTAAAAATGTCTTTTAACCCTATAATAATTACGTATGTAATAATGAAGCTCATAACAGTATCACTCAAAAAATGATCTCCCTCCATAATTCTTAATAGTGAAATTAATAGGATAGAGGCATAAGCAAAAGTATTCCATGAGGTCCTATTAAAAATAATTAATAGAGCTAATGATAGCGTGAAGAAAGAAACGTCTCCTGAAACAAAACTGCAATTAGTGCTACAGTAATCCACATTTAACCATGGTATGGTAAATGGCTCTTGGCCACCAAACTGGATTGTGTCATTAGGTCTTGCTCGCCCCCATAAATTTTTGAAAACAGAATTTACAACAACACCTGTTCCAACAACAAGACAAGAGAATAAGTAAACCCATTCCCTAACAGGTATATTTAAAATTTTTTCTTTAAAATAAATTTGTTTAATAACTGCAGCTATAGGAACAAAGAAAACTAGTAATGCCAAAAGTGGTAGAAGCATTTTGCGAATAAAGTAAATAAACCAATCAGACTCGGTGGCGATAAATTTACCGTCCTGTCCAAAGAATAAACCGCTAACCGTTATATCCAAAGAAGGGAATAAGAAGAAAACAATAGAAAGCAAAAGAGTTATTGTGAGGGTCTTAAAGTAAAAATTAAAATTCAAATAAAGAGAAAAAATATTTTTATAAACTTTAGCAATATAACTTGAAATTATATTTACATTTGAATTTGGGATAAGTTTTTCACCTTCTGTTGTAAACAATATTTTTTTACTAGCTAAATTTTTTGAGATAAATATTGAGGAAAGGTATGCAACTAGTGCTCCTCCGAAAATATCACTTATAAAATGAGCGCCGACTACAACCCTTGTAGAAGCAATTATAATGGCAACTGTTATCAGAATATTTTTTATTTTTGGAAACAATAGAACCATACAAAAGATAAATGCAAATATAGTTGCCGTATGACCTGATGGGAATGAATGCCACTTCGAGTCAAAACTTATAATGCTTAAAGATTTTTGTTCAAACCCATTAAATAAAACTGGTCTTGGTCTTCCAATAGCATGTTTTAATATTTGTGTGACTATACCGCTTAATAAAATATTTAAAAAAATAAATAAACTTATCTCACTGATAGTATTGATGATCTTATTTTTACTTTTAATTATTTTGACTAGTGCCCATGTTAAAATAGTGGGTATAAAAAAATATAAAGAGTCTCCAAAATGAGTAAGCGTTCCGAAAAGTGACTTGGTTTGATAGTTTAAACTATGAAAGAATGAAGCTATAGAGTAATCGAATAACAAGAAAAAAAGAGCGCCAATTAATAAATAAATACTTACTTTTTTTTCTTGAGCATTTAATTGTTTTAAAAAAGTCATAATTTTTTAAAGTTAAGATTAATATAAGATTTTGATGTTAAATCTAATATAGTTTTATTTATAGCATTCCTATCGTCTATTGGAGTACTATCAATTGAGCTAAATGTTAGTGCTATTTGACAATCAGAAAAATAATCTGGATCGATCTTATCACTAAAAAATAACATTAAATCCAATGGATGATCTTTTTCTAATATAAATTCAGTTTTTTGTATATCACAATTAAGCTCATTTACTAAAGTATCAGATATGACAAAACTTAATGTTTTTGACATATATTGAGAATAAAAAAATATCATGGAAAAAAATAAACTTAAAATTAGGGAAAATGAGATAGTTTTATATACGGCAGTTATAGATTTTTTCTGCAATGAAAAAAAAGGATTAATTAATGAGGCTAAAATTATCGAACTATAGAAGAGATAATTAATATGGGGTATGTCTGACATATTTTGATAAAGAGATGTATCAAAATAAATAATGATAGCTGGTATTAAAATAAGACTAATTAAAAAAATTTTTGACCATTTTAACTCTACAAATTCTAATGTTCTAAAAATGTAAATGGACATTATTGGTAACATAAACACCAGTATTGATAAATTGAATTTCTTTGAAAAAATAAATAAAAACCAAGAAATAATTATTAATGAAAAAAATGTTATTAAATCCTTGTTCCAATTAACTCTTTTGAAAACATTATAAAATATAGCAATAATCAACAGACTTATTAAGGGAAGTAAAAAAATAATACTCTCTATAATTCTCTGCATCAAAATAGATAAATCATAGTTAAAGGTAGAAAGGTTATCTGTTTCATCAATACCCTGAATAATTAAAAATATTAAAGCTATTATATATATTGAGCAAAGATAAGAAATTAAGCTCAATCGTTTTTTCTTTTCTAATTTTAAATTAAATAATTTTAATATAGTCAAAAATGAGATTAAAATAATAAAGAAGAAATTATTTAAAATTAGTGCAATTAAACTAAAAAGAATAAAAAAAAGTACATTTAAAATCTTTTCTTCATCAAAAATTTTTATTAAATAATAAATTATTAATAAAGTAATTAATCCAGAAAGAAGAGGGCCATTAATAGTTGTTATTGAAATTAAAATCGTACCACTCAATAATACTGCAGTAAGTGGCATTAAATAATGAAGGTCATAAAATTTTAATTTAATAATTTTATAGGTGACTAAAATTACTAATCCTAAGTAAATAAAATTTAGAAATCTTAATAAAAGGTAATTATCTAAAGCAAATACATTAGATATCTTGATAGCAAGATTTAATAATATTAAATGTGGGTTTATAAAATCTAAAAAATTTGAAACTAAGTTATTATTTTTTAAAGAAATTAATAAATTTAAATCATCAGTAAAATAGTAAGGTGTACCTAAACTGATTGCTGCTAACAAGCATATCCAAATGATGGTGTAAAAAATAGTAGGAATACTTTCTGGGAATCTAAAGAAGTTCATTTTTTGATTTAACTAAGTTTAGTAGCATATAGATCTAATTTATTCTATATATTGTGGTTATTTCAATTTTCTTGATGTTGTTTTTGAGCCTATTTATAATGATTTTAAGAGATTAAACTCTTTTTACAGCCTTATAGAAGCGGCTTTTTTCTTAGTGGGCCACTTCTTTCTAAAAGGGTTAGGACAAATTGTTCTAACCCTTTTTTGGTTTCTATATTATCCTTTTTTAAGAATGCTCAAGTTGATTTTCATGATACTCTTTTTTTTTATTGGATACTTTCTAGCTGATACAGAGTTAGTAGATATACCATTTAGAAATATTCCTTATTTAGAAAATTTATATGAGGTTGTAGATTAAAAATGATTAATACAGATAGAGTTTTACATGGCTTCACAGATCTTAAGAATTTAAATTCACTTGGTCCTATTGTGCTCAACCAAGCAAAAGGCATCTATGTTTACGATCAAGATGGAAAAAAATATTTGGATGCCAATTCAGGGTTGTGGAACTCAGTAGTTGGTTTCGATCACCCAAGAATGGTGGAAACTGCAAAAAAACAGTATGAAAAATTTTCAGGCTATCATGCTTTTTTTGGAAGAATATCTGAGCCAGCAGTAGAACTTGCTGACAAATTAATTGAAATCTCTCCTTTTAACGACGGTAAGGTTTTTTTTACAAATTCTGGCTCTGAAGCAAATGATACCACCGTAAAATTGTTGTGGTTTATAAATAAAAGAAAAGGTTATTCCAAAAGAAGAAAAATAATTACTAGAATAAATTCTTATCATGGTGTAACAGCTGTTTCAGCATCGATGACTGGAAAACCGTATAATAGTGAATTTGGTTTACCCTTAGATGGATTTATTCATTCTGCCTGTCCTCATTATTGGAAATATTGTTTAGAAAATGAGAGTGAGGAAATGTTTACAAAAAGAATGGGCGAAGATTTAGAAAATTTAATTCAAAAGGAAGGGCCTGATACGGTGGCTGGTTTTTTTGCCGAACCTGTCATGGGAGCAGGAGGTGTCATACCTCCTTCAAAAGGATATTTTGATATAATTCAAAAGATTTTAAAAAAATACGATATTCCATTTATCGCTGATGAGGTAATTTGTGGTTTTGGTAGAACAGGTAATTTATGGGGATCTGAAACATATAAGATTAATCCCGATATTATCATCGCATCAAAATGTATAACCTCAGGGTTCTTTCCACTTGGTGCAGTCATTTTAGGAGAAAAAATGACAAAAGAAATGATGGAGGCTTCTTATCAAGCAGAGGAATTTTTTCATGGCTTTACTGCTGGCGGACACCCTGTTGGTTGCGCCCTCGCCTTAGAAGCTATAGACATTATAATTAATGAGAAAATGATTGAAAATGTTAGACATCTTGAACCCAAATTCATGGGTGGTTTAAAAAAATTTGAAAATTTAGAATTTATAGGTGAGTCGCGCGGCATAGGTTTAATGGGCGCTTTAGAGATGGCTCAAGACAAAAAGAAAAAAATTCCTTTTGATAGTTCAATTTCTATTGGTGAGCGCGTTGCTAATAAGTGTATCGAAAACGGTTTAATATGTAGACCGCTTGGTCCTTCTATTGTTTTGTGTCCGCCTTTTATTACAACTGAGGAGGAAATGGATATAATATTTGAAACTTTAGAGAAAACTTTAAAAGAGGTATTTAGTGAGGTTAAATCTTTAGGATAATAGAACCCGAAGTCTTTCTATTTTCCATATCTGTGTGAGCATCAGCTACATTATCAAAATCATATTTTGTCATTTTATCTAATTTGATTTTATCCTTAACTATCATTTCAAATAATTTCTGACTTGCATTTTCAAGCCAGTTTCTGTTTGCATAAAAATGAAAAAGTGTTGGTCTAGTTAAATAAAAAGATCCAAAAGCTAAGTCAGTCATTTGTATATCTTTGTAGGGGCCTGATGATTGGCCAAAACTAACTAACATCCCATGCTTTTTTAAACATTTAAATGAATTAAACATAGTATCTTTGCCCACGCTATCATAAACCACATCAAGGCCTTTATTGTTTGTAATTTCTAATACTTCCTCTAAGAAATTTTTTTCAGAATAATTTATAACTTCGTCAAATCCTCTTTGATTTGCCAACATACATTTTTCAGAATTACCTGCAGTACCAATTGATTTTGCACCAATTTCTTTTATCCATTGTCCTGCAATTAATCCCACACCTCCTGCTGCAGCATGAAATAAGACCTCATGATCGCTTTGCAAATTAAAGCTGTCGCAAAGAAGGTATTTAACAGTTAATCCTTTTAGAATTGAAGCAGCAGCTTGATCGTAAGATATGCCATCAGGTATGGAGACTACAAGGTCTTCAGATATTATTCTATGAGTTGAGTAAGCATTGTTTGGCTGTGCGTATGCTACACGATCGCCTATTTTAAAATTCTTAACATCTAGGCCTACGGCCTCTACTTCCCCTGCACCCTCAGAGCCAAGAACAAGATCTGTGTCTACTGGCCAAGGGTATAATCCTGCCCTAAAGTAGATGTCAATAAAATTGACCCCAATTGCTCTATTTTTGATCAATACTTCATTTGACTTAGGCTCAGAAAAATCAATACTTTTTTTTTGAAGAACACTTATATCTCCAGGCATCTCAGCAACAATTGAATACATTGAAAGAACTTATCATCAAAAAAAATTAATAAATAGTCTATTTAAATATCTTGAAATTCTAATTTGAAATACCAAATAAATAATAGGAGAAATTGCCATTAGGAATTTCTTAATTAACGCAGGTTTTAAAAAACTGCAATTAACAATTAACGCTTAAGGAGGTTAATTATGACTACATTTGACTTATCTCCCCTATGGAGATCATCAGTTGGTTT
>CABZBG010000015.1:0-18518 GCA_902523865.1 uncultured Alphaproteobacteria bacterium
TATTAAAAATATTTTTTTTTTGAATATTATGTTTAATAAGTTCAATACTTAAATTTTTATCATTTTCTAAAAAAACGGCCCTAACATTCTTTGGTTTTTTATATAGAACTTTTTGTTTTTCTAAATTTATTTTTAGTTTTTTATCAAATTTAATCTTATATCCAACTTTTAAAAAATTTTTTAATTCATTATTAATATTATTGGTTTCAATAACAATATGAGAAAAACCAATAGCCGCCCTCATTAGTACAAATGACTTTTTTTTAAAGCTTGATTTATCTTTATATTATTTTTTAGCTTTTTACCTAAAATATCATTTAATTTTAATTTTCCACTAAGATTCGGTTTTCTAAAAATTAAATATTTTTTTTTTAATTTTATATTTTTTTTTAAAGTTTGATTTACATAAAAACCTTTTTTAATAAAATCAACATCATTTTTAATTTTTCCAATTTTGGCTAACTTTTCTGCAATTTTTATTCCATCAATCATTTTTTTGAAATCATCCTTATCTAAGGATACTACCTGATCAGGACACTTGTGCCTCTTATCTAATTTAAAATGTTTTTCAATAATATTGGATCCGAGATAAGAAGCTATAATTGGTGCTTCAATACCTATAGTATGATCTGACAGGCCTGTTGCTATTTTACATTTTTGTCTAATTATATTGATATAATTTAAATTCATTCTTATTGGATCTGTTGGATATTTTGAGACACAGTATAAACAATAAACTGAATCTTTTAAAAATTTATGTTTATAGTATGTTTTTTTAGATAGCTCATTTTTTAGTTTTCTTATTGTGTTTAGATCAGATATACCACTTGAAAAAATTGATATTAATTTAGTTTTCTTTATTTGATCTAAGAGACTAAAGTTATTTACTTCTGATGATGGAATTTTTATTATTTTTGGATTTAATTTTATATAGTAATTAAGACTTTTAACATCAAAGACTGAACTTATAAATTCAATATTAATTTTTTTACAGAAATTTGAAATTTTTTTAAAATCTTCAAATGATAAAGATAGTTTTGAAGACCAATCAATTAACTTTTTATCTATTTTGTTAAAATCATAATTGCTTTTTGTGTCATACATTTGAAACTTTACTGCATTTGCACCACATTTTTTAGCATTTTCAATAAGTTCTATTGCTAAATTTAATGATCCATTGTGATTTACCCCAATCTCAGCAATTGTAAAAACTTTAACCATTTAAATTTTTTTGTAAAATAAATGAATACCACTGTGGGAATTCTTTAATAAAATTATACTCTCTTTTATCCATGTATTTCGCGCCTACAGTAGTAGGTATAAGTTCCTCTAGACTAATTAGATTGAAATAATTTTTAAATAAAGGTTCTAATCTAGAGGATAAATTTGGTAAGGAGGAAAATGAGGGTTTATAATACTCTGATAAGATACCATATGGTTTCTCAATTTCCCCAAATCTAGGTGTCAACCAGAAATTGTGAGGATCAATAATCACTAGTTTTCCATTATTTTTTAATAATTTTCTTATGTTCTTAAGTATAATATTTTTATTGTTAAAAAGTTTATTTTGAAAACTTTTATCAAAAAAGAAAAGATATACATCTATCATAAAGATATAATCATATTTTTTAAAAACCTTGTCTTCTATTTTTGTTATATCATTTACAGTGAAGTTTAAATTTTTGGATTTATAATTTTTTTTAGCATAATCTATATAATCTGGATTATAATCAAACCCATCAACAAATTTTGCTTTTTTTGAGAAAATATTTGAATAAAAACCATGGCCACAACCTATCTCAAGTACAATTTTATTATTTAAATATTTATATGAAAATTTTTTGACATAATTTTCTTGAACAAACTTATAGGAGTTATTTTTCATTTTTTTTAAATTTTCTTTATTAAACTTTTGATATACCCACCATTTTGATAAATCTTCTCTTCGATAAAGAGACTCTATACCAAGCTGTTTATTAATATTTCCTTTATATCTTGAAAATAAATCCATACTTTTATTTATATTCACAAAGCATTCACTTTCTATAAGCAATTTTATTGCTTCACTAATTTTGATTTTTTTTAATATTTTTTGATTTTTCAAAAAAAAATCAGGATTTGAATACATATCTTTCCATAATGTGAACCCTGTCGAATTAATAAAAATTATTTTTTTATTAGCATTATTATCAAGATCATTATTTTGTATACTTAAAGCAAATTTGTCACTTGTGACAAAGTTATGTCTATTTTCAATATTATATATCCTTGTTAAATTATTTTTTAACTTAAAGAAAAGTATATTCTTGGATATTGTTAAGTTATTTTGTTTTAAATCTTTTATTTTTTGTTCCATTAAAGATCATTTCATTATTATCAGAGTTCTCCAAAATTGTAATGTTAGGAGAAATTTTACAGTTTTTACCAATATTTGCATAAACTACTGCACCCATCCCAATAAATGAATCTTGTTGGATCTTACATCCTCCATTTGTTATAACTCCACCTGAAATTGTCACATTACTGTGAATCTCTGTATTGTGGCCTATAGTAACATTTAATCCTATCGATATATTATTTTTTAAAATACAGTTATTATCAATTATAGTCCCCGATTGTACTAAATTACCTTTCCCCATTTTAACCCCTGGTTTTATGATGGCTTGATTTGAAATCAAATTAGGAATTTTAAAACCAATACTTTTAAGTTTAAAAAAAACCTTTTTTCTTAATGTATTATTAATACCGATACCAAAACCTATTGCCGGAAAGGCGTATTTAATGCCACTTCTTTGAAAGTATTCTAACTTTTCATCATTTCCTATAAATGGAATGTCTTTATAGTAGCTCCCTTTATTTTTTATATCAACAATACCTACTAAATTATATTTATCTTTATTTTCAAAAAGTATGTCTACAACTGCCATAGACTGTGAACCACCACCACAAATTAATATATTATCCACCAATTTTTTTATTTATTAGCTTTACTAATGTTTGAACATCCTTAAAGTTTTTATCATTTAAATCTTGATCGTTTAATTTAATTTTATATTTGTCCTCAATCAAAAAAACTAAATTTATCAAGTCAAGTGAGTCTAAAATTTTATCCTTAATAAGATTTGAACTTAAAGAAATATTTTTTGTTTTTGAAATATTCTTTAAAATATTTATTAAATCTTTTCCAGTTATTTTATTCATATACAAATTTTATTTAGTATATTATTAATAACATTAGAAGATTTATAATTTTTGTAAATATATTTCATATCTTTTATATCCATAATTTTATTTTCAATATTTTTTAGATAATATTCAATCAGTTTAAAATTATACTTCAAAAAAAAAGTATTCTTGTCATGGTCTCTGCCAATTTGTCTATTGCCTAAAGACAAATTTAACTTATTAAAAAAAATTGACTCAATAATACCGCTTGATGAATTTCCAATCATAAATTTACAATTATATATAAAATATTTAAAGTGTTTTGATCCAATTGAGTCTAAAAATAAAATATTATTATTATTTAAACCACTGAAATATTTATTCAACAGGTGTCCATTAAAATCATTATTTGATGATGTAATTACAACTTTATATTTTAATTTTATTAGTTTTTTTATTGTAAATTTAATTAACTTCATTTCTTTATTTAAATCAAATGATTCCGAATGAAAACTAAATAAAATTATCTTATTTTCATATAAATCGTATTTTTTTAAAATTTTCTTATTTATTGAAAAGTCAAATTTTGATAGCTCTTCATATGAAGCCACACCAACTAAATAAACTTTTTTACTAATACCTATCTTATTTAATCTATATTTCGCAAATTTTGTTGAACAGAAATGTACACAGCTAAGTTTTGATATAATATTTCTATAATTATCATCTGGAGAGTTTTTTGTACTTTCGCCGCCTCCTAAATGTAATATTGGTATATCTAGATAATGAGATGCTAATGTAGGTCTCACCATCTCTTTTCGATCACCAACTATAAAATTAAAATCAGGTTTAACTTTCATAATGATATCAATTATATTTTTTGTAAATGAATTTGAATTATTCAAAAATATGATATTTATTCTTTTATTATTAGAATATTCTTTTTTTAAATTTAAATATTCTTTTTTATTATCATCATAAAATATAATATGAGTCTCATAATTTTTAGAAAGCTTAAAAATAATATTTTTAGTATAACTAAAGTCAGATCTATTTGTGCTATGAAAGATTATTTTTTTAGCCAACTTTTATTTTTCCATCTTCAATTAATAATTTATTATCACAATACAAAGTTGGTTTTTTTATTATATGATCTAAATGAAATGGTATTTTTTTATCCCCACCTATTGTAGAGTTAGATCCAAATCCTATATGTATACTGCCCAATGATCCTTCATCTATTAACATATTCCCGCAAATTTTGGCCAATGGATTAAGCCCTATACCTAATTCTGCAGGTTTAATTTTATTAATATTATATTTTGAAAAAATATTTTTTAATTTATTTGATCTAAATCCATAAATCTTATCAATTTTACCTTTACTAATTTTTATAAATATTGGTTTCTTTAGTTTTCCAAATTCATCGCATGTTATGCTTCCGTCAATTACTAATAAACCATGTGAATTATTCCCAATAATTGGAATATTTACTTCTATATCAGGAGGAGAGGATATTATATTTTTTTTATAGGCCCATCCTGGACATATATTTACAGTTTTATATTTTTTTGTAAAAAAAAAATTTGTACCCTTTTTAGAAAATAATGAGATATTTGAACAGTTTGAAAGAACTTTTCCAACTATTTTAGCTTTTTTTGTCTCTCGTTTAAAATTGGCCTTAAAAGCTTTATTTCTGAGAACATTAATTGAAAAATACGGGAGGCTTAAAAACTTTACATTGTTTGATGACAAATATTCTCTAAATTTTGTATGTGCTATAGAATATTTAATTATTGAAATAACAATTTCATATTTTATCACATCATTTAACTCACTAGAATTTGGTTCTTGGCCATGAACTTTAACATTTCTAATAAGTAGAGTATTATATGCGATATTTTTTTTTTCTAAAAATTTACAGAAGTATTTGATTAATTTTTTAGTTGAGTCATCATATAATATGCATATTTTTTCATTTTTTTTATGATTACAACATTCAAAAAATAATTTATTTAAATTATCCTCTATCATTGATTATTTCTTTAATTTTTAAAAGAGCTTTTTTTATTTTGTATTCACTTTCAGAGCCAAAAGATAATCTAATATAATTATTACAACTCTTACCATACCCAATACCAGGGACAGTTGATATTTTATACTTTTGAAGAAGTGTTTCACAAAACTTTTTTGATTTATACTTTGAGTCTTGAATATTAATAAAAAAATAAAAAGTAGCCTTTCCTTTTAAATATTTTAATCCATTTTTATCCATATATTTTTCAAGTCTTTTTCTCAATTCAATAAGGCTTTTAATTTGTGGTCTAGTTTTATTTATAATTTTATAGAAATATTTTGCAATGTAGTGGGTAAGAATTGTTGGTGCACATGTTATCAAATGTTGATTTAGTTTAACTAATCTATTAATAATTTTATAATTACTTATTGTGTATCCAATTCTCCAACCTGAAATACCATAATTTTTAGAAATTGAGTTAACTAATATTGATCTTTCTAATCTGGTATCTAGATTACCTATTGAAATAAAATTATCACTATCTGGACAAAACTCACTGTAAGCTTCATCAGATAAAATATAGCAATTATTTATTTTTGCTAACTCATAAATGCTAGATAATTCTTTCAGATTATATATTTTGCCAGTTGGATTATTTGGATTATTTATAATAATAACTCTAGTTTTATTTGTGATGTATTTTTGCCATCTATTTACTTTTTCTTTCATTGGTATGCCAATAGGTTTTGCACCAGTCAATTTTACTTGTTCACTATAGCTTACCCATGCTGGCTCAGGTATCAAAACCTCATCATTTTTATCGACCAATGATTTTAGAGTCATATAAACAGCTATCTTAGAACCTGCTGTAATCATAATTTGACTATCAGGACTAAATTTAATTCCATAATATTCTTTAAAATAATTAGAAAGCAGAAGTCTCAATTCAAATATACCCCTTGAGTGACTATAATGATATACGTCTGGATAATCTAAGTTATTAAACTCATAATAAGGGATATTAAAAAAAGCCTCGCCAAGAGATAATGTAGTAATTTTTTTATTTTTTTTCTTTAACTCATAAACTTTGTCATTTATTGCTACAGATATAGGTGGTTTTATGAATTCAACATTTTTAGAAAAAGTTATTTTTTTTTCAGTTTTATATGTTTTATCGTTATCAATTAAATCTTCATCTTTTGATAAGTCCTTTAAAAGATTTTTCTTCACCTTACCAGAAAAGGTCTTTGGTAAATTTTCTAATAAAAAATAATCTTGAGGAACTTGATTTGGGGCAAGATTATTATTAGCAAAGTTCCAAAACTTTTTTTCGTTAAAGTTTTTTTTGCTAACAATAGCAGCAATTATTTTTTCAGTATTAAAAATCTCATCTATTTCGCCGAAAATAGATATTTCGCTGATCCCATCAAATTTAGATAAGACTCTTTCAATATCTGAAGGGTTTATATTTATACCACCCCTGATAATTACATCTTTTAGCCTACCGTTTATTTTGAGAAATTTTTTGAAATCTGCTTGATCACCAGTTTTAAATTTTTTCTTTGAAAAATTTTTTGATATATATGGAGAAGTAATTAATAGCTCTTTATTATCTTGGTTTATTTCAATTTGAACTGATTTAAGTGGTCTTCCTGATGATAGAATTTTATCAGTCTTTTTTTCACTGCTTATAAATAGGGTTTCTGACAGACCATAATTTTCAAGAAGTCTAATATTAAATTTTTCTTTAAATTTTAATTTTAAATCAGTGCTAACTTGATCCATTCCTATGATACCTAGACGTATATTCCTCTTAATTATATTTCTTTCTGATACTATTGAGTATTTATCAATCAATATTTTGCAAATAGTTGGTGTCAGCCATAGTGTATTTATCTTAAATCGAGAAATAATATTATTTAGCTTTATTATTGATTTATAAGAAAATACTTCATCAATATAAACACTAGAACCATTAAAAAAAGGAATTAATAGTAAATTGTAATAACCACCTAAATAATTCATAGGTAAAAAATTTATAAATCTATTATTTCTATTTATTCCTAATAATTTTGATAATTCTTTACAATTATTTATGAGATTATATAGGCTATGTGAAACAATCTTTGGCTCACTAGTTGTTCCAGACGTATAAATATTAAGTATATTCTTTTTTAAATTTAATCTTTTGTCTATGTTTTCAAAATCATTTATTTTTTTTAAATCTTCTTCGATTTTTTCAGAATTAAGATAAATAATTTTTTTGCAGTATCTTTTTAAATTAGACATGGTACTTTTATGATCAATAAGAGCCATATCAAATTTATTTTTCTTAAAAATAGCTTTTTTGGCTGCCGGGGTTAAGTTTTCACCCACTATAAATATCTCATTTTCGTTAGCTAAAAATGTAAGATAAAATTTTGCTAAAAGTATAGAATTTTTTGCAGATATCAAAATTTTATAATTTTTTTTTAAGCCATTATTTTTTAAAAAAATAAGTGCCTTCTTTACAAATGTGCAACACTCGCCATAGGAATAACTTTTTTCATTATCTATTAATAAATCCCTATCTTTGTATTTATCGAAATATTGTTGTAAATTCATATTTAAAAACAAATACAAGTTAAACTAAATACCTAAAATGTTAAATGCAAAATAAGACAGTTATAATAGGTTTAGGTTCAATAGGATTAAGACATGCGAAAATATTATCTTCCAAGAATTTTTCATTGTATATCTTTTCAAGAAATAATAGTCATAATTATAAAAAAATTATCAAGATAAATGATATTATAGATATTGATCCTGATTATATTGTCATCTCTAATCTTACCTACGACCATCTAAAAATATTAAGATTTATTGACAAAAATTTTGAAGGAAAAAAATGTCTTATTGAAAAACCTTTGTTTAGTATTTTTAATAAGAATATTCCAAAATTAAAAAATAATAGTTACTATATTGGATATATACTTAGATTTCATCCTTTCTACGAAGAAGTAAAAGGCATTATAAAAAAGGATTTTAATAAAATATTTCATATTGAATTTAACTCAAGTAGTTATTTGCCAAATTGGAGAACAAATATTGATTACATAAAATCATCTTCTTCTTCAAAAAAATCAGGTGGTGTAATACATGATTATTCACATGAAATTGATTTTATATTATCTTTGTTTGGCTATTTTAATATAAATTTTGTAAAACATTCAAAATTATCTAATTTAAAAATTAAATCTAAGGACTACTTGAATATAAACGGGAGTCTTAAAAAAATTAATATTGATATTTCTTTAAATTATTTCTCTAGAGAGCCGCACAGAATATTAAAAATATTTTTAAATGATAAAAACTATATTTTTGATTTTGTAAATTTGAAAATATATATTTATAAAAATAATAAAAATTTTCATAAAAGTACTAAACTAGGAAAAGATGAACTTTACATTAATCAACATAACGATATTTTAAGTCTGAAACCTAAAACCTCATGTAGTTATGAAGAAGGATATAAGTTAAGTAAATTTATCA
The DNA here is from genome assembly GCA_902523865.1 of uncultured Alphaproteobacteria bacterium. Taxonomy (GTDB): domain Bacteria; phylum Pseudomonadota; class Alphaproteobacteria; order HIMB59; family HIMB59; genus HIMB59. The sequence continues at coordinate 8,714 of CABZBG010000015.1, forward strand.
TGAAAATAAATAATTATGCAAAATAAAGAAATTAATTTATGTACAATTTGTGCGAGAAAAGGATCTAAAGGTGTAAAAAATAAAAACTTACAAAAAATAGGTGGTATATCATTGCTAGAGAGGACTATTATTCAAGCGATTAATTCAAGAATTTTCTATAAAATAGTGATTACAACTGACTCTAATCGAGTAATGAAATTATCACAAAAGTATAAAATTGATTTTATTGTTACAAGATCATCAAAATTATCTAATGATAAAGCTTCTAAAATAGATGTTATAAAAGATGCTTTATTGAAAACTGAAGCAAGATTTGGTTATAAATTTGACAATATTATTGACATTGATTTAACCACTCCATTAAGAAAAATTGTAGATATTAAAAAAGCTTTTAAAAAATTTAAAATTAATAACTTTGGTAATCTTCTATCTGTTTGCAAAGCAAAAAAAAGCCCATACTTTAATATTTTAGAAGTAAAAAACAAAAAAATTAAGTTAATTAAAAACTCTAAAAATTATAAATCAAGACAAGATGCACCAAAAGTTTATGAAGCAAATAGTGCTATTTATATTTGGAAAAGAAATTTTCTCATTAGTGCAACTAAAATTATTTATCCAAAAACTGGTATTTATATAATGCCTAGAAATAGATCTATAGATATTGATGATAATTTTGATTTATTAATAGTAAAAAAACTGCTTAATTAATAATTATTATGCTTAATTTAAAAGATAAAAATGTTTTGATTTTAGGTGGTTCAGGACTAATTGGGTCAGAAGTAGTAAAACAATTAAATAAACTTGGTACCAATATATTTATACTAGATATAAAAAAACCTAAATTAAACACAAGCAATAACAAAAAAATAAAATTTTTTAAATTTGACATGACTAAAAAATTATTTGAAGAAAATTTTATGAATATTCTATCGAAAATAAAAATCATAGATTGTTTTATAAATTGTGCCTATCCTTATTCAGAAGATTGGCATAAATCAGATTTCGAAAAATTAACTTTAACTTCTTTAAAAAAAAATCTAAATTTTCAATTAGAAAACTCAATTTGGCTGACTCACATAATGTCTAAATTAATGATCAAAAAGAAAATAAATGGTTCTATTGTCCTTCTTAATTCAATATATGGGTTACAAGGTAATGATTTAACTATATATAAAAATACTCAAATGAGAGAAAATATTACCTATTCGTTAATAAAAGGTGGTATTTCTAACTATATTAGAACAATGTGTCCAGTATTATCAAGCAAGGGAATTAGAATAAATTCAGTATGTGCTGGTGGTGTTTTGGGACCAGTTGCAGGAAGGTCAAAAACTCAATCTAAAATTTTCTTAAGAAATTACTCAAATAAAGTACCTATAAAAAGATTAGCAAATGCAAAAGAAATAGCTTCTCCAGTCATATTTTTATGTTCTAGTATGTCCTCTTATATTACTGGCACTAATTTAATAGTAGATGGTGGGTGGACTGCAATATAACTTTAAGTAATTGGATATTTTTTATTTTTAGGGAAAATTTTACTATAACATTCAAATAATATTTTATGAGTAAATAAAGATTCATTTAGATCAACTAAATTAACTTTTTTTAGATAATCTGAAGAAATATCACTCTGTAAAAAAGTTTGAAAATTTGAGATTTTAATAGACCTTGAATTATTGTTAGTTTTTCTAATTTCTTTCAATTTTTCGTTTATTTCAAATGTATTTTTGTTTGTTTCGATTCTAATTATAGAATTTTTATTAAAAAACTTGTTGTCGCTGACAATTAGCAAGTTCATGAATGAATTTTTAAAAATGAAAGAACCAAAAACTTCATAATATCCATTTCTCTTACTTGATGAAAAAGTTTTATTACAATCATCATAAATTAGTTCAATTTTTTTATCATTTGATAAATATGAGAATAAATCCAAAAAATGGATCATGTTTGATAAAATACCCCAATTATATCCTTGAATTTCAATTAATTTTAAATCTTCATTACTTAAATTTTTTTTTAAATTCCTGTAAGACGGCCAAGATCTTCTTGGACAATTAATATAAATCTTTGTTTTAGAATTTAATAATTTTTGGGCCTCTTTATATTGAGCTAAATTACTGAAAGTTACTTTTTCTAAAATGATTTTTTTACATAAATTATTTTTTACAACTTTCTTAAGAATCTTAAATCTTTCATTGGAATTAGTTGCAATAATACAAACGTCAAAAATTTTCTTAAATTCTTTTATCGAATTTGTATATAAAATATCTATATTATTAACTTTAATTCTTTTTTCGCTAAACTTAATATCAACACAATATATGACTAATTTTTTATTTAATTTTAGAAAAGACTCTAAGTGTCTTTTACCTATATTACCTAATCCAACAATAAGTATGTTTTGTTTACTCAAATTATTTATTTAATTTAGAAACAGTCTCTTTATATTCATTCCACTGACCAATATCATGCCATTTTTCTGCATCAATTTTATAAACACCAATTTTACTTTTACTCTTAAGAACAAGGTTTATTAGATCAGTCAAATCATATTTTTTATTTTTAGGTATTTTATCGATAATGTCTCTTTTTATAATATAAAAACCTCCATTAATTGTGAAATCAATTAATGGTTTTTCGTCAAGACTACTAAGCTTATTATTTCTAGTTTTAATAACACCATAAGGTATTTTGTGTATTTTCTTGACTCCAACTATAGTGATATTGTAATTATTTTTTATATGAAATTTAATTATTTTTTTATAATCATATTCAATAAAAATATCACAATTAGTAATAATTAAATTATCATTATTATTTTTAGGTACAAACTTAGCAGCACCCACTGTTCCTAAAGGTTTTTTTTCATTTATATAACTTAAGTTATATTTATCTTTAAAATCATTTAAATATGCCTTCATGATTTTATCTTTATAATTTAAAGAAATAAAAATAGGACTACCAATATTGTTTGAAAATTTATTGATTATAATTTGTAATATAGGAATACCATTGATAGGTATTAGGGGCTTTGGCAAAACATCAGTAAAAGGTTTCAATCTTAAGCCCTGACCTCCTGCCATAATTAAGACTGGTATAATAAAAGGATTAAACGACCAATTACTGGTCGAGTCATTTTTGGTAAAAATATGTAATACCTTTTTAGTGTTATCTACTAAAGGTATCAGTGAAATCTGATACTTATTGAAGAGATCAAATAATTTTTTTTTATTAAAATTTTTTATTGAAAGATAGATAGGTTTTTTATTGTAAATTTTAGATAAAGTAGATTTGAGATTATTTTCTTTTATTAAGAAATTTCGAATATCACCGTCACTTAAACTACCTTTTAATAGACCAAGAGAATTTACTATAATTAAGCATTTTTGACCATTCTTTCTCATAAATCTTAAAGCTTTAGCTATTGTTTCATTTTCACTTATTAAGAAATAATTATTAAAAGAGTAATTGCTCATTTGTATATTTTATTAATTGTTAAATAAATATATATATTTTTTTAATGTAAATGACTTTAAAAATAATCTTGATTGGATATTTAAGATGATAGGCTAATTAAAGGTATAAACCTAAAGGTAAAAAGGGTTCTTTATGACCAAGTAATTTTTTCAAAATATTATTATAACAAAATATTGATAAAATTATCCTAGCAATGTAGATGCAGATTTATAAAATAGGAAAATTAGAGCTCTAATTAAAAAAGTTAGATAATATATCTTTATTCCTTTTTGTGTTGGTTGGTATATTAGTAATTTCAAAAAATATTGATGATTGTTTTATTAATGGATCAGATACTATTCATTTATATATCAACTTTTAAAAAAAATATTATTAACTAAATTCACTGACTTAAGTGCATCATTTACATTTGATTTAGAGTTTAAATTATAACTTTTTCTAATTTCTTTGTATAAATCTTTATGCATTGAACGAAATCCTGGTTTAAAGTTTTTATCAGAAATATCTTTAGTAATATTTTTTGTAGATTTTTTTGTGATAAAGACACAATCCTCTAAAGGTTTTAAGTAAATATATTCTCCAAAATTATTATAAATCTTGACAGACCATCCATCTAAGTAATCATAATTACTTATGTAACTTACTATAATATTTTTTTTTGATTTCATTGTTGCATAATATGAAGTTTTAGAATTAATTTTGAAAAAATTATTATAATCAATTTCTCCTGCAACGTACCTAATTAAGTCAACTGTGTGAATTGAATTCACAAATGGCCAAAATTTTAGATACTTATGGTGTTTCTTTATTTTTTTTATCTGCCAAATTCTTTCATTTCCCTCAACAGTCAATGATACAATTTTTTTGTTATTACTTTTTAATTTTTTTAAACCTTTATTTAAAACTGAATAGTATCTTCTATTAAATCCAACAAATGATCTAATTTTAAGTTTTTTAACCTCTTGTGTTATATACAGACTCTCTTTTAAATTAATACCAATTGGTTTTTCAAAAAAAATAAATTTCTTTAAATGTTTTACTTTTTCAAAAATATTCAATATTTGATCTACATTTACTAAAATCATAATTAGATCGAAATTATCTTTTTGAGAATAGATATCTTTAAAGTCTCTCAAAACTTTTTGAACACCATACTTTTTAGCTAATAAATTTGGTTTTCTTTGAGTCCTAGAAAAAATACCAAATAAATTATATTCTTTCATTTTATTCAATGAGTTGAGGTGAGAATTTGCAATTCCTCCTGCTCCAATGATTAGAACTGATATTTTAGACATTATATTGATTAGGCTTGTAATATTTTTTATTGTTTACATACCAATCATTAAATTTATATAAGCCTTCTGTTAATGAGACTTTTGGCTTCCATGATGTTAGTTTCTGGAAAGCAGTTGGGTCACACCTAAGTCTACTTACCTCACTTGATTTTTTTCTTTTTCTTGACTTATCGTAAATAATTTTTTTGTTAGTTTTACATATTTTTTGGATTAGGTTAATGAGTTCAATAATTGAAATTTCACTATTATTTCCAATGTTAAAAATATTTCCAAAAGCATTTTTCTTTTTACAATTTAAAAATTTTTCATAAGCACTACATAAATCAGACACATAAGTAAAATCTCTAGTAGTATTAATATTTCCAATTTTTATTAACTTATTTTCATAACATTGACTTAAAATTGTCGGTATGACAGCTCTAGCGGATTGTCTTGGACCGAAAGTATTAAAAGGTCTAATTAATTTTATTGGAAAATCAAAAGATTTATAATAGCTCATAGCAAGTTGGTCAGCACCAATTTTTGATGCTGAGTATGGAGATTGGCCTAAGAGCCTATGATCTTCACTGATCGGAACTTTCTCAGCAGAGCCATAAACCTCACTTGTTGATGTAATTATAATATTATCAAAGTTATTAAATTTCGAGCATTCTAAAACATTGTATGTTCCCTCAATATTAGTTTTTATATACGCCAAAGGAGAGATATAAGAATAAGGAATGCCAATCAAAGCAGCTAAATGAATAATACTTTTGCAGTCCTTGGAAGCATTTAATATTGAATCAAAGTCTCTTATATCTCCAAGAACTACCTCTAAATCTTTTTTATATTTTGATTTTTCTAGCCATCCCCAATCATTATTAAAGTTGTACTTATCATATACTTTAATGCTATAACCTTTCTGCAAAAGATGTTCTACTAAATTGGAACCAATAAAACCGCAGCCGCCCGTTATTAAAATTTTTTTCATAAAATTTTATTTGATTTATATTCCGTCTTACCAATTATCATGTCACATACTAATGTGAGCCACAATTGATGAGTATTTTCAATGATATTATAAGCCTTACTATCAACCCAAAGAGACAAAGAAGAGTATTTTGTCAATTTATTTGTTTTTAAAAAACCTGTTAGAGTAACTAAATTATTTTTTTTTTTCCTAACAAACTTTGCTGCGTTGACTAAATTTCTAGAATTGCCACTAGAGCTTATTATAATTATTAAATCGTTTTTTTCTAAATAATATCCTAGCGCTTTGGAAACCCAATTTTCATATCCATAATCATTTGATAAACATGTTATTAGATCATATTCATTGAAATTCATAGACCTTATACCAGCTGTTTTAGTAAGATCAACAGATACATGGCTAGCTATTGCAGAACTACCGCCATTACCAATTAATATTACTTTTCCCTTCTTTTTATGAGTTTCAATAATCATATTTTTCAAAATAATAAGATTTTCGGAAATGTTTGGATTGAAAGCTTTTTTTTGAAAAATATCAAAATAATTTAATATAAAATTTTTATCATTCATTATTAATAATTTTATATAGACTTTTTAAATTAAAGTCTCTAATTAGATATGGTGAAAAATATTATCTTGATAGCTGAAATTGGATGGAACCATCTTGGAAATTTAGATTTAGCAGAAAAAATGATTATTGAGGCTGCAAAAAATGGAGCTGATATATGTAAATTTCAAAGTTGGGATCCAGCTGATTTAAAAGAAGGTGATTGGGATAATGATGGAAGAAAAGAAATATATAAAAAAGCTGCGTTATCATTTGATGATCATCATAAATTAAAAAGTATTTGTGATAAATATTCGGTCACATTCATGACATCTATTTTCCATGAAAAATTTATTAATATCGCAAAAGATTTAGATAAAAGTATTTCAAAAATACCTAGCCATGAAGTACATAATAAAAAATTAGTAAGTAAAATGGTTGAAAACTTTGATATAACACTTATTTCCACTGGTGCTTGTTATTGGAGAGAAATTTTAGATTATAAAGAATTATTTAACTCTGGAAAATTAATTCCTATGCATTGTGTATCTAGTTATCCATGCATTGATGAAAATATCAATTTGCCAAGAATAAATAAAATAAAAGAGATATCTCAAACTTATGGATACAGTGGTCACTTAAAAAATATTAATGATGCAATCGCGGCTATATGCTTTGGATGTAAATATATTGAAAAGCATTTTACAATTGATAAAAATCTCCCAGGTAGAGATAACCTAAATTCAATTCTTCCTAATGAACTTAAAGAGTTACATCAGTTCAAATTAAGTTTTCAAAAAATGAATACTGATAAGGGTAATGATTTACAAAAAGAAGAACTGGATATTTACAATAATTATAGAGGAAGATGGGGAGGGTAGCCTTTGAATATTTCAGTGATCATAAGAACTAGAAATGAAAGTCAATGGATTGGTCATTGTATTCAATCATTAATTGATAATTTTAATAAACCAGAAATTATAATTATTGATAATGAATCAAGCGATCAAACATTAGAGATAATTAATGATTTTAAAGAGGATAAAAATTTAAATTCTAGGGATGGGAGATATACTGATATTAAAATTCATAATATTTCAAAATATTCACCCGGACTAGCGCTCAACCTAGGAGTAACAAATTCATCAAATGAAAAAATCTTAATAATTTCAGCCCATTGTGTAATCAATGATTTTAATAGTAAAAACTTAATAAATAATTTTCTAAACTATAATTGTTTCTATGGTAATCAAATCCCTGTTTATAGAGGAAAAAAAATAAAAAAAAGGTATATTTGGTCAAATTTTGTGAGAGAGGCTTGTGAGAATTTTTACTCAGACCAAGAAAATAGATATTTTTTACATAATGCATTCGCTTTTTATAATAAAAATATCTTAATTGAAAATCCATTCGATGAGGATCTATCTGGCAAAGAGGACAGATATTGGGTTAATGACATGATTAAAAAAAATCATAAAGTTTTTTACGATCCTAGCCTGTCTGTGTACCATCACTACACCGTGAATGGGGCAACTTGGAAGGGCATAGGTTGATTGTCAAATAAGTACAAAATACTTGGAATAACTTTAGCAAGGGGTGGTTCAAAAGGTATCAAAAATAAAAATATAAAATTAATAAATAATAAACCACTAATCTACTACACTATTAAGGAAGCATTAAAAAGTAAGTTTTTAACTTCGTATATTGTATCAACAGATAGTAAAGACATAAAAAATATTTCAGAAAAATATGGAGCTCAAGCTCCATTTTTGAGACCAAAAAAACTAGCATTAGATACATCTTCATCATCAGATGCTTTAAAACACGCAGTTAGTTTTATGGAAAAAATAAATAAAACTAAATATGATTTTATTATTGAAATCATGGCAACAAACCCTTTAAAAATCGTTCAAGATATTGATAGCGTTATTATGAAATTAATTAAAACTAAAGCAGACTCAGTTATTGCAATGTCAAAAGTTGAGGAACATCACCCTAGGAGATTAAAAAAAATAATTAATGATAAAATTGTTGATATAATGACTGAAAAAAGAGAAAGTAGAAGACAAGATCTCAAGCCAAAAGTATATGTCAGGGCAGGCTCGATATATGGTTTAAAAAGAGATATTTTAATGAAGAAAAGCTTAAGATACGGAACAAAAAATAGTAGACCATATATTCTTCCTGAAAATAGATCAGTCAACATAGATACTCATAATGATTTTGTATTAGCAGGAATCATCCTTAAAAATAAGTAGAAAAGATTTGAGTCTATCTAGAAAAAATATTTTTATGCTCTTTGTAAATCTTATCAATTTTATTATTATCCCCCCAATAAGACATACTTTCATAATTGGTATATGGATAAAAACCCACATCTAATTTAACATTATATTTTTTAGACCAAGTTTTTACTAAATTAATGAGTTTTTTTGGACGACCAGAGCAAATATTCACAATTCCATTACTATTATTACTTAGAGTTACAATTAAGATATATCTGATTATTGTGTTTATGTGAAGAAAATCAAAATTTTGCTGACCACCGCTCATTCTAAAAATAGATTTATCGTTTTTTGATTTTAAAAATTGAGACCATATACCTCTATCTCTTGTATCTCCATACAAATAAAAAATTCTCATCCAATTTAATTTGAAATTATATTTTTCTTTGATTTTTTTAATTTGGTTTAATAAGTATAATTTACTTTTTCCATATTCAGTTTGTGGGTGACATTTATTATTTTCACTAACTTTGCCTTTTACAATGCCATACTCTAAGCAACTTCCCAAAACATTCACTGATTTAATTTTAGATATACTCATTAAAATTGAGATAAACTTAAATAATTTTTTTGAAAAATTTTTATGATTTTTTGAATAATAATCATTCAATTTTATCCATGATAGAATAATTAGATAATCTGTTCTTTTAGGGAAAGAACCAAGATCTTTTAATTTGAAATTATTTAAATTTAGATATAGCTCACATATATTTTTATATTTCAAAGGATTTTTATAATAAGTAGAATAAATATTATATTTATTATGCTTAAGTAATCTTTGAATTAATATTCTTCCAATAAAACTACTTCCGCCAATGATCAATATATTTTTCTTCAAAAAATTTCCTTCAAATCAGGAATAGCTATGACAAAAGTATTCTTAAAATTATAATTTTTTTTAAGATCTTTAATAATTTCATCTTTAATATTCCAAGCCAAAATAAGGATATAATTTGGTTGTGATGATAAAATAACTTTTGGGTCAACTATCTTTATTAAACCTCCAGGTGAGAGTCTATTGATCTTTTTTTTATTTTTATCCATAATAAATTTAATATGTTTATCATTTAAATTCATAAAATTAAGAAATGTATTTCCTTTTGCAGCAGCACCATAAGCGTATATAGATTTTTTTTTCTTTTTATTATTAAATATAAATTTCCTAAAGTTTATCCTTAATAAATTAATTCTTTTTTGAAATGATAAATAAAATTTTAATTTATCAATACCAA
>CABZBG010000016.1:0-14822 GCA_902523865.1 uncultured Alphaproteobacteria bacterium
AGGAATTAAAAAAGATAAATTAATTAGTATTTTAAAAAGCAGGTCTTTTAATATTCAAGATATAGCAGAAAACGACTTAGTTATCTCAAAAAAAAATTAAGGCTAATAAAACAATGGAGTTAAAACAAAATAACACAAAAAAAGTAAAAAAATCTACACCAAAAAAATTATTTAATAACCCTTTTGATCAATTAAAAAATATAAATGCTAAGTAAATTCTTCCAATCCTTTAATGAAAAAGAGGATAAAAATGAGGATCATTCCTTTGAGTCAGATCTATATAACCTAATTTATGAAATTATCATTGCAGATCATGAAATTACAGAACAAGAAATTAATTTGGCCTCTGAGTTAGTTGAGTATTATTTTAAAATTCCAACTCTTAACAACAAAGAGCAATTTAATAAACTTGCTGATCAACAACATTTTAACTCCGACTTATCACAGTTTTCTTACAGGCTTAAAACATCTTTAAGTTATGAACAAAGAATGGATGTGATTTTAATTTGTTGGCAAGTATTAATGGTTGATGGTAAAGAAGACCAGTTAGAGGTTTCCACCGCCAGAAAAATATCAACGTTGCTTGGTCTTGAAGATAAGGATTTTATATTAATCCGAAATAGAGTAAAAGACAGTCTATGACTTACCTAGTTAATGATAAGTGTATTAAATGTAAATACATGGATTGTGTTGAAGTGTGTCCTGTAGATTGCTTTTATGAAGGTGAAAATATGCTTGTCATTAACCCTGATGAATGTATCGACTGCGGTGTATGTGAGCCCGAGTGCCCAGCTGAAGCGATTATCCCAGATGACTTGGACGACGGTACAAAATGGTTAGATGTAAATGAAAAATATTCACAAGTTTGGCCTAATATAACTACAAAAAAAGATGCTCCTGCTGATGCAAAACAGTGGGAAGGGGTAGAAAATAAATTTGAAAATCATTTTAGTGAAAAAGGAGCTGATTAATGCCAGTCAAAAAAAAAGCTACAACAAAAAAAGTAACCAAAAAAACCACAAAAGTTAAAACTAAAAAAAAAGTTGAAGTCAAAAAAAAGATACCTTCCAAAAAAAAACAACCTATAAAAAAAATACCTAAGAAAAAAGTAGTAAAAAAAGTAGTAAAGAAAGTAGTTAAAAAAATTGTTACCCCAAAAGCCCCTAAGATTAAAAAAGTAATTGTCCCACAAGAATTTAAAGCAGGAGAGAATATTGTTTACCCTACCCACGGTGTAGGAAGAATTCTTACTATAGAAAAGTTCCAATATGATTTAGTAGTGGAGCAATTATATGTAATTCAGTTTTTTCAAGACAAGTTAACAATTAGAGTCCCCTTTGCTAAAGCAAAATTGATTGGTTTAAGAAATATTACTAGTAAACCCTCTATGACTAGAACGCTTTCCGTTTTAAAGCAAAAGCCTAAAATTAAAAAGGCGATGTGGAGTAGAAGGGCTCAAGAGTACGATCAAAAGATAAACTCTGGCGACATAAAACTTCTCTCAGAGGTAGTTCGTGATTTATTTCGAAAAGATGATCAAACTGAGCAGTCTTACAGTGAGCGTCAGATGTTTCAGGTAGCTTTTGAGAGGTATACAAGAGAATTTGCTATATCTTCGAGTTTAAAGTTCGAGGAAGCATCAACAAAAATATTAGAAATTTTAAATAAAAGATAAATTAATTGGTTTCTTCGTCTGTTTTATCAGTTGGAATATCAATACTGATATCTTCCGCTAGGTTATCAGTATCTTCAGTCTGAGTTTCAGTCTCTTCTGTCTCTTCGATTAAGTCTTTTAGTTCATCATTTTCTTTAGTTGTTTTTGTAGGTGTAGCAACAGCGATTCCTGCTTTTCTTCCTCTTTTTGGCTTTGTAATATTTATTGCTTCTATTGACTTACCACATTGCGGACAATCCAGCTCTTCTTGGTAAAAGTCGTAATACTTAGCACCGCAGTGAGGACATGTTCTTTTGTGACCTAAATCGATTTGCTCTTGTTGCATAGTGGGCAGATTTATACATTATTATTGTAATTTATACAAATTTTTAATATGTTATCGCTCTATTATGGCAGTTCCAAAAAGAAAAACCACTCCTTCAAAAAGAAATATGAGACGCTCTCATCATAGAGCGGGCACACAGCTTTTTGCAGAAGACAAAAAATCAGGTGAATTGAGAAGACCCCATCATATTGATCTTAGTACTGGCATGTACAGAGGAAAGCAAATAATTATTAAAAAAACCAAAAAAGAAAAAGATGCTGAGGGTCAAGCACCAGTCAACACAGAAGAAACTACAAAAACTATTGAAGCACCAGCTTCTAAATAACTAATCTCTAATTACTTTATATATTGAATTTTCTGAGAAGCTTTGTTGATAAAGCTTTTTTTTTAATTCACCGGTTTCTAGCTTTGAAAGCTTTTTTCTTACTATAAATCTTTTTAAAATATCTAATTCTAAATCTGGATTTTCAGAGACTTTCTTTGAGACATATTCATCAATCAAGCTTTGTTCAAATCCTTTTTGATAGAGTTTATTTTTTATTTTTTTGATAGAAAATAAGGATTGCTCATAATAATGAAATACTGTTTCAATAAAGTGCCTCTCATTTATAATCTTCAATTCATCTAATTTTTCTATGATATTTTCAATTAGTTCTTGCTTAGAGATATTTTCTGGAAAAATAACCTTTTGATAAGTTTTTTTATTTTTGAGTTTTTTTTCTAGTATTTCATAAATTTTTTTTTTAGTAGCTGGATATTTACCCAAATATTTTAGTGCCTCATTATATAGGTACTCTTCAGCTTTTTTTTTCATAGTTTATATTTTAAGAATTATTATTATGAAGTACATAAACAAAGGCGCTTGTAGCTCAGTAGGATAGAGCACCAGATTCCTAATCTGGGGGTCGCAGGTTCGATTCCTGCCAAGCGCGCCAAAGAAAAAATAATATTAATTTTTTTCGTGTAAGAAATCTAAAAGTCTGTCTAAATATTTCTCATCAACATTATAAGCTTTTTTGTAATGCTCTATACAATACGGTTTTGTTGGAATATTTTGACATCCACAGTAGTGAAATCCCTCTTCAAGAGGATCACCAATTGGCCATTGACAAGATTTAAAGTTACCGGTGCCAACAATACTCTTTTTAAAACTAAATTTTTCCCTTCTTCGAACAGGCTCTTTTCTTACCGTACTTTGGGAAGATGAATTACTGGTTTCTCTATACATGGTTACAGAGGAAAATTGTTGATTTTGAGTTGATTTTTTTCTGGAATTTTGACGTCTCTCAAGGCCTAGTCTAAAAGCCTTACCAATAACGGCATTTTTAGTAAATCCAAGCTGCACACCAATTTGGCTTGTAGCAACCCCTTCATTCCAAAGCTTTTTAAGATCTTCTACTTTCTGGTTATTCCAAGACATTTTTTATATACCTACTCTATTTAGTTCCTTATATGGGTAGTTTTATACTATATATAGTAGTAGTAATCTAGCCTAAAATGATTAAAAAAATGTGAATAAATATGAAATCTCTTAAAAGTCTCAATTTCGAAAAAATCCATAATGTTGGGATCAGAGTCGATTTTAATGTGCCTATTGATAAAAATTTTAAGATAACTGACAAAACAAGATTAGACAGGGCAAAGGACACCATCAATTTTATTAAAAATAAAAAATGCAACATTATTCTTCTATCGCATTTTGGAAGACCAAAAGAAAAATTCGATGACAAGTACTCTTTCTCAAAACTAATTGATCAGTTTCAGGAAATCTTAGAATTAAAATTAAACTTTATAAGCTATGCAAATTTTTTAGAAAACGGTCTTGATCAATTCAATCATAATAGGCCTACCACAACTCTTTTAGAGAATATAAGATTTTTCAAAGGTGAAATAAAAAATGATTTGAGTTTTAGTAAATCAATTACTGACAATCTAGATTTGTATGTTAACGAAGCATTCTCTGCTTCCCATAGGCTTCACTCATCAGTAAACCAAATGGCTAAAAATATTTTATCTACACCTGGTTTTAATTTTGAAAAAGAAATTAATGCTATTAACGATATCAAAAAATCTCAAAAAAAAAAATTAGCTATAATTGGAGGCTCAAAAATCTCAACTAAAATAAACACACTTTTGTCTTTAACGTCTTCTTGCTCAGATATTTTTATAGGAGGAGCAATGGCTAATAATTTTCTAAAATATAATAAGTTTAATGTTAGTTCTTCTTTAATTGAAGAGGGTGCTGAACAAATGATTGAAATGATTTATAGCTCTGCAAAACAAACAGGCTGTGAAATCCATCTCCCAGTTGATGTAATGCTCGACTCAGATCAAAGTGTATCAGTCAATGAACTTGACAAAAACACTGAATTTAAAATTTTAGATATAGCCGCCTCTTCTCATATTGTTTTAGAAAATCTTGTAAAAAAAAGTGATATTATTTTGTGGAATGGCCCCATGGGAATGATTGAAGACCACAAATTTTCGAAGGGATCTATTAATCTATCTCACCTTCTTGCTAAAGCTCAAGCTGATGTTGTTATTGGTGGTGGAGATACAATCTTAGCCATCAATATGGCAAAAGAAAAATTTGAAGACTTTTATTTTGTCTCAACTGCCGGGGGTGCTTTTCTTGAGGCACTAGAGGATAAAGAATTAGTGGGAATTGAAGCTCTTAAGGCTGATTTATAAAATGTTTTTTTAGAAACGGAATTTGAATTATAGTAAAGACAATTGTAATTCCCATAATACCAAAGACTTTAAAGTTAACCCAAACATCGGTTGTTTGAGTTCGCCAAACGATTTCATTTAAAACAGCTAGAAGGACAAAAAAGCTGGACCACATTTTGTTCATTAGCCCCCACCCCTCATCAGTTAATTTTAAAGAAGAATTCAATAATAATTTTAAAACAGGTTTATTAATAATTGTACTTCCAATTAAAACGATAGCAAAAAGTGCGTTTATGATTGTGGGTTTCATTTTAAAAAATATTTCATTTTTAAGAAAAATACTCAGGCCACCAAATACAACTAAGATAACTGTACTTACTAACATCATTGTAGAAATTTTTCTTTCTTTGAAATAGATAGCTATGAGAGAAATAAATGTAGCCACTATTACAGCAGCTATACTTAAATAGAGATCTTTATCTGATTTATAGTAAACAGCAAAAAAAACAATTAAGGGAAAAAATTCAAATAGCTGCTTCATATTATATTATATGAGTCTATCTAAATATTCTTCAAATTGAAACTCTCTTAAGTCGCTCATTCCTTCACCGTACCCTTCAAATACAACAGGTATGTCAAAATCATTTATTATCGTTAGCAGAGCTCCATATTTAGCATTAGAGTCGACCTTATTTAAAATAATTCCATCTAATGTTATATATTCGCGAAACCCCTCAATAATATGCTTGGATGCAAGTCCGGTATTAGCATCCAAAGTCAAAAAAGTTTGAATCAAATTAAATTGATCAGATTTCTTTGAAATTATATTTGAAATCTTTTTTAGTTCTGCCATTAAATTTTTATTGTTGTGTTGTCTTCCAGATGTATCAATTATCACAACATCACTTTCTTTCATTTTATCAATACCTTGGAAAATGACAGCTGATGGGTCCTCCATATTATTACCCTTATGTATGGGTACTTCAAATTTTTTGGTAAAATGCTCGAGTTGATCTATAGCTGCTGCTCTGAATGTATCTGCTGCAATAACAGCAGGATTTAAGCCGTTTTTTTGAAATAGATTTATAAATTTACCGATGAATGTTGTTTTTCCTGACCCGTTATTACCTGCAATTATATATAAGCTCTTGCTTTGAGGAGAAAAACTGCCAAATTTTTTTTCTGCAAATTTTGTTAGTAGCTCTTTTTTAATAATTTTTTTAATATCTTCTTCCTTTGATGTATTTTCTTTAATTTTTGAAATTATTAATTCAGCAAATTTTGGCTCAACACCATTTTCAAATAAAAGATCTTCTATTTCATCAACATTTAATTTTTTTTGAAAAATTTTTTTTAAAAAAAACATTAAACTCTTACAATCTCACCAACCGGTACGCCAACTAACGGAACTTTATGTTTGATATAGTTTTGATCATATCCAACAGCTAATCCTAAATTTAATTCCTCAATAAGAACCTCTCTTGGTAAGGAAAGTTTAGATTTTACTTTTTTTAAAATTAACTCACCTAGTTCTCTTAAATTTTTTGCTCTTTTCTTAATAATTAATTTTGAAACCTGAGGCATTCTTGATGCAGGGGTATTATTTTTGGGAGAAAAAGGAAATATATGAAGGTGAGATATTTCATTTTCTTTCAGTAGTCTGTATGTATTGTCAAACATTTCATCTGTTTCTGTAGGAAATCCAGCGATTATATCTGCACCAAATGAAATATCTTCTCTAATTTTTTTACAATGCTCAACAAATTCAGATACATCTTTTGAGTTATGTCTTCTTTTCATTCTTTTAAGTATCATGTCATCACCAGATTGAATACTTAGGTGAAGATGAGGCATCACTCTTTGATCCTTCAATACTTCGTCAAATTGCTCATCAATCTCTACACAGTCTATTGAAGATAGACGTAGACGTTGTAATTTAGTTTTATCTAAAATATCTAAAATTAAATTGCTCATGCTATATCGGTGCTCAAAATCACTCCCATAGTCAGATATATCTACTCCTGTCAAAATAATTTCTTTGACTCCGTTCTCAACAGCTCTTTCAACTTCGTCAATTAAGTAAAAAGGATCAAAGCTCCTATTATTACCTCTTCCAAAAGGAATAATACAAAACGTACATCTATGATTACAACCCTGTTGAATTACAAGGCTTTCTCTGAAGCTAAGATTGTTTGTATCTAAAGATGGGCGTTTGTCTTGAGGTGAATCAAAGATGTCCTCTTTAAAATCAATTTGGGACTCTTCATTAGACAAAGATATCCAGGTTTCTGATTTTAGCTTACTGATATTATCAATAACTTTATCAACTTCAGTCATTGATAAATATTTATCAGGTGATATTTGAGCGGCGCAACCTGTCATTACAATTTTTTTATTAGGATTTTCTTTTTTAATTCTTCTAATAGTTTGTCTTACTTGTCTTTCAGTTTCATTTGTAACCGCACATGAATTTATAACAATTATATTTTCATTATTATTAGATAGTAATTCCTCAATTTTCTTTCCTTCAAAATTATTTAGCCGACATCCAAAATTTACTACCCTAGACATTTATATATTAATGGTTGATTTATAAACTAATTCAGCTGGACCTTGAAGATATACCATCTTATCTTGAATTTCTGTTTTTAACCTTGATTGTTCTGTAATTACCACAATTTTAGAGGATACAATATCGTTATAGTTTAAAACAAATGCTGTTGCACACGTTCCTGAACCACAGGCAAGTGTATGCCCGCCACCTCTTTCCCAAAATAATACTTTGATTTTTGATTTATTTAGTACCTGAACAAAAGTAATATTTGCCTGATCAGGGAAAATTTTATTTTTTACAAGTAAAGGTCCTAGATGATTTAATTTAATTGATACTAAATTTTTAACTAACACCACACAATGAGGATTGCCAATATTTGCTGTCATAATTTTTACTAATCCAGGTATTTTAATACCTTTAATATTAATACCTTGGGTGTCCATTTTTTTTGATAAAGGTATTTTCTGCCAATCTAAAGTTACTTCTCCAACATTAATTTTGTATTCTTTTTCAGCTCTTTTACCGTGATGGATAAATTTATGACTTTTGATAATTACGTTTTTAATTTTCTTTTCTTCAACTAAAAATTTATAGACACAACGCAGTCCATTTCCACAATTTTTTCCAAGTGAGCCATCTGAATTAAAAAAAGCAACTTGGTGGTACGCCCGAACTTTTTTCAATAAAATCAATTGATCACAGCCTATGCCAAATCGTCTGTCACATAATTTTTTAATAATTTTTTTTGATTTTCTAATTAAATCAACGTTTTTATCTATTATTACAAAGTCATTTCCTGCCCCATGAGCTTTCATAAAAGGTATTTTCATAGACCCGCTATAGTGATATAAAAACTTCACTTAATAAAGAAAAAATTAATCGGCCGATGAGTATCATTCGCCGATTTTTTTTATTTTTTAGATGCTAGAAAATATAACAAATAAAATAACTGGAATTTTTCAAGGCCTCTCAAATAAAGGAGCTATTACTGAAAAAGATTTAGAGTTAACTTTGCGTGAGGTGAGAGTAGCTCTATTAGAAGCAGATGTTTCTTTAAGAGTATCTAAAGATTTAATTAAAAAAATTCAAGACAAAGCAATTGGCCAAAAGGTAATTGAAAATGTTCAGCCAGGACAACAAATTATTAAAATTGTTAGTGATGAGCTTACAGAAATTCTTGGCACACAAAGCAGTGAATTAAATTTTAAAAACAAACCCTCAATCTTTTTAATGTGTGGTTTGCAGGGTGCAGGTAAAACAACATCGATTGCAAAGCTTGCCCATTACTGTCAAAATTCTCTCAATAAATCTGTAGCACTAGTATCAACAGACTTAAGAAGACCTGCTGCTATTGAACAACTACGTATTTTATCTCAGAAAAATAATATTCAATTTATTGAACCAGTTAACCAAAACATTAAAGATATTGTCAATAATGCAATGGAACAAAGTAACAAGCTTTTATCAGATATTCTTATAATCGATACCTCTGGTCGTATCAGTACAGACGAGGAATTACTTTTAGAACTAAAAACTATTCACGATATCGCAAAACCACAAGAAAACTTACTTGTATTAGATTCTATGATGGGTCAGCAAGCTTTAAGTGTTGTAGAGTCTTTTAACTCCACAGCCCCTCTTACAGGATTTATCTTAACAAGACTGGATGCAGACCCAAGAGGAGGAGTTGCGCTCTCAGCAAAATATCAAACAGGTTTGCCTATTCGTTTCTTTGGATCTGGTGAAAATATTGAAGATTTTGAAGTTTTCCACCCAGAAAGAATTGCTTCAAGAATACTTGGCATGGGAGACGTTGTATCACTAGTTGAAAAGGCACAGAAAGACTTTGATGAAAAAGAAATGGAAAGTCTGCAGTCCCAGATGTTGAGTGGGAAATTTAATATGAATGATCTTTTGAAGCAATTTTCACAAATGAAAAAAATGGGAGGTATGTCTGGACTGATGTCACATATGCCAGGTGTAAGCAAAATTAAAAATATGATGGAAAGTGGAGATTTTGACGAGAAAGTTATCGATCATCAAATAGCAATTATTTGTTCAATGACTAAAGATGAAAGAGTTGACCCCGACTTACTAAAAGCTTCAAGGAAAAGAAGAATAGCAACTGGGTCTGGAAGACAAGTACATGAAGTCAATAGGCTTCTCAAACAATTTGAGCAAACTAAAAAACTTATGAAACAAGCTCAAAAACCAGGTTTTGCAAATAAAATTAAAAGTTTATTAGGCGGAAACCAAATGCCAACGATTGATTAAATATAGAAGGGAGAGATCATGGCGACTAAAATAAGACTAGCAAGAGGGGGTTCAAAGAAAAGACCTTTTTACAGAATAGTGGTGGCTGATGAAAGAGCACCTAGAGATGGTAATTTCATTGAAAAAATAGGTAACTTTAATCCAATGGTGCCGAAGGACCACAAAGAAAGAGTTATGTTAAGCAAAGAAAGAGCTGAGCACTGGTTAAAAGTAGGAGCATTACCAACAGAAAGAGTACAAAAAATTCTCTTTGAATTAGGAATGATGGAAGCCCCAAAAATAACTGAGAAGACGAAAAAACATTTACCAAAGGCAAAAGCTCAGGAAAGAGTTAAGTCTAAAGAGGAAGCTGCATTAAAAGTAGCTGAGGATGCAAAAGCTGCTGAAGAAGCTGCAAAAGTAGAAGCAGAAAAACCTGCTGAAGAGACATCCACTGCAGATGAGCAACCTCCTGCTGAAGAAGCTGCAACTGAAAAACCAGCTGAACTAGAGGTAAAATCAGAAGAAACACCAGAGCCTGAGGAGAAGAAAGAAGAAGCCCCTGTAGTGGAAGAACCTAAAGCAGAGGGGGTTTCAACCGAGGCCGCTGAAGACAAAACTGAGGATAATAAAGAGGAACCTAAAGAATAATTCTCTTGTGACTTCTTTTAATAAAAATTTCATACAAGTTGGCGTAATTGGTAGACCCAAAGGAACTAAGGGACTGCTAAGGTTTCACAGTTTTTTAAATGATGATCGTGATGTAAATCAGTTTAAAAAATTTTATTTAGATGACGAAAAAATTATTGAATTAAAACTCGTCTCTTTCGATAAAAAAAGCCCACTTATAACAATCAATGAGATAAACAATAGAACGGATATTGAAAAGTTTGTTAATGAAAAAATTTTTTTAAAAAAAGAACAATTATCACCTGTAAAAGGTAATGAATATTACTTTCATGATTTAGAGGGATTAGATGTAATGGACAATAAAGACCAGAAAGTAGGTGAAGTATCTTCAGTGGTGAATTTTGGAGCAGGAGACTTGCTGGAAGTATATTTTACGAAGAGCATGAAAAAAGAATTTTTTAGATTCACAGAACAAAATTTTCCTTTGGTAAACATCAAAGAAAAAAAAATAATAATTAAAAATTAATGATCACATTTAATATCCTCACTTTATTCCCAGAGGCTTTTCCTGGTATTTTACAACATGGTTTGCTAGGCAAGGCTCTTTTAAAAAATCATTTTAAAATAAATACTATCAACATAAGAGACTATAGTGACTTATCTGCTAACTCTGTAGATGATAAACCATTTAGCGGCGGCGCAGGGATGATTTTAAGGCCAGATATAATTTCAAAAGCTATTGAGGCAAACTTTAATAAGGACGAGCTAGATACCTTTACAAAAATTTGTTTTTCTGCCAAAGGCAAAAATTTTTCTCAAAACGATTTAATTCAAAATAAGTCAAATCAAAATTTTATTTTATTAAATGGTAGATATGAAGGAATAGACCAAAGAGTGATCAACTATTATGAATTCCAAGAGATCTCAGTAAGTGATGTCATTTTAAATGGAGGGGAAGTGGCATCGTTATTGTTTATTGAAGCATTTATGAGATTACAACCTGATGTCTTGGGTAATGAAGATACTCACACTAATGAGTCTTTTCAAAATGAACTAGTTGAACACGATCAATTTACAAGACCAAACCCATGGGTAGCTCCTGACCATACAGACATTGAAGTTCCAGCTGTTCTTTTAAGTGGCAATCATGCGGATATAGATTTATGGAAACACCAGAATTCGAAGGAAAATACTGAAAAAAATAGGCCAGATTTATTTAAAAAGTATTTAAAAAAAAACAAAAATGAGTAGAATATCCCGCTCTAATACCACCCACAAATTAGTATTGGATGGAGCACACAATGAATGAAATAATTAAAGATTATGAACAATCACAAATACAGCAAATTTTAAAAAGCTCAAAAGTTTCAGATTTCGCACCTGGTGACACAGTAAAAGTAAATGTAAAAATTAAAGAGGGAAACAAAGAAAGAGTTCAGGCATTCCAAGGCGTATGTATAGGTAAAAAAAATAATGGCCTTAACTCATCTTTCACTGTTAGAAAAATTTCTAGTGGTGAGGGAGTAGAGAGAGTTTTTCCACTTTACAGTAACGTTATTGACTCAATTGAACGTATCAAAGTTGGAGATGTCAGAAGAGCAAAATTATATTACCTCAGAGGCCTATCTGGTAAAAAAGCAAGAATAGCTGAGAGAACAGATGGTCGAGCATATGATGATAAACAATATGTATCTTCAATAGAAGACGTCAAAGAAGTTACAGAGGAACAAATTGAAGAAAAAAAATCTGAAACTCCCGTAACTGAAGAGGCACCTGCAGAAGCTGTTAAAGAAACCAAAACAGAGGCAGCATCTCCTCAAGAAGACTCTAAACCTAAAGAGGAGCCAAAAGAGGAGATACTTGCTGAAAAAAAAGCAGAAGAGGCTGAAACTAAAAGCTAAGTTAAGTAGTATCTTGAGCAACCAAGGCCCAAAAACACTTTTTGATAAAATTTGGTCTGAGCATCTCGTCGGTCAAAGAGAAGATGGAACTAGTCTTTTATATATTGATCGTCATTTAGTCCATGAAGTAACTAGTCCCCAAGCCTTTGAAGGATTAAAAATCTCTAATCGTCCTGTACATCGACCAGAAGCAACCATAGCTGTTGCAGACCATAATGTTCCTACAATAAATAGACAAAATATTGAGGATCCACAAAGTAAAATACAAGTTGAAACTTTAGCAAAAAATACCAAAGAACATGGAATTCAATATTTTGATTTAATGGATCAGAGACAGGGTATTGTTCATATAATTGGACCAGAGCAAGGGATCACCCAACCAGGAATGACAATAGTCTGTGGGGATAGTCACACCTCTACCCATGGAGCATTTGGTGCGCTTGCTTTTGGTATTGGCACAAGTGAAGTAGAACACGTATTGGCTACACAAACAATAGTCCAAAACCCCGCTAAAAACATGAGAATATCAGTAAATGGCGACCTTCCTTTTGGCGTCAATTCGAAGGATTTAATCCTATATATAATTGGAAAGATTGGAACAGCGGGTGGAACTGGACATGTAATCGAGTATGCCGGATCCTCTATTATGGGACTCTCTATGGAAGGAAGAATGACCATATGTAATATGAGTATTGAAGCCGGAGCACGTGCTGGTTTAATCAGCCCTGATCAAACAACTTTCAACTATATTCAAGGAAGACCTTATGCACCAGGTGCTGATCATTGGGATCAAGCAGTGGAATACTGGTCATCTCTCCCATCAGACAATGATGCTAACTATGATCATGAAATTGTTATTAATAGCTCCGAGATTGACCCAATGGTGACGTGGGGCACTAGTCCTGAAGATGTTGTATCTGTGAAAGGATTGGTACCAAACCCAAGTAGCGCTCAAACAGAAAATAAAAAGAAAAGTATTGAGAGATCTCTTGAATACATGGGCCTTAAACCCGGAACAAAAATAACAGACATAAAATTAGATAAAATATTCATTGGTTCTTGTACCAATGGTCGAATTGAAGATCTTAGAAAAGTTGCCTCTATTGTTAAGGATAAAAAAATCGCTTCACATGTTCAAGCTATGATAGTACCAGGATCAGGTTTAGTTAAAAAACAAGCAGAGGAAGAGGGAATAGATATAATTTTAAAAGATGCTGGTTTTGAATGGAGAGAGGCTGGATGCTCTATGTGTCTTGGCATGAATCCTGATCAATTAAAACCTGGCGAAAGATGCGCCTCAACTTCTAATAGAAATTTTGAAGGTCGGCAAGGTCGAGGTGGAAGAACTCATTTAATGAGCCCAGAACTTGCGGCAGCTTCCGCTATCACTGGGAACATTTCTGATATAAGAGATTTCACTTAAGATGGATAAGTTTAATTCTTTAAAAGGGATCGCAGCCCCTTTACCAATCGTAAATATTGATACAGATATGATCATCCCGAAGCAATTTCTTAAGACTATAAAAAGAACTGGTCTTGGGGTTAGCTTATTTTATGAGATGAGATATGATAATGATGGAAATCTAATTAAGGATTTCGTATTAAATACATCGCCTTTTGATCAATCTAAAATATTAGTAGCAGGAGATAATTTTGGATGTGGTTCTAGTCGAGAACACGCTCCTTGGTCTCTTAAAGATTTTGGAATTAAGTGTGTAATTTCAACAAGTTTTGCTGATATTTTTTATAATAATTGCTTTCAAAATGGAATTTTACCGATTGTTGTTAGTCCTGATCAACTTGATCAATTAATGATGGCAGCTACAAATCAAATTGAGTTCAGCATCGATCTCCCAGAGCAAACTGTCAAAGCTGGCAATCATTCAATTAATTTTGAAATTGAAGAGTTTAGAAAAGATAGACTTTTGCAGGGATTAGATGACATAGGCATTACCCTTAGATACCAAGACAAAATTAGCGCCTATGAAGAAGAAAAAAAAAATAAAAAACCTTGGTTATTTAAGGACAATTAAATGAGCTCTAAAATTCTAGTTTTACCTGGTGACGGGATAGGTGTGGAAGTTGCAGATCAAACAATCCGAGTTATTGAAAAATTAAACGAACAAGGCCTTGATGCTAATTATGAAAAAGATTTAGTTGGTGGAGCCTCTTATGATGTCAACGGTGAGCCTTTAACAGAGGCTGTCTTAGAAAAAGCAAAAAACTCTGATGCTATCTTATTGGGAGCAGTTGGAGGATCTAAGTGGGATGATGTAGAAAGATCAAAGAGACCTGAAGCTGGACTATTAGGTTTGAGGAAAGAGTTAGAACTTTTTGCAAATTTGAGACCTGCCCTTGTTTTTGATGCACTTGTTGATGCTTCAACTTTAAAAAATGATGTAGTTAATAATTTAGATATAATGATAGTAAGAGAATTAACTGGGGGTGTATATTTCGGTCAACCTCGAGGAATTGAGGATACTTCAAATGGTAAAAAAGCGATCGACACACAAGTTTACCATGACTACGAAATTGATAGAATTGCCAGAGTCGCCTTTGATTTAGCTAGAAAAAGAAATAATAAAGTTACTTCTGTTGAAAAGGCTAACGTTATGGAAACAGGTGTTCTTTGGAGGGAGGTTGTTAAAGAGACTCATAAAGATTTTTCTGATATTAACCTAGAAAATATGTTAGCCGATAACTGTGCCATGCAGTTAGTTAGAAACCCAAAACAATTTGATGTAATAGTTACAGATAACCTTTTTGGTGATCTTCTTAGTGACTGTGCTGCCATGTTAACAGGGTCACTGGGAA
>CABZBG010000017.1:0-13658 GCA_902523865.1 uncultured Alphaproteobacteria bacterium
TTTTTATTTTTATAACTTAATAAATTTTTTTAAATCAAAATCATTAAAATATTCACTTTACCAAATCAATCATACTAACAAAAAAAAATCGAAAATAAATTTGATTAATTATTATATGAGTTTCAAATATGAGTTACTTTTATTTTATAGAATTTATGCCTCATCTATCCATTTACTAAAGTTTTTAAGTAAAAATTTAAACAAAAATAATAAACTTTATTTAACAATTGTTATATTAACTTTCCATTTATCAAATAAAACTGCACATAATCTTAGAATACCAATACAAATTAAAAATATCCTAAGTTATCATAATAAAAATTGTAATATTTTTGTTACATTTGAGGGAATTCATTGGGAAAGAGTATTATTTGGTATTTTATTTGATTTTAATAAAAATAATAATAATAATTTTAAATCTTTTGCGGTACAGCATTCTTATGTACCTCTTAATAAAAAAAACTTTTTTGATTTTTACAATAAAAGGTTTAATCCTAGTCATATTTTAACTAGTGGTTCAATATTGAAGAATAAATTAGACCAATTTTTTTTCAATTCTTATAATATTGGTTCAACAAAAAAACAAAAAATTCTCAATTCACAAAAATTTAAAAAACCAAATTTTATAATTTTTTTACCAAGTTCAAATAAATATGAGATAAAAAATTTGTTAAATTTGATATTAAAAATTCATGATCATTTTCCTGAGTATAATTACATTTGGAGAGGTCACCCATTTAATAATAATAATATGAGTAACTTATTTAAAAATTACCCTAAAATTGAATTGTCATATAATGATCTAGATTATGATTTGAGGAGAAGTAAACTGGCATTTTACACAATATCTTCATCAATTATAAATGCAGTTTGTTATGGTGTTCGGCCTATTTACGTTGAAAACAAATTTTTTGATATTGATCCGTTAGAAGAATTAAGTAATCCGTGGAAACTAAAAGTGAAGGATTTTAAAAATTTAAATAATTATTTTAATTTTGATAATAACAAAAAATTAAAAAGATTTATGGAAATTTCATCAAGTTATTATAGAAAGTACTTTGAGGAATTTAAAATTAATCAAGTATATAAATTATTAAATGGAAAAATATAAACATTTTTTTAAAAATAAAACTGTCATTGTCACAGGGCATACAGGGTTTAAAGGTTCATGGTTATGTTTAGTTCTATGGCTATTTGGAGCAAAAATAATAGGAATTAGTTCTTATAATTTAGGAAGTAAATCAAATTACAAAATTTTAAAAATAGGTTCTAAAATAAATAAAGAATTTAAAATTGATATAAATAATTTTAAAAAATTAAAACAAATTTTTATTAAAATTAAACCAGATATAGTTTTTCATTTAGCAGCACAATCATTAGTTAGCAAGTCAGTTATCAACCCTTTAGAAACATTCAATACTAATATATTAGGAACCATTAATCTCTTAGAGTCTCTTCGATACTTAAAAAAAAAGTGCTCTGCAGTTATTGTAACAAGTGATAAGTGTTACTTAAACAGAGAGTTGACAAGAGGTTATAATGAAAATGATATATTGGGAGGTATTGACCCATATAGTGCTAGTAAAGCATGTGCAGAAATTAATTTTAAGTCTTATTTTTATTCTTATTTTAAAGATAATAAGTTAATTTCTTTAGCTACTGCTAGAGCAGGAAATGTTATTGGGGGAGGTGATTTTTCTCATAATAGGATATTACCTGATATCATTAGATCTTTGATAAATAAAAAAGTATTAAAAATAAGAAATCCAAAGTCTACTAGACCTTGGCAACACGTTTTAGAACCATTAAGAGGTTATATGGATTTATCAATTAATCTTTATCATCACCTTGAAAATTCTGGAGAGAGTTTTAATTTTGGGCCAAATAAAAAAGAAAACTTTACAGTGATTGAAGTTGTTAATTTTATAAAAAAAATAATACCAACTTTAAAAATTCGAATTGATAAAAATAATTCTTTTTTTAAAGAATCTGGACTTCTAAAACTTAATTGTAATAAAGCAAAGAACTCTCTTGGCTGGTATCCATATCTCAACACAAAACAGAGTATAGATTTAACAATGGATTGGTACTTAGCCTACATAAGTAAAAATAATATAAATGAACTTACTCTTAAACAAATAATTAGATATTTTGAATAAAATAAATATTAATAATTTTTATAGTATAATAACTCTTAATCAAATAGAGGCAGATGATACTAATATCATCAAGATTTTAGAAAAAAATTATAAAAATTTTTATGGGTTTGGAGAAATTTATAGTACAAATTTTACTAAAAATGTTATTAGAGCTTGGAAAAAACATACAAAAATGTTTTGTAATATTTTAGTGATAAAAGGTTCAATAAAGTTTGTTCTTTTTGATGATAGTTTTTCTCTCTCCAAAGAAATTGTTCTTAACGATGATAGTAAAAAAATTTTATTGATTAAGCCAAATATATGGTTTGGATTTAAAGGTTTATCTAAAAATAATAGTATTATTAATATTTCAAACATCTTACATCAAGAAAATGAGATAATTAGAAGAAAATATAATGACGAATATCCAAAATTTTAAATTACCAGTAGTCATTTTAGCAGGAGGCAAAGGCTCTAGAATTTTGGAATACACAAAAGCCATCCCTAAACCATTAATTAGAGTTAATAAAGTTCCAATTTTAATAAGAATTATTGAGCACTATATTTCTTATGGATTTAAAGATTTTATTATTGCCACAGGGCATTTACATAAAGTTATAGAAAATTATTTCTCAAAAAAATTTAAAAAAAAAAATTATCAATACGTATACTCTGATGATGTAAAAGTAAAATTAGTATTTACTGGGTTGAATACTATGACTGGAGGTAGGATCTTAAGGCTTAAAAAACTTATCACAAAAAAAAGTAATATGTTTTGTTTAACTTACGGCGATGGTGTTTCAGACATTCATTTAAATAAATTAGTCAATTTTCATTTCACACATAAAAAAATAGCAACAGTAACAACAGTTAGACCACCTGCTAGGTTTGGCTATTTAAAAATAAAAAAAGACCAAGTTTTAACATTTGGTGAAAAGAAAAGTGTTGATGCAGGATGGATTAATGGAGGTTTTTTTATGTTTAGTAACAAAATTTTTAAATTTATTAAAAATGATTTAACATTTTTAGAAAAGGAGCCATTAGAAAATCTTGCTTTAAATAAAGAACTTAAAGCTTTCAAACATTTTGGTTTTTGGCAATGTATGGACACATTAAGAGATAAGGTTTTCTTAGATGAATATTACAAAAAAAATGAATAACATAAAAAAATATCATATTAAATATTTTTATGCATCAGAGATATTTTGAATATCTTAAAAAAAAATTTTTTTTTGTTTGATACAATATTTATTGTTTGAATATCAAAGAAGATTTATTCTTAAAATTTTAATGAAAGCATATAATTGATTTTTAAAAAAAAATAAATGAATAAATTAACTGTGCTAATGAATTGTAAAAATGGTGAGAGGTTTCTTAAAGAATCTCTATTGTCAATTATCAACCAAACATATACAGATTGGAAACTATTTTTTTTCGATAATAAATCCAATGATCAATCTAAGAATATTTTTAATAGCTTTAATGAACCTAGATTTGAATATTTTTATTTTGAAGAAAGTTTGAAACTAGGAGAAGCTAGAAATAAAGCCTGGGATAAAATTAATTCTGAGTATGTTGCTATATGTGACGTAGATGACACATTTTTGAAAAATAGATTTGAAGAACAAATAAAATACATGAATTATAATATTAAATGCGGTGTTGTTGGTTCAAATGTTTTTCTCATAGATAGTAAGTCTAATAAATTTGATGAATTAAAATACACTCAAGATAATGAAACATTAAAAAAAAAAATTCAGTATCAGCATGTATTTAACAGCGCTACATTATTTTTCAGAAAAAAAGCTGTCGATCAAGTTGGAGGGTATAATGCAACATATGAAATGGTAAACGATTATGATTTATTATTTAGGATATCTAAAAAATTTGAACTTTCAAACATAGATAAGACTCTTGTTTGTAATAGGCAGCATGAAAGTAATTTATCTTTTAAAAAAATTGTAAAAGGTCAAATTGAGTTATTAAAACTTCAATTCAGTATTTTAAAAACTGTTAAAAAATTTGACGTTAAAATGAAACTTTACAAAAAAATATTCATTACCCTTTTGAGAGTCATTTATCACTTCTTTAAAAAATATATAATAATTAAAAAATGAATATTATAAATTTGAACGGCGGATTAGGTAATCAATTGTTCCAATATTCATTTGGAATGGCTATCAATTACGAATTTGGTTATAATGTAAAGTTTTGCGATCGATTTATTAATAAAAAACAAATAAAAATTCAAGATATTTTCAATGTAAAATATAATTTAGCGGAGTCTGATGACTATTCTAAAATAATTGGAAATTTATTAATTAATGAACAACTAAGAAGCTACTTTTTAAGAATAATGAGAAAATTTGGTATTAGAGAATTTAAAAATTTTATTATAGAAAATTACAACTACCCTTTTTCCTCTTTACCATCTCTCAACAATAAATTTTTTTATGGTTATTGGCAAAATTTTGAATTTTTTATGAAACACCTTAACTCTATAAAAAAAACCTTAAAATTTAAGAGTGACAATAATTTAGATAATTTGTTTAAAGATCTTAAAAGTAATTATACTCATGTGGTATGCTTGCATTTAAGACTTGGTGACTATAAATCAATTAAAAACAAAAAAGTTTATGCAGACATACCAAAGAATTATTATCATGATGCTATAGCTAAATTTGAAAAAAATTTAAAAAAACCTTTATTTATTCTATTCTCTGATCAAATAGAATTTGTTGATAAAAAACTTATTAACAAGGACAACATTATTACTGCATCAAGCTTTAATCTTGGTCAAGAAAATGATTTTTATTTAATGTCATTATGTGACGCTTATATTTTTTCTAATAGTACGTTTTCATTGTGGGCTGCGTACCTCTCTGAGAAAAAACAATTAATAGTAACAAGGCCTTTGAAATGGTTTAAAAATGATATAATTCAAAATGCAAATAAATACTACTTAGATACCTGGACATACATATAGATTTAATTTATCAAATTTTTAAAATATTTTTAATTTTATCTTTTAATCTTAATTTAGTTAATAATTGACCAATAATTCTTTTAAAAAAAGACTTAAAACTAACTCTGTTATTTCCAATTCTCTTTTTCTCTTTTAATGCTGTTATATAAAGTAACTCATTTACCTTTAAATTATTTATTTCTCTGTTTTTTATAATATACCAACTTGGATAACTACTGTATTCATCTTCTTTAAATATTTTAGTTAAATTCAAATTACAGTTTAACTGTTTACAAAGATCATTAACTGCCCAAATGACTAGAGGCCAATCTTCATGATAATCATCACCAGCTAAAATTCCACCAACTTTGAGTTTGATAAACCAATCAATGAAAGTTTTTCCTCCTTCCTCACCAGTATGAGCGAAGCCGTCTACATATATAAAGTCAAAATAACTATCATCAAATAGTGATAAGGCTTCAGAAAATTGCATTCTTAATAAATTTGCCGAAAAATTTTTAAAATTTATATTATTAAGAGCTTTTTTATATTCATTGATATTGTGTATGCCCTCGTAACTATCTACACCAAAATATTTAGAAAATTTTCCTGAGTTTACCATTGCCTTTGAAAAAGATCCATTAGCTACACCAAGTTCTATTCCAACATTATTATTATTTTTTAATGCGTTAAAAATCTCAAATCTATTAATATTTTTTTTTAATACTTTATCAATCTTTGGTGTATTTCTTTTTGATAAATTTATTACAGTTGCACTGTTTATCATTTTAAAACAAATTAAATCAGACTTAACATTTATTATAAATATAAAATTTTATATTTTTAAACCTTAGTATTAGTATAATATTTAATCATGGCATTTTTTAGGAAAATTGCATATTTCATTATAAAAAAATTAAATTTAATTAGAGGAAAAATTCATCAAAATGATAGATCTGGAGGATTATACAGAGCATGGGGGTATATTTTCTCTAATCATATTGAAGGAGACTATGTTGAATTTGGGGTTTATAAAGGAGAAAGTGCAGTATCAGCAATTGAGTCATATTCAGAATTTTATAATTGGCTACAATCACAAAAGCACGATAATGAAAATTGGAGAAGAGAACTCTCCAAATCCTCACCATTGAATAAAAAACCATTTTTTCATCTCTTAGATACTTTTGAAGGTATGCCAAAAAATAATGAACACCCAATAATATTTAAACAAAATAGTTTCTTAAGTGACTTTGAAAAAGTAAAAAAAAAAATATCATTAAAAAATAATTTAAATATTATCATTAATTTTTATAAAGGAACTTTTAAAGAAAAAACACTTGAACTTCAACAATCATTGAAAAATAAAAAAATTGCAATTTTGAATATTGATTGTGATTTAATGGAATCCACTGGAGATGCATTAAATGCTGTTAAGTCAAATATCGATATTGGAACAATAATATTATTTGATGATTACAATCAATTTAAAGCACATAATGAAGAGGGACAAAGAAAAGCTTTTAGAGTTTTTCAAAATAATTCAAAATTTATCTTTGAAAAATTTTATTCTTATGGTTTTGTTGGACAGTCATTTTTAGTAGTTGGACAAAAATAAAGTATATAAAAAATGAAAAAAAAATATCTTATATGTGGAGCAGGTGGATTTATAGGAGGGCATGTAACAA
The DNA here is from genome assembly GCA_902523865.1 of uncultured Alphaproteobacteria bacterium. Taxonomy (GTDB): domain Bacteria; phylum Pseudomonadota; class Alphaproteobacteria; order HIMB59; family HIMB59; genus HIMB59. The sequence continues at coordinate 6,789 of CABZBG010000017.1, forward strand.
AAGAACTTCTGTCATTAGGACATGAGATAACTTGTGTCGATATTAAACCTTTAGATTTATGGTTCCAATGTCATAACAATGCCAAGAATGTGAGCCTTGATTTAAAGCTTCTAAACAATTGTGAAAAAATCACTTTGGGTCAGGATTATGTAATTAACATGGCTTGTAATATGGGAGGCATTGGATTCATTGAATGGAATAAAGCAGAATGCATGATATCTGTTTTAATCAATACACATTTACTTATGGCCTGTGCAAAAAATAAAGTAAAAAAATATTTTTTTTCATCAAGTGCTTGTGCATACAATAAAGATCTTCAACAAAAAGGTTTTATTGATGGTCTAAAAGAGAGTGATGCTTATCCCGCAAACCCTGAGGATGGATACGGGTGGGAAAAACTTTTTAGTGAAAGGATGTGTAGACATTTTTTTGAAGATTTTGGAATAGATACAAAAGTTGCAAGATACCATAACATATTTGGACCTCAGGGAACTTATGATGGAGGAAGGGAAAAATCTCCTGCAGCACTTTGTAGGAAAATTGCACTAGCAAAAATAAATCGAACCAATGATATTGAGGTATGGGGTGATGGTAATCAAACAAGATCTTATTTATTTATCGAGGACTGTGTCGAAGCAACACTGAAATTTTTTGATAGCAAATTCCAAGGACCAATAAATATTGGCAGTGAAGAGCAAGTTTCAATTAATCAAATGATTGAAATTATTGAAAATATTGCAAATTATAAAGTAAACAAAATATATAATACAGATATGCCAGTAGGTGTTAAAGGTCGATCAAGTAATAATCAAAAAATTATAGAGGAGTTAAATTGGAGACCAAACTATTCACTTACACAAGGTCTAGAAAAAACATATCATTGGATTGAAGATATGATTAAAAACAAAAAAAATAATTCAAGTTTATTTACAATGTCTTAATGAGTTACAGTATATCTGTAGTTATAACAACATATAATTCAGCCAATTATATTAATAAAACACTAGAGAGTGTCTTTAATCAAACAATTAAAATTGAAAAAGTAATAATTGTTGATGACTGCAGTTTTGATTTTAATCAACTTGAGAAAAATATAAATGAAAAAAAATTTATTAAAAAAAATATCTCTATAGAGCTTATAAAAAATAAAGAAAATAAAGGACCTGGATTTTCAAGAAATGTTGCATGGGATAAAGTAAATACAGAATATATTGCATTTTTAGACAGCGATGACATTTGGGAAACTAATAAATTAGAAAAACAATTAAATATTTTTAGATCTAAAAATAATTTAACTTTAGTAGCTACTGCAAAAAATAGAAAATTTCCAAATTTTAAAACTGGATTTGTCGAACCTTATAATTTGATTTTTCGGAATTTTATACCTTTAAGCAGTGTTTTAATAAGGTCAAAAATTACACATAGGTTTGCTGAAAAGTATTATTCTGAGGATTATGATCTATGGTTAAATCTTTTATTTAATGATTTTAGAGCTTACCTTATAAATGAAAGATTATGCTATGAAAATAGTCAAATATCTAAAAAAAACTTATCAAATAATTATTTGTCAATGACAATAGAAACACAGAAAACATTATCTAAATTATATTTCAAAAAAAAGTCTTATTTCTTGTTAATTTTATCAGCCAATGTTTTAGAAATGGTAAAGTTCATAATAAGAATTTTAACAAAAAAATAAATTTTATATGTAAAAGATAATTAATTTTCTTAAAAGAAATACTTTAAAGGATAATTTATTATTATTTGTTATACTATTAAGTAATTTACCATAAATATTTTATGGTCATTATTTTAGCAACAAAATACATTTATTTTATAATTAGATTGTTTTGAAATTAATCAATTCCTATTAAGATGAAACAAAATAATATTTTAGTATCATTTTATGATAAAAATATTGATAAAATATAGGGATTGTAATTGAAAAAAAAAATATATTTTGTAGCAACCGTCTACGATCCAATACACATTTTTTTAGGACCATATTTAAAAGATCTATTCCTAGATTATGATATATCTGTAATATGTAATCTTAAAAAAAATATCTTTACCAAATCTAAAGACTATAAATATTATGATTTAAATATCTCTAGAAAGCCAAACATTATGAGCGACACAACTTCGTTCTTTTTTTTACTGTATTTATTTATTTTTAAAAGGCCTTATAAGATAATTTCTATTACTCCAAAAGCTGGATTCTTATGCACTATTTTATCACGTTTACTTTTCATTGATAATCTTCATTTTATGACAGGACAGGTTTGGCAAAATAAAAAAAATATTATATCCAGGACATTTTTTAAGCTGATAGATGGTTTCACTGGACATCTTTCAAATAAAATTATTGTTGATAGTAGGCCACAATACAAAACGCTACTAAATAATAATTTGATAAATAAAAAAGCTGTATATTTCAATTCAGTATCAGGTATAAATTTTAATAAATTTTTTAAAAATAATAATTTTAAAAATTCTTTTAAAAGCAAATTTAACTTATCTAAAGATAGTTTTGGTTTAATCTATGTTGGTAGAATTAATAAAGACAAAGGTATATCAAACCTCATAAAAATATACCTAAATCTCAGAAAAAAATTAAAAGATAAAATTTTTTTAATATTAGTTGGCGAAGACGAAATTAATTTTTTTAAGAATACTCCTTCATCTTTTTTTGAAAAAAATAAAATTTTTTATTATAAAAAAAATAATAACATCAATTTTTATTTAAATATTTGTGATTTATTTATTACCTGTTCAGTTAGAGAGGGTTTTTGTCAATCAATAATTGAGGCAAATACAGTAGGTTTACCAGCTGTAGCAAATAATTTAAATAACTTATCTGACACTATTATTGATAAAAAAACAGGTTATCTTATAAAAAATCACAATTTATTCATAAAACAAATTTTATCTATTTACTATGATAAAAACTTGTACAAGAAACTTAGTACTAACTGTGTAAAAAGAAGTAAGTTAGAATTTAATCAAAGTATATTTCTAAAAAAATTAAGATTGTTATTATTTAGCAATGAATAATTTTTATAATCTTTTTTTGAAATTTATTTTAATATTTTTACTTCTTCTCCCTTTTTTATTAATAATATTCATAATATTTGTAATTCATAAAATTATTGAAAAACCTCCATTTATTTTTGAACAGAAGAGAGCAGGAATAAATAAAAATGTTATTAAAATTTATAAAATTAAAACAATGGAGGGTAATAAAATATCAAAATTTTCTCGTTTTCTTAGAAAAACAAAACTTGACGAGATACCACAACTTATATCTATTATACAGGGTGATTTAAATTTAATAGGCCCAAGACCGCTATTAGTAGAGTATAATAACTACTATAAAAAATCCGAAGAGTTAAGATTTTCAATAAAACCCGGTATCACTGGCCTCTCTCAAGTGAAATCATCAATTAACACTAGTTGGAACACTAGATTAAGATGGGATATTATTTACGTTTATAAGAAAAGTTTTAAGTTAGATATTTATATATTAATTAATACTATAAAGTTAATTTTTTTAAATTTTTTTAATAAAGGAAATAATACAGATAATTTTGTGAGATTGGATAAGATAAGAAAATTAAATGATAAATAAAAAAAATTTAATATACGGTATTTACGGAGCCGGTGGATCAGGTCTGTCGTTATCCTTCTTTTTAAAAAATAATCCAAATTATAAAAATATTTTAAATATTATTTATTTTATTGATGACAATAATAATCTTTTAAATAAAAAAAAAATAAATGATTTCCCAATAATAAGTTATGAAGAATTTATTTCGTTAAATATTCAAAATAAAAAAATCCTGATTTCTATAAATGATATCCAAATAAAAAAAAAAATATTTAAAAAAGTAAAAAAAGATAAAATAGAATTTTGGAATTATATTGATAATACAACAAAAATTGACTCAGGTGATTTAATTAACAGCTCAAGCTACTTTAGTCCTTTTACACTAATAAATAACTCTAGTAAGATAGGCCTTTGCTTTAGTTGTAATATTTATAGCTATGTAGAGCATGAATCAAAAATTGGTAATTTTGTTACTTTTGCCCCTGGTGTAAAATGTAATGGCAATGTAGCCATTGAAGATAATGTATTTATTGGAACAGGAGTAATTATTAATAATGGAACTTCTAAAAAAAGACTTACCATAGGTAAAAATTCATTCATTTCTGCAGGCACTATAGTTAACAAAGATGTTCCCGAGAATTCAAAAATTATTGGATCCCAAAGGTTAAAGAATGTTACCTAAATCGACATGGCCTTTTTACGGAAAAAAAATTACCTCTAAAGTTTCAAATTGTCTTAGAAGTGGAAAAGTAAATTATCATACTGGTTCTAACTGTAAAAAGTTTGAAGTTTTATATGCAAAAAAATTTGGTCTTAAATATTGCTTAGCAGTGACAAACGGTACAGTAGCACTTGACATAGCCATAAGAGTCCTTGAAATTAAATCCAATCAGACAATTATAACTACCCCAAAATCTTATTTTTCATCCTCCAGTCAAATTTTGAGAAACAATATTAATTTAGTATTCAGTGATATTTCTCTTATTAGCCAAAATCTAGATCCTGATTTTTTATTATCAAAGATTAACAAAGATACCAAAGCAGTAATTTTTGTTCATCTAGGTGGAAATCCATGTGGTATTGTTGAAGTAGCTAAAATTTGCAAAAAAAAGAAAATTTTTTTAATTGAAGATTGCTCTCAAGCTCATGGAGCAAAGATTAATAATAAATATGCTGGCTCTTTTGGAGATATTTCAATATGGAGTTTTTGTAATGATAAAATTATAAGCACAGGGGGCGAAGGTGGAATGATTTCAACAAATAAGAAATCTCTTTTTTTGAAAATATGGGCTGAGAGAGACACAGGAAAAAATTATTTTAAATACTATAAGATATATAAGAACAATAGATATAAATATCTTCACGATTACATTGGAACTAATGCTAGAATGACAGAGATACAATCAATTATTGGTATTGAACAATTAAAAGAATTAAATAGCTATGTGAAAATAAGAAATACGAATGCAAATATTATTTTAAATGAAATAAAAAAATTTAAAAGTTGCTTTTATAATTTTGATTATCATAAAAGTGATTATACTAATGCTTTTTATAGATTAAATCTAATTATTAAACCCACTAGCTATAAGAAATCATCTAGTAGAAATAAAATTTTAAATGAAATGTTTTTCTATAACTATTTTTGTCAAGTTGGTGGATGTTCGGAGCTTTATCTTGAAAAACCAATTAAAAAAAAAATAGGAAAGAAAACTTTTAAAAACGCAGAAATTTCTACAAAAAATTCAATATCTTTTATTGTTGATAATACACTTTCTAAAAAGGACATAAAAAAATACTCAGTTGTTATTAATAAGGTTTTATCGAAACATTTATTAATATAATTTACTTATAAAAATGCTAAAAAAAATTGAGAATTACAGATTCAATAGTTTTTTAAGAATTTTCCTAATTTTATTTAATGATTTATCTATTATAAACACAAGCTTGTATGTGTCTTACTATTTAAGACTAGAGTATTTTTTAGAATTTCAAAACATAAAAATTATTGCTCTTATAACGAGCTTAATATATTTAGCAGTATTTTTTTTATTTAAAATAAATAAGCAATATTTTAGATTCTTTAGTCAAAATTCTTATTATCTATATTTTAAAATCTATCTTGTTTATGTGTTTCTGTTTAGTATTTTTGTAATATTTCAAAATCAATTTTTTATCCCAAGATCTTTGATACTCATTTTTCCTACATTTTTCTTTTTTGTTTTAATTATTAATAGAATTTTAATATCAAAGATTTTCGAATACAAATTATCTTTGAATGAAAAAAGAGCAATAGTCTTTGGATTTAATTCATCAAATATTAATTCATTATCTTCTTTAGCAAAAATAATTTGCTTCGTAGATGATAGGAAAATAAGTTCAAAAAGAATAGTCAATGGGGTTAAAATTTTAACTTCAAAGGACTTTAATAAAAGTCATTATAGAATTAATTATAATTTGATTTTAATTGAAAACAATAATTTATTTAATAAATGTAGAATAAATATCAGAGAACACATATTTAAAAATAAAATACTTGTTCAAAAAATCTCATCTAATAAGAATGAAATAATAACTAAATCTTATTTTGATTTTAATTATTTTTTTTTTAGAAAGAATAAAGTAACACCTCTTGGAAATTTATACAAAAATAAAGTTATTCTAATAACAGGAGCAGGAGGTTCTATCGGTTCAAATATAGTTTATCAATTAATTCAATACAATTTTAAAAAGCTTATTCTTCTAGATAATTCAGAACTTAATTTATACAAAATATCAAACAAGATTTTAAATCATAATGGTATAAAATTTTTATTAAAGGATTTTAGTGATAAAAATGAAATGAAAAATATTTTTTCCTCATATAGTGTTGATTTAATTTTTCATGCTGCAGCCTATAAACATGTACCACTCATAGAGAATAATCCTTTCTCAGCTATTAAAAATAATTTTCTTGATACATTTGAATTCATGAAATTGGCAAAACTTAATAATGTTGGTTATTTTTGTTTTATTTCTTCTGATAAGGCAGTAAGACCAACAAATATAATGGGTGCCTCGAAAAGACTTTCAGAAATTGCTCTTAAATATTTAGACAACTTACCTAATCATAAAACTATATTTTCTTCTGTTAGATTTGGGAATGTGATCAATAGTTCTGGTTCTGTAATGCCATTATTTAAGTATAAAATAGATAATAACTTACCATTAACACTAACTCATAAAAAAATTATCAGATATTTCATGACAATTGAAGAGGCTGC
>CABZBG010000018.1:0-11527 GCA_902523865.1 uncultured Alphaproteobacteria bacterium
AAATCTTTAAAAAAGAAAATTTCTGAATTCAAAGGAATTATAAAAATTGGTAGAACACATACTCAAGATGCAACACCAATAAAAATTTCAAACGAATTTTTAGCCTTCTATGATCAAATTTCTTATGCTGAGAGTGTTATTAAGAAAAGTTTAAATAAGCTTTATGAACTAGCTCAAGGGGGTACAGCTGTAGGCTCAGGTATAAATGCACCTTATAGTTTTTCCAAGAAATTTATTAAATATTTAAAACAAGAAACAAAGCTTCCATTTAAATCTGCTCCCAATAAGTATGAGTCTCTCGCATCTCATGATGTATTTATTGAAGTTATGTCAGGTGTTGAAATTTTAACTAGTGCGTTATTTAAAATGGCAAATGATATCAGAGTATTAGCCTCTGGGCCAAGAAGTGGGATTTCTGAAATAATACTGCCAGCTAATGAACCTGGTTCATCTATTATGCCTGGAAAAATTAATCCTACTCAGTGTGAAGCCTTATCAATGGTATGCGCGCATGTAATTGGTCTAAGAAATTCTGTAACATTCGCATGTACACAAGGTCATTTTCAATTAAATGTATATAATCCATTAATTATTCATAATACTCTTGATGCTATTCGTTTAATTGGTGAAGCAATGGCCTCTTTTAGAACAAATTGTTTGAAAGGATTAAAAATAAATAAAAAAAGAATAAATGAGCTATTAAATCGTTCTTTAATGTTAGTGACTCCCTTAACAAAAGTAATTGGCTATGATCTTGCTTCTAAAGTTGCGCTAAACGCTTACAATAAAAATATTTCATTAATGCAATCTTGTTTAGAGTTAACTAATTTATCTGAAAAAGATTTTAAAAAATATACTGATCCAAAGAAAATGGTTTAGTTAATTTTATGTATCTTGTAATTTTCTTCTGATTTAAATAGCTCTTTAAGTAAGTTATTTGTAATAAAGTGACCTGTTTTAAAACCTTTGTAAGTTCCAATAATAGGGTAGCCTGACAGGTAGAGATCTCCCACTACATCTAAAACTTTATGGCGCATTAATTCATTCTCATATCTTAATCCATCTTTATTGAGTGGTTTCTTGTCTTTAATAACTATAGCATTATCAAGTGAGCCACCTTTAATTAGATTTTGTGACTTAAGATATTCTATTTCTTGAAAAAAACCAAAAGTCCTAGCTTTTGAAATAGACTCGACATAATTACCATTTAAATTTCTAATCTTGATGTCCTGATCATCATACTTTCCATCAAAACTAGACTCTAAATTTATATTTAATCCTTGGTCTCTTGATGAGTTTGGTTCTAATTCAGCATATCCATAATCACATAGGAATTTTACAGGCTTAATTATTTCCAAAATATTTTGTTCAGAGTCCTGCTCTTTTACTCCTGTTTTTAAAATGTTTTCAACATAAACTTTAGAACTACCATCAAGAATAGGCACTTCAATGTTGTCGATTAAAACCTCACAATTGTTAACATGAAGACCAGCAAGTGCACTCAATAAGTGCTCAACTGTCTTAACTTCAATTCCATTTGAAGCAATATTGGTTGAAAATTTTGTAGATATTACACTATCCCATCTAGCAGGAATAATAACAGATTTGTCTATTCTATTGAAAAAGATACCAGAATTTAGTGGAGCTGGTTTAAGGGTTATATTTGTTTTAACTCCAGTATGTAAACCAATTCCACCTAATGTTATAGGTTTTTCGAGGGTGAAACACTTCATTTGAATAATATTAAGAAAATACCCAAAAAGTATTACTTTATAATTGTAAAACTATGTATTTATTAGATCTATTGATTAGAGCCTTTTCGAAGATATGATGGGGTGTCTATGTCTTCATTTATGTCATCATTTTCTTCGCTAAATTCAGAAATATCTGAAATTTCAGAAATTTCATTATTTTTAGAACTTTGTTTAGCTTGATTACCCTCTTCATCAACAACATCACTAAATAAAAATAGATTTGGATCTGTCTTTGTTTTTTTTTGCTTTTTTTCAGGATTTTCATCTTTAACTTCAGTTGTTTTTTTATCAGGGGTCATCAAATTAGAGAGCATACTAAAAAAACCTGTCTTCTTTTTTTCTTCAAGGTTTCCATAATTGACACTATTTTCATTGGTTTTTTCAATTATTTCTTCTCTATTTTCTGTATTTTGATCTATCTCATTAGTCAAATTAAATTCTTCATTTTCAGAAGTAATTGGTTTTTCTTCAACTACACTAGAAATGTCTTCATTAGTTTTAATGTCTGAACCATCGTAAGACAAACTTTCATCTATTTTATTTTGAATAGAACTAAAACCAGAATTATTTTCAGACTCTGGGTAGTAAAGAATTTTTTTTCCTGATGCCTCTATGCCAGTAGCAAAAATACTAATTTTTAATTTACCTTGTAGAGTTTCATCAATCAAAGAACCAAAAATAATATTTGCCTCTGGATTAACACTCTGTCTAATAATATTAGCAGCATGATCTACTTCTAGTAAAGTCATATCGCTTCCTCCAGAAATATTGACAATTACTCCTTTAGCAGTGTCCATGTCTATATTCTCAATTAATGGATTGGTTAAAGCTAAGTTTGATGCCTCTACTGCTTTATTATCACCCTCTGCAACAGCAGTTCCCATCATTGCAAATCCCATTTCTTTTATTATAGTTCTTACATCAGCAAAATCTAAATTAATAAGACCTGGCTGTGTAATTAGATCAGTTAATCCTTTTACTCCATCAAAAAGAACATTATCTGCTTTTTTAAAAGCTTCTGCAAAAGAGGTCTGTTCATTAGATACTTTAAATAAATTTTGATTTGGTATTATCAGTAATGTATCTACATTATTTTTAACTTCTTCAAGTCCTTGTAATGCTAGGTTCATTCTTTTTGTACCTTCAAAGTTAAATGGGGTTGAAACTATTGCGACAGTTACAATGCCTAATTTTTTTGCAATACTTGCAATGACTGGTAGAGCACCTGTTCCTGTTCCTCCACCTAAACCAGCCGTTAAAAATAACATATTAGTATTTCTTAATTCTTCTGAAATTAAATCAATACTTTCTTCAGCTGCATCTTTTCCAATAATAGGATCTGCACCTGCACCCAAACCTTTAGTTTTTTCTAATCCTAGTTGGATACGATTATAACAAAGAGAATTTTCAAGTGCTTGAGCGTCAGTATTTGCAACAATGAAGTCAACATTATTTAAATTTGATTGAATCATGTTATTTACAGCATTGCTTCCTGCGCCGCCAATTCCCATGACCGTTAAAGATGGTTTTAAGTTTTTTTGATCAACTACTGGTTCTATATCTAGTGTCATTTTTTTCCCCGCAAATCAACCTATAGTAGGTCTACGAATCTTTTGTACCATACTTTGCTTGAAAAAGAATCAATTTTTTGAATAAAATCATTACTTTTTGAGCTTTTATTTGTTAAAAGCCAAAAACTTGTGTAAAGAGACATTATACTAGCGTCATTTAAAACCTTAGGGATACCGCAAGACTTTGGCGGCTCCAAAAACTGAATGTCATAACCATGTTTTGTTCTAAAGTAATTGTAAAAATTTTTGATCTTTGAGCCCCCTCCTGTAAATACATAAGAATAAAAACTTTTATCTTTTGGTAAAGATTTTAAAACTAATTCAAAAGTCTCATCTAAACGATCTAAAGTAATCTCTTTTAAATTATCGTGTCCAACATTTTTTTTCTTATTATCACCAAACTCCTCCCAAATAGGAATTTCAACAGTAGAATTTCTAGTATCAGATAAATCAATTGTAGAAATTTTAAGTTTTTCAGCAAAATCAAAACTAATATTATGAATATTCACTAAATCGTCAGAAATTTTTTTACATCCTTGTGGTATTTTTTTTATAAAATGTAAAACTTTATTTTTAATCACAATAATATTTATATTATTAAAACCATAGTCTATGAGTACAACATTAGTTTTAGTTTTGGGTTTATTTTTTAAATAAAAATAATATGAAGTCGTAGAGTCTAAGTAATTTAAAATTTTAATTTGTAGTTTTTGGAATATATTCTCTAAAAGATTAATTTGCTTAATATCAATCATTGAAACTAATGAAATTATAGATAGTTTATTACAGTTTAATCCAACAGGATTATCTGTAATTAATTTATCATCAATTTTATAGTGTGAAGTATATATATTATAAAGATAATTCTCGTCTTTAGGAATTTTGATTTTAGAAATTTTTCTTAAATCATTTTTTTCAACAATTGCACCGTTAAGATTAAGATCTTTTTGTGTTTTCTTAATTTGAACACTTTGATTTGTAACAAGAATATAAGCATCCTTAATAATATAATTAGCTTGTTTTTCAGCTTGAACTATAGAATTTTTAATACAGTCGATAAAATCATCAAAATTTTCTACCTCTTCTCCATTATAGCCTTTCGATCTAGTCTTACCTGTTCCAATAATAGAAAATTCATGATTGAGTCCGGAGTATATGATGGTCTTTATAGAAAAAGACCCAATTTCAATTAATGTTTTGTAACTGTCCAATTATTTTAATCTTATAGTTTTATTGTGAAAATTTCTTAAATCCAGAAACTGCTGATAATTAGTACTTTTATCAATTAGATTAATGTTATTTTTAATAAAACTTATCAATTTGGAGTCAATTACTTTAGGTAACATAACTATTCTACCATTACTTAAAACTAAATTGTATCTTCTATCGTCAATATATTCTATCTGTTTAATATCAAACAAAGAGAATAGGATTTGAGAATTTTCATTTAGATAATTATTTATATGAAGACTGTTTTTAGAAATATCAATGAGATTTATTTTATCTAAATAATTTTGTTTGAAATAATGTGATGAAGCTGTGGTGTTATCATAAAATATTACTTCTTTTGTTAAATTATTTAAAGCAAAAGGTTTTTTAAGATTTATATGAATATTAATTTTGTTATTGTTACGTTTTATCAAATGACTATCAATAAATAAATATTTTTTTAAATAATAATTTATGTCATTTAAATTATTTGTTATCTCTATTTCAAAATCTTCGTGTATGTCTGATTGAATGAAATTAATTATTTCTAATGGTTTTTTAATTATATAATTGAAAGAAAAATTAATAAATAATATTAAGACTAAGATTGATGAAAAGTATATTGCAACTTCTCTATATCTTAATTTCATAGAGATGAACGTAATATTTTTTTTAATAAATTTAAATAAGATAATCTTTGGTAATTAGCTTGTTCAGGAGCTAAAGATAATTTTGTTAATCCTGGATGTGTATTTATTTCTAAAAAATATATTTTTCCATTTTTTTGGCTCCTTATAAAATCTAATCTTGCTATTCCTTTACAGCCACAAACGTGGAATATTTTTTTTGATATTTTCATCAAAAAATTATATTGCAATTTAGATATTCGAGCTGGTAGAAAATGAAAGCTCTTATTTTTTGTGTATTTAGCTATATAATCATAGTGATGACTGTTGAACTCTATTTCTGTAACGCCAAGGGACATAATTTTATTATTATTTTCAATGACTGTTACGGTTAATTCTTTTCCATAAATTATTTCTTCAATTAAATTTTGATGATTATTAATTGTCTTTTTAAGCTCTTTCATATTATTTAAGAACTTAATACCTTTAGAGGACCCTCCCCAATTTGGCTTAGAAATTACTGGAAATTTAATTTTGTTTTTATATGCGATCTCTTTTGGTGATAAAATATTAAGTTCATTTTTAAGAAAGTATTTTAATAGTCTTTTGTTAAAGCACAAAGCAGATGAAATGGCCCCAGAATGCGTAATTAATATATTATTTTTTTGCGCATATGAATTTATTCCTCCATCCTCTCCAAACTCTCCATGAAGAGAATTGAATATTATATCTGGCTTTAATATTAAAATTTGTTCTATATTTTTTTTTTTAATATCCAAAAATATTACATTGAATTTGTCTCTTTTTAGAGTAGAAAAAACATTTCTTCCTGACATAAGAGAAACTTCTCTTTCATCTGACCATCCACCTGCTACTACAAGTATTTTCAGTAATTTTATATTTTTATCTGTCAATCTATGATTCTTAATTCTTTTTCAAGTACAATTTTGTATTTATCTTCGACTCTTTTTTGAATTTTAGAAATAAATAAATCTATGCTATTAGCACTTATATTGGGTTCATTTTCAAAAAAATTTGAGTGTATTTTTGATAATTTTATTGGACCATTATAAAAGCTATCGTCTATAGACGACTTAATTAGTTTCCAAGCACTATGATTTTTTGGATTCTTAAAAATACTACCACAACAATTTACTTTTTGAGGTTGAGATTGGTTTCTAATACTCTCATATTCCTGCATTAAATCTTTTATATAACTCTGATCACTATGCATAATTTTGAATTTTCCATATAAAATTATTGTATTTTTTTTCTGAAACCCCTTTCGATATTCGAATTTTAATTTACTAATTGTTTTTTCATAAATCTTGTTTTCGTTGATATCAAAATAAATGACACTTATAAGTTTATCTTTTATTTCCTGATTATAACAACCAGCATTCATGAATATATTTCCTCCAATTGAACCCGGAATTGTGTATAGGAACTCGTATCCTGAAATAGCATTTTGGTAGCAAAATTTTGATAGGTAATTGTCTAAGACTGCTGCTCCAACTAACATATGATCAGAATTTATTTGAATATTAGTAAAATCTCCTAAAAGTTTTATACCTATACCTTTGAAACCCTCATCTTTGATTAATGTATTTGAAAGATTTCCTATCACTAATAATGATTTAGCTTTGATATCATTATTATTAAATAAGTTACTTAAGTCGATTTTGTTATAAATTTTATATAGATTGCTAATGTTTCCACCAGATTTTAACCAAGAATATTTAGCTGATGGATAATTAGTAACTAAATTTTTATTTTCTTGAGTCATAAAAAAAACGAATTTGATTTGAAATATCTCCCGCCCCTGCAGTGATAACTATGCTTTCACTTTTATTTATTACAAATTGGTCTAATAAATTAAATAAATCACTATAATTATCGATGTATCTAGTTTTTTGATTATTTGAAACATTCAAATCATTCACCAAGTTTTTAGAATTTTTCATACCTTGTTTATAACTCTCACCTGCTTCATATGTTTTTAAAATAATCAAGTTATTGGTATTCTTTAATACATGCAAATATTCTTTATATAAATCATTTAATCTAGAGTATCTATGAGGTTCAATTATTAAAATAACAATTTTCTTTTTATATAATGATATGATATTTATTAATTTATCTATTTCTGTTGGATGATGTGCATAATCATCGATAAAAGTAGTTTTTTTTAATTTACCAAGAATATTCATTCTTCTTTTAGTCCCTTTAAACTCAAGAATATGAGATTTTTTTATTTCATAACCTAAGTCATCTATAATAGATAAAACTGCGGTTAGATTTTGTACATTGTGTTCACCTAATAAATTTGTAGTTAAACTCTTAGATATGATTTTTTTACCTTTATAAATTTTAAATAAAGATTTTTTATCAGATAACTCTATTAATTTATAACTGTAGTTTGCTCTTGTATTTGAGCCAAACGTTTTTAAATTTTTAGAATATTTTTTTAATGAAAAAAGAAAATTATCATCATTGTTTATGAAAATTTTTACATCTTTTTTAATTTGACTTAGTATATAGTTTTTAATTTTGGATTTAAAGTTAGAGTATGATTTATAAAAATTAATATGCTCTCTATCAACGTTTAAAAATAATAAATATTTTGGACTTAATTTAAATACTGTTCCATCACTCTCATCTGCTTCTACTACTACATAATTACTGTCAGTAAGATATATATTTTGTCCAAAATTCTGCATAATACCTCCGGATATAATAGTAGGGTTTAGACCTGCACGAACTAACAAATGTCCTAAAATAGAGGTAGTTGAAGTTTTTCCATGTGAACCAGATACAACAATCGTGAATTTATCTTTGCATATTAACTGAAGAAGTTTAGATCTGTTGTAACAGGGAATTTTATTTTTTTTTGCCTCTTTAATTTCAGGATTATTTTTAATTGCTGAAGAATAAAATATTATATCTCTATCTTTAATATTTGAAGATTTGTGACCTATAAATACTGGGATTTTATATTTTTCTAAAATTACAGTATTTGCATTGTGTGCAATATCACTTCCAGTAACATTTATGTTATTTTTTTTTAAATAAATAGCCAAAGCACTCATACCAATACCGTTAATTCCAATAATATGAACTTTGTTTGATGCTAACTCTGAAAATTTCATCTAGTTGTGTAACAAATAATTTTTTCAATCGAATAAGGGTTAATAAGTGAATTGAAATAAAACTGGCTTATAATATTTTTTTTATTAGGTATCTGAAATTTTTTTAAACTCATGTTTTGAGAAAAGAAATAACTTAAATTAAATTTTTGGTGTTGATCTCTAGATATTAAGTGAGGCATAAAATAGACATTATTAGTATGATATAAAATTTCATTAATAGAGCCTGAACCTGATCTAGAAAGTATAAGATCATATTCCTTAAAATTAAGATTGTTCTTAAAAATAAAAAATAAGCAATTTTCATTATCTAAAAGATCTTCATATTTTTTTTTATAAATATTTATATATGAGTCTGGTATTTGAATAAAAAATTTAATTTTTTCTAAATATTTTCTATCCAAAAGCTTAATTTCCTCTAACAATTTATTATTTAATTCTAACGAACCAGCACTACCTCCCATTAATAAAACATTTACAAACTTACCATCAAGTTTTTCTCTTGGTATATTTGTATCTAAGAAAAAATTACCAACAAATATTTCTTTACTACGCATATTAACTTTTGGAAAGGAAATGAATGCATTTTTAGCAATTAAATAATTTATTTTATTAGCTAAACCATATATAAAATTTTGCTCATGAATATAAATTTTATTAGAGGAAAAGAAAATAATATTAAATAATTTAGAAACTAACAATATAGGTGTTGTAATAAAGCCTCCAAAGCCTATCAAGATTAACTTTCTATTGAATAGAAATAACGATGATAAATTTAAAAATATCTTAAACATAAAAGAAAATTTATTTTTAGAGCTTATTGTAAGTTTATTTATTTTATCGTTTTTAATTTTTTCTAAATAATTTTTTCCTATTTCGTTTGTTATAAAAAGTATTTCTTTTGGTGCTTTTATATCACTTAAGTTATTAATATATTTTATTGCAGGAAGAATATGACCTGCCGATGACCCTGCTATTATGATAAATTTAATTTTTTTCAATAACTATTTCTTTCAAAACTTTATTTGTTTCAATGTTTTTAATTTGAAAAATTGCTTTGTTATCATGTATAAACTTTTGCTGATATTGATTTTCATTAAGTAAGTAAACATCATTTAAATCAATATTTTTATTAGATATAATTGTAGAATTCTTATTATTGCTCATTTTATAGAAAACAACAAAAATAATTGCTATTATTCCTGCAATAATTAATAAACCTTGAATAATAACGAGACTTAATAAAAGTTTTTTTTTTTAACATATATTCTATGAATAAATCATATAACTATAAAGACTTTAGAATAGAAATATTATACGAGGATAGTGATATAGCAATATTAAATAAACCCTCTGGACTTCTTACGCACAAAAAAAATGAATTTGATGAGAGCCCAAGCTTGCAAGATAGTCTGAAAGATCAATTTACAATAGATGATGGTGAGAACTTTAAAGAAGGTATTGTTCATCGTCTAGATAAAGATACAAGTGGGATTATAGTTATCACAAAAAATCTTATTTCTAAAAATAAATTTAGAGAAATGTTTAAAAATAGAAATATAAAAAAAAATTACCTAGCTTTTGCATATGGCGTTCTTAACCAAAATAATATTGAGATAAATAGAAATATTACTAGAAATAAAGTTCAGAGAACCAAGTTCAACATTTCTGATAATCTTGGAAAAAATGCTATTACTAAAGTCTCAAATATTAAGATATTTCACGGTTCAATAAGTCTTTTAGATTGTGAAATTATTACAGGTAGAACCCATCAAATTAGAGTCCACCTTTTAAGCTTAGGCCTTCCTATTATAGGGGATAAAGATTACAGCTTTAATAAAGAGCAAAGATTTCGTTTGAATAATATGTCTGATAATCTTAGAAATTTAGTTTTATTATTTCCGAGGCAAGCTTTACATTCACACAAGATAGAATTTGATCATCCAATTTTAGAAAAACACATTATAATTACTTGTGATTTACCTAATGACATGAAAGATTTAAACAATAATTTACAATGAATATAGAAAATAAAAATTTACTGCCTGTCATTACCTCTGAAAATGATGTTTATCCTTATTTAAAAAAAATAAATCAGTTTCCTATTTTAACAGATGAAGAGGAAAAAAGACTTGCTATAGATTGGCTTAAAAATGGGGATACAAAAGCTGCTCAAAAACTTGTTACTAGCCATTTGCGACTAGTTGCAAAAATAGCCATGGGTTACAAAGGATATGGCTTACCTTTATTTGATTTAATTTCAGAGGGTAATTTGGGTCTTATTCAAGCTATAAGAAAATTTGATCCTGAAAAAGGTTTTAGACTAGCAACATATGCTATATGGTGGATTAGAGCATCTATTCAAGAGTATGTTTTACACAGTTGGTCTCTTGTAAAAATAGGAACCACAGCAGCTCAAAAAAAGCTTTTTTTTAATCTTCGACGTCTTAGAAATCAACTTAAAAAATATGAAGAAGGTTATTTAACTAATGATCAAATTAAATCTATATCTGATGATCTTGGGGTAACTCAGGAAGAAGTAAAGCAAATGGAAGGTAGGGTCTTTAATCAAGATTTTTCATTAAACACCCCTCTAAATGACGAAAATGACTCAGAGTGGATAGATCAAGTAGAAGATGAAACAATAGACACAGTATCAAAAGTTGAACATGGTGACGAATTAAAAAAAAGGAAGGCACTTTATAAACAAGCAGTTACGAAACTCGAACCTAGAGAAATAGAGATATTAACTGCAAGACGTTTGGATGAAGAGCCAAAAACATTAGAGGACTTGAGTCAGAAATACTCAATTAGCAGAGAAAGAGTCAGGCAAATAGAAAATAAGGCTATAAAAAAACTACAAGATGAGATTAAAATAATCTCTGACCAAAAACTTTTACCAGAAACTTGAGTTATCTGATAATTGTCTGATTTCTTTCAGGTCCCAGTGAGATAATTTTAATGGGAATGTTCAAATAATTCTCAATATACGAGATATATTTTTTTAGATTGTCCGGAAGTTTTTGAAAGTTGCTTAAATCTTTAATCTCACCCCAAGTTGAGAATGTCTCAAAATCACTATTTTCTAAAGATAATGACTTCAAAATATCGCTTTCACTAAAATTGACATCTTCATATTTTTTTGAGTTATAGCTTTTGCATACTTTAATTTCTGAAAGATTATTTAAAACATCAGCTTTAGTCATGCAAAGCTCATAAAC
>CABZBG010000019.1:0-10389 GCA_902523865.1 uncultured Alphaproteobacteria bacterium
AAGTTATTATTAATCCAAAACTAATAAATACTACTTTACCTATTTTATTGTTGTCATCTAATAACTCTATTTCTGATTTATTGAAAAACATATTTTTTATAATCGTTAGATAATAAAATGCTGCAATTACAGAACTTAAAACAGCAACTATTGATAAAAAGAAAAAACCATCAGTTATAGAGGCTGAAAGAATAAAAAATTTTGCAAAAAAACCAGCAAAAGGCGGTATTCCCGCAAGCGAAAAGAAAAACACAAGCATACTGATAGATTTAGAGTTCGATGTAAATCTTAAACCATTAAGTTGAGATATTTTTGTGAATTCACCCTCTACAGTTCTTAAATTAAGTAGAACAGCAAAAATCCCAAAAGTAGTAATTAAATAAATAATTAAATAGAAAAATAATGTTCCCTCAGACATAAACTGATAACACATGATTCCAAGTAGCATAAAACCTATGTGATTAATTGAGCTAAAGGCTAATAATCTTTTGATAACTTTTTGTGTAATCGCTCCATAAACCCCAACAAGCAATGATATGGCGCATACAATTTGGAAAATATAATCAAGAGACTGAATGCCTGAAATGTTAAGTTCTTGATAAACTCTAAATAAAAATATTAGTGAGGCAAACTTCGGTAAACTAGCAAAGAAAAGTGTGGATATAGTCGGTGATCCTTCATATACATCTGGTGTCCAAATATGAAATGGAGCTGCAGAGACCTTAAAAAATAAAGAAATGAGTATTAAAGATAAGCCTATTTCACTTATGGTTGTAAAATTATTAAGGTTTTGCATATAAAAAGAACTGGTATCGTAATAAATCATTGAGATACCAAATAAAAGAAAACCAGATGATAAAGCACCAAGAGAAAAATATTTAATTCCCGCTTCATTTGATTTTAAATTTTTTGTATTAAAGGCTGCCATTAAATATAATGATAAAGATTGAAGTTCTAACCCAATAAAGGCTGTTAAAAAATTATCACTTGAAATTAGAACGAAAGACCCAAGAATAGCAAATAATATGAATAGGACATATTCATATCTATACAAATTTTCATTTTTTAATGGTCTCTTTGAGAGTAAGATAAAAACAAAAGAACCAGTTGAAAGTATTATCTTTGATAACACAAATAAGTTAATTGTATTTAATGAAAGATCGGTGGAAATATAAAAGTCTTTTCCAAAATTTATAAGTATTAGAGTTAGTAAAAAAAAACCTACAGCGTTTATTGCAATAGACCTATCCTTATTAAATAACCCAAAACATAATGTTAATAAAATTAGAGCGAGTATAAAAATTTCTGGTATAAATTGATAAAAATTGATCATTAAAGAATACTCATAGAAATACTCTTGTTAATCATTTCAAATAATAGTTTAGGATATACACCTAAAAACATTGTGAGAAAGGCTAAACAAGAAAAGTAAAAAATTTCAATATTTGTTAAGTCTGCTAATTGTTTTATATCAGTCTTTAAGTCTCCAAAATTAACATTTTTATATAATAAAAGCATATAAGACGCTCCTAAGATTACCCCAATTGCTGTGAAAAATGTCAGGTACACGCTTACACTTATAGTAGACATAATTACTAAAAACTCTCCAACGAAACCACTAGTTCCAGGCAAACCTACAGACGAAAGCATAAAAATCATGAAAAAAAATGAATATTTAGGCATTACATTCGTGACTCCACTATAATCTGAAATCATTCTTGTATGATGTCTTTCGTAAACAACTCCAACTATTAAAAATAGTGCGGCTGATACTATGCCATGACTTATCATTTGAAAATACGCACCATTTATACCATCCTGTGTAAGAGTAAAAATACCTATTGTAACAAAACCCATGTGAGCCACAGAGGAATAAGCAATCATTTTTTTCATATCTAATTGTCTTAAAGCAACAATTGACGTGTAAACAATTGCTACACAGCTTAGTGCAAAAATCATTGGCTGAAAATATATTGATGCATAATCAAAGAAAGGCAAAGATAGTCTTATAAAACCATATGCTCCTAACTTAAGTAACACACCAGCTAATATCACAGACCCACTTGTAGGAGCTTGAACATGAGCATCAGGTAACCACGTATGAAAAGGAAACATTGGAACTTTTACAGCAAAAGATGCAAAGAAACATAAAAATAAAATTAATTCTATTTGTTGATCAAAAGTAAAATCTGAGATTAATTCAATATTACCTGATTTAACTTTAGAAATAATGTATATAATAGCTAGAAGCATTAAAACAGATCCTGCAAGCGTATAAAGGAAAAATTTAAAAGTGGCATAAATCCTATTTTCTCCTCCCCAAATTCCAATAATTAGAAACATAGGAATTAAAACTGCCTCAAAGAAAACATAAAAAATTACCAAATCAATACTAACAAAAACTCCAATAATAAAACTTTCAAGTAAAAGAAAATAAATTACAAATTCTTTAGCTCTATTTTGGATTGAATTTAAAGAGCACAGCAAACAAATAGGAACTAGAAAAGTAGTTAAAAGTATCAATGGAATAGATACACCGTCTACACCAACATAGTAATTAATGTCAAACTTATCGAACCATGTATGATACTCTGTAAATTGATAACCATTTTTAGTTTTATCGTAAAATATTGGTAAAAGTAAACTTAGAAGGAATTCACCTGTAGTGATCCATAAACCAGACAAAAAAATAGTTTTATTTTTTAGTTGAGAACTGCTTGATAATGATAGTGTTAATGCTCCTATGATAGGAGTTAAGATTAATAGTGATAATATTGGGAAGCTCATTTTATGTGATAGATATATAAAAAATGATACTTATAAAAAGTGTGAAACCTGAGATTATAATAAATGTATAATCAAAGATATATCCTGTTTGAATTCTTTTAAACGCTTTTGAAATTGTAGATACTATAGATGCACTTCCATTAGGGAGGTATTTATCAATAATACCTTGGTCTATTCTGGTCCATAAAAATTTTCCTAAATTATACAAAGGTAGAACAAAAATCTTATTATATAATTCATCAAAGTACCATTTGTTCAAAATAAAATTGTAAATTGAGTAAAACCTTTTTTTCAAGTCAGCTAGTTTATTTAAATTAAATCCATAGTAATAAACTGCAAAAGCAACTCCTAAAGCAACTAAGGATTTAGATAATATTGGAAAGAAAGAAGAGTAATAATTTTTATCTTGGTCTAAAAAAATTATTCCATTCCAAAAATTTTTTGAATTATATCCAGCGAGTAAATCATTTAGGAAGTAGCCTACAAAGATTGCTCCTATTGATAAAAGTAATAAAGGAGCCAACATAAATGGTCCTGATTCATGAATTTTTTCATAATCGTAAGTTCCGTTATATTCACCATGAAACACCTTAAATATTAGTCTGAATGAGTAAAAAGCAGTCATTGCAGAAACTATTGCTAGAATAAAATAAACTAAAGGACCAAAATTATTCAAATTAAAAGATGAACTTAAAATTAAATCTTTTGAAAAATAACCAGAGGAATATGGAAAACCAATTATAGCAAGAGTGCCTATCCACATCATCACTGCTGTTATTTTCATCTTTGAGAAAAGATTGCCCATTTTATCCATATCTTGTTCATCATGAACACCATGAATAACTGACCCTGATGATAAAAAGAGTAAGGCTTTAAAATAACCATGTGTTATTAAATGAAATATGGCAATGTTGAATGCGCCTAGTCCACAAGCTACAAACATGAAACCTAATTGACTACAAGTAGAGTATGCAATTACCTTTTTTATATCTTTTTGGAAAAAACCAACTGATGCTGCAAAGAATGCTGTAAGTAGTCCTATAATGAGAACAAAAGTCATAATAAAATCAGACATGACCATTAGTTCTGAAAATCTAACAGTCAAAAAGACGCCAGCCGTTACCATGGTAGCTGCATGAATTAAGGCTGAAACAGGAGTTGGTCCTTCCATAGCATCAGGTAACCAAGTATGAAAACCGAATTGAGCGGATTTTCCCATTGCACCTATGAAAAGAAAAAAACATGAAAAAACGAGTGCATTTATACTAAAACCTAAAAAATTAATATCGTAATTTAATAATTGTTCTTTACCTGCAATTATTTCGTTAATGGATAATGTATCTAAAAATATATAAAGAGTTGCGATACCAATAAGAAAGCCAAAATCTGCAACCCTATTTACTAAAAAAGCTTTCATAGCTGCTAAATTTGCAGATTTCTTGTGGTGCCAAAAACCTATCAGTAGATAAGAGGCTAATCCAACCCCCTCCCATCCAAAAAATAATTGAATTAAATTATCGCTTACAACTAAAGCTACCATACAAAATGTAAATAAACTTAGGTAAGTCATAAATCTTACTTTTGAATTGTCATGTGCCATGTATTCAATTGAATAAATATGGACTAAAGCTGATACAGTAAGAACAAGTGTTAACATCAAAAGCGTTAAAGAGTTAACTGAAATTCCCCAATTAAAAAACTGTCCCGAAACAAAAAACCACTCTAATACAGGAATTATAATTTCTTGAGAGGGAGACATTGAAAAACTAATAAACAAAAACCAGCTTAAAATAGCTGCAATAGATATAAGCGCGGATGAAAAATATTGAGCTGTTTTATCACCCAAAAGAACCCCAAAAGGATATGTAAAAATTGTTGAAATTAATGGAAGAAAGAAAAGTAATTTGTAGCTAAACATCAGTCTCTTAATTGATTGATTTGGGTTATATCGATCTCTCCCTTATTCCTAAAATATATAACCAGTATAGCTAAACCAATAGCTGCCTCAGCAGCAGCGATTGTTAAAATAAAAATTGAGAATACTTGTCCATTTATATCATTCAAGAAAACTGAAGCGGATACAAAATTAATATTTGCCGCTAATAATATAATTTCAATACACATTAAAATTAAAATCATATTTCTTCTATTTAAAAAAAGACCAAAACAGCCAATTATAAAAATTACAATGGAGAGAATAAAAAAATGATTGTATGACAAACTAATCATTTTTAATTCCTTGACCAGATTTTATTTTTACTAACTGTACTCTATTTGTTGATGATGTTGTATTTTGTTTATCTATATTTTGTCTTTTAATTGAGGGTCTGTATACATGGGTAAGTACTATTGCTCCTATCATTGCAAGTAATAAAACTATTCCACTTAATTGAAAATCAATAAAATATGTTGTATAGAGAACGTCACCTATCTGTTCAGTATTATTCTCATGTTTTATAATTATATCAGGGTTTACTTTAGTAGTTTTGTAAACTGTGAGATAAATAATTTCTGCTAGAATTATACTTGCAAATACAACAGTAATAGGAACATATTTTTTAATGTTCAGCATTAAAGTAACTTTTTGTATATCAAGCATCATTACCACAAATAGAAAAAGTATTGCAACAGCTCCTATGTAAACTATTGCCAGGATAATGCCTACGAATTCTGCTCCGATAAGTATAAATAAAAAAGTAGAGTTTAAAAAAGCTAGAACGAGAAATAGTACAGAGTTAACCGGATTTTTTGAAAAAATTACAAATATACATGTCGTAACGAGGAACGCTGAAAACAAAAAAAAAGAGCCTACAAGAAACATTATCTGTATTTAGAGTCTCTTTTTAGATTTTCGCTAATTTGTTTTTCCCATATATCTCCATTTCTTAAAAGTTTTTCTTTGTCATATAGTAATTCTTCTCTTGTTTCAGTTGCATATTCAAAATTTGGTCCTTCTACTATAGCATCAACTGGACAAGCTTCCTCGCACAATCCACAGTATATGCACTTTGTCATATCAATATCATATCGACTGGTTCTCCTACTTCCATCTGGCTTTGGCTCTGCTTCAATTGTGATTGCTTGTGCAGGACAAACAGCTTCGCATAACTTACATGCAATACATCTTTCTTCACCGTTTGGATATCTTCTAAGAGCATGCTCACCTCTAAAACGTGGGCTAATTGGACCTTTTTGATTTGGATAGTTCAAGGTTACTTTGGGTTTAAAAAAATAACTTAGAGTTAGCTTTAACCCTTTCACTAATTCAAATAAAGTAAAAGACTTTATATATTTAATTAATACTGTCATGGTTAATTTGGCAACATGTCAAAATAAAATAAGAAAGCAGATGTGATTACAACCCAAACTAGTGTAAAGGGTAAGAATATCTTCCATCCTAATCGCATAAGTTGATCATATCTATACCTTGGGAAAGTGGCTCTTACCCATAAAAAAATAAATAATATTAGAAATACTTTTAAAACAAACCAAACTAATCCAGGTATTAAATTTAGTGGAAAAATATCTATTGGAGGATACCAACCACCTAGAAATAAAATAACAGTCAGAGAACTCATCAATATCATATTTGCATATTCAGCTAAAAAGAATAATCCAAAAGAAATTGATGAATATTCAGTAAAGAAACCTGCTACCAAGGTAGCCTCGTCCTCAGGTAAGTCGAATGGAAGTCTGTTTGTTTCTGCTAGTGCAGAAATTATAAATATTATAAACATTGGAAAGAGTGGTATAGCAAACCAAATATTTTTTTGACTCTCTACAATATCTATTAGGTTCAAAGAACCTACACATATTAAAACTGTTATAATTACAAAACCTATTGAGACCTCGTAAGAAATCATTTGAGCAGCTGATCTTAAAGCTCCAAGAAAAGGATATTTTGAATTACTTGCCCAACCGGCAATAATTACTCCGTAGACACCAAATGATGACACAGCAAATAAATACAAAATGCCTATATTTAAATTAGCAATTACATAGGTTGAACTAATTGGAATTACAGCCCATGCAATAAGACTTAAAATTAATGTGAGCATAGGGGCAAACATAAATAGAAATTTATTAGAACTAGAGGGAAGTAAGTTTTCTTTAGTTAAGAGTTTCAAAACATCGGCAAAACTTTGTAAAATTCCAAAAGGTCCCACAACATTAGGGCCTTTTCTCAACTGCACAGCTCCAAGAACTTTTCTCTCTAAGTAAACAAGTAAAGCAACTGATACCAAGACAGGAACTACAAAGCTGAATATCTTTAGTACACCTAATGTGATTTCCAATGATATAGGGCTCATTACGCAGATTTCTCCAAGAGTGGCTTCGTCATTATTTCATCAACACATTTGGCCATTGTCACTGAATTTTTTGAGACAATGTCCGACATGTAGAAATTTTCAAATGGGTAAGTAATTTTACAATCTTCAAATAAAATATTTTCAGCTATTGGGAGATTTGAGTCCTCCTGAATGATTTCATTAAAATCGAATAACTTCGGATATTCACTAGACAATTCTTTCCTCAATTGATCAAAGGTGTTTGGTTTAAATTCAAATAACAATTCCTCTGACATTTTTTTGATGATGGCCCATTCCTCTTTAGATCCTCCAATGGGATTATGGCATTTTTTTGCCTCTTGAGGCCGACCCTCAATATTTAAAAATATTCCATTTTTTTCTGTAAAAAGGGGTGTAGGCAAAACTATATCAGATTTCATAGCACCTTCATCACCATGATGACCAAAATAAACTTTAAAACAATTATCAAAAGAGGAGTCAACAATCTTTTCGGAGCCAAAAGACAAAACAGTGTTAAAATTTTGATTTGTTAATTTTGTAAAGGGTTCGCAATATTCTTGAGAAGTATTCCCAATAAATAACTGACCAACTCTTGATGAGAAAGGGTTTAAAAAATTTAAATTATTTTTAGTTTCTGTAATAACCTTATATTTTTGTGAAAATGATACGATTGATTTAAAAGTATTAATATTTCTTATACTATTTAAAAAAGCAGAACCAACTATTATTAATGGGTTTTTTGATTTTTTAATAGATTTAACAAACTTCTCATTATTCAATGCATCTAATTGTTTACCAAGATATTTAGTGTCATAATTTAGCAATATATCTTCACCAATATTAAATATTTCTGAACCATTATTAAAAGCTTTAAATATTTTATGGTTAATTATGGGTGTTTCTATTTTAGGATTTGCTCCTATTAGTAAAATTAAATCTGCATCTTCTATTTTATTTATTGGTGTGTTAAAACGAAAGCTATTCAGACTTTCATGAACAAATTGATTATCTGTTCGGCACTCAACATTATTATCACCAAAGTTTGACATAAATTTTTTTACAGCGTAGCCTGTCTCGACATCTACTAATTCTCCAATTAAAGCCAATGGTTTAGAGTTTTTTAATTTACTAATTAAAATTTTTAGAGACTCTTCCCAGTTAGAAATTTCAAGTTTTTGGTTTTTTTTTATGTAAGGTGTATCAATTCTTTGTTGGTAATAACCGTCATAATTAAATCTTACTTTATCAGATATCCATTCCTCATTAATATCCTCATTTGTTCTTGGTGTTACTCTTAGAATTTCCTCAGCTCTACTATCAATTCTTATATTAGAACCAACGCTGTCAAAAATATCAATTGAGTCAGTTCTTTTTAGCTCCCACGGGCGCGCCTTAAATTGATAAGGTTTGCTTGTTAAAGCACCTACAGGACACAAGTCAATGACATTACCCGATAGCTCAGATGTTATTGAGTTTTCAAGATATGTAGTTATTTCTGCGTTTTCACCCCTACCTAGCATACCTAGTTCAGGGACACCAGCAACTTCAGTTGCAAATCTCACACACCTAGTACAATGGATACATCGAGTCATTATTGTGTTAACAAGTGGTCCCATATTTTTGTTATCAACAGCTCTTTTATTTTCGCTATACCTTGATTTATCAAATCCATAGTACATAGCTTGGTCTTGTAAATCACACTCACCACCTTGATCACAGATTGGACAATCTAAAGGATGATTAATTAATAAGAATTCCATAACACCTTTTCTACCAGCATTAACTTTCTCTGAGTTTGTAATTATTGACATACCCTCCATTAAGGGCATAGTGCATGAAGAAACAAGCTTAGGTGCTTTTTCAATTTCTACCAAACACATTCTACAATTTCCTGCTATAGATAATTTGTCGTGATAACAAAACCTTGGGATTTCCTCACCTGCTATTTCACAAGCTTGCATTACCGTTAAATTTTTATCTACTTTTAAATCTTTATTGTTAATTTTTATTTTTATGAGGGAGTTTTCGCTCATGATGCTTTTAAATTTCTTTTATTATATTTTTCAATTAATTCAGATTTAAAATTTTTTATTAATCCTTGAATTGGCCAAGCAGCAGCATCCCCCAAAGCGCAGATGGTATGTCCTTCAACTTGTTTTGTAACATTTTCTAAAAGTTCTATTTGTTCAGGAGATATCTCCCCTCTGACTAACTTTTGCATCATCCTAAACATCCAACCTGTTCCTTCTCTGCAAGGAGTGCATTGACCACAGCTTTCATGTTTGTAAAAGTGTGCAAATCTCTCAATGACTTCTGATATATCATTATTTTTATTTACAACTATTACCCCAGCAGTTCCTAAACCAGATCCATAGGCTTTTAAATCATCAAAATTCATTTTAACAGTCTCACATACTGTCTTAGGCAACATTGGTGTGCTTGAACCACCTGGAATAATAGCTTTTAAATTATCCCAACCCCCCTCTACTCCTTCACAATGTTTTTCAATTAATTCTTGGAGAGGGATGCCCATTTCTTCCTCGATAGTGCAAGGTTTGTTTACATTTCCTGATATACAAAAAACTTTAGTACCAGTGTTATTTTCAGTACCTATTTTTTTGAACCAATCAGAGCCTCTCCTTAATATGGTTGGGACTACTGCGATAGACTCTACATTATTAATAGTCGTTGGCATCCCATACAAACCAACGCCTGCTGGAAAAGGTGGTTTTAATCTAGGTTGACCCTTTTTTCCTTCTAAACTTTCAAGTAACGCAGTTTCTTCTCCGCAAATATATGCTCCGGCACCCCTATGTACATAAAGATCAAAGTCAAAATTACTTCCACATGCATTTTTTCCCAATAATCCCTTATCATAAGCCTCAGCTATTGCTTTTTCTAATTGAATATACTCAAAATAATACTCACCTCTTATGTAAATATAACATTTTGTAGCTTGAATAGCGTATGATGCTATAAGACAGCCCTCTATGAGAGTGTGTGGATCATTTCTGATAATTTCTCTATCTTTACAAGTTCCTGGTTCTGACTCATCAGCGTTCACAACAAGATAATGTTGTTTACCGGTATTTTTTGGCATAAAAGACCATTTGAGACCTGTTGAAAAACCAGCACCACCTCTTCCTCTTAACTGACTAGATTTAACCATTTCAATTACATCGTTTTGATCTTTTGATAAAATTTCTTTAGTGTTTGACCACGACCCTCTTTTCAACGCACCTTCTAAAAAAGGCTCATCAAATCCATGGAGATTCTGAAAAATTTTATCTTT
>CABZBG010000020.1:0-9589 GCA_902523865.1 uncultured Alphaproteobacteria bacterium
AGGCTCTTTCCTAACTTATGAACCTTATTTATTTATATGATGAGTTCATGAGAGTGCCTCTAGGTATGGAGGGAAATCCTGTATACATCTTTGACAATACCTTGAGCGAAGGCTACGAACTCAGTGAAAAAATCATTGAAAATAGATACTTTTTGGCCAAAGAGGCAGGAGCTAAGATATATCAAGGAAACACATATGAAATATTGCAAGAAATTCATAGTCAAAATCCTATTTCAAAAATCACAACCAAAGCTACTTTTAGGCCAGTGTACCAAGAGTTATTTCAAAAGCTCGGTGATGCCTATGACGTGGAGCAATTGCCCGATTACTTCTTGTTAAAGGATAATTATCTTCATCCCGCAAAAAGATTTTTTCAGTATTGGAACAAAATCAAGAAAAATTTAAAATACTAGAGATGGCAGAAAAGTGTAAATACTGCGAGGGAGAATTATCCGTCATGGATAGCGTCTACATTGAGTCTGAAATTCGAACAGCCCCAAAGAAAGTACAAAACCTAATTAAAAGTCATCACAATCTTGTCTGCTATATGTGTTACAAAAAGCTGAAAGCTATCAAAGTTATCAATACTGAAGATAAAAATAAAAAAGTTAATTAAAGTTTTTTGACTGTTTCTCTTAGTTCGTACTTTTGAATTTTACCCGTTGACGTTTTTGGTAAGACTTGGAATACAAAAGTTTTGGGCATTTTAAAACCTGCTAAATGCTCACGACAAAATTTCTTCAGCTCATCTTCCTCAACTGTTTGACCATCGGCCAATTCTATAAAGGCACAGGGTGTCTCCCCCCACTTTTCATCAGGTCTCGCGACAACAGCTGCCAGTGATACGGCAGGATGCCTTGTAATAATATTTTCGATTTCTACTGAGGAGATATTTTCACCCCCACTAATAATGATATCCTTTGATCGATCTTTAACTTGGATATATCCACTAGGGTGCATTACTGCTAAGTCTCCTGAGTGAAACCATCCACTTTTCATAGACTCTTTGGAGGCCTCTTCATTTTTATAATATCCCATCATCACAGTGTTTCCTCGGATCATAATCTCACCCATGGTTTCTCCATCAGAGGGAACGGGTTCGAGTGTATCGGGATTCATAACCGATACCATTTCGGTGTGTGGATAGCGAACTCCTTGATAAGCTTTTAACTCAGAGCGCTTATCTTCCGCTAAACTATTCCAGTCCTTATTCCAAGCACAGTGAACAACGTGGCCATAAGTTTCTGTTAGCCCGTAAACATGCATAACCTCAAAGCCCAAGGACTCCATTTTTTGGAGAATTGAACTGGGCGGTGGGGCTCCCGCAGTCATGACATAAACCTTATTTTTCAATGCTTTTTGATCTTCAGCTGGAGCGTTGGCGATCATATTTAAAACAATCGGAGCTCCTCCAAAATGTGTTACATCATATTCGTCGATTAATTCAAAGATTTCTTTAACGACAATATTTCTAATAAAAATCACACGTGCGTGCAGCATAGCCAGAGTCCACGGATACCCCCAGCCGTTACAGTGAAACATAGGAACGGTATATAGGTACGTCAGGCGGTTAGGCATGTTCCAGGCGCTAATACTTCCCATCGACATTAAATAAGATCCTCGATGATGATAAACGACACCTTTAGGATTTCCTGTTGTGCCCGAAGTATAGCTCAGTGAAATTGCTTGCCACTCATCATCTGGTCTAATCCATTCAAATCCTTCGTCACCCGTTTCTAAGAAACTCTCATATTCTAATTTACCTATTGCAGGTATATCTCCAAGACCCGCTTGTTTGTCATCAATGTCAATGACCGTGATCTCTCGGTCAACTTGTGCTAAGGCTTCAATAACTACATTGTGAAACTGTCGGTCCACAATAAAAACTTTACAGTCACTATGATCTAGGATGTAAGCTACAGTTCTGGTATCGAGGCGAGTATTGATTGTATTAACAACACCCCCTGTCATAGGGACAGAATAGTGTGCTTCGAACATTTCAGGTGTATTGGCTGCCATGATAGAGACAACATCACCCTTACCAATTCCTACTTTTGTTAAAGCGCTCGCAAATCGAGTACATCGGTCATAAACCTGTCTCCAAGAATATTTTCTGTCTTTGTATACTAAAGCTTCGTAGTCGGGATAGACGTCTTTGATACGGTCAAGGAAACTGATGGGAGTTAAAGGAACAAAGTTTGCATCATTTTTATGCATTCCTTGTTCAAAATTACTCATTAATTTTTTAGTCTTCTCCCTGTAGACAACATTGCATGGATCCTATCCCTCGTCTTATTGGATTGTATTAAATTTATCAAAGACTGTCGCTCTAAATTATATAAGTCCGCTTCACTCAATTCGTTTGATTTGGTTGTGTCTCCACCACTAAGGACGTCCGCTAAATGCAGGCCAATATCCACATCGTAGCCAAAAATAATGTTTTTTTGCTCCAAACCTAGCAAAACTTGGTGCATTTTCTCTTTTACTTCAGGGCCACTAAGGACGAACTTTGGCTTTTCTGGAGCGGAGTAACCCTCTTTTAGAGTAGATACTTGTTTGAACGCTTCGACTAAAAGATTATCTCGGTTCAAAACAAAAATATCACTGTCTAAGAAAAATTTGTGTTTTTTGGCTTGAAGTGGAGAGTGTGCCATCAGCCCGTACCCTATAATATCAAATACTTGAAGCGCTGCTTGATCGTGATCGCTTGTATATTTGTCGTCTTGCACCCATCGCCATAACAGTTCTTTACATCCACCCCCGCCTGGTACCAGACCTACACCTGTCTCAACTAGGCCCAGCGTACTATTCATGTGAGCGACCATTTTAGAAGTTTGGCATGCCACTTCAAAACCTCCTCCAATAGCTAATCCTGCAACAGCACTGACTGTGGGCTTGGTTGCATATTTCATTTTTTTACATGCAGATTGAAAATCCGATAAGTATTTATCAATCCCTTTCCAGTCTTTCACGTCTGCTAGACCAATCATGGTATTTAAATCAGCACCAGCGGAGAAATTCATTGCCTCATTATAGACGACAAGACCTTGATAATTATCTTGTTCAAGGCGATCGACTGACTCCTCTAATATTTTCATCGCATCTGCATTCAGAGCGTTAGCCTTGGTGTGGAATTCACAACACAGTATTTTTTGTTCACGCGGCTCGTCGGTAAACTGCCATATAGTAGCTGCAAAATTTCTAGATAAATGATTAGCGTATTTTTTGTGATCACCGAGTCGGCGTACATCTTCTCCTCGAGAGATAAACTTCATACCTGCCTCATGATCATAGGCTCGTGAGGAGGTGGTATCGTAAGGCTCTTGTTTTAGTCCAATCATGGTTTTTAATAATTCGGGGACTTCTTGTTTTTCATCCTGAAGTCGTTGAACAAATTTGGTGAGCCCGTACTCATTCAATAATTCAAATGGCCCTTCATTCCAATTAAATCCCATACGAAGTGCATCATCGATGTCTGTCACATTTGATGAGACTTCAGGGATGCAAAAAGCGCTGTAATTAATGATTTTGGCGAGTACTGCAAAAGCATATCGGCCGTATTCACTATCGTCATCAAGAAGGGCTTTAATCCCCTCTTTCTCAACTCTTCGAGCAATTTCTAAATCGACTTTATCGAAATCATAATAACTCATATCTGAGGTGTTCATCGCCTTGACGATTTCATCATCGTCAACGATTGTGGTTTGATAAAAACCACCAGGACCCTTATTTCCATTAAAACCTTTTTCTAGCAATTTCTCGACTAAAGGATGAGGTGCGACCACATCCATAAAGGGATCATTTTCTTGTAATTCTTTTTTAAAGCTTGCGAGCACATCTTTCATCAAATCAATTCCAATGAGGTCGTACAATCCAAACACACCTGTTTTAGGAATTCCTAAAGGCCGGCCAAATAATGCATCTGCGATTTCTACTGGAAGACCTCGCTCCAAAGCTTCGTACATTGCGACCTGCATCGCATACACGCCAATACGATTTCCAATAAACCCTGGAGTGTCGTTGCAGTTTACAATTCCTTTACCCAATTCATTTTGACAAAAGTCACGAAGGTCGCTCATCTTATCTTTGTTCATGGTTGGTGTTTCAACAATCTCTAATAATCTCATAAATCGAACAGGATTGAAGAAATGGGTAATACAAAAATCAGCCTTCATGGAATCTGTCATTTCTTGAGTCAAAATTGAAAGAGGAATGGTAGAGGTGTTAGATGAAATGATGGAGTTGGGGCTACGAACTTTATCAATTTGAGAGTAAAGCTTATGCTTGATGTCTATCCGCTCAACAACTGCCTCAATTACCCAGTCTGCATCTTTGATTTCATCAAAGTCATCTTCGAGGTTACCAGGCTTAATATGTTCCAGACGAGACCGCTCTACTAAAAGTGGAGGGTCTGACTTTTTGATAATATCAATGGCATTTTCAGAAATTTGGTTAGGCTTATCTTTGCCTTTGAGATCAAGTAAAACTACTTGTCGATTGGAATTTGCTAAGTGAGCAGCAATTCCTGAGCCCATCGTTCCAGCTCCGATCACAACTACTTTATTAAATTTATCCATTACAGTAAGAAAGGGATAATAAGCAAAAGACCTGTTAAATCAAATAAAAATGCTTTTTATATTTTTTTGGTGCAGCCGGATCAGGAATCGAACCTGCATCTTCCCTCCCCGCAAGAAATCTCAGTCTGGGACGCTTTTCCATTTAAGCTAAGGCCGCATAGGTTAAATTCTGCATGAAAGTCGTTATTTTCCATATTTAGGAAGCACCGGGGGCTCGGGTTCTTTAGGTATCGTGCACTGCTCTTTGTTGGCGGGTAGTTTATCAAAAGGGCGCGTTACCCAGATGTGTGAGAAGATAATATCGCCATTTTCATTTTGAAAGCATTTCTTACCAAAATGAAGCTGACTGTGGTTTTGCTCATCAGCGACATACAAGAATAAGACTGCTGCAAGGAAATGTAAAAAAGTCATGATTTTAGTCCTTTCTGGGAATAATTGAGATTGGCCATAATGGGATCAGGTATTTTTTTGCAGTGCTTGTGCGCTCTGTCCATGGCTTCTTCTATTTGTGGCATGGCCCACTGAATTGTTGGTAAGTCTATAAATGTTCTCAAGGCAACTGGCTCCTCTACGGGAACATCAGTGACTGTTAAACGCGAGCGTTTATGAAAAGTATAATATTCTTTGATGGTTTCATGCCCATAGGACCCCATCCCTATTAAAATCATATGTCCATTTTTGTAGGGGTATATTTCCATAACTATCCCCGCCGTGGTATGGCCATTTTCCTGGAGCTCAATTTCTTGATCGATTAGTTTTGTGAGATCCGGGTGAGTTGAAAGTGTAAATAATTCAAAAAATTGGAGAACGCGGTCACAGTTATTTTTAGTCATCACAAAGATGATATTTTCTGAGTCCTCGATATCTCCACTGCGTTCGATTGCGATCATTTCCTCTTCTAGTAATTGAATATTCCAGCCATGAAATTTCTCTAAGGTCATCGCTGAAGTTGTGGAAATAAAAAAAGAAGAGGTAAATATTAATATCAAATATTTTCCTCTTTGTACTACGGCGTATTTGGAGGATGAAACAAGCCGCAGCACAGAAAGGAACCATGAAAAAACCACCTCAATACTTCCTCTCCATTTTTTGTGTTTGTCATATAAACCCTTGGTAGGAAATGACTTAGAGAAGGAGTAACTAGAAAACAGAAAGGAAGAGAGAGGTCTTTGCACTGAAGACTAAAGTATTAAATTTTAGAAATAAAGATTGGGGAGAAATTAATTAATTTTAGACAGCAATACTTGTCCCGGGCATATTCCAATTATTTGTGATCCCCCACCATAAAATGGCCATTAGAAGGTGATAGGTTATTGGAACGAACCATCGAAGTGTCCTATCAATTGTATTGTAGAGACCAGTTTGCTGGTCCCTGTGATAGTCCCAGTAACTCCATATGGTAATCATAGTAGATAAGCCAGCAAACAGGTATGAGAGCAAAATCCAAGCATCTAAAACTGTAATATAGTTTAATTTTGGGACATCATCCCCAAAAACAAAGTTATAGGCAACAAGTGTTAACAAGCTTCCCATTGAAACTGCCAGCTTTGACTCGAGCTCTCTTGCTCGAATGAAAAATACACTAAAGGATAAATAGACCAGAAAAATCACAGGGAGAATAATCTTCAAGACGTAATAAAAAGATTTACGGTTAAGATCAAAACTGTAGTCGAGTGTCTGGAGTACTCCTTGCCCGTAAAGTTGAGTGTCGCAGCAGTTTAGACGATGGTCATTAATTTTCCATTCATACAAAATATCATTACCTTGGATCATAGTAACCTCTGGGTTGTAACGTGGGGAGGTATTAAGATCAATATCCTGAAATATAAAATCTGCCGATGTGGAAATATCATCAAAAGGGAATTTTCTAAAGTCTGAGGAATTAGTTACCTGATAATTGATTTGCTGTTTTAGGATAAAGTTAAATGGAACAGATTGATCATTTGTAATCAGTAAGCTTTTAAAGGTTACATCGTTTATAAAAGATCCTGTTTGTGTCGTTTCAAATGTGGGATACCAAATTTTTTGTAAAATATTTTCAAGTTCGGCTGACTTTCTATAAATACATTTAATGGGTGATTTATCTAGATCTGTTAAATTAAAGAAATTATGTATTAAATCTTCATTTTGCCACTGCAAGTAAACTTCTAAATTTAAATTTGACTTGCTGCTTTGCTGGGTTATCTCAAAATCATTTAAGATTATGTTTGCTTCAACTATGGGGTGGCCTAAATAAGGAATACGTTTCAGGTCGATGATCTCTTCCTCCCCGTCTTGGTGTTGAACAGTTAATGTGAGGTCTCTCATTGCTGAAGTCTCTAATAAATTGGACAGGTAGAGATGAGCATCGGTGTCATCAGAGGCGACTGGTTTTTGATCAACTGCCAAAATACGATCTCCGACCTCAAGAGGGGTAGTAAAAGCATAGGAACCGAAGCGTTTTTTGTTGATAATTGGTTGATTTTGCTCAAGAACCACACCACTGTCGTTATAAGCTAAGCGGATGTTAGATGTTTCTCTGAAGTCTTTTTTTAAGAGTCGCTCACAAATCTCCGCTCCCCAACTCACGCTGGAGAAGAAAACCCAGACCCCTACAAAAATCCCCCTTAGTAACAAGCTAAAGTGATTTTAGCACACTCTTAATTTTACTCAACTGATCATCTAATTTTTGGATGTCTTGATAGATTTTCTCTTTTTCGTGAGGGACTATTTTTGCTCCCCCCGAGCTCTTCTCATCCATCGACTCACGCACCGCGTCCATTAAATCCCCCAGCCTACCTCCGATCGCCAATATCTCTGATTGCACCTCGCTTTCGCTTGCAGGTTTTTCAGGTTGCGCCGTTGCCAGATAATCTTTCAGGAAATTGCTAAAAGGAGTTTTTTGATAAATTTTTTGCATGGCATGCTCTAAGAGAATGACAGTTCTAAATTGAATGTTCCTTTCATGGTCATCAGGATCGGCACACTTGTAGATATATGATTTGGACTTACCGGTAATCTCTTGGATGTCTAGATCACTGAGATTTTTTAGGACATCTTTAAGGGTGTGTTCGATGGTGATAATTTCTTTAGTTTTCGACATACCCCACTATAGCAATTTATGATAAGGGGGTAATCAATAATCTCTGTCCAAAAGTAAAAAAGCTTTGGACTATTTTAAAAAATGCTTTTTCTCATTATGAGGATATGAAGTCTAATTATATTACCCCTACTTTAACTGGAGGATCCTCCTCCGATAAAAAATTTGAACCCCAATCCCTAAGTAATATCGAGGAGTATTTGCGCTGCCTTGCTCAAATCAGGCTAGAGAACAATATTTCAGTTGAGGATGTAATGCAGCATTTGAATTACTCTCGTAGCACCCTTGATGCTCTTGAAAATGGTAATCTGGAATTTATTCAGTATCCTTTGAACTACTTCTTTACCAGGCAGTACGCCTCTTATTTAAAGGTCCCCTTTCCTCAGCAGTTCCTAATGAGCCATTTCAAGCCAGGAGAAAAAAAGTAATGAGGGTTCTATTATTATTATTTATCAGTACTTTTTTAACTAATTGTACGTTAAAGGCTGAGAGTAACTCCATTCACCATGAGTTTGATAACTGGATACATATGGAGGCCAAAGAAGAAAACCTCGATTTGGTCTTTAGCTTGGAGAACAGTGAACGAATGATTATTTTTATCGTCGATCCAAACTTAAGTTGTGATGCTCGGTTAGTTTACACTAACCGCGAATTTGAACCCCAGGATTTTGACGTCATGAGTGGTGAGACTTTCGATTGGTATCTCTCAGGGCAGACATACGACGGTGAGGATGCCAGTCGATTAAACGCGGATGGATATGTTCGGTGGGAGCTAATGAGTTTTTACAAACATCACTTCTCCAAGCTTGAAGATTTGTTGTCTAAAAGAGGACAAATTTCATTTTCAATCAACGACCCTCTCAATCGATTTGAAAAACAGGAAATACAAATGAAAGCAAATGGGCTTAGTTCTGCTCTTGTCA
The DNA here is from genome assembly GCA_902523865.1 of uncultured Alphaproteobacteria bacterium. Lineage (GTDB taxonomy): Bacteria > Pseudomonadota > Alphaproteobacteria > HIMB59 > HIMB59 > HIMB59. The sequence continues at coordinate 8,580 of CABZBG010000020.1, forward strand.
GTGCCCTTGATACTTGCCAGGGGTGGACATGATCAAAAAATTATTATGTTTATTCTTATTCATGAGTTGGTCCTTACCCATGAAGGCAGAAAATAAACCTACAGCAATTTTTGTGCTTGGTAGTTTAGATAATGACATGAAACAATTATTTAAAGAAACTATTGATCACCAGATACACAGTTATGCTCAAACAATCAGTGTAGAACCACAATCTAATATTTATATCTTTCCCTATCGCAGTCAAGATCAGTGGCAAGTAGTAAGTCTGCACGTAGAAGGTAATGAAAAGCATACAGACCTTCTAAGTCTTACTTTTGAGGGTCCCCCACTTCGATCTTTAGATGAAATCCGCCAGCTAGTTGGTCTAGATGGCTCCCTTAAATATATCGGTTGGAGTAGCTATGATGAGCTCCCTCCAGAAAAGGTTTTTATTGCTTCCAAAATTATCGCTCAAGATTATCTATACTTGTATTTTTAACAAAGCCTCTGTGAGCGTTTTACTCTTTGTTTGCTTGATGTCTTTTCAAAGTGGTTTTGTCCCTTTAGTGGTCACAGTGGGTGTCTTATTATATAAATGTGTGATCTTATTTTTTTACTTAACCTACAATCATCAAAAATCATCAACTCCATCGATAGCTGAAACCACCATTAATGACTCAATATAGCGCTTTTTACTACAATCGTAACAAATCGTAATCATTTCATCGTTGATTTTATTGATATATTTCTTTGAGACCTCTTTGTAATCCCCGCATTCTGTACACTTACTATAAGGGATTTCACTATTTTGAATTAAGTCCTCTTTCCCGTTCCACCATCCCATAAGTTATCATTATCATAATTATTGATCGGGCTTTGATAGAAGTTATGCATTAATCAAAAAAGTTGTTAGTAATTTATTTAGTCAATTGATTGATTAAAATATTGAGGTCACTGGTGAAGATTTTCTGATCAATAGAAGTATCAAGATACATGGTGCAATAATGATTAACAAAGTGATCTTCGAGAAA
>CABZBG010000021.1:0-9309 GCA_902523865.1 uncultured Alphaproteobacteria bacterium
TTTATGCAATCTTTGGAATTGGTGGCTCATTAGTTTCTGGTTTGTTAGTAGATAAATTTTCTGGTAGGAGAGTAATCACATTTCACTTAATTCCCATGGCTTTAATATTTATTGTGATGTTATTTTCAAATCATATATTTGTGTTATATCTTTACATGGCAGGTCTTGGATTATCAAATGGCTTTACTGAAAATATGTCTAATTCTTTGTGGGCAGAAATGTATGGAGTCAAAAATCTAGGGGCAATAAGGGCCCTTTTAACATTTTTTGGTGTTTTGGCCTCAGCAGCTTCCCCTTTCTTATACGGTTTGATATTGGATGAGACAAATTCGATAAACACTTTAATCTATATGAGCCTTGCCTTAATAATTATTTTTTCTTCTTTGAGCTTTATAGGTAATAAAATTAAATAAAATAACCTTTTTTAAAAGCCTCAATAACTATCAAAGCACATCCTTTAGCATCTGATAATGCATCGTGATGATTTAAAGGAATTCTTAAATTTTTACATACTGTATTTAGTTTATTGTTTTCAAATTCCCAATATTTTCTTGCGATTGCAACAGTATCTTTAAATTCCTGTTTAGGTAGGTCAATATTATAATAATAACAACAAGAATGCAGGACAGATCGATCAAAAGGAGCATTATGTGCAAAAAAATAATCAACAGCTGATAATTCAATCTTAATTTGGCGCCACACTTTATCAAATGTTTTAGCTTTCTTTAACATATCCCATGTTAAACCATGAATATCTGTAAAATGAACTTCAGGTTTAGGTGGTCTTATTAAATGGGAGACTTTTTTTATAATTTTGGTTTTATTAAATATAACATATCCAATAGCGCATGCTGATGTTCTCTCACTAGTGGCAGTTTCAAAATCTATAGCTGCAAATAATTGCATTAAAATAATTGATCAATTTGATTTTGATATTTTTTTTGTACTTCATGTCTCCTAACTTTCATTGTCGGAGTCATTAGGTTATTTTCAATACTAAAAGGCCCATCAATTAAGATAAACTTTTTTATTTTTTCTGGTTGAGTTAAGTCTTTATTTACTTCATCAATGTATCTTTGGATATCTTCATCACTACATTTACTCTCTGAGCTTAATACTAATAATGCTGCAATATAATTCTTTTGTTCACCAAAGACACAGGCTTGTTCTATTTCAGGAGATAAAGTTAATAGATTTTCAATCTTAGATGGTGCTATATTATCGCCTCCTAGAGAAACAATTATATCCTTTTTACGATCTGTTATTTTAAGATAATTGTCCTCATCAAATTCACCAATATCCCCCGTATGGAGCCAACCATCTTTTATTGTTTGCTCAGTAGCTTCTTTATTATTCCAGTAGCCCAGCATAAGGTTTTCACCTTTAACTAATATTTCACCATCTTCTGCTAATTTGACTTCAACTCCGGGAAATATAGGACCGACAGTATCAACTTTTACCTTATTTAATAAATTGCAGCTTACAACTGGTGAGGTTTCAGTTAAGCCATAACCTTGTAATGTCTTTAAACCAAGGGCATTAAGCGCTTCCCCTACTTGTCTATCAAGAGGTCCTCCACCTGATATAAAAGCCTCTAATCTGCCACCAAAATTATTTTTTACTTTTTTTCTAACTAATTTATTTAATATTATGTTAAATATATTTTCACTAAAACTTAACTTAATATTTTTAAATTTTTTTGTTCCTAACTGGATAGTCTTATTAAACAAATTTTGTTTAAGATTAGACTGATTTTTCAGATTGATCTTCATTTTTGCATGGAGATTATTATAAAATCTTGGCACAGCAGTCATTATATGAGGTTGTGCAATTTTTATTGTAGGTAGAAGTGTTTCAATACTTTTATTATAAAATACTTTTGCTTCTAAAATAATCTGAACAAATTGAACTGCATGTTCATATGAATGAGATAAAGGTAACCAAGTAAGAAAGGTTAAATCTGGACCCTTTATAGTTTTAAGAAGTTCATATGCTCCTTCACAATTACTTAATATGCCTCCATGACTTAAAATAACACCTTTCGGTAATCCTTGTGTACCTGAGGTGTAAATAATACAAGCTGGATCTGTGCGCTTAATTTCTTTAATTTTTTCTCTGTTATTATCATTATTGTCGTCTGTTAAGTCATTTAAAAATGCTAAATTTGAAATTGAATTATTTTCAAAATAATCAAAACATAAGATAAATTTGAAATTATATTTAATTTTTTCGCTGGCACTTAAAATCGTCTGAAGTAAATTTTTATTTGAAACTATTAAACCAACAGGCTGAGAGTCATTTAAAATATGCTCAAAATCTCTTGATGTATATGTTGTATAGTTGGGAACACAAATAAGTTTATTAGACATTATAGCGATATCAGAGGCCATCCATTCAGGTCTATTTTCTGAAACCAATAAAACTCTCTCTAATTCACCTAAATATTTGTTTGCTAAAAAATTATCTATTTTCTTTGTTAGATTTTTTGTCTCTAACCAATTCATTGAGACAATTTGATTATTTGAGTCGAGTTTTAGTAAGTGATGATTATTTTCGTTCTTATCTGCTTGAAAATAAAATAGTTCTGGAAGATTATTAAATTTATTCATAATTAATTATAGTTTCATAAAATTCATTCATCTTATTCATTAAATTTTTATCATAAGTTACTAAATGTTCATTCTCATCAACGAAATAACTACTTTTAGGTGAATTTGCTAATTCGTACATTTTTTCACCCATTCTAAATGGAACAATATCATCCCCTGTGGCGTGCATAATAAATATAGGGGAAATAACGTTTTTAATCTTTTTATCACTTAAATACTTATCTTTAAGCATGATTGAAACAGGAAGGTATGGATAATGAAATTTAGCTGCATCAATCATTGAAGTAAATGGTGCCTCCAAAATTAAACCCTTAAAATTATTATTCTGAGCTATTTCTATAGTAACAGCAGTTCCTAAAGATTCTCCATAAATAATAATGTCCTTTTTAGAAATATTTTTTTTCTCAAGCCATTTTATAGCACTTCTAGCGTCATCATATAAACCATCCTCAGTAGGTTCACCATCATTACCGCTATATGATCTCCAAGAAATAAGTAAAATGTTTTGGTCATATTTTGATAACTTATTAATTTTATAAAATCTATTTTCAATAGGACCAGCATTACCGTGAAACATTAGTAATGTAGTTTTAGTATTAGATGGATGTTTATAAAAAATAGACCTTAATTTTATATTTGAGCTATTTTCAATAAATACTTGTTCCGCAGGGATGATTAGTAATTCATCATCATAATTATCAATTTGAGGGACGTAAAGAAGAGATCTTTGTTTTGTATAAACATAAAAGACAATTAAAAGGTATATAAATAGTAATATTAAGATGATCTTGATTGTTAATGAATAATTCATTTAATTCTGTAAATAAACTTATCAAAATATCCTTGGGCAGATTGAGGAAATTTTTTTAATTTAGAGAAATTAATTTTTGATTTTTTATATTTGTAAAAAATATGGCCGATAGAAGGTATATTTTTATTTAAGGTACCTGTTGATATTGAGATAAAATCATCTGAAGATTTTTTTTGAAAAAATAATGAACTTCCACAAATTGAACAAAAACCTCTTTTATAATGTTTACTAGAAACAAACCATTTTAAAGTTTTTTTACTTTTAAAATTTAGATTTTCATTTTTTACTTTTGTATAGGAACTAAATTCAGTATTTGCAGTCTGACACATCTGGCAATGACAAAAAACTGAGTATCTGCATTCATTTTTAATTTCAAAGCTAATTTTTTTACAAAGACATGAGCCTTTAATTTTTTTCATTTATTCATCATTTTATGCTTTGCTAATGATATGCCATTTTTTATTTTAAAATTATATGACTCTTCAAATGATGATAATTGCCAACCAGAAAGCCTATTTTTTAACTCAGAAATATTATTTATTTTCCATTCATTCGTGGTATTTTCGTCTTTCCATATAGCTTTTTCTTCAGAAGTTCTAGCACAACCATAACAATATCCGGTAGATGGGTCAGTTTTGCATATTGAGATACAGGGTGAAACAATCTTTTCCATATATTTATTATATCTAAATTAACCCTAATATCATTGAAAATTATTTTAATTGAATAAAAAATGCTAATTGAAAAAATAAAAAATTATTGTAGTTTGATGCAACGTTCCGCAGTAGCTCAGCGGTAGAGCATTCGGCTGTTAACCGACAGGTCGTAGGTTCGAATCCTACCTGCGGAGCCAGTTTCTTATGAACTCCAAACATCTCTTATCTACTTTATGTCTCATAGTAGCATCAATAATTTGGGGTACTGCATTTGTGGCTCAAACTACGGGAATGGAATTTATTGGTCCACTAACATTTACAAATATGCGTTTTTTAATAGGTGGAATAATAGTTTTACCTTTTGCTTTAAATGAAATTAACAAAATTAAAAATCTTAAAAATAAAAAAAAATTTATATATATAGTTCTTTTTACTGGTTTAAGTTTATTATTAGGAACTTATCTTCAACAATATGCTTTACAGTATACTAAAGTAGGGAATGCTGCTTTCTTAACTATATTATATGTTCCATTTGTTCCTATAATATCAAGATTATTTTTAAAAAAGAAAATACACTGGAGTATTTGGTTATCTGTATCGATATGTCTTTTGGGCACTTATTACTTAACTCTTGAAAATAGTTTTGAGGCTCAATTTGCTGACATACTTGTAATTGTATGTGCTTTATTTTTTGCAATACACTGTATTTTAATTGATGAATACTTTGAAATTATAAATGCACCATTTACTTTAGCTTCGTCTCAATTTTTGTTATGTTTTTTTTATAGTTTGCCATTGATATTCATTTTTGAAAAACCTACTATTGATGGAATATCAAAAGAGATCTTTGAACTTTTATACGTAGGTGTTATGTCTAGCGGTATAGCTTATACACTTCAAGTTTTTGGTCAAAGGTATGTTAAACCATCTACCGCCGCTATTACATTTTCTCTTGAAGGCGTATTTGGATCTTTGGCAGCTTGGATTATACTTTCACAATATTTGACTAATATTCAAATATTTGGTTGTTTTTTAATATTAATTGGGGTTCTTGTTGCACAACTTTTACCATTAATTAACAAAGAAGCAGCTTTAAATAGGTTTTACAGTGATTAAATAATCCTACTTTTTGTCTCACAAATACAATAAAATTATGCATTATGAGTGAGGATAGTAAATTTTATATAAAAGACAGTGATGTGCCAAAACAATGGTACAACCTGGTAGCGGATTTAAAAGAGCCAATGAGCCCACCTTTAAATCCTGGAACAAAACAACCTTTAGGTCCAGATGATTTAGCACCTCTATTCCCGATGGATTTAATTATGCAAGAGGTTTCACAAGAGAGATATGTCGATATCCCCAGTCCTGTTTTAGAGGCCTATAGTCGATGGAGATGTACTCCTTTAGTTAGAGCTAGAGCTTTAGAGAAAGCTTTAGATACGCCAGCCAGGATTTATTATAAATATGAAGGTGCCAGTCCTTCAGGTAGTCACAAACCTAATACTGCATTAGCACAAGCATTTTATAACAAAGAGGCTGGTGTAAAAAAAATAGCAACTGAAACGGGTGCAGGTCAATGGGGTACGGCTCTAAGTTATGCAGGTGCTGTATTTGGAATTGAGATAAAGGTATTTATGGTCAAAGTAAGCTATGATCAAAAACCATATAGAAGAGCAATAATTGAGAGTTATGGTGGTAGTGTAGTTGCAAGTCCATCAAATGAAACTAACTCTGGAAGAGCTATATTGGAAAAAGATCCAAATAGTGCAGGTTCTCTTGGTATTGCAATATCTGAAGCAGCAGAAGTGGCCGCTACCAATGAAGATACTAAATATGCACTGGGAAGTGTTTTAAATCATGTATTAATGCATCAGTCTATTATTGGACAGGAAGCGCTTCTTCAAATGGAAATGGCTGACGACTATCCAGATATAGTTATAGGGTGCACTGGTGGTGGAAGTAATTTTTCAGGCTTGTGTAATCCTTTCTTAGGCAAAAAATTCAGAGGTGAACAAGATGTTCATGCAATTGCAGTTGAACCATCCTCTTGTCCTTCATTAACTAAGGGTAAATACTCTTATGACTTTGGTGATACTTTAAAGTCGGCACCTTTATTAAAGATGCACACATTGGGTTCTGATTTTATGCCATCACCTACTCATGTTGGTGGTTTAAGATACCATGGAATGGCTCCAATGTTATCTCACCTAGTTCACAATGGTCACATGGAACCTAGAGCTTATGGACAAAAGGAGTGTTTAAAAGCCGGTATACAGTTTGCTAGAACTGAAGGTATTATGCCTGCCCCTGAGGCTACACATGCTATTAAAGGTGCAGTAGACGAAGCCCTTAAATGTAAAGCTGAGGGTAAATCAAAATCTATTTTATTTAACCTTTGTGGTCATGGTCATTTTGATATGCAAGCTTATATGGATTATTTTTCTGGTGATCTTGCTGAAGATAAATTTGATGCAAAAGCCTTTGAAGAGTCTATGGGTTCAATACCTGCTGTGAACTAATTTACATTAGGTAATTCATCAAAATTTGATGTGTATGCGGGGCTTAAGTTTTGCCGTCTAGTTATATAGAACTTTTCATAGTTCTCTTTAGCAACGCAAATAGTCCCGCTACCATATCTGTTATTTAGACTATCGAAAACTTTGTTTACTCTAACTTTTTTCAAAAGACTCTCTTCTGATTGGTGGATAAATAAATCTCTATTGTACTCTCCTTCTATTGTTAAGTCTGATAGTAAAACACCTGCTTTTTTATATTTAACTTCCGGTCGATAAATAGATTTTAATGCTTTTATGGCTAATTTTATCGTTTCAAATAAATCATTTGAAGGAGATATAAAATCATAAGTCCTAGCTGCATGGTATTGTTTATTATTATTGTTAAATTTATTTGAACGAATAAATGTAGTAATCTTTTTTGCTTGTAAGCCATCAGATCTAATCTTTTCTGAAGCCCTAGTTGCATAAGATATTACTCTTTTCTCTAATTCTTCGAAACTAGTTACATAATTTTCAAAGGATCTTGATACTCGACATTGTTTTTTTGGCTCAGATCTTTCAACTATAGGTATACATATTTCACCGTGTAGTTCTCTATAGGTCCTCTCTCCCACCACTCCTAAGTGTTGTCTAACCCATCTTGGATCTGCTCTATATAAATCGTAAGCAGTGTAAATATTATTTTTTTGAAGAAATTTTTCTATCCTAGCACCTATGCCCCAAATATCACCTACTCCTAGTACCTTCAAAGATATTTCTATTTGTTTTTGGTTTATGATTTCTACTATTTGGGATCCTAATTCATCTTTTTTGGCTAAATGATTCGCTACCTTAGATAAAGTTTTATTGTTAGCTATACCTATGCTAACAGGTATACCTATCCATTTCTTTATCATTTTTTTAATTCCCTCTGCTCTTAAAAAAAAGCTTCTCTCAGAGTATTTATTTAGTATTAAAAATGCTTCATCTATGGAATAGACTTCTAGTCTATCACAGTACTCTTTTAATACTCCCATTACCCTAGATGAGATATTTCCATATAAACTATAATTTGATGAGAACACATGTACTGGATGTTTCTTTATTATTTGTTTTATCTCAAAAAAAGGTACTCCCATTTTAATTCCTAATTTTTTAGCTTCTGAACTTCTGGCTATGACACATCCATCATTATTTGATAAGACAACTATGGGTTTTTTATTCAAATGAGGTTTAAAAATAGTCTCACACGAGGCATAAAAAGAATTACAATCTACTAGGGCCACAATATTCATAGTTACTTAATAAATTGATGGATGGCACTAGTGACGACTCCCCATATCTCTAGTTCTGTGTACTCTGATATTAGTATATTTTTGTATAATGGATTCTCAGATTTAAGGATGGCAGAACCGTCTGCTTTAATGATTAGTCTTTTTACGGTTAAGTTTCCCTCAAATATAGCTATCACTATGTCTCTACTTCTGGCTTCCAAACTTCTATCTACTACTAATACATCACCATCATTAATTCCTGCTTCTATCATGGACTCACCGCTAGCTTTCATTAAAAAAGTTGATAATTGATTTTTAACTAATAGTTCAGATATGCTTAAATTATTTTCTATATAATCATCTGCTGGAGATGGAAATCCAGCTGAAATTCTAGATAAAATATAAGGCACTGTCTCAAGACTGTTGTCTTTATGTTTTTTTACTAAAGTATTTTTGTTCATATTTTGTTCTTTTATAAACTATCATGAGCACGAAAGAAATAACAAAATTTTTAAAGTAAAATTAATTATTCGTCACTGTGTGAGTTAATTTTTTGATTAACAACAGCAAGCTGCTCACAAAGTGATTTAGTGTGAGATATAAAAACATATAAAATTAAATAAAGAGATATAAAGATTAAAATGAAGTCTAAATTAATTAAATTAGGGGATTTCAAAAAAATCTTATTAATAAGCACAGAGCTAATAAAACTAGTTATAAAAGGTGCCAATCTTGAAAAAATAAGGAAATTACGAATTAATATGTTCCTTTGACTATATAAATTTGTGTTATCTTCCATATATATAAACTAAAGTAAATATATTCAAATATGGCCAAAATTAAAGCAATCAATATAACAAACACAAGTGGAATGAGCACTATCTATGTAAATCAAGCAATCCTAAAAAAAAATAAGGGTATTATTAATGATAGATATTATGAAAATTTTAAAAAAAAGTATGAACAAGTAACCCTAATAGAGTCTGAAAAGATTATTTATTTTAATAATTGTATCAAAAGTAAGTTTAATTATAAGGATTTTAGAAGAAATATTATAACAACGGACATCAATCTGAATAAAATGATAAATAAAAAAATACAAATTAATAATGTAGTTTTAAAAATTCATCAATTATGTCAACCATGTAGATACCTTCAAAGTAAATTAAATGTCGATAATTTAGTTAAATTACTGACAAATAATGCTGGAGTACGTGCAGAAATAGTTAAGTCTGGCATAATTTCAACTTTTGATGAAATAAAAATAATTAAATAGTTATTCCCAAATATCAAAAAAATTTCTTGTTTTGCCTGGTGTTAAGATTGATAAGGGATTAAATATAAAGTCAGTTTTATTACCATTCTTATTTACCTTAAAATCTGCAGCAAGTAAACTTTCTTCAACATTTTTACCAAATAATTCACTTAAAAAAGGAATATTTTTAAAATTTTGTTCAAATA
>CABZBG010000022.1:0-8815 GCA_902523865.1 uncultured Alphaproteobacteria bacterium
AGATATAACTAAAAATTAGTCAAACAAATCTTTACTTTTTATAATTATACAAATAGATTTATTGAGCTATGAAAAACACTAGATCTAGTGAGCCATACCAATTTTCAAATATTAGAAGTCAAAATAAAAATGAAATACTCGAAGATTATGTTGAAGCTATTCAAGAGATTTTACAAAATAAAGGCGATGTTAAAAACGCTGATCTTGCTCAACATTTTGGTGTATCGCAAGCCACTGTTAATAAAAATTTAAAACGTTTAATAAACTTTAAATTAGCAAAATCTGAACCTTACCGATCAATATTTTTAACAGAAGAGGGAGAAAAATTAGCAACTCAGTCGAAAGAAAAACATGAGATCGTTTATAATTTTTTAATTAAGTTAGGTGTTTCTAGAAAGACTGCAGAAAATGATAGCGAAGGCATAGAACACCACGTTAGTGATGAAACACTAAAGCTAATGAAAAAATTTAGATAATTATTTTTTCGTTTTTAATAACATTCTTTTTTCCAATACATTATCAAAAAAATAAATTACGAAGGATAGAAAGCAAATAATTGTTAACGCATGTAAGCTGGCATACTCAAACATTTCATTTGATGAATACTCATATAGGCTTGTCGCAAGTGTATCGAAGTTAAAAGGTCTTAGTAACAGAGTAATAGGTAACTCTTTTACTGTATCAACAAAAACTAAAAAAAATCCTGCCAAAATACTTAACTTTACCTGAGGTAATATAATTCGAAAATATGTTGTTGATGATTTTCTTCCAATTAATCTTGATGCATCATCAATTGATTTACCAATCTTTTCCATTCCAGAATCTAAAGAATTATTTGATAGAGCAATTAGTCTTATTGTTAGAGCTAAAGACAAGCCCAGTAATGTCGTAGATAGTGAAAGAGCTGTCAAGCGATCAAAGTAGAATAAAAAGAAAAGGACTCCTAAGGCTATAACCACACCAGGTATTGCATACCCAATGTTTACTATTTTTTTATAGTATAAAATATAATTGTTATTTGTGAATCTTGAATAATAACTAATGAAAATCGATATTATTGCACATCCAAATCCAGCAATAATTCCTAATAAGATTGAATTATATAATGAAGAAAAATAGTTATTAAAATCAATAAAATTCATATTATTAAAACAAGTATAAATGACAAAAATGAGTGGGCAAACAAAGCCAAATAAAATTGGTAAAAAACCACTGATTAATACAAATATTCCCATGAATTTTCCCAACTTATATTTTGACCACTGAACATTTTCATAACTATTATTATGAAACTTTCTTTTTCCTCTTATTTTCTGTTCAAAAAAATACAATAAACCCATTAGTAAAATAATAATTAAGGCTAAAAGGAAAGCTAAAGGTAAGTCATTTAAAATTGTGATATAATGAAAAACTCCAACTGAAAGAGTTTGTAAGCCAAAAAAATCTGCAACTCCAAAATCATTTACAGTTTCCATTAAAACCAAGGCTAAACCTGCGGCTATTCCAGGTAAGGCCATAGGCAAACCAATTTTAAAGAAACATTGATATGGGTTTTTTCCAAGAGTCTTTGCAGCTTCGATATACCTTGTCGAAAAATTTATAATTGCAATTCTGGTTAAGATATAAACATAAGGAAAAAAAGATAAAGATATAATTAGAGAAGCTATTAAACTATTTCTTATTGAGTAACCATCATAGAATAAAAATTTTAATGAAATAAACCCTCCTGGTTCTAAAATTTCAGCATATGTATACGCTGAAATATAAGCTGGAACAGCTAATGGCAATATAGCTAGTATCTGTAAAATTTTTCGTCCCCAAAATTCAGTCATAGTAATTACCCATGCTAATGGAACACTTATTACAGTTACAAAAATACTTACCATTAATATAAGTTTCGTAGATCCAATCAAATATCTATTTATATAAAGATCTTTTGTTAAAAAAACTGCACCTAGACCATTTGATATTACTAAGGCTATAGGGGAAAGTAATAAGAAACTGATTATTAAAAAGAAAATTAATTTAAATATGTTTACTTTCATAAAATTATAAAAAATATGCAACCCAATAATGATAGACCCATTACCCTATTAAAAAAAATGATTTTTCTTTTATCATTAAGATATTTTCGAAAAGAGTGACCTATTGCAGCCCAAATTATAGCACTAGAAGATGTAGAAATTATAAAACAAATAAAAATCATTATAGACTCTTCTATAAATGAAAAACGACTTTGAATAAATAAAGCAGTACTTGACAAACACACTGTCACACTTTTTGGATTAATTAATTGAAAAAAAAATATTTCTTTAAAAGTGAATTTTTTCTTAATATTACTCTCTGAAAATTCAGACGATATAAAAATTTTATAAGCTAGGTATGATAAGAGGATGGAAGCTATTACCTTTATGAAAATCTTAAAAGCAGGAAGACCTTCATATATTTCTCCTATTCCCAATAGGCAAAGAGTTAAAACAGATAAAACTCCAAAAAAAACCCCAAATATAAGTGGAATTGTATTTTTAAAACCATAATTTACAGCATTCGTAGATAAAATAATGTTATTTGGACCTGGTGTAATTGCAGCAATTATCGTAAACGTTAAGATAGGAGCCATAAAATAAATGTATTCCAAAGTATCGAGATATTATTCTTAAATTTAAATAAATACACAATTAGTTATCAATTTGCCTAATTTAACTTAATAATATAAGAAAATAAGATTATTTTAAGGCGTTGTGGCGGAATGGTAGACGCGCCGGATTCAAAATCCGGTGAGGGCAACTTCGTGAGAGTTCGAGTCTCTCCAGCGCTACCACAAATAAATAAAAAAATGAAAAATTTAACCTCAGTTTTCTCACTTTTCTCTACGGGTATTACAATTGTAACAAACGGTACAAATAAAAAACAATTTTTTGGATGCACCGTAAATTCTTTCTCAAGTCTATCTCTAAAACCTCCTAAATTTTTATTTTGTCTTGGAAATGAGAACTTGAATTTAAAATCTTTTAAATTAAGTAGTCCTTTAAATGTGAATTTTTTAGCTAAATCTCAACTTAAATTATCTAATAAATTTGCAGGATCATTAGAAAATAGATGGAAGGATACTAAATACAATATTTCAAGAAATAAAGTCCCTTACTTTTCTGAGTCCTTAGGTTTAATTGAGGCAAAAGTTGAAAAAAAAATTAAATCTGGAGATCACACTATTATTATTTGTTTAATTACAAACTATATGAAATTGAATACTAAAAAACCTCTCATATACTACAAGAGCAAATATCATTCTATTTAATACTTATTATGAAATATTTAAGTAATAGTTTTGATCAAATTAATATTGATGAAAAATTATGTTTAACAATTGGTAACTTTGATGGTATTCACGAAGGTCATAGAGAAATAATTAAAAATTTAATACAGCAAACTAAAATATCTAATTTAAAATCTGCAATTTTATCATTCACACCGCATCCAAAAATTTATTTTAATAAACAAAAAAATTTTATGATTAATTCCCAATCAAAAAAAAAAGAGATCCTAGAAGACTTAGGTTTAGACTATTTAATTGATTTACATTTTAATGATAAATTTACGCAATTAAGTCATAATGAATTTGAAGACAAAATTTTATCAGAAAAACTTAATTCTAAGAGAATATTAATAGGTAAAGACTTCCAATATGGTAACCAAAGAAAAGGAAACATAGAAACCCTTAAATTATTTTGCGAAAAAAATAAAATTGAATTGGAGGAAATTGGATTAATTCTTAATGATCACAATAGTAACAAAATATCCTCGAGTGAAATAAGAGAAAATCTTAAAGCTGGTAAAATTGAATTAGCTAATAAAAATTTAAAAAGAAATTTCAGCGTTGCTGGTAAAATTATAAAAGGAGATCAAAGAGGACGCACAATAGGCATTCCTACTGCTAATTTAGAGTACCCATTAAATACAATTACTATTCCGTACGGAGTCTATGCAGTTGAAACTTTAATTGAGGGAAATACTTATTTTGGTATTGTTAATTTTGGTGTTAGACCAACCTTTAATAAAGATAATCCAATTGTTGAAGCTTATTTATTTGATTTTGATAACGATATTTATGATAAGAATATAGAAATATTATTTCATAAACAAATTCGACAAGAGAAAAAATTTAATGATATAAAAGAATTATTAAATCAAATTAACATAGATATCGCTGAAGCTAAGAAAATATTAAAATATGGAAATTAAAGACTCTATTACCTTACCTAAGACTGAATTTTCTATGAAAGCTGACTTGCCCAAGAAAGAGCCAGATATCCTCAATAATTGGATCAAAAATGATATTTATAAAAAATTAAGAGAACAGTCTGCCTCTAAAGAGAAATTTATTCTTCATGACGGACCTCCATATGCAAATGGACATCTGCACATGGGCCATGCACTCAATAAAATTTTAAAAGATATAATCGTAAAATACCAACAACTTCTTAATAAAAATTCTATTTATGTTCCTGGATGGGATTGTCATGGACTGCCTATTGAATGGAAAATTGAGGAGGAGTATAGAGCTAAAAAGAGAAACAAAGATGACGTTCCTGTTATCGAATTTAGAAAAGAATGCAGAGATTTTGCTACAAAGTGGATATCTATTCAAAAAAAAGAATTTCAAAGATTGGGAGTGATTGGTGACTGGGATAATCCCTACACAACTATGCATTTTCGTGCGGAGGCCCAAATAGTTAGAGAATTAGGAAAGTTTCTTATAAATGGTGGTATATACAAAGGACACAGACCAGTTTTATGGTCCGTAGTTGAAAAAACAGCTCTTGCAGATGCAGAAGTCGAATATCATGATCATAAATCAACAACTATATATTCATGCTTTCCAATATCAAAAACTGATAAAAATAAATTAAAAGATCACTCAATTGTTATTTGGACAACAACTCCATGGACAATACCAGGCAACAGAGCTCTAGCTATTCATAACGAAATTGAATACAAATCTTTAAGTTTTATAAATGAAAACAAAAATAAAAATATAATTATAGCTAGTGAATTAGTTGAAACATTTATCAAAGAAAATAGCATTGAGAATTTTACAATTAATTTTTCTATTAAAGGCCATGAGTTAACAAAGACTTTATGTAAACACACGTTATACGATTCTGGTTATGATTTTGAAGTCCCAGTTCTTCATGGCGACTTTGTAACTACCGAACAAGGGACGGGCATAGTACACATTTGCCCAGTCCATGGAATGGATGATTTTATTTTGGGTAAAAAACATGGTTTAGAATTACCCATGACCATAAATGAAAGTGGAATATATTATGATCATATTCCTGTATTCAAAGGTCAACATATATTTAAAGTTGATCAAAATGTTTGCGATGAAATTAAAAAAAATAATAATTTAGTATCTCAGGGAATATTAGTTCATAGCTATCCTCATTCCTGGAGATCAAAAGCTCCTTTGGTTTATAAAAATACTTCGCAGTGGTTTATTTCAATGGAGACTAATGATTTAAGAATTAAAGCACTCAAGGCTATTGATGAAACTGATTTTTTCCCTAAACAAGGACAAAAAAGATTAAGAAGTATGATTCAAGATCGTCCAGATTGGTGTGTATCTAGACAGAGGGTTTGGGGAGTGCCTTTGCCAATATTTGTTAATAAAAAAACAGGAGAAGCTTTGCGCGATCAAAATGTCATTGAAAAAATTGCAAAGATTTATGAAGAGGAGGGTGGCGATGCTTGGTTTAATTCTGAAGCTTCAAGATTTTTATCTCCAGAGTATGACCCTAATGAATTTGAACAGGTAAAAGATGTTGTGGAGGTTTGGTTTGATAGTGGCTCAACTCACTCTTATGTGCTAGAGGCGAGAGAGGATCTTCATTGGCCAGCGTCTATGTATCTTGAAGGTTCAGATCAACACAGAGGTTGGTTTCACTCATCATTGCTTGAATCTTGTGGTACAAGAGACAGGGCACCTTTTGAAAGTATTTTATCTCATGGTTTTGTTGTAGATGGCAAAGGCAGAAAGATGTCTAAGTCCATCGGAAATGTAATTTCTCCTGATGAAATAATCAATAAATATGGCGCAGATATTTTAAGGATTTGGGTTGTTGCTTCAGATTACTCTGAGGATTTAAAGATTGATAATCAAATAATCAGTTACCAAATAGACTCATACAGAAAAATCAGAAATACATTAAGATTTCTTCTTGGAAATCTAAATAACTTTAACAGCCAAGATTTAGTAAAACCAGAACAAATGCCGGAATTAGAGAGGTATCTATTAACTAGAATTTCAAACCTAAATCATACTCTCAAAGATTTAGCATCAAAACATGATTATCATGGAATTTACACAGTTTTATTAAATTTCTGTACACTTGAATTATCTGCATTATATTTTGATATTAGAAAAGACTCTTTATATTGTGATGATATAAAAAGTTTAAAAAGAAGATCAACTTCAACATGCCTGCATATTATATTTGAGTTTTTAACGAAATGGCTTTCCCCCATTGTTTCATTTACATGTGAGGAAGCATGGAATTCCAGAAATTATGGCGATAAAGAGAGTATCTTACTGCAAAATATTAAAGAAGACGAATTCATATATAAAGATACTTCTCTAACAGGAGTTTTTGAAGAACTTAAAAGAATCAGGAAAAGTGTAACTTCAGCCTTGGAGTTAAAAAGAAATGAAAAATTAATTGGCTCCAGCCTTCAAGCCAAAGTAATTTTATTTTTAGCTCAAAATACAATAAAAACTATTCAAGATTTAGATTTGGCAGAAATGTGCATTGTTAGTAATGTTGAAATTCAAGATATTTCAAACAAGTCAAAGGACTCTATCAATTTTGAGGATGAAGACATTTATGTAGAGATAAAATTAGCTGATGGGGAAAAATGTGAAAGATGCTGGGCTGTTCTAGAAGAGGTATCCTCTAATAAAAATAATTTATGTAATCGATGTGAAGATGTTTGGAAATCTTTTCAACAATAAATTTAATTTAACTTTATTTTTTTTGTTTCTAACTCTTGTTATTTTAGACCAGGTTACTAAGGCATTAGTTATTAATTTTTTCAATCTTTATGACTCAATAGTTTTGCTACCTATTGTTAATTTAACATTCGTTGTAAATTATGGTTTTGCCTTTGGATTATTGAACAACCCATCTCTAAATCAAATATTAGTTTCATTAGTAATTTTAGCAATTATAATATATTTTTTATATTTACTTATAAAAACACAAGATAAGATTTTTCAATTAACTTTAACATTAATTCTAGCTGGAGCATTAGGCAACTTTATAGATAGGATTTTTAGGGGTTTTGTTATCGACTTTATTGACATATATATAGGTAAATATCACTGGCCAGCATTTAATATTGCTGATAGCTGTATTACTGTGGGGTTTGTAGTATTGATGATAAATATTTTATTTTTAAATAAAAAATTATGAAGAGTATTTTTTTAGTTTTATTAGTCTTCCTAATATCTTGTCAAAGAGAAATAAGAAATGAAGTTGGCGTAGGATACAATAAAGAACTCATTATACCTCCAACAAATGATTTACCTATGCCAAATAGCACAGAAGAAAATATAACTAATTCTCAAATTTCAAATAATCCAGTAATTGAAACAATTCTTAATCAGACAAAAGCCAATGAGGCAAATCCAAATATAATTGATGAAATTAATTCCGGAAACGAGCTTGAAACTGATGAGAGTGACATCGAACCAAAAGGCAATTTTTTTCAACGTCTTTTCAAGGGTAAAAAAAAGTAAAAACTAAATTATCATTATAGAGATTCAAATATCATGAAAATTAAAAATAATTCTAAAAATTTAACATCTATTAAACAAAAAAATATTAATTATTCCATTAATGAATTCTTCTCATTAGATATGTTTAATCCAATTACCAAGAAAAATTATTTTGATAAATATGACCTAAGTATATTTAAACAAAAAAAATTTAGAACTCATGTATTTGGTATGGGTGGATCATCATTAAGTACTAAATTACTTGCTCAGTTTCTCGATCCTTATAGCCTTAGTAAAAATCTTTTTATTTATGATAACCCATCGCCTGTTATAATTGAAAATTCACTATTAGATTTAAATATAAATAAAAATGATAAATTTATATTTATTTCGAAATCAGGTAATACAATTGAAACAAAATATTTTCTTAATTTAATTATTAAAATTTTTAAACAAAAAAAAATTTCAAAGCTTGTGAGAGACTTTATTTTTATTACTGAGGATAAAAATAATTACATGAGAATATTTGCAAAAAAAAATAATATTATATGTTTTGATCACGACCCAAACATAGGTGGAAGATTTAGTATATTTTCAATAACTTCACTTCTTCCTTTAATATCAATTGGCTATTCATTACCTAAAATATTAAAATCGTTTATAAAAGCTAAAAAATTATTTCAGAACAACCATAGTAACTTATCAAAGTACATATCGTACTCAATTGCATACGAAAAAAAATTTAATCTAAATATTCTTGTTGGCTTGAGTTATCACGATAAAATTAATGCTATTAATGAGTGGTATAGGCAAATTTTTGCTGAGAGTTTAGGTAAAAATAAGAATGCTAAAAACTATATTTCGTCTTATGGATCTATAGATCAACACAGTCAATTTCAACTCTACATTGACGGCCCATATGATAAACATTTTAACTTTTTTATAATTAAAAATAAAAATAAAGTGACAACTACTAATGCTAGTTTAATTAATGGTTATAATTTAATGAGTGCTCTTGAAGATGGCGCTATAAAAACT
>CABZBG010000023.1:0-8708 GCA_902523865.1 uncultured Alphaproteobacteria bacterium
GTAATGCTGAACCAATGACAATATTTGATGAGACAGTATTTGATGAAGTCACAAAAGGATATGATCCATGATCTAAGTCAAGTAATGCGCCTTGAGCACCCTCAAATAATATTTTTTTATTTTTAAATTCTTTTTTAATTTCAGAATTATCAACTATAAGCTTACTGACTACATTATAAAAACTAAGTAAATCCTGAATTGTTTGTTCTATATTAATTTTACTTTCATTAAAACTTTCTAGGATAGGGTCATAAAATTTCTTTATCGAATGCATTTTTTCTTCAATAATTTTTTTGGATTTTAAGTCATAAAGTTTAATACTTTTTCTTCCAACTTTATCTTGATATGCAGGACCAATCCCTTTTGAAGTAGTGCCAATTTTTTTTTCAGTATTTAAAATTGACTCATTTATTCTATCTAGTTGCTTGTGATAATCCAAGATTAAAGAAATATTTGATGAAAGGTATATTTTTGGATTATTAATTTTTCTTTTAATTTGATCATACTCATTAGAAAAATGATTAGGATCAAGAACCACACCTTGACCTAAAAAACAGATTTTACCTCGAATAACACCTGAAGGAATAAGATTTAATTTATATGTTGTATCATCAACTATTACTGTATGTCCGGCATTGTTACCGCCTTGGTATCTCACTACTAAATCGAAATCTTGAGAGAGATAGTCAACTATTTTACCTTTGCCTTCATCTCCCCACTGAAGTCCAATAACTGCTTTATTCATTAAATTAATTCAACAATGTAATCAACATTACATGAGAAACCAAATCCCTCTACTTTTTTTATATTTTTTTTATATTTATAGCCTCCACCTTGGGCTATTATTTTTTTTGAAATATTTGAATAAACATAAAAAAAAATATCTTGATGATAATCTTGAGAGAAAAAATCTTTTTCCAAATTTAGTTCAAATGGAGCTTTGATATTTTTTTTGAAAATATTTACAAATTTTGAAATATTATTTTTACGACTACTATTATCTAAAAGATAATTTATACTCTTACTAATTTTTGGGTCAGTAAAAACATAAGTATAGTTCTTTTTAAGTATATTTTTCAAAATGATATCCAAAATCTCTAAAACTTCTTTAAAAGATTTATTTTTAGGTAAGTTTATAATTTCAACACCATGTTGTCTAAATTGTTTAATATTATTATTCATTTTATTTTTTTTAAAAACATCTCCCATGTAATAAAGGTAGTGTTTAGAGTTTGAGTCATGTGTCAAAATTGTATTTATTACTTGACCTGTAATATCTGATCGAAGGGTACCCTCAGAGAGAGATTTTAAAGATTGATTTTCAATTACAGATGTAAAAATTCTTGAAAATTTATTATTAGAACTAAAAATTTTAGTAAAAGAGTTATCTAGGCTTTCATATTTTAAAGCTGTTTTAGCATATTTTGTGTCAAAAGAGTTAACAAGCATCCGAGATTACTTTAATTATTTGTGTTTTTAATTTATTCAGAATACTTACTTTTATATTTCTTTTCTCATATTGCAAGTTCACTCTTAAAAGGGGCTCAGTGCCAGAAGGTCGAATATTGTAATAAATATCCAAGTTTTTAAATAATTTATTTAGTTTTTGATAAATACTTTCTTGAGATAAATAAAATTTTTCTCGATCTATCTTTTGATTTATATTTATTACATCAAATAAATCAATACCTTTTCTTATCTCTGATAACTTTTTATTTTTTTTTAGAATTAGAGTCAAAAGTCTGATAGCTGTCGTCATACCATCACCTATTAGTATATCATCTTTAAATATAAAATGTCCAGATGGCTCACCCCCAAAAAAGTATTTGTGATCGATAATTTGTTTAAGAATATTTTTATCACCTACTTTTACTCTTTTTAATTTTAAACCTAATTTTTTTAGAGAAATATCAAGTCCATAATTTGCAATTTCATTTGTTACGACTATTGATCCTTTTTTGATTTTATTTTCAAATAAATAATATTCAGCAAGAATATAAATTAACTCTTCTCCACTTAATACCTTACCCTTTTCATCAATTATTACGACTCGGTCACCATCTCCATCTAAACAAATACCAATATCACATTTCTTTTTCTTTACTAAATCTGATGCTTTTAGGGGAAATAGTGATCCACAGTTATGATTGATGTTAACACCAGAGGGATTGTTTCCAATAGTGTGAAGGTCTAAACCTAGTTCAAATAAAACTTCTGGTGCTACTTTATATGAAGCACCATTTGCACAATCCAGAGCTACTTTTAATTTACTATAATTTAGATTTCTATCAGCACTCTGCTTAAGAGCCTCAGAATATCTCCCTAAAGCATTTTTGAGTCTTATTGCTTTACCATAATTTGACGGTTTTATTTTAAAATTATCAAAGTCATAATTAAAAAATAAATCTTCAATTTTATTTTCATCTTCAGGAGAAATTTTAAGACCTTGACCTGAAAAGAATTTCAATCCGTTATCTTTATAAGGATTATGAGAAGCTGTAATCATTACAGAAAAGTCTGCTCTAAGTGACTTACCAAGTACTGTTAAAGCAGGTGTAGGTAAAGGCCCTACTAAAATTACATCTATCCCCATTGATATAAAACCTGATGCTAAAGCTGGTTCGAATATGTAACCAGACAATCTTGTATCTTTGTTAATAACAACTCTTGATATTGAATTTTTTTTGCTTAAAACAAGCGATGATGCTTTAGCTAGTTTAAGTACGTTTTCAGCAGTTAAAGGGTATTTTCCAACCTCGCCTCTTATTCCATCAGTGCCAAATAGTCTCATAAGAGATATTTAATATTAGAATAAGTATTAATTTGGAAGAGGAAAATTTTGATCTTTTGTAAAAGAAGGTAAAGGGCCCTTATTTTGGGTTTCTCTTTTATTGTCTGTATTATCATCAGAGTTATCAGAAGATAAATCGTCGTCTCTTTTGGGCTTAATACCCTTAATTAAGTTTTGTATCTCCTCACCAGTTAAAGTTTCATACTCTAAAAGTCCTTTAGCAATTGTGTGAAGATCCTTGATATTTTCGTTTAATATTTTTCTTGCTTTTGTTTCAGCCTCTTCAACAAGACGAATAACTTCTTGGTCAATAATTCTTGCTGTTTCTTCTGAAATATTTTTAGATTGTGTCACAGAATGTCCTAAAAAAACTTCTTCTTGGTTACCTGTGTATCTAACCCTTCCAAGTTTATCGCTATAGCCCATTTGAGTTACCATAGCTCTAGCTAGGTTTGTTACTTGTTGAATATCTCCGGCTGCTCCAGAACCTATTTTATCGGGTCCAAATATTAACTCTTCTGCTATTCTTGCTGCAACTGTAACAACTAATTTATCAAGGTATTCATCTTTACGATGGATTACTTTATCTTGCTCTGGAACACTCATCACAAAACCGAGTGCTCTACCTGTAGGAATAATTGATGATTTATATATTGGATCTGCGTGTTTACAGTGCAAATTAGCTAAAGCATGGCCCGCTTCATGATAAGCAATTACCTCTTTTTCACCATCAGATATGATTTTTGATTTATTTTGGGTTCCAAGCATAACTTTATCTTTAGCATCTTCAAAGTCATCCATTGTTACAATTTTTTTATTCTTTCTGGCAGCTATAAGAGCAGCTTCATTTACTATGTTAGCCAAATCTGCACCTGAAAAACCTGGGGTTGATCTTGCAATAGCTATGGTCTTGACTGATTTATCCATCTTAATTTTTCTTGTATGAACTTTTAAAATTTTGTCTCTACCAATGATATCTGGGGCTGGAACCACAACTTGTCTGTCAAATCTTCCAGGTCGAAGTAAAGCAGGATCAAGTACATCAGGTCTATTGGTTGCTGCTACAATAATTACACCTTCATTAGCTTCAAAACCATCCATTTCAACTAAGAGTTGATTTAAAGTTTGCTCTCTTTCATCATTACCACCGCCTAATCCAGCACCTCTATGCCTTCCAACTGCGTCTATCTCATCGATAAATATAATACAGGGTGCATTTTTCTTTCCTTGTTCGAACATATCTCTAACTCTACTAGCACCGACACCAACAAACATCTCAACAAAATCTGAACCAGATATTGAGAAAAAAGGAACACCTGCTTCACCGGCGATTGCTCTTGCAAGAAGAGTCTTACCAGTGCCTGGAGGTCCAACCAACAGAGCGCCTTTAGGAATTTTGGCACCTAATCTCTGAAATTTATGAGGGTCTTTTAAAAATGAGACAACTTCCTCTAGTTCTTGTTTAGCTTCATCAATGCCTGCCACATCATTGAAAGTAACTTTTTGTTTATTTTCATTTAATAATTTAGCTTTTGATCTTCCAAATCCTAATGCACCGCCTCCTTTTCCTGATTGCATTTGACGCATAAAAAATATCCATACACCAATAAGCAACAGCATAGGAAACCACGAAACAAATATACTTAATAATGGGTGCATTCCGGATTGTTCAGGTTTTGCGTTTATAGCTACCTCATTATCACTAAGGGTTTCAATAAGATTAGGGTCTCTTGGAGCATAGGTTGTGAAATCAACACCATCCATAGTTTGACCGAAAATATTATTTCCTTGAATTTCAACTGATTTTATCTCACCATTTTGAGCTTTATCTAACAAAGTTGAGTAGGTGTAATTGACAGAGGAGTAATCTCTTTGGGAATTCTTAAATACATTAAATAAGCCAAGTAAAATAAGGCTGATAATAATCCAGACAAATATATTTTTTGAGAAATTTTTCATATTATTAATATAGTTAGTCTTACTTACGTTTAAAGTACTAAGTAAGATTTATATAGATTTTTTTATTTAAGACACCTATTTTTCCTGAAAATATTGACCTTTCTTGGCCATTTTGAATGTTGTTATTTAATATTTTAATAAAATTTCTAATATTTTCATCACGAATTTGTTTTTTAAATAAAAATCTATTTTCATAATAAAAAGACTGTATTACTAAAAATTTAAGATTTTCATTTAAATTATTGAATTTTTCTGAGTCAATTTCAAAAATTTTATTTTTTTTGTTTTTGAAAAAATTCTTGTACAAAGATTTTATATATGACGCTTTTGAAAAAATAAATCTTTCTTGATTGATTTTAAAGAAATGTTTACCTGAATAAAGAAAGCGTCTTATTTTATTTCTGGTAAATTCTAATTCTAGATTAGTTCTATCTTCAAACCAAATCAGTTTATTCCTATTTGCGTATTTTTTAATTTGTTTTTTTGTGTATTTACTTAATGGGCGATGTAATTTGAGATCTTTGTATTTTTCTAAAAAGATATTTGATAAGCCAACTGCACCAGATTGTTGAATTTTCCTCATAAAGAAAGTTTCATTAAGATCATCAAGATGATGACCTAAGAATATATTTTCAATATTTCTTTTTTTTGAAAAGTTGTATAGATAATTATATCTACTAATTCTAGATTTTTCCTGAAATCCTTTATTTTTGTTTTTAAGAAAAACTCTCTTCAAAAAAAGATTTTTATTTGAAAGATTATAAAACTTTATAAATTGTTTTATTTCATACTTTCCCTCTGATCTTTTTTGGTGATCAAAAATCAAATAATATATATTTTTATTTTTTAAATATTTAGATTTTGTAATTAAATCAAAGAGGACAGTGCTATCTAATCCACAAGAAATTGAAATTAATATTTTTTCGTTAGTTGATATATTGTTTTTAAGGTAATCCTTTACGCCAAGAGAGAGTGGTGTTTCATTAATCAATAATCAAACCACAGTCTTTGTCGGTTTGAAGAGATTTTGCTGAATCAATGACTTCTTTGCTATCAATGTAAGTATTTGAAAAAATTAGATCTTCCATAATTAAACAGCCGTTTTCTTGATCACCAATACTAAATAGTGACTTTCCTAGCCAAAAATAGTTTTCAGATTTAAATTTTGGAAATGAAGAGAAATCTCTATGTCTAATACCAAAATATTTTACAGCTTCAATTATATTATTCTCCATAAAATAAGTTCTACCAAGAAGATAATAAGTTTCGGCCAAATATTCTTTTTGATCTGTGTCTGAATTGACTATTAGGAGCAGACTCTCAATAGCAGACATATTATCTAGACTTGCGAAACTTGTTTTAGCATTTTTTAGTTCTTCTTCGACGTTAATTATCGGCTTATTTAGCTCTATTTCTCTATCTTTTATTAATTGATCCAAATCATTTAGCATAGAAACATTAACCTCTGATATAGATTTTATTTCAATTACATCTAATTCCTCTTTTTCAATACTTAACGAGGAAGTTTTTTCTTCAACCTCTACACTAGAATTGTCAGGAGTTTTTACTTTATCTTTCTCAAGTTCAGAAAGACTAATTTGACCTAATAACTGATCATCTTCTGAGTTCTCAACGATATTTGAGGAACTTTCTTCTATATTTAGTTGATCAGATGTACTGATTATTTTTTTTTCATCAACATTTGATGAAGTGTATAAAGAGTACAAATTACTGACATCATCTTTAATATCCAAAATTTGTTTTTCCAATAAATTTATACTCTTTGAAATATCGTTAATTAGTATTTTTAATTCATCTAATTCAATATTTTCGTTCGAGTCATTAGAATTATTTAATGACAACTCATTTTTGTAAACAAACTTTTGAAGATCAATAATATCATTTTTAATTCTGTCTAATTCTACTGATACTTGATTGTGTTTTTCAGATTGTGCGTGATTGGTTATAAAGAGAAGAAAAAAAATAACCAATATTTTGTTTATTTTTTTCATAAAGATTTTAGGTGCTCTATCAAAAAAAGAGCACCTTAATGAAATTTTATTAATTACTTACTATTGTAACGCCGCGTCTATTTTGACTGTATGCAGTTTCGTCAGATCCAATAACTTCTGGTCTTTCTTTCCCCCAACTCACATATTCCATTCTATTGGTGTCAATTCCTGCCTGAGCGAGATAAGAGTAAACAGAAAATGCTCTTTTATCTCCTAAAGCTAAGTTGTACTCACGGGTACCTCTTTCGTCTGCATGACCTTCAACAGTTATGTTAGTGTCAGAGTACTGCATTAACCAAGCTGCTTGAGCATCAAGCGTTGCTTGAGCATCAACAGTGAGTTCTGAACTATCAAATTCAAAAAACACTCTATCGCCTACATTAACAATCAAATCTTCTTGAGTACCAGCTGTAATTTCACCTCCAGAGGATGAACTTGCGCTAGTTGAAGCTGCATCAACGTTTCCACCTTCATCTGTCTTAGTGGCAGCACATGAAGCAAGGAAAAAACCCGCAACAATAAGCATAAACAATTTTTTTAACATTATTATAAATCTCCGCGTAAATATATTCTTACTATAGTTTAGGTAAATAAACACTGAATTTTTTGGAAATCAAGACAATTCTTATTAAATTTTAACTAAAATTTGTTGAATTTTAATGAATTTTTATAATAAAGGTGACCAAGCTGGGTCGCTTCCATCTAGTGGAGTGGGAATGACCCTTTCGTTATATCCAGTTATATCTATAAAATGTATTGATACTTCTCCGCCTGTTCCATCAAGATTTGACCTTTTTTGTCTGTGAAATATTAAATACCTACCATTTGGAGACCATGCTGGAGACTCGAGAGAAAAATCCCTGACTATTACTCTTTCATTGTTTCCATTTGTATCCATGACTCCTATGTGGAAATTACCTTGGGTTAACTTAGTAAAAGCTATCAAGTCCCCCCTAGGAGACCATACTGGATTACCATAAACACCTCTACCTTTTGAAATTCTTTTAATATTATCTCCGTTCTTATCCATAATAAATAATTGGGGACTCCCTCCACGATCAGAGTTAAAAACAATTTTTTCTCCATTGGGAGAAAAAGAGGGAGATGTGTCAATTCCAGAGTCATTAGTCAATCTTAAGCGAGATCGAGTGTTTAAATCCATTAAATAGATCTCAGA
The DNA here is from genome assembly GCA_902523865.1 of uncultured Alphaproteobacteria bacterium. Lineage (GTDB taxonomy): Bacteria > Pseudomonadota > Alphaproteobacteria > HIMB59 > HIMB59 > HIMB59. The sequence continues at coordinate 7,940 of CABZBG010000023.1, forward strand.
ATTTGCTGCATTATTAGGATCTGAAAAAGACATCACTACACTTTGACTATCTGGTGAAAATCTTGGTGCAAAAGTCATTCCAGGAAAGTCTCCAACAATCTCCCTTTCACCAGTTTTAAGATTGTAAATATAAACTCTTGGAAGATTATTTTTGTACTCCATGTAGGTTACTATTTGATTATTTGGTGCAAAACGAGGAGTTAAAACTAAATTTTTTCCGTCTGTTAAAAATTGATGACTATCCAAATGTCCATCTTGATCCATGATTGCTAATCTTTTTACTCTTTGATCAAGTGGACCAATTTCTGAAACATAAACAATTCTTGTATCAAAATAACCAGTCTCGCCTGTTATTCTTTGGTAAACGATGTCACTTACAGTATGACCTACTCTTCTTATTAAATTTTCGTCAGGTATTGTAAGTTGTAATTTTTCTATCTCTTTTGCGTTAAAGACATCATAAAGCCTCATTCGTAGTCTAATCCCTTTATCAGTTTTACTGACATCTGCGCTTAATAGAAACTGTGCTTTAATTAATTTCCAGTCTTCAAAGCGTGGGACTTTTTCAACTAAATTATCAGATTGGATATAAAGATCTTCATTAACTGTATAAAAAAGACCTGAATTTGTGAGATTATTGTTAATGATTTGCCTTAGCGTATTCCCATATCTAGCAGTGTCTGAGTCTGCACCAAATATCTGAGTTATAGCTATGGGAGTGGGTTCAACTTTTCCTTGTGCAATTGTTACCTCTAAAGCAGCGTTTGCG
>CABZBG010000024.1:0-7492 GCA_902523865.1 uncultured Alphaproteobacteria bacterium
AAAGGGAAAACCTTATGAATTTCATGGTGATTTAGAGGGTCCCTCAGTGCATTTAACAATTAATCACCTTTCCATGATATGGGATTTATATTTTCGTGGATCAGTTGGATTAGGAGAGGCTTATATAAAAAAGAAATTTGAAGCAAATGATTTAAGTAAATTTTTGGAATTTGGAGCTTTAAATGAAAAAGCTTTTGGCGGTGAGATGAGTGGATCCAAGTTTTATAGGCTCTTATCTAAAAAATACATGAACAAAACAAAAAATTCTTTATTTCAAAGTAAAAAAAATATTCACGCTCATTATGACCTTGGTAATGATTTTTACCTAGAGTGGCTTGACGATACCTTAACATATTCCTCAGGTTTTTTTAAAACAGGATCTGAGACATTATCTGAGGCACAAAAAAATAAATTTGAAAGTCTTATCAAAGGCAATGAGCCTAAACCCGGTGATCATGTTTTAGAAATAGGATCTGGGTGGGGAAGTTTTGCTTTTTATCTTATTTCAAATTATCCAGATATAAAAATTGATACTTTAACTATTTCAAAAGAACAATATGAATTTGTGAATTCAAAAATTATAGAATACCAGTTACAAGATAAGTTAAATGTCATTTATAAAGATTATAGAGAGCATAGAGGGAAATATTCTAGAATATACTCCATCGAAATGTTTGAGGCGGTTGGAATTCAATATTGGCAAATCTATTTTGAAAAAGTAAAAGATTTATTAAAACCATCAGGTGTTTTTTCAATGCAAACCATTGTAATTTTTGAAGATTTTTTTGATAGATACACACAAAAAATTGATTTTATTCAGAAATATATATTTCCTGGTGGAATGTTGCCCTCAGTGAAAGCTATTGAGAAAATAGCTACCCAAAAAAAATTTAATTTTCAAATAAAAAATCAAATGGCTGATAGTTATTATCAAACACTTGAAATGTGGAGAAATAACTTTAACAACAAATGGGATAAAATAAAAAATTTGGGCTACTCTGAAGATTTCAAAAGAATGTGGAATTTTTACTTATCATACTGTTCAGGAGGTTTTAAGGCAAAAACAATTGATGTCTATCAAATAGATTTTACCAATAAGTAAAATACTTATGATTAACATCTACTTTTTTAAAAGACCGTATTGATTGTGTGTATGAGAAATGTATTAATAGCGAGTATTTTATTAATATTTCTTAGCGGATGTAATAATATGAAACTTGAAAATTTCGCCGATAAGCAACCTACACTCAAAATAGAAGAATATTTTTTAGGTAAAACAACAGCCAGTGGCCTTTTCATTGATAGGCTTGGAAAGGTAAGACGACAATTTACTGTTGAAATGGAGGGTATTCAACAAGAGGATAACTTTATTCTTAATGAGACTTTTCTTTATGACGATGGTGAAGAAGAATTTAGAAGGTGGGAAATTAAAAAGACTGGTGAAAAAACCTATGAGGGTACCTCTGAGGATATCAAAGGTATAGCTCTGGGTGAGAGATCTGGTAATGCAATAAACTGGCACTATACTCTTAAGCTTAAGTATGGGGACGGCATAATGAACGTTAAGTTTGATGATTGGTTAATTATGCAAGATGATAAAAACGTTTTTAATAAAGCTACAATGAAAAAGTTTGGAATTAGGTTAGGAGATGTTTATTTATTTTTTACGAAGCAATAGTAGATTGTAATTTTTCTGCTTTTTCTTTTGCTTTTCTCTCACGCTCAGCTTTACGCTGACCTTTTTCAACCAACGCTTCTAGCTCTTCATAGGTACATAGACCAAGATCAGTAGGGTTTCTGAATTCCGTAATTGGTTGAGATTGGTTGCCAGCTCTTATATTAGCAACTGTTGGTTTGGTAGAACTTGTAAGTTTAGCAATTTGGGTATCAGCTAATATTTTACCATACTCTCGAATTAGCCAAGCAATAGCCTTAGGTCTTTCTTGTCTCACTGATAATGGAAGATATTTTTTTGTTTTGACACTAAATTGAATTGACTCAGATTTTTTATTTTGCAATTGCAACTCTTGTGAGTGATCGACTTCACATCGTTTAATTTCATCCATCGTAAGTTGACCACTTGCAATAGGATTTAATCCCTGCATACGGTATGCATCTTCACCATCTGCGATGCTTTGTACTTCTAGTTCGTGTAGCTGACAAAATTGAGATATTTGAGGGAAACTTAAAGCTGTGTTATCAACTAACCAAACGGCTGTTGCAAGGGGCATTAAAGGTTTATTGTCAGACATAATTTTTTAAATTTAAATATTAAATGACTTATATTTATTTTTAAAACGTGCAACTCTTCCACCAGAGTCTACCATTTTACCAGATCCTTGATTCCATGCTGGGTGAGATAGAGGATCAATTTCAAGCTTCATAGTATCGCCAGCTTTCCCCCAAGTGGATCTGGTCTTATAAGTAGAACCATCAGTGCGCTCCACAGTTATCTCATGATAATCAGGATGTATTTTTTGTTTCATGGTTATCAGAAAATAGAGACCAAAGATTAAAAAATCAAGTAAATATTTATAGATTTTTCAGTAATTCGCTACTGATAGCAGCACTTGAGGCTATTAAACTCTCATCTTTTAAAGGATCAAAATCATTTCCTTTTTCATTTAAGCATATCCCACCGGCCTCTTTTACTAAAATAATACCTGCTGCAATATCCCAGAGATTTAGTCTTAATGACCAGAAACCATCAAATTTTCCTGATGCGACATTAGCTAAATCAAGTGCTGATGATCCTAGTAATCTAACACTTGTTTTTCTTTGAAGGGCTCCTATTTGCTCAATACCTTTTTCGAGAATATCATGGTGCTTAATTTGAACACCAGATGTAAACATACATCCATCTAACTTATCTCTTTGAGAAACTCTTAGTCTTTGATTATTTATCCAAGATCCAGAACCCTTATGAGCCCAATATAATTCATTTAATATTGGGTTGTATGTAACACCAGCAATAATTTCTCCTTTTTGAATTAAACCAATAGTCACTGCAAAGTATCCATTGCCGTGTATAAAATTTTTTGTACCATCAAGTGGGTCTGTGATAAATACAGGACTGTCACCTTTAAGTTTTTCTAAATCCTCAGAACTAAAAGTCTCTTCATCTATTTGAAGAAAATCAGGTCTATCTTTTCCCAAATTATAACTAATTGTTTCAGAAGCCCTAATATCTGCTGAGGATACAAAGTCATTTTTATCTTTTTTAGAAATTTGAAGTTTTTCAAGTTCACCAAAATCTCTAATCAAAGACTTGGCAGCACTTCTGCATGCTTTTTCCATTACAACAATTACTGGAGGGACAATAGACATAGAAAATTTATTTTGCTTTTTCTATATAAGTTAATTCACTTGTGTTTATTCTGACTTTATCACCTGTTTCGACGTGGGGAGGGACAGTAACTCTTACACCGTTAGTTAGCAAAGCAGGTTTATAAGAAGAAGATGCAGTTTGTCCTTTAACAACAGCTTCTGTTTCGGCAATTTGCACCACAAGACTTTCAGGTGGATTAACATTCATTGGTTTTTCATCATAAAACTCAATAGAGACTTCCATTCCATCTTCAAGAAATTTAGCTGTATTCTCATTAACTTGAGTAATATTCATAATTATCTGTTCGTATGTCTGGTTGTTCATAAATGTAAAATCATCTCCACTGCGAAATAAAAATTGGTGATTTATCTCTTCAGCTCGAATTTTTTCTAAAGACTCTGAACTTCTAAATCTCTCATTCAATTTTGACTGAGTAGTAATATTTTTAAGTTCTGCCTGAATATATGCACCACCTTTGCCAGGCTGTGTATGGGAGAGTTTAGCAACCTTCCACAGAGAGTTATTATGCTCGATTATATTTCCAATCTTTAAATCATTGGCATTGATTTTCATTTTGATTTATAGATCTGTATCATTTGCTCTAATAAAGCCAATGCATTAGCTCTAGATCTTTGAAAACAATTTCTTCCAATAATGGATCCATTACCATCTCCCTGATGAATTGCGAGAACTTCATCCATTAAAGCTTGATCATGTTTTGCATCTCCACCAGAAAAAACAACTAAGCGCTTTCCATCAAAAGCAACTTTTTTAATGTGGGCTACACGATCTTTTAAAGTGCTTATGGTTATATTATTATCTTCAAATGCTTTTTTAGTTGGATCATCTTCTAAAAAGTCACTTGGCAGCTTAACTTTAATTATATTTGCTCCTAATAAAGCAGAAATGTGTGCAGCATATGAAATTATATTCATTGCAGTCTCACCTTTTTTAGAAATGTTTGACCCTCTGGCATAGGCCCATAATACTACTGCAAGACCTTTCTCCTTAGCCTCAAAACTTAGTTTTTTAAACTCTTCCATCAAATCAAAATTATGTTCAGATCCAGGATAAATAGTAAAACCTATCGCTGCACATCCTAGTTTTAATGCATCATCTACACTACCTGTAACAGCCTGATCTAGAGAGGTTGCTAGGGTATTTGAACTATTAATTTTTAATATTGTTGGAATTTGACCATGAAAGTTTCCAGAACTTGTTTGAAGTAACCCAAGAGGTGCTGCATAAGCTGACAAACCAGCATCTATTGCAAGTTGATGATGATAGTTTGGATCGTATGCAGGAGGATTAACAGCAAAACTTCTATCAGGGCCATGTTCAAAGCCTTGATCGACTGGTAAAATGATCATTCTCCCAGTTCCTCCAAGCTTTCCTTGTCCTAAAATTTTCATAAGATTTGATCTCACACCTACGTTTTCATGGGCGTAGTTTGAAATGATTTTTTTGGTAGTATTTGTTACTTTCATAATTGCTCCTATAAGTTACATACTTGAGCGGTTGTCTCAAGCATTCTATTTGAAAATCCCCATTCATTGTCATACCAAGTGAGTATTCTTCCAAAATTATCAGATACTGTTGTCGTTTCACTCAAATCTAAAATTGAACTTCTAGAGTCATGATTATAATCACTTGATACTTTCGGATCTCTATCCACTCCTAAAATATTTTTAAGAGAATTATTGGCATATTCTTGAAATTTATTATTCAAAGACTCAATTGAAATATTTTTTTTTGTATTAAATTTAAAATCTACAAGAGAGACATTTGGTGTTGGAACTCTTATTGCGGTTCCATCTAATTTTCCTTTTAAATGAGGAAGCACAAGGCCAACAGCTTTTGCTGCACCTGTGCTCGTAGGAATAATATTGTTAGCTGCTGCTCTAGCACGTCTAAGATCTTTGTGAAAAGTATCAACTGTATTTTGATCTCCTGTATAAGAGTGAATTGTTGTCATGTATCCATTTTCAATTCCGAACTCCTGATCTATTACGAAAGCTACAGGTGCTAAACAATTAGTTGTACACGAAGCATTTGATATAACTTGGTGATCTATATTAATATTTTTGTCATTTACACCTTGAACAACTGTTATATCAGCTCCCGAACATGGAGCTGAAACGATAACCTTACTAGCACCACTTTTGACATGTGACATAGCTTTATCTTTAGATGCGAAAACTCCAGTGCACTCTAAAATAATATCTACATTCTTGTCACTCCAGTTTAAATCAGTTGGGTTTCGCTCAGATGTAACAGTTACTTTGTTTTCATCTATTGAAAACTGCTCGTTTGAAATTTTATTAATCTCCTTAGAGAGAGGTCCGTGAATACTGTCATATTTTAGTAAGTGAATATTTGCATCAATATCAGCTAAATCATTAATATAAGCTATTTCATATTGATCACTAAATTCATTTGATCTTTCTAAAAATGCTCGATAAACAAGCCTACCAATTCTACCAAACCCATTAATTGCTACTTTTTTTTTCATTTTGTTTTAATTTTCCTAAATATTTTAGTTGATATAGTTTTTGTTGTTAATCCAAATTTTTTAAATACTTCACTCCCAGGAGCACTTGCACCAAAAATATCTAATCCAAAAATATTTTCTGAATTTGTAAATTTATTCCAATACATGGTTGAGCCAGCTTCAATAACAAATGTTTCATCTAATTTAGAGTCCAACAAAGTAATTTTAAAAGATCTCGATTGCTTTTCAAAAATTGATGTAGATGGCATAGATATTACTTTTGCAATAATCCCTTTATTTTTCAAAGTTTCAGAAATATTTACAGCTAAGGATACTTCTGATCCAGTTGCTATAATTGTAATATCATTATTTTTTTTTGGTCCACTTATTACATAAGCCCCCTTGAAGTTTTTTGAAACTAATTTTTTATTAGAAATTTGAGGTAAATTTTGCCTTGAAAGGCATATAAATGAGGGAGCATTATCAATCTTTAGGGCCTCTTTCCAACACACTATTGTTTCTTTAAGATCACAAGGCCTAAAAACATAACTATTTGGTATTAGTCTTAACATATTAATTTGCTCTATAGGTTGATGAGTGGGTCCATCTTCACCTAAACCAATAGAGTCGTGCGTGAAAACTTGAATAGGATCAATTTTCATTAAAGCAGCAAGACGAAGACTTGGCTTCATGTAATCAGCAAAACTTAAAAAAGTCCCTGAATAGGTTTTATAAATTTTAGTAGCTGCAATTCCATTCATTATAGCAGCCATTCCGTGTTCTCTTACACCATAATGAATATATTGACCTGACATGTTTTTACTATTCATGACAGACATCTCTTTACCTTTAGTATTATTAGAACCAGTTAAATCTGCAGAGCCACCAAGGATTGGATGATCTCCTTTAATAAAATTTAAGATTGCTTCAGAGGATTTTCTAGTAGCTTGATCAGAATTAAAATTTTTCAAATCTAATTCAATCTTGTTGAATAACTTATCTATATCTTTTTTAGATAAGTTTGAATGAAATGTTGATTTCGACTTTTTGTATAACTTTTTATTCTTATCAGCAGATCCTCTCCAAATTTTTAAGAGTTTATCTGGTATTTGAAATGGTTTTTCGCTCCAAGATAATTTACTTCTAGTTAAATTAACTTCATCTGAACCTAGAGGTGAACCATGCGATGATGCTTTGGCAGACTTGTTAGGAGAACCAAAACCAATAGTGGTTTTAAAATTTAGCAAACATGGAGCATTTGATATTTGCGCTTTTTTAAATAAGTCATAAATATTTTGATGGTCATGACCTTTACCACTATACACCTCCCAATTAACTGACTTGAACCTTAGGTTTGTATTGTCACTAAAAGCTAAGTCAGTGGACCCGTCGATACTAATATTGTTGTTATCGTAAATTAAAATCAAATTATTTAACTTTAAATGTCCAGCTAGACTTATTGCCTCTTGGCTAATTCCCTCAGCTGGTTCAAGCCTATGCGTGTTAGATCCGGTTCTCATTCTTTTAATAGCATTTTCTTTTTTCATACCAATAACAGAATTATAATCTCCTGTCATGCCAATATCAGTTTGAAAACAAGTACCCTTTTCCAATACTCTTGCGTCTGAAGTTGGGATATGAACATGCGTTCCATATATAGCAGTAAATTTTCC
>CABZBG010000025.1:0-7151 GCA_902523865.1 uncultured Alphaproteobacteria bacterium
AAAAAAAATTTATTTTTCAAAAATAAAATTAATTTTTATTTTTTAGAAACCAAATATCAAAATAAGAAATATTATCTTAATGAAAGAGGTATAAGTTGCTTAAGTTTTCTAGATATCAATAAAAACTCTTACAGTATTTTAAAAAAATCTTGTTGCGGTCCACTAAAATTAAATATTAAAGAAAGTAAAATTAGGAGATATTATTTTCTCAGAGATTTTGATAATTTCTTGTTAGAAGTGTTAAATTAACTATAACTATAATTTAGAATTAAAAATGTTAAAATCAACAAGAGATAATACTCTTTTATATAAAGTACTTTTTGTAAATGGACAGCCTGGATGCGGTAAAACATTATTTACAAGCATTCTCCCTACAATAAATAGGGTGGAGATATTAAATTTTTGCACTGAAATAGAAAACATCTGCGCACTCTATCATTTAAAAAAAATAACAAAAGATGGCGCCTCTTCATTTATAAAAATTTATCTTGATGAGGTTATTTACAATACTTCTATGTCTAGAAGGGTAAATTTTAGACTTGGAGATCTTTCAAGTGTATTTAGAGATCCTTTCCCTATGAAGTATTTCAAGAGACTTTTCTCAAAAGGGGATGTAGCAATACCTTCATATATCAAATTAAATAAACCTATTTTACATTTTGCAACGCACAATTTATTACCATATAGCAAAATTTTATTTGAAACACTTAATGAAAAAATATTATTTTTAGAAATTTTAAGACATCCTTTATACATGATTAAACAACAAATAATAAATTATGAAAATCATTTAAACTCAAATAGACATTTTCATATCAAACTTTCCAATAACAAAAATGAATTTTTTTTTTGGGATCAATCGTACATAAAAAAATGTAAAGATTTTGCACCAGTTGATTTTGCTATTAGTCATTTAAACCATCAACTCAATCAACAAATTTTAAAAATAAATAAATTAAAAAAAAATAAAAATTTATTAATTATACCATTTGAGGAATTTGTTTTAAATCCAAATGAATATATCAACAAAATTGAATTATTAATTGGGGATAAATTTACGAAAAAATTAATCAAAGTACTTAAAAGAGAAAAAGTGCCAAGAAAAAAAGTTTCAGATGGTATCAATTCAAAACTTTATAAAAGATTTGGTTGGGAGCCTGGAGAAAATAATTTATCTGAAAATGAAGAACTTAATAAAAGACTAAATTATGTAAAATCTTTGAGTCCAATAAAAAAAAATTTAGATATCTTAATTACTTGTATTAGTAAATATGATAGTTTTCTCAAAAAAAATGAGTACTTCACATAATTTTGCTTTAAATTTAAATTTAAATCACCTTGAAAATTCTGTAATAGTAGAAATTGGATCTTCAAGAGCAAAAGATTTTAAAGAAAGTTCAACTTTTTTTTTTGAAAAATTATCAATTAAATATAAGACTGAATTCTTTACAATTGATTTTTCTGACGAAGTAATAGAGTCAATACCTAATTCATTTACTCAAGTTAAAATCAAAGATAGTGGAGAAAACTTTTTAAAACATTTTCCAAATTATTCAAAAAAAAAAATAGGTGTTCTTTACCTTGATAATTTTGATATAATTTATAATGAAAAACATAAAAAATCACTTTTGAAAAGAGTAGGTGATTTATACTCAAAAAAGAATATTGATTTGAATAATGAAAATTCTGCTAAAATTCATTTAGAACAACTTAAACTCTCATTTGAATATTTGCATCCACAAGCCCATGTAATTATTGACGATACATCATTTAGACAAAATAAGTGGTTTGGCAAAGGGGCTTTATGTGTGCCATATCTCTTAGAAAATGGTTTCCAAATTTTATTAGAAAATGATGATGGTATAGCTTTTAGCAAATCAAATTAATATGCCAAAAATTGATGTAATTATTCCAATAAAAGAAAAAAGTCAAAGAATAAAAAATAAAAATTTTAAAACTTTTAATGGGGAGCCACTATTTTGTAATATTTTAAAAAAAATAAATAAATTAAGTATCATTGATAATATATATTTAAATACTGACTGTAAGAATAAGATCGAAAAAAATTTAAACTTTATTTCAAAAAAAATTAAATTTATTGAAAGAGATAAAAGTTTATTGAGACATGATATCAGTGTTAACTTAATTATTGAAAGTTCTTTGAAATATATAAAAGATAATTCAATAATTTTAATGACTCATGTAACAAATCCAAATTTGAGCAAGAAAACAATTAAAAAATCAATTGATACTTATTTTAATATATCTAAAGGTAATAAATATGACAGTTTATTCTCTGTTAATAGGTATCAAAATAGATTTTACGATCATCATTTGAATCCATTAAATCACTCAAGAAAAAAGCTTATTCAAACGCAAGATCTAAAACCTATGTTTGAGGAAAATTCATTGATTTATATATTTTCAAAAAAAAGTTTTTATAAAAATAAATCAAGAATTGGCTCAAAACCATATCTATTCGTTACTAATAAAAATGAAAGCACAGATATTGATGATAAGGAAGACTGGGATATTGCAAAAAAACTTTCAATCTGATAATGAATAAAAAAAAAATAAAAATTGGAATTGTAATTTCAAATTTTCTATCAATTAATATTCTTAAGAAAAAATTAAAAAATAAAAATGTTCAAATTATTCATAATAATACAAAAAGAAAACCTAATGAAGCTTACATAAAAAAAAATTTTAAAGAATGTGAGATTATTGTAAGTGGTACTGAAAAATATACAAAAAAAATATTATGTAATTTCAAAAATCTTAGGCATATTATAAGAATTGGAGTTGGTGTTGAAAATTTAGACCTAGAATTTTTAAAGCATAATAAAGTATCTGTCCATACAACTGATAGTCTTTTAGCTAATTCTGTTGCAGAACTTATTGTGCAACATATACTTTTTTTATCCAGAAATTTTTTTGAAATATATCAAGAAGCCAAACCAAAATGGGTTAGATCTTATGGTAATTTAATACATAAAAAAAAAATTGGCATTATTGGTTATGGAAGAATTGGACGAAAGCTCGCCCAAATAATTAAATCATTTGAGCCAGAAAATATTTATATTTATGACAATAATTTAAGAAAAAATGTATATTTTCCAAAAAATTATAAATTAATTAATAATTTAAAATTAATATTCAAATATTCAGATATCATTTCAATTAATTTGCCACTTACTAAATTTACAAAATTTTTAATAAATAAAGAAATTTTGAATTATGCGAAGAAAAAATTAATTTTAATTAACACATCTAGGGCGGAAATAATTAATAAGAAAGATTTATTAGAATTTTTAAATTCAAATAAAGAGGCCAAGGTTGGTTTAGATGTTTTTTACGATGAACCAAGCTATAAACCTTTTTTAAAGTATAAAAATTTTAGTTATTCATCACACATTGGTTCATATACCTTTGAGTCCAGAATAAATATGGAATTAAAAGCTATTTATATAATTTCAAATCTAATTAAATAGGATATTTATTGATTTGAATTAATGATAATATATTGAATTATAGACAAAATTGATGTCAAAAAAAATTTCGATAATTGGTGGATCTGGTTTTTTAGGGTTAAACCTGTCTAGAGAATTCTATAGAAGAGGTTTTGATATCATGATTTATGATTTAAAGAAACCTAAACTAAATTTTAATTTTATCTATAAAAAAGGTGATGTCTTAGATTTAAAAAATCTTGTTAAATTTACCAAAGACTCAGACTTTTTAATTAATCTCTCTGGAATTGCTGAAATTAATTACTCAAGAACTAATTATATGAAAACAATAAATCATAACGTGCTAGGTACTTTAAATACTCTTGAGGCATGTAAGATTAATCGTATCAAAAATTATGCTTTTTCATCTACAATCTATGTTTATAGCGAACATGGATCTTTTTACAAATCAAGCAAGCAATCTGCCGAGTGTATTATTCAAGAATTTTGTAATACTTTTGAAATTAATTTTAAAATACTCCGTTATGGGTCATTATACGGTTCAGGCGCACAAAATTGGAATGGTATAAAAAAGTATGTAATTGAAATACTTAAAAATAGAAAAGTCGTTTACCATGGAACCGGAAATGAAATAAGACAATTAATTCATATTGACGATGCTTGCAAATTAAGTGCAGATATAATAACTAATAAAAAAATAAAAAATAAATCATTTACTATTACTGGTAATAAATCTATTTCATCAAGCAGAATATTGGGTGAGATATTTAGGGTAATAGGATATAAAAAAAAAATATTATTTAAGAAAATAAAAAAAAACCTACATTACTCTAGAACTCCATATACATATAAACCTATAAAATCATCTATAATTAAACCAAAAAAAGATAAAAAATTAAAACAAGGAATAATAGAAATACTAGATGAGTTAAATTCTTAATTTTATTAATTTATTTTAAAATAAGATACTATCATGTAGCTAAATTTAGAGTATAAACTTGAATAAAAAAATAATTGTTTTTGACATTGATGGAGTAATTTTAGAGAGTATTCAAGCAAAGAATAAAGCATTTAAAGAGCTCTACAAAAATTATGGTGAAGATATCATTAAAAAAGTTTTAAATCACCATAAAAATAATACTGGCATTTCTAGGTTTGAAAAAATTAAATTTTATAATAAAAACTATTTAAATTTATATGATGACAAATTTCATAATGATAAATTTTTAAAAAATTTTTCAGAATTAAGTTTAAAATATGTTTTCAAATCCAATTTAGTTAAAGGCTTTTTAGATTTTATAAACCAGATTTATGGTAACCATGATCTTTATATCTCTACTGGAACACCTACAGGAGAGGCAAAAATAATTTTAAATAAAAAAAGAATTCTTCACAAATTTATTAAAATTTTTGGTTCTCCTGAAACTAAAAAATCCCATCTCAAAGAAATCATATCAAAGTACCCAAATACTGACTTATCTAATTTCTATTTTTTTGGAGACTCTTTAGTTGATTATGAGGCAGCTCAAACTTTTAATTTTAAATTTATTTTGAGGTGTCATGATGAAAATAAAATTTTACAAAAAAAAGACAATATTTACTTTAATTTTAAAAATTATTATGATTCCTCTTTATTAAAATTGTTTTATAATAATTAATTATGATTGAAAACTTTAGAAATAATCTCAAAAAACAAAAACCACAAATTGGTTTTTGGAGTCAGACTTTGAATTTTCATCAAATTGAGATGGTTTGTAAAATGAACTATTCTTGGATATGTCTTGACATGGAACATGGTATATATTCATTCAAGGATATTTTCATTTTATCTTCCCTTATAAAAAGTTATAACAAATTACCATTTGTCAGAGTTCAAAAATCAACAAATGAATATGTTCAGTTGTCATTAGATGCAGGTATTTTAGGAATTATATTACCTATGATTGAAAATGGTGATCAATTGTCATCTTTAATTAAAAAATCTTTATATCCACCTTTAGGGAATAGAAGTGTAGGTTTCGCAAAAAGTAACAATTTTGGTTTTACCTTAGAAAAAGATTTAAATTCTCACTTTAAACCATTTATTGTTGCTCAAATTGAAAGTAAAACAGGCGTTGAAAAACTTGATGAGATTTTAGTCAATAAAGGGTTAGATTCAATATTAGTTGGCCCTTATGATTTATCTGCCTCATATGATATCCCTGGAGATTTCAAAAATACAAAATTTAAATCAATTTTAACAAAAATAAAAAATTCATCAAAAAAACAAAAAATTTACAATGGATATCACATAGTACAACCCTCTTTAAGTGCACTAAAACAAAAAATTTTACAAGGATACAAACTTATTGCTTACGGCACTGACACATCTTTTATAAGAAATTATTTAGATATAGATAAAATATTTTAGATAAGGAAATAGGTTATTTTTTAAATATTCGCTATTGAGTCTATGGTCATGCAGCTCTATAAAAAAATTCTTTTTCATTTTAGATTAAGAATATTAAGAGGTTTAAAAATTCTAAAGTATTCTAAAAATCCGTATAATTTCTCTAATTTTGAAAAAAACTTAGCAGAAAATTTAAAAAAAAATAATTTATATTTAAGTGATTATGATACGGTTTATTATCAGTACATTGGCAGATCTTTATTATTTAGATTAAAAAAATTTTATCTTTACAATTTATACACCAATAGAAAAATTATTTTTCCACTCCCCAAAGAGTGGATTAAATCTGTGGAAAAAGACTTATTAAAAGTAAACAAATTTTTATCAAATTCTCTCTATGTATTATATTCAATTTTACTTATTCCAACTTGTATTAAAACAATATTAAAGATCATTTTTTCAAAATCAAAGATCAAAAAAAATAGTATTATTTTAGCTGACTTAAATAACTTTAATTCTCTTTCAGAAAAAAATGTTTACTATCTATTAAATATCATAAAAGAAAATTTTGATTTAGATTATGATATTATTTATCACCCATTCAAAACTGATATCTTTTATTTTGAGAATAAAATGGTCGCATACAGTGACAATTTTTTTCCTTTAAATTTTATATCAAAACTTAAATTAATTCTGTGGTTTTCATTAAGAATGATAATGTACATTTGCAAATCATTTTTTCTGAAACCCAAAAGTCTCATAACTTTTAAAGAAGAAATACTGAGTAAACAAATTTCTTATTACATTAATTCAAATGGCATACTTGCACATAAATATTTTTTTTTTAATCAAAGCTTAGAATTAAGGCCTCTTTGGACTTATCATAGCTTGATTAAAAATAGAATAACTATGATTAATGAACCATCAAGTTTTTACGGATTTAAAAATTTTAAAACATCCGAATATCCTAAACAAACATATACTCAAGTTTTAAATACTTGGTCAAATCAATTGATATTCAATGAAGCTTATTCTGAATACATCAAAAAATTGTTCACAAACTTTGATATCAAAATTGGAAAAAAACCAAAAATCAATATGCAAGATAAGTTAATAAAAAATTTAAAATTAGAGAGTCAAAAATTTTATGTATCAATATTTGACATTACCCCGGTAAGAAAATATTTCAGAGCTATTTTTTTACCTCAAGATAATTATAGAACTGGTAAAGTTAGTATAAAATTTATTGAGGATATTGTAAAATTAAGTAAGGAATTAAAATTTGAAATTAT
>CABZBG010000026.1:0-6844 GCA_902523865.1 uncultured Alphaproteobacteria bacterium
GAACAAGATATTGTGATGCAACTGTTCCCAAGGCACCTAATCCAATTATACAAACCTTTTTTTTTGAGATATTAAGTTGTCCTGCTTCATCAATACCAGGAACTAGAATTTGTCTTCCAAATTCCTCTATTAGTTTATCACTTTGTTCCTGTTGACCCAAAACCACCACTTCCTCTCTTTGTTGTATTTAAATCGCTTACTAATTTAAAATTAATCTTTTCATATTTTGACACAACCATTTGTGCAATTCTCATTTTATTGGTAACTTCAAAATTGTTCGATCCATGATTAATTAAAATCACTTTAATTTCACCCCTATAATCTGCATCAATGGTCCCTGGGCTATTTAAAACAGTAATTGAGTTTTTTAAAGCTAATCCACTTCGAGGTCTGATCTGAACCTCTAGACCATCAGGTATTTCAAAAATCAACCCCGTCCCAATTAGTTTTGTTTGTTGAGGAGCAATATCAACATTCCCATTTGGTAGAAATGCTCTAATATCCATTCCAGCGCTTGACGATGTCTCATACACTGGAAGATCAACACTGTCATCAATTTTTTTTACTTTAATATCAACCATATTAAACTTTTATATTTTTAAGATATTTAACTATTTTATCTGCAAAAATTGTTTTGCTAACACTGCCTATTTTTAATGAGGCACCCGATCTGCCAATCAAAATACCATTGTTATAGTTGGTATTAAAAATTTTATTTTTAGGTGTTGGATAATTTAAAACAATAAAATCGCAATTTTTGCTCAATAGCTTTTTTTTTGCATTCTGCAATGCATTGTCAGTTTCATAAGCAAATCCAACTGTAATTTTAGGTTTATTTTTTCCAGTCGACATTGATTTTAAAACATCAGGATTGTTAATCAGTTTCAAAGATAAGCCATTATTTTTTTTTATTTTCACTTTACTATATTTTTCAACTTTATAGTCACCAACAGCTGCATTAAAAATTCCTAAATCTACTGATTTATATTTTTTTGCTTCTTTTAACATATCTTTAGCACTGGAAGTAAAAATATACTTAACATTTTTTGAAACTATTTGTTTAACTTGAATATATCCATGTAAACAAATAATTTTATAATTAGATTTTAAAAGACTTTTTATTAAGGCCATACCTTGCCGACCCGATGACTCATTAGAGATATATCTTACCGGATCAATATACTCTCGAGTAGACCCAATGGTTATTAATGCTTTTTTCACTTATTTAAGTTGATTTAGAATTTCGCCAGAGTCGACTAATCGACCACTTCCATACTCACCACAGGCTAAAGAGCCGTCATCAGGCCCAATGAACTGATGACCAATTTTCTTTAAATAGTCCACATTATTTTGAATAATCGGATTAGCCCACATTTCTTTGTTCATAGCAGGAGCAAAATATATAGGTTTGTTTGCTGCAATCATACATGTCAACGCAAGATCATCACAAAAACCCTTTGCAAATTTAGAAATAATATTAGCTGTTGCAGGGTAAACAATAATATGAGAATTATCTCGAGCTAATTTTATATGTCCAATTTTTTTTTCCATATCTAAATCAAAAAGTTCAGAATAAACTTGTTTATTACAAATTGTTTCAAGTAATAATTTAGAAATAAATTCAAATGTGTTTTTTGTTGCGACAACTTCATAATCAATTGATTTTTTTTGGCATTCACGAATTAAATCTAAAGACTTGTAGCAGCCAACACTTCCTGTAATAATGATTAATATTTTCATTTTTTCTGCAATATATATATGCTGTTAGCCCCAGAAATGAAATCAATAGTTTTAACATGAGAAAAACCAATATTTTTCAGCTCATTCACAAGACTAATTTGAGAGGGAAAAGAAATAATACTCTCAGCTAAGTATTTATAACTGTGTCTATCATGAGCAACGATACTACCAGTAAAAGGCAAAACATATTTTAAAAAGTTTTTATATGGTTTCTTAAGTAAATCTCTTTTTGGCATGCCAAATTCCATAATTAAAAAATAACCATTTTTTTTTAAGCATCTATAGATCTCAGAAAAGCCATCTTTTCGATTTTTAAAATTTCTCACACCGTAAGTACAAGTTATCGTTTGAAAAAAATTCTTCCTGTATGGTAGGTTTTCTGCAAACCCTACTTGGTAATCAATATTTTTAGATTTATTTTTTTTTCGAGATATATTGTGCATTTCAGAGACAGGGTCTATTGCATAAAGATTTTTTGTTAAAGGTAGTAAATTGAAGATATCCCCACTACCACTTGCTATATCCAAAATTTTTTCATTAGCGTTATGTTTTGATGAGACAAGATCTACAAAATATTTTTTCCAAAGTCTATGTATTCCTAGACTCATAACATCATTCATTAAGTCATATTTTGCATGAGATACATTTTCAAAAATATCTGTAATATTATATTGATTTGAACTATTTTTAGACATCATGCCTGAATTACCTGAAGTAGAAACTACAATAAGATATTTAACCTCAAAAGTTAAAGGAAAAAAAATTATTTCCATTAGTAAGTCACAAAAAAAATTAAGAAAAAATTTAAACTTTAAAGATACTGAGTCCATATCTCAGAGAAAAATTATATCTGTAAAACGTTTTGCAAAATATATCGTTATAAGACTAGATAATGATAATTATTTAATAATTCATTTAGGAATGAGTGGAAGATTAAAGTTTTATCTAAATGAAAATTATAAAAAGGAGAAACACGATCATGTTGTTCTTCAATTTGATAAATTCAAAATAGTCTTCAATGATCCTCGTCGGTTTGGCATGTTTTTTAGACTTGAAGATATAAATGAGGTAGAAATTTTTTTTAATAATTATGGTACTGATCTATTAGTTAATAAGGTAAAGATCCAAGAAATATATAATAAATTCATTAGCAAAAAAGTATCCTTGAAACAGGCGTTGCTTAATCAAAATTTGATAGTAGGAATTGGAAATATTTATGCAAACGAGGCACTTTTTCATTCAAGATTAAGCCCTCTAAGGCTTACGAATTCTCTTAATTTAGCAGAATTGACTCAGCTAATAAGCTCTTGCAAATTCGTATTAAAATTATCTTTGAAGAATGGAGGATCATCTATAAATGATTACAAATCTCCAGACGGAACACTGGGAAGTTTCCAGAGTTTGTTTAAGGTTTACCAAAAGAAACATGTAATTTATAAAAAAAAATCCTATAAAATAAAAAAAATCATTCAAAATGGTCGTTCGACCTTTTTTTCGCCTGCTTTACAAAAATAAATAAATCTATATAAGTTATTAACGTTATTAAACGAACAACCTGTTAACAATATTTTTATATGCCACAACACAAATCAGCAAAAAAAAGACTTCGTCAATCTGATAGAAAAAAAACTGTAAACAAAGCAGTAAAATCGAATGTTTCAACCCAATTGAAGGCAATTGATAAACTCATCAAAGATAAAAAAGTAGAGGAATCAATGGAAAAATTAAAAATGGTTATGTCTGTTTTGCATAAGTCTACTAAGAAGAAAATTATGCACCTCAACAAAGCCTCAAGAACTATTTCCAAACTCCAAAAAGATATTTCTGCAATCTCTAAATAATTCTTTTTTTCAAGATATTTTTTTCAAAAAAAACGTTTTTTTTTATTCTTCTTTTTTAACTTTTCATGTTTAAATACGTCTTCGTTTAGAGGAAGGAATATAAATAGTGGAAGACGAACTGCATCAAGGTGGCATAGATGTGTCCTGGTCCAAGATAACATCCGAATTAAAAAAGTCTCTAGACAAAGATACCTTCCAAAATTGGATAAAACCAATTTATTTTGAATCTCACATAGATACCTCTCTTACTCTTTCAGTTCCAACAAGATTTTTACGTGATTGGATAATAAAAAACTATGCCTCAGTTATCAAAAAAGCTTATATGGATCAAGGTCATAGTATTGATAAACTAGCGATACTCGTAAAAGAGAATAATGACCGTATTATTCCTGGTACAGAAGTAATCTATGAAGATAAAGATGATGATGAAGACACATATTATGATGACATCTCTGCACCTTTAGATCCAAAATTTACTTTTGATAATTTTATTGTTGGAAAGCCCAATGAGCTAGCATACGCAGCTGCACAGCGAGTTGCACAATCAGAGGTAGTAAGTTTTAACCCATTATTTTTGTATGGAGGCGTTGGTTTAGGTAAAACACATTTAATGCATGCAGTAGCTTGGAACATAAAAAAAAGAAATCCAAAAAAAAATGTTGTTTATTTAACTGCAGAAAAATTTATGTATCAATTTATCAAAGCCCTCAGGTTTAAAAATATTATGAGCTTTAAAGAACAGTTCAGATCAGTAGATGTTCTTATGATAGATGATGTGCAATTTATTATTGGTAAAGATAATACCCAAGAAGAATTTTTTCATACGTTTAACACTTTAATTGACAAAAAAAGACAAATTATTATTTCAGCAGATAAATCGCCCGCAGATCTTGATGGCTTAGAGGATAGATTAAAATCCAGATTAGGCTGGGGATTAGTTGCAGATATACACCCTTTAACCTACGAGTTACGATTAGGTATCCTTCAAGCAAAGGCTGAGCAAAAATCTTTACAGCTAAAACAAGAAGTAATGGAATTTTTAGCAAATAAAATTACCAATAATGTCAGAGAGATGGAAGGTGCCTTAAATAGATTGGCTGTTCATGCGTCAATTCAAGACTCTGAAATATCTGTTGACCTTGTGAAAGATGTATTAAAAGATTTACTTAGAACTAACTCTAGAAAAATTACAATTGATGAAATCCAAAAGAAAGTTGTTGAGCATTACAATATTAAACTTTCAGATATGCATTCTCCTAGAAGATCAAGATCTGTTGCGCGTCCAAGACAGGTAGCTATGTATTTAGCAAAATCAATTACAACCAGATCTTTACCTGAAATTGGTAGAAAATTTGGTGGCAGAGACCACACTACCGTTATCCATGCTATTAAAACTATTGAAGAAATTATGGTTAATGACCCTAACTTAGCAGAAGATATTGAACTTTTGACTAGAATATTGCAAACTTCCTAAATGGATTTTAGAGTTAGTCGAGAGGCTTTTTTAAGAGTTTTAACTCATGTCAGTTCAATTGTTGACAGTAGATCGACTATTCCCATTTTATCCAATATTTATATTAAATGTGACAACAACCAAATTGAAATAAGATCGACAGATATGGACATCTCTATTCGAGAGTTTGTTTCAACTGACTCATCAAAAAATGGTGAAGCAACGGTTAACTCAAGAATACTTACTGATATAATTCGTAAAACAAAAAAAAACTCTATTGTAAAATGTAAATTAGAGGGAAACAGATTAATAATAAATTCTGATAACTCTGTTTTCGAATTAAACGCATTAACGGCAGACGAGTTCCCAAAGTTTGTACCGTTAGACCCAACAAACTCTTTCGAGCTATCAATACCTCAGATTAAAAGACTCTTTAATAAAACAAAATTTGCAATATCTGCCGAAGAGACAAGATATTATCTCAACGGTATTTACTTTCATACCATCACCAATGGAGCAAATTCTACTTTAAGATGTGTTGCTACTGACGGTCATAGATTAGCTAAGACAGAGTTAGATCTAGCAAATGTAATTAACATATCAGGCATCATTCTCCCAAGAAAATTTATACTTCAGTTAGACCGTATGTTAGGGGACTTTGAAGGTAAGGTAAAAATAATATGCACAGATACTCAGGTAAGCTTAGAAGCAGATAATTTCATAATAATAAGTAAGCTTATCGATGGAACTTTCCCAGATTACGAAAAAGTAATACCTGTATCTAATGACAAATTACTACAAGTTGAAGCAGAACCATTTTTTAATGCTATTGATAGAGTCTCGACTGTAAATCAAGACAAAACACCCACAGTTAAATTACAATTTGAAAATAATAGTATTAAAATTATGGCTACAAGTACAGACAGCAACAAAGGAGACGAAGAGGTTGCAGCAAACTATGCTGCTGAGGGTTTAGAAATACTTTTTAATTCAAAATATATTTTGGATTTACAAGATGTGATTGAGGGAGATACTATGATCTTAGAGTTACTCAACCAATCATCACCAGTCATAGTAAAGGACCCTAAAGACTCAACAAGTTTATATATTTTAATGCCAATGAGAATTTAATTGTCCCCACCACTGAAGGGTTTACAGTTATCTAACTACAGAAATTTCATAAACAAAAAAGAAGTTTTTAAATTTGAACATACTTTGTTCAAAGGAAAGAATGCCGTTGGAAAGACCAATATTTTAGAGGCCATAAGTTTTTTATGTCCTGGCACAGGCTTTAGAAAAGATGGAATACAAAATTTTATTTTTCAAAAACAAGAAAAATTAAAGAGTTCTATTACATTTGATTTTGAGAATGAGGATTTAGAAAATCATTTAACCATTGAATTAAGTAACAAAGATGAAAGATGGTCTAAACAATATTTTTTAAATGATAAAAAAATACAACAACAAAAATTATTGGATATTTTTCAACTGTTTTGGTTTACGGAGATAGATAAGGTTTATTTTATTAAAGATACTCAATATCAAAGAAATACTATTAATCGAATTATTTGTTATTTTGAACCAAAGTTATTCAGTTTATTGAATCAATACACCAAGCTAAGAAGAGAAAAGAAAAGAATATTGCAATCCTCACAAGATAATTCATGGCTAATTTCAATCGATAAACAACTTTTTGACATAGGTAAGTCTATTATTGAAATAAAAATAGAGTTTCTCAAAGAATTTCAAAATTTTTTATCAGATGAAAGCAAAAAGTTCTTTGATTTTGAAATTATTCCAAGTTTTGGCT
>CABZBG010000027.1:0-5871 GCA_902523865.1 uncultured Alphaproteobacteria bacterium
CAATACCATTTAAGTCAGTTAAAAACTGTTTTGATGGGGAGTCGTAATACAAGTCATAATTTAAACCTTTAGCTCCCTCAAAATTTTCATTGAAGAAGAGTGTAATTTGATCTCGTGTCTCAATCTCTTCAATCGGGTCTAACGACCAGTAAACTTCTTCTAAATAACCGACACAGTAATCTTGATCCAAGGAATTAGAAAATAATTTTGAGGAAATTAAAATAGTAAATATGAAAATGAAGAGCTTTAGATACACTATAAAAACTTATCAATTGAAAAAGCTGGATTGTTTGGTGTCTCACCGTTTACTAGCCCAGAGATTACTTTTCCAGTAATAGGGCCTAAAGTCCAACCTAGGTGATTGTGTCCAAAGCCGTAGAAAAGATTTTCAAGTTTTGGGGACTTGCTAATAATTGGCAAACAGTCTGGAAGGGTCGGTCTATATCCCAACCATGAATTTTGATAATCTTGAAGTTTTGGAATGAGTTGTTTAGCGTAATGATTAATGTATTTTAGCCTAGATTCATTGATCTTTTTCTTCGTACCCGCTAGTTCTACTGTGCCCGCAGCTCTAATTCCATATTCAAGGGGGGTCAAGTACATGCCGGATTCTACCAAACAAGTTGGACGAGTTAAATAATCTTGCATTCCAAGAAATTCTAAATGGTACCCCCTTTCTGTTTCAAGAGGTATCCTTGTATTTTCTAGTTGATTGACTAAATCATTTGAAAAGGCACCACTACAAATAACCAAGCAATCAAAATTTCGATTGTTGATCTTAAATTTTCTGTGACTGGGATTTACTGAGAAAACTCTTTCCTTTAAAAATTGCCCGCCTTTTTCAAGAAACTTCAAAAATAACTTATTTAATATTTTATCTGGATTTAAAGTGTGGTGGGCACGAGGGAAATACCAGCCCCCTTTAATATTTTTGCTTAAATTGGGCTCGAGATCCAAGATCTCGGCTGGAGAGAGACTTACTTGTTCAACATTATTTTTTTTTCTAACTTCTATTTGATCAGGAGTTGGTTTTTCTTTCTCATTCATCCAAACATATAAAACCCCTTTATGAGTGAGTAAGTCTGTGGCACCAATCTCAGTCAGTAAGGTTTCATAAGATGGTAGGGCGTCTTTTAAAAGGCTTGTCATTTGCTCTGCTGTATAGTTCATTGATTTTGAATTACAGTTTTTAAGGAATTTAATAATCCAAGGGAGCATTTTAGGCAAATAAGACCAACTTATGTGTAAGGGTGAGTCACTATGAAAAATATAGCGCAATAAATTTCTCCAAATATCTGGTTGGTTCAGTGCTGGAACTCCATAATCTGCAATCACGTTTGCATGCCCCCTCGAGGTTCCTGAGCCTGGATCGTTTTGATCAAAAATTGTAACTTTATGACCTGAGGACTGTAAATAATAAGACGTGCTCAGTCCAACAATACCCGCTCCAATTACAGCGATATTTTTAACATTACTCATTAGTTGTTTTTTCGATAATCCCATGGATATTGAAATTCCATGGACCACATACCAAGCTTATTGAATTTGGCGTACTCTTCATCTTCTATATATTTGTTCGAATATTTTCTGTAAGCAAATGCAAAACCCTCTCTAACTAAGTAAGCACTTAAAGACTCTCCGTTAACAAAGCACTCACCTAACACTCTTCCATAAAAATCTTTTCCTTCATCTGTGCAACTAATTTTATTATTTGTAACTTTTTCAATTAAAAGATCTCTTGATATTTTTCCACATGCAACTTTCCCTTCACTTGCAACACATGTTTGGTTTATTTCAGGTGCGTCTATTCCACTAAAGCGTATTTTCACATCACCTAATCTAATTGTATCTC
Source organism: uncultured Alphaproteobacteria bacterium (assembly GCA_902523865.1). Lineage (GTDB taxonomy): Bacteria > Pseudomonadota > Alphaproteobacteria > HIMB59 > HIMB59 > HIMB59. The sequence continues at coordinate 1,853 of CABZBG010000027.1, forward strand.
CATCAATGACGGTGACATGAGAGGCAAAAAGATTATTTGAAAATAGAAATAAAGAAGATAGTGAACATAAGATGAAAATTTTCAATGACACGCAATATTATACTTTTTTAATCTCCAGTAATTATAAGGCCATGGAGTAATAAATCCTACAAAAAGCATAATTGGAACTACCCACCATGTAAGCATTGCCCCTCCAGTTAAAATAACGTCAGTGACATTCATAGCTATTTCCATAGAGATCATTGAAATGAAACTCATGCCTAAAGCTGTTTTTAATGCTTGATTAAATTTGAAGTTCTGTCGAATTAAAACAATCGTCTCAAGAACTATACTTGTAATTAATCCATTAATTATCGCGAGGATCATAATACTCATCACTGACCAAGGGATTTGGGTGATTTGAAAATATAAAATAGTTCCAAAATCACCGATAGAGCACCCGATCAAGCACCAAGATGTATTTTTTGCACTTTTTTTCCAGGTATGTTTACAGTGCCAATGAAATGTGGATATCGCGTGATTCATGATTAATTAGGTATACAATTATTTTATAGGTAAATTAAATAATATTAGATTTTTGCCCTTTTTTAATTAAAAAACATTGATTTTACAAGCTTTTTACATATTCCATATATGCATAGTAAAACGGCTTTTTGCTATTTGAAATCATATTCAGTTTGTTACATTTTATAATCAAATTTTCTAGGAGGAGGATTTCTATGAAAATATTAAAAACGCTTACAGCAATAATTGCACTTTCTCTATTCGGGGCAAGCTACGCAAATGCTGGTTCTCACGCATATTCAGGCCCTGACCTGTCGGGAGAAAAATTAACAATCTTTGGTCCATGGTTGGCACCACAAGATGATGATTTCAGGGATGTCATATCAATATTTGAAGCAGCAACTGGTGCGTCCGTCGAGTACGGGGGATCTGATGAGTTTGAGTCAATTATTAATATTGACTGTCAAGCAGGAAGTCCAGCAGATATCGCTGTATTCCCTCAACCAGGATTAGCAGCGAATATTGCAGCGACTGGTTGTTTATCCCCATTAGGTGATGATGTTAAACAAATGGTTCTTGATAACTATGCTGCAGGTCAATCTTGGGTAGACCTTACAACATATAAAGATCAAACTGGTTTTGAAAAGTTTTTTGGTGTTTTTTACAGAGTGAATGTAAAAAGTTTAGTGTGGTACTCACCGGATAACTTTGAAGATAACGGTTATGAAATCCCTACAAGTATGGAAGGATTATTAGCATTAGCAGATCAAATGGTTAGTGATGGAAATACACCTTTCTGTATTGGATTAGGTTCTGGTGGAGCAACTGGGTGGCCAGCTACTGACTGGATGGAAGACATTATGTTAAGAACTCATTCACCTATGACTTACGATCAGTGGGTGTCTAATGATATGAAGTTCAATGATCAAAGAGTGATCGATGCAATGGAATTCTTTGGTTCAATTGCATTAAATGACTCTTATGTTAATGGTGGAACTAAAGCCGTTGCTACAACTGACTTTAGAGACTCACCAAATGGGCTCTTTACTTCTCCTGCGGAGTGTATGATGCATAGACAAGCCAGCTTTATTCCTGCCTTCTTTCCTGAAGGATCAGAGGCTGGTGTTGACTATGACTTTTTCTACTTCCCACCTTTTGAAGCTCAAGATCTAGGAAAACCTGTTTTAGGTGCTGGAACTCTAATGGCTCCTACCAATGACAGAAAAATAACTACCGAGTTCATGAAATTCTTGCTTCACACTGAAGCTAATGAAAGATTCATGGAAAAAGGTGGTTTTTTAACACCTCATAAGTACGTGGATGTTGACAAATACTCCAGTGAAACATTTAAAGGTCTGCATGAGATTTTAATGAATGCAACAACCTTTAGATTTGATGGATCAGACTTAATGCCTGGTTGGGTTGGAGCAGGATCTTTCTGGACAGGTATGGTTGATTACACCAATGGTAAGTCAGCTAAGGAAGTCGCTGACGAAATACAAGCTAGCTGGGAAGCTGGTCAGTAAAAAAAGTAATTTTCTTATCTAAGGGCGAATAGTATATTTGCCCTTAGTTTCTCTAAATATTCTATGAGTATATTTTCCCTTGCAATAACTGTTCTTATTGGTGTTCTTTTTTTTGTAGCATTTTTTCACTTTTCAAACTTTTTATTGGATTATTTTAGAGTAAGAGCATCAAAAAAGTTTGCCTTAGAAAATTCAATTAGAGTTATAATTTTCATCGCACCAGCTTTTATAGTGCTATTTGTCTTTATCTTATATCCCGTCTTTGAAACCATTAGACTGAGCTTTTACGATAAGATAGGTGAAAACTTTGTAGGGTTATACAACTACTCTTGGGCAATTAAAGATCCTGATTTCAAGCGAAGTATCATTAATAACTTAGGATGGTTAATAGTAGTGCCGACTATGAGTACATTTTTTGGTTTAGTGATTGCAAATTTAGCAGATAGAGTCTGGTGGGGATCTATTGCTAAATCGATAATATTTATGCCGATGGCAATTTCATTTGTTGGGGCAGGTGTAATTTGGAAATTTATGTATGATTACAGAGGTCCTGGTGATCAACAAATTGGACTTTTAAATGCCATTGCAGTTGCATTGGGTTTCGAGCCACAAGCTTGGTTAACAATACCCATTTGGAATAATCTCTTTTTAATGGCAATTATGATATGGATACAAACTGGTCTTGCTCTTGTAATTTTTAGTGCTGCACTCAGAAGTATTCCCAATGAAACATTGGATGCCGCACGCATTGATGGGGCAAGTGAACTTAAAATATTTTGGTCAATCATTGTTCCTTTTTTAGAGCAAACTATCTTGGTAATTTGGACCATTATCACAATCTTAGTGTTAAAAGTTTTCGACATCATCTACGCCATGACAAATGGACAATGGCAAACTGAGGTATTAGCAAATCTAATGTACGATTGGATGTTTAGAGGCGGAGGCGACTCTGGAAGAGGAAGTGTACTTGCCTTTTGTATTTTGATTGGGGTGACTCCTATTTTAGCCTGGAACCTATACAGGCACAAACAAGACCAAAAAGTATGAAAAAAATTACTTTTACCTCTGTATTATCCCAACTTTTATTACTTTTTTTTGTAGTAGCATGGATTGTTCCTACTTTTGGATTATTTATAAGCTCTTTAAGGGATAAGGACGTGTTGGCCATCAGTGGTTGGTGGACATCCTTTACCACTACAGAAATTAACGAGATATATCGAACTGAAGGTAAAGACGCTCAAATCAAAGAGGGGAATTATTATTTTATTAAAAGTAATTTATTCGATGGGGGTCAAGAAAAAGAGATTTTTCGTTTTGGAGTGACATCTAAGAACATTGATGAATACGAAGTTGGCGAGACCGCGCTATTTAAAGATCAAACAGAAATAACAGTTTTTGAAAACGGTGATTATATATGGAAATCAGAAGAGGAATTTAAAAAGAAAAAAGGTAAAAGGATTTTTGTGTCTGCTAAGAGTCCGCCTAGCTTTACACTTGATAATTATAAAGAGGTGCTCCTTAAAGAAGGTTTGGGGCAGGCTTTTTTAAATACATTAGCGGTTGCACTCCCTGCGACTCTAATACCTTTAATTATATGTTCTTATTTTGCATACGCACTTACTTGGATGAAATTTTATGGGAGAGATATTTTATTAGCCACAATTATTGCCTCACTTGTTGTTCCCCTACAGATGTGTCTAATACCTGTGTTAACAATTTATAATGACTTTGGAGCATTGTTTGGAGTCAGTGCAAAATCTTTTCCTGGTATTTGGATGGCGCATACTGGATTTGGTCTTGCCTCAACTACTTTTTTATTGTGGAATTTTTTAAAAACACTCCCAAGTGAAATGATCGAGGCGGCCAGAGTTGATGGGGCAACGCATTACGATACTTTTATAAAAATTGTAGTTCCATTATCAATACCCTCCTTCGCATCTATTTTTATCTTACAATTTTTATGGGTATGGAATGATTTGCTCGTAGGTT
>CABZBG010000028.1:0-5864 GCA_902523865.1 uncultured Alphaproteobacteria bacterium
AATAGAAAATTAACCTTATTTTAATAACCATTTTATAGCGTCTTCACATCTATCATCACCCCAGAAAACTTCATTTTCTACGGTAAAAGAGGGGCTTCCAAAAATTCCCTTATTTTTAGCCATTTCTGTATTTTTTAAGTATTTTTGCTCAATTTCATTTGCTTGGGCTAGATTTATGATTTTATCTGGATCTAATCCAATCTCTCTAAGTGTAGAGCTAAGATTAGGTTCTGACCCAGGTTCCAAATGCTCTAAAAACCACTTTTTGTAAGTTAGTATTGTATATTCTTTTATCCACCCTTGATCTTTTCCAAGGATTGCAACTTTATTGGCCAAATCGAATTCTTTCAGTGGGTAGGGAGCTGGGACTTTGGCATCAAATCCATAAAAATTAGCCCTTCTTTGAACATCTCTCCACATATAGTCAATTTTATCCCTCTTTTTTTCTGCCATAAAAGGAACATTCTCCATTTCAATCATTCTAGAGCGAACGCTAAAAGGGCACCATTCAAATTCAATCTTTTTTTTATTGGCTATTTCTGTCAATCTTTGTGTAGAAAGGTATGTATATGTACTTCCAATTGAGTACCAAAACTCTATCTTTTTCATTATTTAAACTTATCTCAATTAATTAAAATTATTATTAAAAATTTGTGATCTGGTCACATCTGTCGCATGTATAAAGGGCCATGAAAAACATGTTTATGCAAGTTTACAGTAGTGTTATGGATGCCGAGTGGAATCCACTTAGAAAGATACCAAGTGTGGCTTTGAGACACCTGATTATGCAGCTTTTAGCTTGGATGTGGTGTATCGTATTTTCACTGTATTTTGGTTCTTTTTTAATCTTTGGTATTACAGCTAGTGCACATTTCTTACTTATTTTTGGAACTTTTATGACAGCAGCTACATTTGCAACTGCTCCAAAAATAGTAAAATCTAAGTTTAACGATACTAAATAGTATACTGTTTTTACTTACTTTTTTGTTACATCAACAATTACGGCTTTTGTCATCTCAAATAGCCTTTTTCTTTGAATTTTAACAGAACTATTTCTTGATCCTGCTGATGGTATTACTAAATCATATGCAATTAAGGATTTATCTCCAAAAATATCAATTTTTACAGGTAATCCAAATGGACAAACACCACCAATAGGGTGAGAGGTATGAGTTAATGTATCATCAGCAGATAGCATTTTTGCCTTTTTTTTGAAAAAATCTTTATACTTTTTATTATCAATTTTCACATCTCCCGCAGTCATTAGCAAAATAGGTTTATCCAGAACTAATGCTATCGTTTTAACGATTTGTCCTGGTTCTACATTATGAACGTTAGCAGCTTGTTCAACCGTTGCTGTAGGTTCATTAAACTCTAAAATTTTGAGGTCAGGGGCTATTTTATCAAACTGTTCTTTTACTGATTTTATTGACATTTACATATTTATTTGTTGCATAATATATATTATAAGAATTCAGAACAAAAAAAAACAGTTTCTGTAATCTATTTTTATATTTCAACTATAAAAGAAATCATGAAAACATTAAGAATAATATTAGTAACTATTTTTTCTTTAATAACAACTAGCTCTTATGCAAGCATGTGTTCAGCTCATTCATCAGATGATGAGAATATATCTTCAGTTGTGATGACTTATAACACTCCATGCGAGATCAGTGATACTGTTTTAATGGCCTCTTCAGAAGAAGTTTGCATGAGTTTAAAAGAAAAGATATCTAATCACGATCACGATTAAAATTCTTAAATCATCCTATATAGTTAGTTTAAGACCATCATAAGCTGGGTAAACACTACTATTAGATAATTTCTTGAATTCAGTTTCATAATCTATATGAGCCGTCATATGGCTTAAAAATGTTTGATTTGCATCAACTTTTTTAGTCCAATCAATAACCTCTTTGTAACTTGCGTGAGATGGATGATCGTCATACCTTAAACAACCAACAAACCAGCATTTAATGCCTTTAATTTTATCTAAATAATTATCATCATAGAAAAATTTTATATCAAGGTTATAGGCTATTTTATTGTCAAAAATGAAACCGTAGGAGTCAATATTACCATGATTTTGTCTAATAATTTCAATTTTAAAGCCATCTATCTCAATATGTTCTCCATCCAATATATTAGCATTCAAAATTGGTTCATAACCGTGTAATGAGGATTTTGTAAACAAATATGAAAAGCTGGTTTTTAGAGTATCTAAAGTGATATTGTCGGCATAAATAGGTATTTTCTTTCTATTTATTAGAGAGATTGTCCTTAAATCATTGATCCCATGAATATGATCGGCATGTGAGTGAGTATAAATAACAGAGTCTATATTATCTATTTTGTTATCTATTAATTGTCCTCTTAAATCAGGACTTGTATCAATTAATATTGATTTTCCTGCCTTTTTCAAAAGTATTGATGGTCTAGTTCTATAATTTCTAATATTAGTTTTATCACAATTTCCCCAGATGTTGTGAGATAAAGGTACACCAAAGCTAGAGCCACAACCTAATACATTTAATTCAATATTTTCAGACATTTATTTTAAAAAGCTTTTTATAGTTATTAGTGCTAATTTTACTAGTTGTTAAATAATGATTACCGGTAATTTCACAATATTTTTCTATAATAATTTTAAGATAACCAGGTTTATTAACTTTACCTCTATAAGGATCAGGTGTGAGATAAGGGCTGTCAGTTTCAAATATAATTCTTTCTAATGGGAGTATTTTGATTGTTTCTCGGAGTTTACTTGCATTTTTGAATGTAATAATGCCAGACAAAGAAAAAAAACAATCTAAATCAATACATTTTTCTGCAAATTCCTCACTTCCAGTGAAGCAATGAATTAGAATTTTACCCAATTTTTTGGAATATTCACTTAAAATTTCAATCATATCTGTTTCCGCATCTCTCATATGTATAACACATGGTAGTTTATAAGCACTAGCTACATCTAAATGGGCCTTAAAGCATTCTATTTGCTTATTTTTTGGAATATTGTAGTGATAATCTAAACCTGTTTCCCCTATTCCGACAATTCTATCTTCAAATTTTTTAATATTTGCATTTAAAAGCATCTTTATTTCTTCTGCATTGGTATTAAGAGTATTATTTGGGTGATGTCCTAAAGTAATATCAACAAAATTGAAGTCTTTGATCAAATTAATATCTTTTTGAAACTCGAAGATATTGGAATTAATACTTAAAATTCTTTCTATGTTATTTTCAAGAGCTTCCTTACAAATATCTGAGACAGAATTTTTAAGTAATTCATGACCAAAATTAACGTGACTATCAATTAAATTAATCAATTTTTATAAATAATGGCTCTGGCTTTTGAATTTTAAGAAATTTTAGGTTAAAAATTTCCTTAAAGTTATCAAAGGTATTTAAATCAATATTGTTTGTATTTTCAAATAAACTAAAAACTTCTGAGGTTTTTGATGGCATAAAAGGCACTAAAAACTGACTAACTCTTAAAATGCAGAGACAAATATTAGCTAAAACCCTTTTCATCTCCTCAGGATCTGTTTTCTTTAATACCCATGGAGCAGTTTTATCAACATAATTGTTTAAATCATTCATAAATAAAAATAATGTTTTTAGGTATTCATCGTATTTATAGTTTTCCATAAATTCAAATAACCTTTTTTCAGACTCATTTATTTCTTTTAAGATATCAAAATCAAAATTATCTTTAGTTATATTAATAGTTTGATTTAAATTTTTATAAATAAAACTAAGTATTCTTTGAATTAGATTTCCATAATTGTTAGCTAATTCACCGTTTATTCTATTTTTAATAGCAACTTTTGAAAAATCTCCATCATTACCAAACGGGACCTCTCTGAATAAAAAATATCGAACTGAGTCAAGGCCATAAATATCAATTAATTCTTTAGGATCTATAACATTCCCAAGGCTTTTACTAATCTTTTGACCTTCATTTGTCCACCAACCATGTGCTACAATCTGTTTTGGTGGATCAAGATCAGCAGCCATCAAAAAAGCTGGCCAGAAAATGGCGTGAAATCTAATTATATCCTTCCCTACTACGTGTATCCCAGGCCAATATTTTTGATATAACTCAGAGTCTTTATTGGGATATTCTAATGCAGATATGTAATTGGTTAGTGCATCTAGCCAAACATAAACAATATGTTTTTCATCGGTTGGTACATCAATTCCCCATTTAAATGTAGTCCTTGATACAGAAAGATCTTTTAAACCTGCCTCAACAAACTTTATAACTTCGTTTGATCTAGATTTAGGAACAATGAAATCAGAGTTGTTTTTATAAAAATCTAAAAGCTTATTCTGCCATTTAGAAAGTCTAAAAAAATAAGACTCTTCCTCTACCCAGGATAGTTCAGATCCAAAACCATTATATTTTTTTCCTTCTTTTTCTATTATTTCGTTATCTGCAACAAAAGCTTCATCTCTGACAGAATACCAACCACTATACTTAGATAAATAAATTTCATCTTTCTCTAAAAGTATTTTCCATAAATTTTGTACAGATTTTTTATGTCTATCCTCGGTTGTTCTTATGAAATCATCATTAGATAGATTTAATAAACTACTCAAATCTCGAAAATTCTCAGAGACGGAGTCAGTAAATTGTTGAGGATCTATATTTTTCTCTAGTGCTGCTTTTTCTACTTTCTGTCCATGTTCGTCAGTCCCTGTTAAAAAATAAGAATTTAATCCTCTACATTTGTAAAATCTGTTTAAAATATCAACAGCAATGGAAGTATATGCATGTCCTATATGAGGTTTGTCATTCACATAATAAATTGGAGTTGTAAAATACTTATTTGACATATTTTATGAGGTTAGAATTTAATCTTGTAAAATATATTGATATTAAATCATTTGTTAAGGTATTAAATTTTATACTTTCATCGACATCTATTAAGTAATCAGAGTGAAGTTTTAAAAGGTACTTATAGAGCTTTTTATTAGTTAAATTCTTTTTTAAATGATAATTTAGTATTTTTAAGAATATTGATGAACATATATTTATTTGATCTTTACTAAAAAGTTTAATTTTCTCAAAAAAATCTATTTTTTTTAAATTGATAAATGGACTTACAAGAGAATGGACCAAGTCTTCTGGTATATTTTGATTTTGACTTATTATATCTTTCATCATAGTATTTAAGTCATCGAAATTCATTAGAGTGTTATTATCTCTAATAACCCTAGCCCTAGAAATAATAGTTTCAGGCAGATTAATTAAGTTAGAGAAACAAAATATAAAATAAGTTTTTGAAGGTATTTCCTCTATAATTTTTAAAAGGCCGTTTAAGGCATTTATATTTAAATTATTTACCTCTTTGACAAATATAACTCGATTTAAATTTAAAACATTAGTGTGAAGAAATTCTTTTTTCATTTTTCTAATTTGGTCAATTGTTATAAATTTAGTATTTTCTTCAGGCTGTAGGTTGATAAAACTTGTATCTATTTCATATTGCCTCTCATAAAAGCAATTTAAAATTTCATCTTCAATAGTTGAAATAGTATCAGCATTTGTAACTTCTAATAAATAGAATCCACTACTTTCAGATTTTATAGTATTAATTATTTTATTAATTTGCATTTCTTAAGATGTACTATAATTTTTTCGTGTATTTCATTAGCTGATAAAGAAGCATCTATTGTAATAAACTTTCGTTTTCCTATTTTTATTTTTGATATTTCATTATAATTTGTTTGAATTCTCGAAAACTGTCCAAAATACTTTTTATCAAATTTATTCGAATAAATTCTTTTATTTTTTCTTTCCATTAAATTTTTTTTATCTAATTTTAGATAAAAAGTGATATTTGGGATAAATTTTT
>CABZBG010000029.1:0-5488 GCA_902523865.1 uncultured Alphaproteobacteria bacterium
AAAAAGAGTAGATGAAATAAAATCAGATATCAAGGTGGGTGAAATATTTCAGGCTGTTCTATCTCAAAGATTTTCTAATGAATATTTAATTAATCCTTTCAATTTTTATAGAGCCTTAAGATCAATTAATCCCTCTCCTTATCTTGTTTTCTTAAACCTAAAAAACTATCAGATTATTTGTTCAAGTCCTGAAACAATGATCAAGGTAAAAAATAAAGAAATTACCTTAAGACCTATTGCTGGAACTAGAAGAAGAGGAAAAAATGAAATAGAAGATAATAATTTAAAAAACGAATTACTTAATGATAAAAAAGAGTTAGCAGAGCATTTAATGTTAGTAGATTTAGGTAGAAATGATGTAGGCCAAATTTCAAAAAATAATACAGTAAAAGTAACTGAACAAAATATAATAGAGTATTACTCTCATGTTATGCATATAGTAAGCAATGTGACAGGGGAATTAAAAAATAATTTAACACCAATTGATGTTCTTTTTGCCGGTTTACCTGCTGGTACAGTTTCGGGTGCACCTAAAATAAGAGCACTAGAAATATTAGAGAAACATGAACTTATAAATAGAGAATTTTACTCTGGATCAGTCTGTTATATAGATGCTAATGGAGATATGGATAGTTGTATCAACCTAAGAACAGCAATGATTAAAAATAAAAAGATATATGCTCAAAGTGGTGCAGGTATAGTTTTTGATAGTATAGCTAAAAACGAACATAGCGAATGTATTAATAAAGCTAATGCTTTATTTGAAGCATACAAATTGGCTCATCAAATATAATGATTACATTAATAGATAATTACGATAGCTTTACTTATAATCTTTATCACTGTCTGAGTAAGCATGATGATGTTTTAGTTATTAAGAATGACTTAATACTAAAGAATATTGACAAAATAATTAATAGTAAGGGTGTTGTGATTTCACCTGGACCCAGTAATCCATTTAATGCAGGAGAATGTCTAGATTTAGTTCACCAAATTTACTCATTTATGCCAATATTAGGAGTGTGTTTAGGTCATCAGATACTGGGTGTATATTTTGGTGCTAAAATAGATACTTTAAAAATACCAATGCATGGGAAAGTATCGAATATTAAAAAAATTAATGAATGTAAAATTTATAAAAATATTAATATGAATTTTCAAGCAACGAGATATCACTCTTTATATCTAAATAGAGATAATTTTCCTAAAAATTTAAAAATAACTAGTATTTCTGATGATGATAAAAAAATAATGAGTTTTAGACATGAATTATTCTCAATATTTGGAGTGCAATATCACCCAGAAAGTATTGAAACTGTTATTGGTTCTAAAATTGTAGATAATTTTATGGAGTGTATATGAAATATAACATAGGCGATACAGTTACTAAGAACAATATAAAATATGTAATTAAATATTTATTTCATACAGATAATATAACTCATCAGGCAATAATCATTCATCAACTTAATAAATTAATTAATGATAGTGATATACTTTTATCATTAAGAAATTACATCTTTAAAAATTCGAATAAAATTAAACAATATCCTAATTCTTTAGATACATGTGGAACAGGTGGAGACGGATTAAAAACGCTTAATATATCTACTACAGTTGCAATCTTATTATCTTCTGTTGGAATACCCATAGCAAAACATGGAAATCGGGCTGCTAGTTCATTAAGTGGTTCCTCAGATATTATCTCTGAATTAAAAATACCAAATGAGAAGAATTCAAAAAAAATTATTAAAAGAATTTCAAATTATAAATTTGTATATTTAAATGCACCATTTTTTTATCCTAACTTAAGTAGAGTTGGAGAAGTTAGGAAAAAAATAGGAATAAAAACAATATTTAATTATATGGGCCCTACATTAAATCCATTAGGTGCAAGATTTCAAATATTAGGCACAATAGATAAAGGTTCTGCAGAAATTATGTCAAAAATATTATCAAAAATTAAAAATAAAAAATTTACTATTTTTTTCTCAGAGGATGGTTTGGATGAGATAAGTATATTTGCTCCAACAAATTTTTATTTTAAAAAAGAAAAAAGTATTACAAAGAGAAAAATTTCACACATGGCTTATAAAAAATACCTTACCTCAAAATTAAATTTTAAAGATATCAAAGGTGGTTTACCATCTTACAATGCAAATAGATTAATTGAATTATTTCAGGGAAAAAAAGATAGTTACAGAGATATTACAATAATTAACTCTATTTATGCAATGCAAACCATTAAACCAGATTATCAGTTTGATAATTGCTTTGAAATTTTAAGTAATTCTTTAGACAATTCCATAGCTTTTAATCATTTAAATAAAATTAAGAAGTAATGAATATTTTAGATCAGATCGTTTTAGAGAAAAAAAATCACTTAAAATATTTAAGTCAAAAGGTAAATAAAAAAAATAATTTAAAGTCTTCTAATTCAAACTCTTTTTTAAATGCCATAGAAAGTAATATAAGTAAAAACAAAAATGCACTTATCGCAGAATTTAAGAGATACAGTCCATCTGTTAAAAGCTTTAATAAAGTTAGATATCTACAAAATGTTATTGAACAATATCATAAATCAAAATGCTGCTGTATATCAATCTTAACTGACAAAAATTTTGGAGGTAGTTTAAATGATATAAATGTTGCAAAAAAAATATCTAATAAACCAATTATAAGAAAAGATTTTATAATTAATGAAGCACAAGTATTTGAAACTAAAGAATTTGGCGCTGATGCAATACTATTGATTGCAAAAATTTTATCAAAATCAGAAATTAGGAAGTTATACAAACTAGCAAACAAAATTGGTTTGGATGTATTGATAGAAATTGAAAGTATTTTAGAAGCTAAGAAGATTAGAGATATAGATGCCAAATTAATTGGAATAAATAATAGAAATTTGAAAGAACAAAAGATTGATATTAATAAATCAATTAAATTATCTAAAGTATTGAATAATAAAATAATAATTAGTGAGAGTGGAGTTACGGTATCGAATATTAAGAAAATAAAAAATAATAGTGGAATATCATCTTTTTTAATTGGTGGAAGTATTTTAAATAATGAAGATAAAGTTAAATATATAAATAAATTATATAAAGCCTAATGAGTTTATCACACTTTAATAAAAAAAATAAAAATATTGAAATGGTTGATATTTCAAAAAAAAATAAAACCAAAAGATATGCAGAAGCTCATTCTAGATTAAAAATTGATAGAAAACTTTTTCTTCTTCTTAAAAATGATAGAGAATTACAAAATAACTTATATCATACAGCTAAATTAGCGGGAGTTTATGCTGCTAAAAATACATCCCATCAAATTCCATTAACACATAATATACCAATAGACTATGTATCTTTAACATTTGATTTGAAGGAAAATGAATACATTTTGTTAAAGAGTATAGTTAAATCAAATTATTCTACAGGATTAGAAATAGAAGCATTAAATAGCGTTTCTTGTGCATCTATTACAATTTTTGATATGCTAAAATCATATAAAAAAGAAATTACTATTGAAAAAATAGAAATTGTAAAAAAAAGAGGAGGTAAAAATAATATTGGATGATATTTTTAAAACAATAAAATTAATTTCAAATTATCTTCCAAAAAAAAAATTATTAACTATTTATACAAAGAATTTGAAAAATAATAATTTTATTCAATCAGATATAAAAATTCAAAATAACATACCTCCATTTAATCAATCATCAATGGACGGTATAGCTATAACAAATACAAGTAAAAAATTTAAAATAGTTGGAAGATCAAAGTTAAATAATTTTAATAATATTAAAGTTAATAAAGATGAGTGTTTGATAGTTAAAACTGGCTCATTAATACCAAATAATATCAAATACATTATTCCTCATGAACAAGTATTTATTAACAAGAATTATGCTTTTGTAATTAACTTTAACAAAAAAAATAAATTTATTAGAAAAAAAGGCCATATCTTTAAGAAGGGTGAAAAAATTAACCTTCAAAACAAATATTTATCTTTTAAAGAGTTAAGTAGTTTAAAAAGTTTGAAAGAAACTAAAATTAAAATATTAAAGCCTTTAAAATTTAAAATAATATCTACTGGTAGTGAATTTACTAAAAAACATTTTATTTTTCCCACTAATGGTTTTTATTTAAATAATTTTGTATTAATAAATAACCAAATAGTTGAAAAGAATATTCATTTAAGAGATGACCAAAAATTACTACAAAAAGAAATTAACAATTCAAAATCAGATATTACAGTAATTATTGGTGGGACTGGTAAAAGTAAAGATGATATAGATTTTAATAGTTTTAATTTAATTGTAGATGGTCTCGACTTAAAACCAGGGAGACCATTTAAATTGTTTATAAAACAAAATAGGATTTATTTATTTTTCCCTGGTAACCCATGCTCATCATTCGTATTAACCAACATAATTATAAAATCATTAATAGAAATTTATAACTTTAACAAATCTACTATTAACCATGAGATAATAGATATTAAGAAAATTAAATTTAATTTTAAAAACTATAAAAGAAAATCATTTTTATTTGGATTTAGAAATAATAAAAATATTAAAATATTCAACAATCAAGAGAGTTCTAATTTAAAAAATATATTAAAGGCAAATTGTCTAATTTATTATGATAGAACTACTAAATTAAGATTGTATCAGGTTAATGACTAAAAACGCAAAAAAGCTATTAGATTTTTTAAGAAAATATATTGAAAAAAATAAGATATCTCCAAACTATGAAGAGATGAAAGAGCATATGGGTCTAAAATCAAAATCATCTATATTCCAATATTTAGAATACCTAGAAGAAATAGGTCATATAAAAAAAGACAAATTAAAATCAAGATCTATTGAATTAAATAGTGTGATACCATTCTATAATGAAATCTCTGCAGGTAAGCCAATAGATGTTCTAAATGATCAAATAGAGTATATTGATGTTAATAATTTTATAAAATCTGATAAAGCCAACTGTATTGCTTGTAAGGTACATGGAAATTCAATGGAATCGTATGGTATTTTTGAAGATGATATAATTATATTAGAAAGAGTTACAAATTATAATTCAAATGATATTCACGCTGTTCAAATAGATAATAGTGAGATAACCCTTAAAAAAATAAAACTAATCAAAGATGAAGTTGAGATATTTGGTGATCACAAAAATTTTTCTTCAGTCAGATATGATAAAGATAGAGTTAAAATATTAGGTAAAATGGTTAATTTAGTTAGAAAATATTAATGATAATAACAAGGTTTGCCCCCTCACCTACTGGAAATTTTCATATGGGTAGTTTAAGGACCGCAATTTACAATTATTTATATGCTAAAAAGAACAAAGGAAAATTTTTGTTAAGAATTGAGGACACTGACAAAGAGAGATCAAATAAAATTTATGAAGACGAAATCTTAAAAATATTTGATATTTTTAATCTTCAATACGATAATCTAATTTATCAATCAAAAAATTTA
>CABZBG010000030.1:0-5241 GCA_902523865.1 uncultured Alphaproteobacteria bacterium
CTTTTGCTTTCTTTTTTTTTGCTGATCTAGAGCCAACTGATGCTGCATAGGACATTAATTCTGACATTTCTGAGCCTGCACAATGTCTTGCATCCATTGCTATAAAAGAGGTTTTGGGTAGGTCGTAACACATTTGATATGCGTTTGCAGCTGCTATACAAGCAGGACCAATTTTTTGGAGGAGTAAAGTCTCTAGATCCACAATATGTTTAAACGAACCTCTTATATAAAGTATTGGTTCACCAGCTCCAAAGTGATCTCCCTCTTTAAAGGGACTTGAAGTTTTAACTTTTATACCTCTATCTTTAGATATTTGTTTTATCCAATTGATAGCTAATTTTAATGCTATGATACCCGGTCTACGAATAAAGATTGCATAAGTAACGTTTATGTCACCATACTTTTGAATAATTTTTTTTGTTTTTAAAAAATAATTATCGGTGTAATTATTAATTAAGTCTGTATTTGTTTTTTTATTCATAATGAATAAGAAAACTAATTCATTTCACCGTTTGATAATAAGTCAGCTAGTAAAAATGAGAGTTCTAATGATTGATTTACATTTAACCTTGGGTCGCAAAAAGTATGGTATCTATCCCCTAAGTTTTCATCTTTAATATCATCAGGTCCTCCGACACATTCAGTTACATTTAAACCAGTTAATTCTAAGTGTACACCTCCTGCGACTGTGCCCTCTGATTTATGAATTTCAAAAAAAGATTGAATTTCTTTAAATATATTCTCAGTGGCTCTTGTCTTATAACCAGATTTGCTTGTGGATGTATTGCCATGCATGGGATCGCAAATCCAAGTAATGTTCACTCCAAGTTTATTAATTTCTTTCAATAAATTAGGGAAGTTTGCATTAATTTTTTCTGCTCCCATTCTAATAATAAGTGTCAGTCTACCACTTTCGTTTTCAGGGTTAAGTATTTCAATATTTCTTTTTAAATCATCAACCGTTGTGGATGGTCCCACTTTTAAACCCAGAGGGTTCTTGATACCACTTAAATAATGTATGTGTGCCCCGTCAGGATCTCTAGTTCTGTCTCCTACCCACAAAAAATGAGAATTAACATTGTACCATTCCCCTGTTGTACTATCTATTCTGGTAAAAGCCTGTTCATAAGGCAAAAGAAGAGCCTCATGACTGGTATAAAAATCTGTTTCTCTTAGTTCTCTTGTATTTTTTTCATTTACACCACATGCGTTCATGAATTTAATGCTGTCTGCAATTTTTTCAGATAATTCTTTAAATTTTTTTGTTGTATCAAAATTATCGGCAAAGTCTAAATTCCATTTATTTAATTGTGTTAGGCTAGCAAAACCACCTTGAGCAAATGCTCTTAACAAATTTAAAGTTGATGCTGAGTGATTATAAGCTCTTATCATTCTCTTAGGGTCTGGTTCTCTAGAGGACTCATTAAACTCAAATGAATTGATGATATCTCCTCTATAGCTAGGCAATTTCTGACCATTTTTTTCTTCAAAATCCGAACTTCTAGGCTTTGCGAATTGACCGCCCATTCTTCCTAATTTAACAACTGGTTTATTAGTTGCAAAAGTTAAAACTACGGACATTTGTAGAAGTAATTTAAAATTATCTCTAATTGTATTAGGATTTAATTCTTGGAAACTTTCAGCACAGTCACCACCTTGTAAATAAAAAGACTCACCTTTTTGAACTTGATGTATTTGAGATTTTAAAGATCTAGTCTCACCAGCAAATATTAAGGGAGGCATAGATGATAATTCATTTATCACGGAGTCTAATTTTTTTTGATCAGCGTAAGCAGGCATTTGCTTAGCTTCAAATTTCTTCCAACTATCTTTGGTCCATTTCATGAGGCAGAGATTATATTGTTATATATATTAAATAAAAGAGATTATTAGATTTTCGATTTAAAAGGCCAAATTTTGGGTAACTTTAGTTTAGGCAATGATGGCTCATAACCAGTGGCATAAAAATTATCAATACTTGATTGTTTATTATCTGAGTACTTTAAATTACTTTCTGAAACATTAGTTATTCCAATATTGTCAACTATATCAACAGTTGTAATTAGACCATGATTATCAACGATATAATAACATTTATCTAAATTTAAATAATCATATGAACTTTTGCTAATTTGATATGTATTTTTATTTGAAATCTCTGAAAGTAAAATGACATTTATTATTTTTTTAAGCTTGTATTTATCAGAGAGAATATAAGTATCATCGTTCTTTAGAAGATCATGAATATGCTTTTTATTATTTAGTTTAATATTTGGAAAAAAAGTACCTTTTGATAAATAACTCGGGTATTGATTGTCATCTATAATATTAGAAAAATAATTATTTTGTTTATTAAAATTATTATTAATTTCTAATACTTGATTTGAAAATATGTAACATTTATTAAATCTTAATAAAAATTTAAATATTAATAACGATATAAATTTTGGAAAAAAGTTATAAAAATTAAAGAAAAGAATATTAATATAATAATTATTGTTATTACTAGAATTGTATATAGACTTTTCATCTAACACATTTAAGCTTAAAAGATTAACAAGCTCAAAACATATACCTAAATAGGATTTATTTTTAATAGAAATATCTTTAGTATTCTTATTTGAATAAAGTATTGATAAATTAGTTGGAACTTTGATTTTAATAAGATCACTCTCTTGAATTTTTTTATTAGCAATCTTCTTAACATATTTTTTTATAAGTGGTAAATTTTCAGAAAAAAAATGTATTGTATTGTCATCAGGAAAAACAATATTAATTTTTTTGTATTTTAAATTTGTAAAAATGGATGAGCAGTATTTATGTTTAATATCATTGATTTCAAATTTATAAAAGTTTCTGTAATCTGTTGTTTCAATTTTTATATCAGGATTGTTACTTTTAGAAGGATAACTAAGATCATTAATTAGATATAGTATTTGCTCCCCAGTTATGGGTTCTCTAGTGAATAACTTTGATTTATTAATAATGCCGTATGTATCTAAAGTTACTGAGTTCAATATTTTTGATTTGCACTTATCCTGAGGTATAAAAATACACTCAGTGATATTTTTTTTTTTCTGAATTTAATGAAATTTTATGTTTAACGCCAAAGTGTGCGTCTATAACAGCTGCTAATATTTCATTATCAACTTCAATTTGCATTACTAATATTTTTTTGATTACTCAACAGTAACTGATTTAGCCAAATTCCTAGGTTGGTCAATATCAGTACCTTCATTAAGAGCAAAATAGTATGAAATGAGTTGAAGAGGAATAGTATAAATGAAAGGTGTGTCAATAAAGTTTTCTTTTGGAAGAATCACATTATGAGTATTAGTTGATTTATCTGAATTATCTACACTCGATAAAATTATAACTTTTCCATTTCTTGCAACTATTTCCTCAGCATTAGAAATAGATTTTTCATATAGTTCATTGTCTGGTGATAAACATATCGTTAATGATTTTTTATCAATTAACGCGATTGGACCATGTTTCATCTCCCCTCCAGGAAAGCCCTCGCTGTGCATATAAGATATTTCTTTCAATTTTAGAGATCCTTCTAATGCAATAGGATATACAATATTCCTGCCTATAAAGTAGCATGTATCAGATTGACTCAATTTTTTTGAAATTTTTTTTGCGTCAGATGTAAAATTTTTTACTAATTTCTTAAGTTTAGAGGGTAGTAATTTTAAAATTTTTATATTTTTATTGTAATCTCTAATAGTAATAGCAGTAGTCATTTTTCCAATTTCAATAGATAAGTTAGCTAAGCTTAAAATTTGACAAGTAAATGCCTTTGTAGAAGCTACACCAACTTCTTTCAAGGCATATGTAGGAATAGTTACATCGGCCTCTCTTACCATGCTACTTTGTAAAGAATTAGTAATTACTATAGAAGAGTGTTTGTTTTTTTTTACATATTTCAAAGCCATCAAAGTATCCATAGTTTCTCCAGATTGAGATATAAAAATAAATAATATTTTATCTTCTTTATTAATTTTTTTATATCGAAGTTCAGAGGCTAATTCTGATGAAGTATCTAAATTAGTAAATTTATTGAAATAATACTCTCCAACTAGGCATGCATGATATGCTGTACCACAACCTACAAAAATGATCTTTTTATTTAAAAATAAATTTTTATATTTACTTTCAAAGTCATGAAAGAATTCTTCTGAATAATTTTTTTGTGTTGTTTTTAAAACATCTGGCTGCTCGTGTATCTCCTTAAGCATGTAATGTTGGTATTTTCCTTTATCATATGGATTTTGTTTGATTTCATTTTTTTCAAAAATAATTTTAGCTTTATTTAAGCTCGATATTTTAGACTGTTGTATTTTAATAATGTCTCCATCTTTAAGATGGTAAATTTTATTACTATATTCTGTCAAGATTGAGGAGTCTGAACAGATAAAAGATGAGCCTTTATTATTATGAGAAAGAGCTATTGGGCTTCCATTTTTTAATAAGTAAAAACAATTATTTTTTTTGATAAAAATAACAAATGCAAAGTTTCCTTTAATCACAGATCTAAAAACTCTTATTGCCTCATCTGGATTTTTGTATTTATTTACCAAATATGTAAGAAAATGAAAACTGATTTCAGTATCTGATTGAAGATTTTTTGGAATTTCAACAAATCTATTTTGAATTTTTCTGTAATTTTCAATTATACCATTACATACTAAAGTAAGATCGTCATTTGCAAACGGATGGGCATTATTTTTGCTAACAACGCCGTGTGTTGCCCATCTGGTATGGCCTATGACCCCATAGAAATTTTTATCTGATATATTTTGAGATTTATTTTTTAGTGCAGATATTTTTCCAACACTTTTTATTGTTTTAATTCGATCTTTTGAAAATAAAGAAATACCAGCAGAGTCATATCCTCGATATTCCAACTTTTTTAAAATATCTATTGAATTATTCTTTAAAGAAGTTGAATTTAAGATACCGACTATGCCACACATTATTTATTTATGTTGATTTTATTTTTCTGTTTTGATCTTGCGATAGCAAAATGATTACTTGGTATAGTTTTATTTATTACAGAGCCTGCTGCGATGTAAGCTTTACTTCCTATTTTGATAGGGGCAATAATAGTGGTATTTGAACCAATAAATGTATTATCACCTATTTTGCATTTAAGTTTATTTTTTCCATCGTAATTGCATGTAATAGTACCGGCTCCAATATTACTATTTACTCCTAAAGTTGTGTCTCCTATATAGC
>CABZBG010000031.1:0-5088 GCA_902523865.1 uncultured Alphaproteobacteria bacterium
TGACGATCATGCAGGACATCACGACGGTCACAATCATGGAGAGTTTGATGCTCACATATGGTTGGACCCAGAGAATGCTAAAGAGATGGTTAAAATTATCCGTGATGAATTAATAAAAATTGATCCAGAGGGTCAAAGACAATATTCAGTTAATGCAGCAGGAGCTACTTTAGAACTTGATAATCTGATTAATAATGTCGAAAAAGAACTATCTAAAGATATTAGTTATATTGTATTCCATGATGCCTACCAATATTTTGAAACAAGATTTGGTGTGAAATCAGCAGGAGCATTAACTCTAAATCCTGATGTCCTTCCTGGTGCTAAACAAATAGCTGATATTCAAGATTTGATCAGTTACAAGGGTATTAAGTGTATCTTCTCTGAGCCTCAATATAATCCAAAGATAATTGAGACACTCGGAAACGATATGAATATCTCTACAGGGGTTATGGATCCTTTAGGAGCTTTTATAGATCCAGGACCTACAATGTACGTTGAACTGATTAATGGAATTGCAAATTCTATTAAAGAGTGTCACTAAGGAATTTTGAAATAAGTTTCAGATAATTTCAATAATCTAAGAAACTTAAAGTCAAAAAAAAAAATAATTTACAATTTTCTCATATAGGCATTTTATATGCCTTATGAGAAAAACTAAAAACAAGGTTTGTAATCACAAAATAAAAAGAATCGTCGAAGAGAAGTATTACCCCATATCATTTATTGAAAGAGTGAATGTTATGTATCAATTAAATTCTCAAAAAAAGGTTAATGAGAATTTGCCTAGTTCATCAGCTAACTTAAATAAAACCTGATTTACTTGTTAACTCATCGTTTAATGGAATATATTACATTCTAGCTAGTGCTGTTTTGTCTTAATATATTATTGCCAGATGCTATTGAATAATAACCATTTTTAGCCTATTTTAGACTAATGAATTTATCAGAAGCTAGTAAAAAAGAGATTGATGTAGTTCTTGAGAAATGTGGATGGAGACAAACTAAGCAAAGAGTAGTTCTCTTAAAATCAATTTTTGATGGTAAAGACAAACACTTTTCAATTAATCAAATGAACGAAACTTTGAAAGATAACAGAAGTTATTTTTCTCTTACTACACTATATGAAAATCTGAATACCTTAGTTGATAAAGGATACTTAAAGCAAATTGTTGTTGATAAACAATCATTCTACGATACTAACACAACTAATCATATTCATGTTTATCATCAAGAAGAGAATAAAATATACGATTACGATGATTGCATAGAGCTTCACAAAGATTTGCCAATACCAGCTTGCTTATCATTGCTTGAGGAATATTCTTTGGTAATTAATCTCAAAAAAAAGAAGTAATTCGTTAATTGTAATATATTTCAGTAAACATTGCTTATTTAGACGCAGCAATATCTTATTTTTTTTCTATTTTTTTTAATTTTTTTTTCAATATTTTCTCAAACACTATGAAAAAATCTAAATTGAAAACAAAACTTTTGGCATCAATAACATGTCTTAGCTTTGGCTTGACTGGTCTTGCCAATGCTGGAGCACATAGTGAAGATGTATATGGCCCATTCCCAGTGACTCTAAAAGGTTACTCTGGTGATTGCACAAATACTGTTTCTTACAGCGGCCAGATAGCAAGGCACGTACAACACGACAGTCTTAAACATCTTTCCACAAAAGGTGATTATTCTGAGATGAATGCTTACTATAGTGGCTCAGATAAGAATAAACAAATTTGGGCGCCGGCTTCTAAGGACGGTTTTCCTATTAAACAAACATTATTAAATGATATTTCTTCTGGTAAGAATCTTTCAGGTAAAACTTATAAAGGAACTATTACATCTTGGCCCAACAACATGACAGGACCAGAAGTAATTGATTTTTGGATGAGTAAAGCTGAGAGCAATCCAAAAGATGTCTCAGTTGGATTAAATTACCAGCAGCTTCTCTCAAAGTTTATTATGGGGGCAGTGTTCTACAACCAAGCTGTTGACAATTATCTTGACGAAAAAATGGAGGCAGACACAAAGCCTAATGATAAGCCATACAAAGATGGAGCTTGCTACACAGGTAAAGAGCATAGTTGGGATGAGGCATTTGGATATTGGGGTGCTGCAGCACATTCTTTGTTGTTATCTGCTGAACAAAACTACAATGTAGCAAAGAAAAAAGATTTAGCATCTGCAGATTTTAACGGAGATGGTGTTGTTGATCTTAAATCGGAGTATGTTTTTGCTCATGCGTATTATGCCTCTAGTTTTGATAAAGGTGGTAAAACAACTTATTTAGAAGATATTACTAGAGCTTTTCTTGATGGTAGAAAATTAATTACATCAGCAAACGGAGAAAAACTCTCTGATATGTCAAGAGCAAGACTAATGGCATATGTAGACGATATTTCTTCTAATTGGGAAAAAGTTATTGCAGAGTCTGTATTTAAATACGCTGGATCAACTTATAAGTCACTTGTTGCTCTTGAGGATGTAAGCAATGCTGATTTAGCTAAAGAATTTGATAAGTACATGAAGTATTGGGGAGAATTAAAAGGCTTCTCAATGGCTCTTCAAGTTGGAAAAAACAATATTGGAGAAACAGGAGCAAAGCTCAATCGAATGGTTGGTTTTGGCCCAATGCTTTTAGATGAAACTCAAATTGTAGGCATTGATGTAAATGGCAATTATGTAATGGATAAAGTTTATTCCATGAATGATGCAAAACTTCATATGTTAAAAATACAAAAACTTATGATTGATCAATTTGGTGTAGAAGCAAGAGGTAACGACATGCTCTCGGATATGGCAGATCTTGCATCTAAAATTGGTACATCTGAATCTGCAGAAAACGACTAGATAAAAGTTTGTCTCTTCTCCTACACTGACACATAAAGAGACGATTGCATGGCCTTCTTCGGAAGGCCATGTTATGATATTAATATAATCATGGAATTTTTTTTTGACATATTTCAAAATACAATAGATCAATTTACTAATCCAAAAAAAAGAGTATTTGTTCTTTACTTATTTTTATCTATTTTAATTGCAGTAGCTTGGCTCATTTTCCATAAAAAGAAATCACTAAAAGAGTCAATTAAATTTATCTTCAATCCAAAAGTCTTTTTCTCAAAATCAGCAACAAGCGACTATAAAGTATTTTTCATCAATCAGATTATAATGTTATTAATTTCTCCACATCTCCTTACTCAGATAACAATAGCAACTGCGTTATATTTTTTCTTTTTTGAAATAAATTTTATTGAAATGGGCCTGTTTGCTTCCTCTCCTAAATATTTAATTGTCAGTTTATTCACTCTTACTCACTTTATAGTAGATGATTTTTCGAAATATATTGTTCATCGATGGATGCATAATTGGCCATTTTTATGGGCATTACATAAAGTTCATCATTCAGCAACAAACCTCACTCCTATGACTGTTTTTAGAACCCATCCTCTGGAGGGTTTAGTATTTACACTAAGGTCAGCTTTTGCTCAGGGTGTAACAATATCAACTTTTGTTTATTTATTTGGTGGTGGTGTTGACTTATACACCATACTTGGTGCAAATTTATTTGTGTTTTTTTTCAATGTCTTTGGATCTAATCTAAGACATTCTCACATTGGTATTCGTTATTGGAAATGGTTAGAGTATGTTCTTATTTCACCCGCACAGCATCACTTGCATCATTCAATAGCAAAAGAGCACTACAATAAAAACTATGGTGCAGCACTTGCCATTTGGGATTGGATATTTGGATCCTTACACCATTCCGAGGACACTGATAACCTCACACTAGGTTTAGGCACCAAAGATGATCAAAAAAAACATACTTTAAAAGAACTTTACCAAACTCCATTCATCGAGTCTTTTAAATTTTTAAAGAGGTATTTCTTAAGACTGTTCCTTTTCAAAAAAATTAATAAAAATAAATCTGAAATATACTACAAAAAATCACCACAATAGTTGTTATTAACCTATTAAAAATTTATTCATTTCAATAATTACTGTCTCCTTTATTAATAGTTCTGTGAAAAATAAATCAATAATAATTTTAACTATTTCAATACTTATAAGTCTGTCATCAATGTACATTGCTCTGACAAAAGCATATGCATCAGAAACTATAAAAGTATATTCTGAAAGACAGCCTTTTTTAATCGAGCCTTTAATTAACCAATACGAAGAACAAACTGGAAATAAAATAGAATGGATTTTTTCAAAAAAAGGATTAGTTCAAAAAACAATTCTTGAAAAAGACAGACCGGTTGCAGATATTTTTTTATCCTCTGATATAGCAAGATTAATTGATATTACAGAGGCGGGTGCAAATGTAGAAATACCTTTACAAAAGAATGTACCTTCAAATCTTCAAACTAGTGACTGGACAAGCTTAACAATGCGAGCAAGAGTAATCTACGCTCACAACGATCTTCAATTAGAAAAAATTTCTTATGAAGATCTTATTCTTCCAAAGTACAAAGACAGAGTTTGCACTAGATCTGGCTATCATCCCTATAATATATCACTATTTTCAGCTTTAATTGCCCATCATGGGGTAGAATGGTTCGAAGATTATATTGTTAAATTGAAAGCTAATCTCTCTAGAAAACCCCAAGGAAATGATAGGGATCAAGTTAAGGCAATCTATGCAGGAGTTTGTGATGTCAGTATTGGTAACCATTATTACTATTTTAAAATGATGGATGATCCTAACCAGATTATTTGGCTAGAAAAAGTATCTCCAATTTTTCCAAATCAAGACAGTTATGGCAGCCATGTAAATATTTCTGGAATTGCTATTATTAACAATAAAAATTATGACGCCTCCATAGATTTTTTAGATTTTCTATTGAGTGAGGAAGCTCAAAAAATATATGCAAATGATAACAATGAGTTTCCTGTAAACATCAATGTCAAAGCTTCAGATAGGGTACAAGCACTAGCTAATAATGCAAAATTTGACTCAATAGATTTACAAGAAATTGCCTCAAATAGAAAAGCCGTTTTAGATATCTTAAATAAAATTAATTTTGACGGTTAAATAGGTTGGTCGCTTCAAATAGATCCGCAGCACCCCAAAGGTTA
>CABZBG010000032.1:0-4735 GCA_902523865.1 uncultured Alphaproteobacteria bacterium
ATTTACACAATTCATTCTTTGAATTTTCAGAGAGTAATTTGATTGTTAAACAAAAGATCCCATTACATTTAGGAACTCTTAGATTTAGTGACGAGTGGAGTAATGAAAAAAGAAGAAGGTTTACAGAGGTAGACTGATCTTAACAAAACCATCAGTTACTACATAAATAAATATTAAGGCGAAAAAAATTCCACCGACAAACACTTTCATGAAACAAACTTACTAAATAGATTTTAGGTGTAAAGTATATAAACTGTGCAAAATTGTCATGAATGAGTTTGTTTTTGGTTTTTCAACAGGTTTAAGTCTAATACTAGCAATAGGAGCACAGAATTTATTTGTAATAGAGCAGGGTATAAAAAAAAATAATATATTTTTAGTTACATCGATCTGCATTCTAGGTGATTTTTTATTAATTTTTTTTGGGATTTTTCTATTTCATTTTATTAAAAATTTTATCAATGATCTAATCAATCTATTATTATCTTTATGTCTAGTACTCTTTCTCTTAAATTTTATATGGTTGAAATTAAAAACATTTAAATATGATATTGAATTTTCACAAACTAACTCACAAAAATCAAAGTCAAAAATAGCTTTACAAACTCTTGCTTTTACTTTCTTAAATCCTCATGTTTATTCAGATACCGTTTTTATTTTAGGGAATTTATCAAAAAATTTCCTATTTATTTCTGATAAGGTCTTGTTTGGACTGGGTGCTAGTCTAGCATCTTTTATTTTCTTTTATTTCTTAGGTTATGGGGCTCAGTCACTAAGAGTATATTTCTTAAACAAAAAAGTATGGAGAGTTGTTAATACTACTATTATTTGTTACTTACTAATTCTAACTATATCAATTATTTATACAGAAATATTCTAATTTTCGAAATTTCAAATAAATATTTTCTTTTGATATATTATGGTTGTTAGTTGCATAGTTGTTATGCAATGATAACACGACATATTTCTTAAATATTGTGTATTTTATCTATAGGAGCAGTTCTAAAAAGTTTCAAACAACTCCGTGTTGATATAGATTCTTAGTTATTCCCTCCTAGTTATAACGGACTGCTCCCTTTAACTAGCCTCTGTTGGTTTTTGAATATATAACGCATATGAAAATATACGAAAACTGAGCCTAGTAAATTTGTAAAAAATATGGCCCACCAAATGCCTATTAAGCCTTTTTCGAAAGTCTCTGAAAACAAATAAATTACAAATGGTGGTAAAAACACCAATCTAATAAAAGTATAGAAGACATTTACAGAGGGTTTTCTTAAACCAGAAAGCACAGAGTCACATCTATCGATAACTTGATATATAAAAGTCAAGAACGCTACCATAAATAAGTAACTACCAGCAATAATTATTACCTCGCTATCTCTTGAAAAAAAACCAGCTATTCTCTCACCTGCAAATATAAGTATCACTGCTCCAAATATCATCATTGTCAAAGATAACCTCAGTGAAATTAAAAAAGCTTCATAGATTCTCTCAAAATTCTTCGAACCAAAATTTTGTCCAACCATACTTAATAAAGCACTACTAAACCCTATGGCTGGTAACAAAATAATTTGCTCAATTCTTAAAGCTATACCGTAAGCTGCACTAGCTGATGCACCATAACCTGTCACAAATTTCTGCATTATGAAGAAACCAACGGCTATCATAAACATATTCAAACTAGAGGGAATTGATTGTCTTAAAATTCTCAAAACAAATTTCAATTCTAGCTTAATATAATTGTAGCTGAAATAATTAAATAATGGGCTACGAATAGCATAGTAGCTTAGAAAGAAAAAATGAAATAACTGAGATATGACTGTCGCAAGAGCTATGCCAAGTGTTCCTAAAGCAGGAAAAGGACCATAGCCTAAAGATAAGAATGGACTAAATATTAAATTAATAAAAAAGCTTATAATTAAAGCATTTCTATTTTTTTTGGTATCTCCTTGTGCATACAAAAGAGAATTGACAACAAAAGAAACTATAAAGATTGGGGCACCAATTGATAGAATTTTAATATACTTAAGACCGTTACTTAAAAATATACCTTCCGCTCCAAAATATAAAAATACAGGTTTGGATAACAAAAAGGTTATAAGTCCTATAGTAACAGAAACTAATAAAGTGATAACTAGTGCTTGAATATGTATCTTAATTGCTTCATTAAATTTTTTCTTCCCAATAGCTATAGAAACAAGGGCGGTTGTACCTTGTCCAAAACCTACAGCGAAGGCTAATAAAATAAAATATAAGGGGTAAGAAATAGATAAACCTGCAATAGCCTCTGTGCTTATAAGACCTGCATAAAAAGTATCAACAACATTATAAAGAGTATAAAATAAAAGACCAGTTCCTGCTGGAACAGCCATACTAATTAATTGTTTTTTTATATCGCCATTAGTGAGATCCATTTAAAATTTATTAATTCCTAATTTTTTCAAACAAATTATTTCAAAGTTTTATTGAGATCTTGCGTGAATAAATGACTTAAAGCACAGGAAAATAAAAAAAATTCCAGTTAAAAGCATCATTATTTTTGATATATCCGCCCAAAAATTAATAAAAATTGTGTCAATACTTCGTAAAATATCTAAACCCCCTAAAACAACAACTAATCCAATAAAAACTACTATATGCATAAAAAGTTTCTTTCTTCTTGGAACATATAAAGCCAAAAGAGAAAAAAATAATATACAGACCCCAATTAAAGAGGGTATGTAAGATGTAATTGAGCTACTCTGACTATACAGACTAATAAAAAACCCCCAAATTATTAAAAAAATTCCATAAAAAGAAGATATTTTTTCCATGTTGTAACCTAAGAATTTGAATTCTTGAACCATGCTTTTTCTTACACTAATTAATTGCTCTATTCAAATAACTTATGTAATAAGGCTCAATGAAAAAAATTTTTATCTATTCTTCCTCCAATGGACAATCCTTAAAAATTTGTGAAACTATTAATGAAGAAAAAGAGTCTTTAATATTAAATATAGACAGAATAAATAGTGTTAATTTAGATAATTTCGATCAGATAATTATCGGTGCGTCAGTAAAATATGGAGATCATAATAAGAAAATTTATAATTTTGTTAAAAATAATAAAATTTTACTTAAAAGAAAAAAAACAGTTTTTTTTTCTGTAAATGCTACCGCAAGGAAATCTGAGAAAAATACACCTAATACAAATCCATATATTATAAAGTTTCTAAAAAAAACTAATTGGAAACCAGATCATATTGGAGTATTTGCTGGAAAGATAGATTTTCCAAATTATAACTTTTTAGAAAAATATATAATTAAGTTTATTATGTGGATAACAAATGGTCCAACGGATACAACAAAAACTTATGAATTTACAGATTGGAATGCAGTTAAAAAATTTTCAAGAGAAATCAATTAATCCCAAATAGCGTTTGGTGGCATTGACATCAGTATAGCATCAATATTTCCATTAGTTTTTAGCCCAAAAAGAGTTCCACGATCATAAAGTAAATTAAATTCCACATAGCGAGACCTTTTTTTCATTAAAAGACGGAGGTCATTTTCATTATATTTTAAATCTTTCTTTCTTGTTACATTTTCTATTACAAAATTTATAAAACACTGACCAATATCTCTCACAAAAGAAAAGTCTTTTTCAAAATTGTCATGCATATAATCAAAAAATATTCCTCCAATACCTCTAGATTCTTTCCGATGTTGTAAGTAAAAATATTCGTCACATTGCTTTTTAAATTTGCTGTAAAAATTAGAATTGTGTTGGTCACAAATTCTTTTTAAAACTTCATGAAAGTTTTCTGTTTCTAAATTTTCAGGTATTGCTGGAGTAAGATCACAACCTCCGCCAAACCATTGACTTTCATTTGTCGTAATATAGCGCGTATTAAAATGTGCAGCAGCTATTTTAGGGTTTTTCATATGGGCAACTACAGAAATTCCAGATGCCCAGAATTTTCCATCTTTATCTGTTCCAGGCATACTTTTTCTAATATCTTCACTGAAAACACCGTGAACAGTTGATATATTTACTCCTACTTTTTCAAAAATATCCCCCTTTAATATAGACATTAGCCCACCACCTCCACCTGGCCTTTGCCAACTTTTTTCTTTAAATCTTGAATTATCAACTTTTTGAATAGCTCCAATCATTTGATTTCGGAGTTCTTGAAACCACCTTTCTGCTTTGATTTGCTGGTTTTTTATTCGATCACTCATACCCACCCATGTAGTTCGTTTTCTAACAACGAAGTGAGTAGGAGTATATGATCTTCTCGATCATTTAGACAAGGAATATATCCAAATTCCTTTCCACCATTTTCCATAAATATTTCTCTATTTTCTTCATTAAGTTCTTCAATAGTCTCGAGACAGTCTGAAGAAAAAGCTGGACTAATAACATGAATATGGTCTGTGCCATTTTTTGCCAAGCTCTCAATTGTTTTATCTGTATATGGTTGAAGCCACTCTGCTGGTCCAAATCTAGATTGGAATGTTGTCATGTAGCTTTCTTCTGGTAAACCCATGGCCTCGGCTACTAATCTAGTAGTTTTTCTACAAAAACAGTGATACGGATCTCCTTTGTCTAAATATTTTTTTGGGACACCATGATAGCTAAATAAGATTTTTTTTAGGTTTGTCGTTTTTAGCCCAGAACTCTTCAATACTATTTTTAAGTGCTTTTATGTAAAGCTCATGTTCGTAATAGCCTCCAATAAAACGAAGAGAA
>CABZBG010000033.1:0-4295 GCA_902523865.1 uncultured Alphaproteobacteria bacterium
AAAAATATTAATATAATATTAAACTGAATAATTTTCATGATAAGGAAAAACTATTTATTTAATTTAAATCAAATAAAAATTGTTGATAAATTAAATTCTTTAATTGCTGATGGTAAAAATAATGTCAATAGATCATGTATTTTATGTAATAAAGAAGATTTTGAGAAATTATCAAACATCGATAGATATGGTATAAAATATTTTACTGGTATTTGCAAAATATGCGGTCTTACTCAGCAATATAAGTATCCAAATAAAGAATTTGTTAATTTATTTTATGAAAAATATTATAATGATCTATATTCCTTTTTTAAAAGTCCAGAAGATAGATTTTTAAGTAGATATAAATCTGCAGAATATAAATATGATACTATAAAAAAATTTTTAAAAAATGATTTAAAAAACTCAGTTCTTGAAATTGGATGTGGATCAGGTGGTATTTTATCATTTTTTCAATCTAAGAATTTTCAAGTATATGGAATTGATTACCAAAATGATCATTTAGACTACGCTAAAAAAAAAAATATAACCATATTTTCAGATTATGACAAAATTGATAGAAAATTTGACTTGATTATACTCTCACATGTTTTGGAGCATTTAGTTTCAGTAGACGACATTCTTACAAAATGTAAAAATTTACTTAATGATAAGGGTATAATTTATATTGAAGTTCCGTCTTTAGAGAGTATTTCAGATCATTACCATTACGAAATTAAAAACTTTTTACACATAGCACATGTTACACATTTTACAAAAAAAACATTTATCAATTTTATTAATTTAAAGGGTTTTAAAATAAAATATATAAATAGCAAAATTCATGCTGTTGTTGAAGTCGATAAATCTCATAACAATATTACTAATAATTACAATGACACAAAAAAGATACTTAGAAAAAATAAAATTTTAAAGTTCTTTTCTCTTCCTTTTTATATATTTAAAATGTTAAAAAAAACAATAAAATTAGTATTGATTAAATAATCAATGAATATTTATTTTTTTTTAGATCACTCTGACTCAAATTCTTCAATAGATATTTTTAATTTTCCTCCAAATTTTAAATTTTGTAAAGATACATTAAGAGATATCTATCCTTATGCTTTTTATTCTAATGGAGAAGAGTGGAAATATTTTGAATTAGCAAAAATAAAAAAAAACGAATCACGAATAATAAAAAAAGATGATTTGCCTTTTGAAACTAAGAATAAGTCAGTATTTGTATCATTCTCATTCAAACCAAATGAATTTAATAAAAGTCTTGAAAACTTAAATTATATGAACTCATCTCCCCAGTGGAGATCAAATACTAAAATATACAATAACTTTACATCTACCTCTTATCAAGGAGAGTATCCCGTAAGCATTTTATCAAAAAAAATTAGTTTAGTTAGCTGTAGTCCTATGATTCAAAGTAATTTTGATACATATTTTTATATGGTAAATCTTACAGATAATCCAAAGAAAATAGAATTTGATATGTGTATTATGAATACTGAGTTTAAAAAATTAGCTAATCTTAAGTGTTTGACCAACACTATTAATATTTTTGATTTAAATAAGCTCGACTATAAATTTACAGATAATTTTTATGTATTTAAATCAGATGAATTTGGAGGTGTTCCATTATATTTTACAATATCTCAAGATAGAAAGAGAATGGGTATTGAGCATACACACCCTCCACTCGAATATATTTTTTCTGGAAACAGGAGTCATTTTCAAAAATTAAAGAAAAAACACTGGCTAAATGAAGAATTTGATTAAAGACCTCATTTCTGAAGATTTTTTATTATTTTTGAGAAATAATTTAAACATTCGACCCCTAGGATACTCTTATTTAAAAAAAAATATTATATCAATTAGTGATTTTTTTTTTTGGAATACAAAAAATAAATTCGACACTAAGATAAATATTACAAATTTGGCATCTCAGGTCTTACCAAAAATTAAACAAGATTGTAATGTTAATTTTATTTTTTTTGACTCCAACGGTAAGGTAATTTTTAATGACGAAATAAGTTTGAAATATTTTCAATCTTACAATTTCTTAGTTTCAAAATATTGTCCAAATAATTTTGGGTCAGTAGCTATATTCCATAGATTTAAAAATTTTAATGAGTTAAGAGAACATGGATCATTTGTTACAGAGAAAGGTTATGTTGGATATAATTATGATAATGGTCCTTGGAGTTATGTGCATGGAAATAATAGCTCTTTATCATATTCTATCGATAGAAAAATTTTTCCTCTACTTTCATCAACTATTTTAAAAATTAACTCATATATCCCTCAAGTGAGATTTGATGATTGTACCGACTCATCATTAGTATTTAATAATCCTTTAGATATAGATCTTCGGACTACTGTGGATATCTATGACAAAAATTGGTTTAAGTTAGATAGTATTCAAGGATTAACAAAACCTAAAAATACAAAAATTTTACATTTGGGAGATATGAAAAAAAGTTACGTAAAAATAAAATCTAATATGATTTTATTTAGACCAATGATCTTAAAAAAATATGAAACCTATTTCGATATATTCCATGGTTAATTATTCTTAATCCAAATTTGATTATAAGTATCTTCAAATCCTTTATTTTCACTTGCGTATATAGATTTTTCTTTTTCCTCAAGTTTAAATCCACATTCTTTTAAAATACTCGTTGAAATATCATGTT
The DNA here is from genome assembly GCA_902523865.1 of uncultured Alphaproteobacteria bacterium. GTDB lineage: Bacteria > Pseudomonadota > Alphaproteobacteria > HIMB59 > HIMB59 > HIMB59. Next base: position 2,685 of record CABZBG010000033.1, read on the forward strand.
GCTCCTTGAAACTGTCATTAAGCTCGACTAAAACGGACAAACAATTACTACTTTTTAAAGTCTTTTTAGCTCCTTCAAGAATTAAATGTTCGATACCATCAACATCTATTTTTATAAAATTAGGCCTATCTCTCAAGTGACCTCCATAAACGAGTTCATCGAGTGTAAAACCTAACTTTTTTACACTCAATTTTTTATCAATCATATTACCTTCAAAATTAAAATTTACTCCAAAAGATGACAAAGCACCTCCTTCAATGCTTGAAGAATAATTAAAGTTTCCAAGTGAATTTACATTAGATAACGGGTTAGATATCAATGATATTAATTGATTACATCCATTGATATTTATATTTTTAGTTATTTGCATTAAATTAAACACAGATGGCTCAAAAGCATAACTTTTACTATTGTTCAATAATGAATGATAAATTGAATAAAGACCTATGTTAGCTCCAATGTCATACAAAACCATATCTTTGCCAAATTTTTCAATCCATCTAATCGTCTCAGGTTCTTTTGAAAAAAATGTAGATGCTCGAAATTCACATAATTGGTTTGGAGTATAAATATAAAAATTTTTACCCTTGTGTTTAATTATATGTTTCTTTTCTTTTGTATAATTTGAGAGAGTATCTATTAAAAAATGGTAAGTTCTCGAACTAAAGAGTTTTACAAAATTAATATAGGAAAACACAAAAGCTATAGGTATTTTTAAAAATATTTTTATAAATGTTTTCATTTTAGTATTTATCGTTTTAATTAGTTATTATTTTACTTTATATATTTGATATAATAATTGCAGTAAAAAATTGAAAATTTTAAAATCTATATATAATTTACTTTTTCATTTTTTGGGAATAAATTTAAAAGTATTATTGTCATTATATAATCTTCCAAGATTTATTAAGGAAATTTTCATATTTAAAAATAAAGGTGGGAAGATAAATAATATATTTCCTATTTTGTATGATTATAATGACAATGCTGGAAATATTAAAAATCATTATTTTCATCAAGACTTAAGAGTATCATCTCTTCTATTTAAAGAAAGACCATCTAATCATATTGACGTTGGTAGTAGAATTGATGGTTTTATATCAAGTATATCAGTCTTTATGGAAGTTAGTGTATTAGATATAAGAAAATTAGATATAAAAAAAAATAATATTAACTTCATTCAAGGCGATATAATGGATCATAAGTTTAATTTAAATCAAAGGTTTAAATCAGTAAGTTGTTTGCACACACTTGAACATTTTGGTTTAGGACGATACAACGATAAAATAAATCCTGAAGGTTATTTAGTAGGTTTTAAAAATTTATATAACTTACTTGATAATGGTGGAAAAATGTATGTCAGTTTTCCAATATCATCAGTAAGAAGGATAGAATTTAATGCTCATAGAGTTTTTCATTATAAAGATATTTTAAATTGGATTGCAAAATCTAATATTAATGATTTAGAGTTAATATCATTTGATTTAATCGATGATAATTCTAAATTATATGTTAATCAGGATTTAGATAAAATATTAGATTATATAAATTTTGGTTGCGGGATTTACACTTTCAAAAAATTACAATAAATGAAAAAAAAAGACCTATTAT
>CABZBG010000034.1:0-4141 GCA_902523865.1 uncultured Alphaproteobacteria bacterium
CTTTTATTTGTTATTCTTGAAAAGAAAAACTTTAATTTACAAAAACTTATTTTACAAAATAAAAAGTTTGAAGTTCCTATCTGCTCTTTATTAGGTGTAATACCTGGGTGTGGTGGTGCAATTATGGTAATGAGTTTATTTACTCGAAGAGTTGTATCTTTTGGAGGTGTTCTTGCTGCACTAATAAGTACGATGGGTGATGCTGCTTTTCTTCTCATAGCAACAAAACCTCAAGCTGCTTTGATCATACTCCCAGTAACTTTTATAGTTGGGATGATTTCAGGTTATATAGCACAACCTTTTACAAAAAATTTTCTACAAAATAAAATTAATAAAAATTTAAATTCAACACATCTACCTAAAAATAAAACATCTAATAAGTTTTATAATATTTGGTTTTTATTTTTAGCTCCTGGATTTGCCCTAGGGATGTTAAATGCTTTTAATATTGACTTAAGTTTTAATTTTCTTGGGGTTAATTTTATTGAAATGATGGCATTTATTTTAGCTATATACTGTGTCTTATTATGGGTTTTAAATCCTTTAACAGATATTCAAATGGCTTCAATTCATGAAAACTCTTATAGAAAAGTTGTAGACACAACTTGTTTTGTAACAGTTTGGGTAATTATTTCTTTTGTTATTTACGAATTAATTGATTTGTCGACTAATGGTTTAATATTTGAGTCTTTGATATTATTTGGACCTTTTGTACCGCTGTTAGCTATATTAATTGGTTTTATTCCTGGATGTGGACCTCAAATTATGATCACATCCATGTATGTGAGTGGGCAAATTCCTATGTCTGCTCAAATAGGCAATTCTATATCGAATGATGGAGATGCTCTTTTCCCTGCTATAGCAATTTCAGCGAAGGCTGCAATAGTAGCTACCCTTTATAGTGCTATACCTGCTATTATAATTGCTTATCTTTGGTATTACCTTATAGGTTAAACCTATTTATTTATAAATCTTTATGGTTTGGAAGAACTTACATATATATGTTGAAAAAAAATCTAAATCAAAATTTTCACAATATTTTTTATCAATAGTTGCTTTCATTGAAAGTATTTTTTTTCCAATACCTCCAGATTTGATATTGATACCAATCGTTTATTTCAATCCAAATAAATTTTTGGTAACAGCTTTGAATTGTACAATCTTCTCTGTAATTGGGGGTGCTTTCGGATACTTTATTGGGTATTTCATTTTTGAAGCTGTCCAATCTTATTTTGATATGAGCAAACAAACTGAATTTATTAATTTTTATAATGATTGGGGTATTTTTGCAGTTTTTCTTGGAGGCTTCACTCCAATACCATATAAAATTATTGCTTTAACAAGTGGTTACTCTCAGTTCAATTTTATCTATTTTATATTTCTTTCGGTGCTATCTAGGGGTTTGAGATTTTTTATTATAGCTTTTATTATTAAACAATTTGGAAGTATAGGAATGCAAATTTTAAAAAGAAATAAATTATTAATTTTTGTTCTAATTCCTATTGGAATTGTCTTTCTAATTTATTTATTATTTTACCATGATTAAAAAAAGTCATATTTTTATTATTGTTTTTTTATTTTCACTTACAGCCATGTCTTTTGCGTTTATATTGCAATATGCTTATGGTCATAACCCTTGTAAATTGTGTGTATACCAGAGAATTCCATACTATTTAATTTTAGTATTGGGAATATTCTATTTTTTCATCAAAAAATATTTTAAATTTGTTTATTTGTCTTTTATAGCCTTAATATTTTTTGAATTGGCGATATCTGGTTATCACTCTTTGACTACATTTGGTGTTATCGAATATACTGGATGTGAAGCCGCCTCACTCCCCACAGATATAAATAAATTAAAAGAGGAGTTGATGTCTAACTCTCTAATAACTCCTTGTTCGGATGCCAATTTGCCCTACTTTGGTATTCCTTTATCGGTTTATAACTTCTTGTTTTCAATAACTTTTCTGATATTAATTATTTTCAATGCCTACAAAAAAGAAAAATAAAACTCTTAATAAGGAGGACAAAAAATTAATTGAAGAAATTATAAGAGTTGATCATGCAGGTGAACATGGTGCTACACAAATTTACCGCGGCCAATTAGCTGTCTTTAAAGAAAATACAGAGTTTGGTAAAGAAATCAAAGAAATGGCTGATCAAGAAGAGATTCATAAAGCTACTTTTGATGAATATATTGTTAAAGAAAACGTAAAACCTACTGCCTTATTTCCTTTTTGGAATTTAGCGGGCTATGCACTTGGGTTAGGTACTGCTTTAATGGGGAAAAAAGCAGCGATGGCATGCACAGTTGCCGTTGAAGAGGTTATCGGTCAACATTATGATGAACAAGCAAAGGAACTCTCTCAAAGGAAAATAAAACCAGATTTATTGAAGACTGTCAAAAAATTCAGAGAAGATGAGCTGGAACATCATGATACTGGTGTTGAACACCAAGCAGAAATGACTACAGGATATGTCCTTTTATCTAAAACTATAAAACAACTGTGTTATACAGCTATCAAAATTACTAAGAAATATTAATCTTTTTCTAAAACACTATCCCAATATAAATAATCTCTCCAACTTGAATGAAGATAATCTGACGGAAAGTTTTTACTCTTTAATCTAAGAGAATATTGAGAGGGTTCTTTTGGTTTTCTTAGTAACTTAAAACCCACTTGAGTTAAGCTTCTACTACCTTTAGTCCAATTACATTTTGAACATGCAGTGACAACATTTTCCCAGTTTGTTAATCCCCCTTTTGATCGAGGAATTAGATGATCAAAAGTAAGCTCTCTAGTTGAAAATTTGTCATTACAATACTGACAGGTAAAATCATCTCTCAAGAAAACATTGAATCTTGTAAAAGCAGGTTTGTGACTATGCGGTATATAATCTTTAAGAGCAATAATACTTGGTAACTTTATTTCAAATGAGGGAGATGATACTTTTTGATCATATTCTTCAACTATATTTACTCTTTCAAGAAAAACGGCTTTTACAGTATCTTTCCAGCTCCAAATAGATAAGGGAAAGTAACTAAGAGGTCGATAATCTGCATTTAAAACTAAAGAGGGACAATGATTCGAGCTAATCATATTTTGATAATAGCATATTCAATTAAAGGTTTGGTTAAAATTTTATTAAATCCAATGCTCATAAAATTTATTGATTTCATCAAGGGCGATTGGGCTAATTGAATGAGCGCAGTTATCATCTAAAATCATTTTACATGAGATTTCTTTTAAATCCAAAAACGAATTTGTCTCAACTGCTCGATTATAAGGTACCACATCATCCAACTTTCCATGGAAAATTAAAAATTTTGATTTTACATCAGGTATTTTTAGATCGTTTAAAATCTCTTTAGGCAAGGAACCAGATAATGAGATAATACTATGAAAATTAAAATTTTTTTGTAAAGCATAATATGTTGCTAACATTGAACCTTGAGAAAAACCAATTAAAGAAATTTGTGATGAGTCAACTGCATGTTCAATAATTATTTTCTCTATGATTGAGTCGAGATGAGAAAATGCAGATTTTAAACCTATCTTTAGTTCTTCTATAGATCTCTCTTTTAAAGGAAACCACTGATAACCAAAATAATTGAATTCACAGGGTTCTGGCGCATTAGGAGAGATAAATTCTGTAGTCTCTTTGTTCAATAAAATATAATCTTTTAAGGATATTAGGTCATTTCCATTAGACCCATAACCATGCAAAAATAATACAATTTTCTTCATATTAATCTTTTAAATTTAATAATTAGACATTTATAGATAATTTGATAACTATTTACCATGTTTTCATCAACAGTATTACCTTTTGTTTTAGTTGTATCCATGGTTTTAGCCTTACTCATGGTCGTAATAGGTGTAATAGCTATGGCCAAAAACGGAAATTTTAATAAAAAACATAGTAACAAGCTTATGAGAATGAGAGTATTGTTTCAAGGTATAGCTGTTTTAGTATTCGCTGCGATAATATATTTATCAAGATAATTAAAAATTACTAAAATCATGAATAAGAAAAGTAAAATATTATCAACCACAATTAATAAAAATACCACGACGTTAATGGATGATTTTAATAGTTCAATTGATATTGATAAAAGATTAATTGAAGAGGATATTGC
>CABZBG010000035.1:0-3777 GCA_902523865.1 uncultured Alphaproteobacteria bacterium
AATTATTTTTTTTAATAAAATTGTTTATAGAATCCTTATATTCTTGATTTAGTTGACTAATAACTTTGATATCGTCTAAATATCCTCTCAAAATTACATTATGTAATTTTAATTGCAGTTCATCACTATATGGAATGTATTCATTTGATATTTCAGTCATATATGAAACTCCATCAGATTTTATTATGCTGCAATCAATGCCATCTAAAGAAGTGCCAGACATGCAACCAAGAGCGATATATTCCATTTGATATCTATAAAATTATGTTAATTATTGTATATGATTGATTATATACAGTTATTTAAAGATAGAAATCTATTCAATCAATGCACTAATGAAATAGAACTTAATAATTTACTCAATAAGAAAAAAATCATTTTTTATATTGGATTTGATGCTACTGCTGATGCCTTACATGCCGGTAGTCTTGTTCAATTGAGAGCAATTAAGACATTAATCAAACATGGCCATCAGGCAATAGTACTATTAGGTGGGGGTACAACAAAAATAGGTGATCCCTCTGGAAAAGATACATCAAGACAAGTTTTAAAATACGAAACAATCCAAAAAAATATTGAAAATTTTAAAAGAATATTTTAGAGATTTTAAAGAAAATATTAAATTTATAAATAATGATCAATGGCTTGATAAATTAAATTATATAGAGTTGTTGAGAGATTTGGGAAGTCAAGTTTCAATCAATCGAATGCTTACATTTGAAAGTGTAAAAGAAAGACTTAAAAGAGAGCAATCATTATCATTTTTAGAATTTAATTACATGATACTTCAAAGTTATGATTTTCTTCACTTAAATAAAAATGAAAATTGTGAGTTACAAATTGGTGGCTCGGATCAATGGGGCAATATCGTTTTGGGTATGGAAATTATATCAAAGATAAATAAAAAGGATGCTTTTGGTCTGACAACACCTCTTTTAACTACCTCAACTGGTAAGAAGATGGGTAAGACCGAGCAAGGAGCTGTCTGGATAGATCAAAATAAATACAGTTCTTACGATTTCTATCAGTATTGGAGAAATGTGGATGATAATGATGTTGAAAAACTATTACTAATTTTTAGTGATTTAGATAAAGAAGAAATAAAAATGTTAATTAAAGAAGATATCAATAATGCAAAAAAAAAATTAGCATATTTAGTGACAACAGATTGCCATTCGGAGAACTCAGCACAAGAGGCTGAAGAAAAGGCAAGATCAATTTTTGAAAATAATTCTTACGATAATATTGACGAAATTAAATTTAAAATAGACTCAAAACTCATAGATACACTAACCTCCAATATTATCGTCTCTTCAAAATCTGAAGCAAAAAGGCTAATTGAGGGGGGTGGTATAAAAATAGACGACGACCAAATTAACGATATCAATCTTACGATTGATAAGTCTTATAATAAAAAAATACTCAAGATTGGCAAAAAAAAATATTTTAAAATTATTGTTAAGTAATCAACATATCCTTTATAGCATCATTAATAAAATTTAAATCTTCTTTGGACTTACCTGCTCCAGCATAGTGACCGTAGCTTGAAGGAATGATACGTAATTCACCATTTTTAATATTTTTTAATTCAATTTCATTATCCTCTGGAGGGAAGTATAAATCATTTTTACCTGGCATTAAAATGCATCGCGCAGTAATAGAGTTAAGAGCTTTATCAAATTGATTATTAAATTTATTATTTTTGCTAATGTCGTGCTCTTGCCAAGTTCTTATCATCGCTAATAAATCGTTTGCATCCTTACGATAATAAATTCTATTCCAAAGTTTATCTAAAACTTCTTTTGCATCTTTATAGCCATCATCGATATATTTTTTTTCCCTAAACCAGTCTTGCCCATGCGCCCATCCAGCCCATACTCTGGCCATTGTTGTTTTTCCATTTTGAGGTTGTTTTTCATAATTTCCAGAATTCCAGTTTGGATCTGAAGTCAGAGCAGCATATACACCCTCTAAAAACACATAAGTATGTTCGGTGGTTTTAGCATGACCACACATAGAAATCATATTATCTACCATGTCTGGAAAATATGATACCCACTGAAATGCTTGTTGTCCGCCCATTGACCAACCAAGAACTAATTTAATTTTTTCTATGTTGAATATTTCTTTTAAAAGTAAATATTGGGCTTGTACATTGTCATATATTGTAATTAAAGGAAAATTTGGACCATTATATGGCTTTTCTGCATTACTTGGTGATGAAGAAACGCCATTACAAAACATATTTGGAATAATGATAAAATATTTATCAGGGTTGATAGGAAAGTTATTACTAATTAGATATCCTTGTTCGAGGTGTGTTCCTGCATATCTAGTGGGAAATAAAATTACATTTGATTTATCAGAATTAAGATTACCAAAAGCAAGGTAACTCAGTTGTAAATTCACAACTTCACCAGATTTTAATTTGAAATTATCTAATTGATATTTGTGAAGTTCTTCTCTATTGATCAATTAAAATAACTTTAGATATTCTTTAATTTCCCAATCAGTAGTGGTTGTATGATATCGGGACCACTCATCATATTTATATCCAATAAAATTATTTATCATTGCTTCAGAAAAAACTTTTTTGGTTAATTTATCGTCTGCAAAAGCATCTACTGCTTCTAATAAATTTCTTGGTAATGAGGTAACTTCTTTTTTTTCTTTTTCAGTCAAATCATACAGACTTTTATTAGTTGGTTTTGGTGGCTTCATATTCTTATCAATTCCTTCTGTAACAGCTGCCGCCAATAATGAAAATGTTAAATATGGGTTTTGAGTTAAATCAGAGGCCCTATTTTCTATACAATATCTATTTTGGGGTAATCTTATCATAGCTGATCTATTATTACTTCCGTATGTCATATGTGTTGGAGCCCATGTGTGTCGGCCACCATCTAGCCCCTCAACTGTTGGAACAAATCCGTTATATGAATTAACAGTAGGACATGCTAATGCAGTAATTGCTGCTCCATGTTTAAGTATTCCAGCTACAGCGTTATAAGCTTTACTTGAAAACTTATTTCCATCCTTATAAATATTATTATTTTTCTTTTTCATTGAAGCAACACTATGATTAATATGAGCCCCTGCTCTCCAATCACTGATTGTTGTCTTCGGCATAAAAGATACAAAATATCCATATTTTTTTGCTATTTCTTTTAGTAGAACTCTTAAAAATACAAACCTATCAGCCATTCCTAATATATCCGTATAACCAAAATCTAATTCATATTGACCATATGCACCTTCCGCAACAACGTCATGAAGATCCCATTTCAAATCGTTATTTAAAATATCAATGATTTCTTTTAAAAAATGCATACCATCAATTGAATATTCAGAGTCATATCCGAAAGCTTGCCTTCTTAAATCTATAGGATCTCTATCGATTGCCTTTACAGGTTTATCACCCTCCCACTTCATAAGAAAAAATTCTGGCTCAATACCAACAAAAAATTTAAGGTCAGATTTAGCGCTTTGCTTTATCTGTTTTTTTAATGTCATTCTTGGACATACATCGTAAGGTTTATCATTCCAATATAAATCTGCAAAAACCCATGCACATGTTTTATCCCATGGACATATGAGAAGACTATCTAAATCAGGTAATGGGATTTGATCATTGTCTGCAGGTGTTAATTCTGGAACAAAGGAAACAGAATGAACAGCAAACTGAGGACCTTTACCCATACAAAGATCTTCAAAATCAGATAAAGGCATAGGTTTAGTTTTTGGGCTTCCTAGAAAGTCTATCCAATTTGAGTAAAT
>CABZBG010000036.1:0-3681 GCA_902523865.1 uncultured Alphaproteobacteria bacterium
AAGCCAGAAGACTTTTATGGCCCATTAAAAAAAAATATGGGAATAAAATTAGTTGGGCTGATCTGATGATTTTAGCTGGTAACATTGGTTATGAGTCAACTGGATTTAAAACTTTTGGTTTTTCTTATGGGCGAGAAGATATTTGGCATCCGAACAAAGATATTTATTGGGGACCAGAGACAGAAGCTTTGGCAACCAACAGACACTCTGACAAAGAGGATGCTTCCTCTTTAGAGAGTCCGCTAGCTGCAAACCATATGGCCTTAATTTATGTTAACCCAGAGGGATTTGAAGGTAATCCAGATCCTTTAAAAACTGCTCAGCATATTAGAGAAACATTTGCAAGAATGGCTATGAATGATGAGGAAACAGTTGCTCTTACTGCGGGTGGTCACACAATTGGTAAAAGCCACGGCAATGGCAATGGAGATAATCTTGAAGGTTGGATGAATAATACCTCTCGAGGAGTGGGTAGAAATACAGTAACCTCCGGTATTGAAGGTGCATGGACAACTGAACCAACAAAATTTGATAATGGATATTTTGATATGCTTTTTAAATATGAGTGGGAGCTAAAAAAAAGCCCTGCAGGAGCATGGCAGTATGAGCCTATAAACATCAAAGAAGAAGATAAGCCTGTGGATGTTGAAGATCCCTCAATTAGATATAACCCGATTATGACGGATGCTGATATGGCAATGATCAAAGATCCTATTTACTTAGAAATATCTAAAAAGTTTCGAGAAGATCACGAATATTTTTGTGATGCGTTTGCCAGAGCTTGGTTCAAACTAACTCATAGAGATATGGGTCCAAGATCAAGATACATAGGTCATGATCTTCCAAATGAAGATTTAATTTGGCAAGATCCAGTTCCCTCTGGAACTGCTAGCTATGATATAGAAAGCCTAAAAGAAAAGATCAAAAATAGTGATTTAACTGTTCAAGAGCTAGTCTCGACTGCGTGGGATAGTGCAAGGACATACAGAGGATCTGACTTAAGAGGTGGAGCAAACGGAGCAAGAATTAGATTTTCTCCTCAAAAAGACTGGAAGGGTAATGAACCTCAAAGATTATCAAAAGTATTAGGTGTGCTAGAACCTTTGGCAAAAGAAGCTGGAGCAAGTATTGCTGACACCCTTGTATTAGCTGGAAATGTTGGTCTTGAAAAAGCTATTGATTCTGCTGGATTTAACGTACCTGTTCCTTTTAGCCCTGGAAGAGGAGATGCCTCTGATGATATGACTGACTCTGAATCTTTTTCACAGCTGGAGCCAATACATGACGGATTCAGAAATTGGCAAAAAGATAACTACGAAGTAAGAGGGGAAGAGTTGTTACTTGATCGAGCTCATTTACTGGGTCTAACTGCAGTTGAAATGACTGTGCTAGTTGGAGGAATGAGAGCTATGGGAGCTAACTATGGTGAGAATAAACATGGTGTTTTTACTAATCAGGTAGGAGCTTTAACGACTGACTTTTTTGTTAACCTAGTTGATATGGGCAATAAATGGAAAGCCTCAAATGGGCACTATGAAGTAATCGATCGCAAAACAAATGATGTAAAATGGACAGCAACCTCAACAGATCTTGTATTTGGATCAAATTCTATCCTTAGATCTTATGCGGAGGTTTATGCACAAGATGACAACAAAGAAAAATTTGTTATCGATTTTGTAAAAGCTTGGAACAAGGTAATGAATGCCGATAGATTTGAATTGAACAACAATTAATTAATGTTCAATTATGGTAATATCCAGCTCAAGGTTTGTGGTATTACTGATCAAAAATCGTTAGAGGTAATACAAAAGTATTCAGTAAGAACAGTGGGCCTTGTAAGTAATTACTTATATGGCCCCAATACACTATCTACTGAAGAAATTCATAACCTTACAATTGCTTGCTACAATTTAAAATTAAATCCAATTCTATTGATTGGCAATATTCATATGCCAAAAATAATCGACATTATAAAACAAGTGGAGATAAAGGAAGTATGTGTATCTAATCAATACAAGATTGAGGATATCGAATTACTAAATAATTCAACAAATTCAAAAATATCAATTTCAATAAATTACGAAAATTTTGATTATAATTTTTTTGAGCAAATCAAAAATAATGTTAGTAGTTTTTATTATGACCTTAATATTTACAGAAAAGATGTAATTGAGAAAAAATCTCTAATGGAGTGTGAGAGTCAAATTAATCAACTTAAGAGTTTTGCAAAACCTTTATATCTTGGTGGAGGTATTAATATTAGTAATGTTAAAGAGGCAATTAAAACTATATCTCCACACGGAATTGATATATCGACAGGGTTAAAAAAATCAAACAGCGTAGATGAAGAAAAGCTTAAAAAAATTCTTGATAAACTTGGGTTTGACGAGATTTCTTAACGATAAACCTCTCCTCTAAATTATTTAAAAGGCTTTTATAAGAGTTATGGGTTTTTAAATCTATGAAATCTGGGTTTAAATCTAGGATAGGTTGTATCACAAAATCTCTTAAATGAGAGGATGTATGAGGAATAGTTATTAGGTGGTTTTTGATTTTCAAGTTTTCAAATTGAATAAGATCGAGATCTATTTTTCTTGGGCCGTTAGTTACAATTTTATTTTTTTTTATTTTTTTTTCCACAAAACACATTTTTATAAATAGTTCGTTGAAGTATAGATTTGTAGTAAATAAAAAGGCAGCATTATGAAAATATTTTTGGTTAGTTATCCCAAAAGGTTTCGTAAAATAGACTCTGCTAACCTTTTCGACATGTCCGAATTTATTCATTAGCTTTAATGCTAAATTAAAATTACTTTTCCAGTTGCCAATATTTGATCCAATAGCGATATATGATTTATATCGATACGCTGACTTTTTTTGCATTATATTTTTTGGCAATCTCAATTTTATTTATTTCCAACTTTTCTATTTTAATTGGAAATTGATTGTCCAATTGTTTTTTTAATTCTGTAATTAATTTTTCCAGTGTTTTGTATTGAGATGCTGAAACAAATGTTACTATTTCTTTTTTAATATCAGAATAACTTGTAACATTTTCAATATTGTCAAGATCTTGATTGTGATCAAGATCTAATTGGCATTTAATACTAATTAATATTGTTTGTGGTTTTAACCTTTCTTCATCAAACACTCCAATGATTGTGTCGACCTTTAAGTCCTCTATCTCTATAAAAAAATTCATTTATTTAAAACTTTCAAAACTTTTATCATTTGATTTGTCTCTTGGACATCATGAATTCTAAACGTATTGACATTTTGTTGTAAGGCATGAGTAATAGAAGCTAAAGATCCGCCTAATCTTTGATCAGCATTTGAAGGATCAATGAAATTTATCCAACTTTTTCGTGATGAACCTAATAGTATTTGTAGATTTTTGTGACTATATTTTGATAAGGATCTCATTAATTGTAAGTTTTGGTTTAGTGTTTTGCCAAAACCTATTCCTGGATCAAACCATACTTTTTTAAGATTAAATTTCATTTTATTTAATAATTTCAGTCTTTTTTCAATAAATTTATCAAACTCTTTTACCATATTAGCTCTTGGATTTAGTTTTTTTTGCATCTCTTTTGGTGTTCCTCTTTTGTGCATTAAGAATAATCCAGCATTGTACTTTTTTGTAAGTTTGAACAATTCCTCTGAACCGCCATTTATATCATT
>CABZBG010000037.1:0-3655 GCA_902523865.1 uncultured Alphaproteobacteria bacterium
TTAATGATTTCATCAACACTGTCGTCATGACGTGTATCGCATTCTAAAGTGTTGGACCCTCCATAACTGTGGGATATCTCTAGCTCTCTAGCCAAAACTTTACATATACTTTTAGCAAGTATGTATTCTGTACCCAGTGTAGATCGAACCATTATTGTTAGAGAGATATCTTGGGAGAGTGCATATAATAAATTTGTTTTAAAAAATAAAAGTATAATAAAAGAAAATATTATTTTTAAATACATAGATTACTTTTAACATAAAAGATTCTAAATTGTTAAAGAGATTTAGATGCCAAATTTTTCAATAATTGCAATAATAGCATGCTTTGCTTATGCAATTGAGAGTATTTTTGGTTTTGGTGGAACTATAATTTTTTTAGGACTTAGCGGATTTTTCTTTGATTTTAACTCCCTATTAAAATTAGCGATGATTGTTGGCCTATCTTCTGGTTTGGCAGTTTTAATTCAATCATACAAATATGTTTCTACAAAACACCTAATCAAAATTTTGATCTACACAATTCCTGGGGCTCTCATTGGAACATATTTTATTAACTATTTTACATCAGATGTTTTAATAAAAATATTTGCCTTAATTTTAATTGTCTATGGATGCTTTAACCTTTTTTTTCCAAATATAATACTTCCTCAAATTTTAAAAAAAATTTTTGTAATTTTAGGTGGTTTTATTCAAGGAATTTACACCATTGGAGGACCTTTTGTATTAATGGGTTATAAAGATAGTTTTTCTTCAAAACAGGAGCTGAGGTCTACTATGGCTGGATATTTTTTTATTATTAACTCATTAAGAGCATTATTTTTTGTTTTTCTTGGAGGGAGTTATTTAAATATCGTCAAAACATATTATCCAATAGCTTTTTTTGGTAATGTTGAGTGTTTGGATAGGTTATTATGTTCACAAAAAAATACCAGAGGACTTATTTAAAAGGCTTATAATTATTGCTATCACTTTAATTGGCATATTGATTTTTTTTACAAAATGATTGATTGGGAACCATATGGACCTATTTATTCTGTAGCTCCTGGAATAAAAAAGATAAATGATTTACCAATTATAGAATTTGATGAGCATCAAAACAGATACTTAAATTTGAAAAAAAAATGTAAGGACAATATCTTTTTTGATGATTATTACTCAGCAGAAACAGATAAAGCTATATGCAATAAGTTAAATAATATTTTAAAAAGTGAATATCCCTCAAAGACAATTAATTTCAATAATTTTGTTGAGCTTGGTTATGCTATCCAAGAGGACATAGCAATTTTTCACAGATCAAATAAGCTTATAGCTTTACACGTGTCTTTTCCATCTGTTTGGAAGCCTAGAGAAAAAATTGGTCTAAGTTTCGCTCAAATTCACCAACCAGTTCCAGGTATGGAAAATTTTCTTAAAAATGAAGATAAATATGTGCAAATGATGGTTGAGGCGACAACTCCTATTATTAGGTATGTTTGGGGGGAGCACTACGGATATTTTTTATGTGAACATGAACCTCTACCAAAAAATATTAAAGTTATGCATACTGAAAGACAAACTTTCATTGGTGTTCCCAAGAGTGATATTGGTATTTTCCTTATTAGAAAAAAAGTTATTCTTTACAACGATACTTCAACTGAATTTAAAGTTTGGTATAAGAAGCAAGTTAATTCTATGTCTAAGGATCAACGAAAATATAAGTTAAAAGAGATTTAAGTCGATACTACAGATCGAAAAAATTCATATAATTGAAGTTAATCAGATTATTGTTCCTGATTTCCCTCAGGTGGAGCATTTGGATTTGTAAGACGCTCTAATTCAGCTAATTCTTCTGCCTCTTTCTTAGCTTCTCTTTTAGCTTTTTTTGCGGCAAGCTTTTCTTGACGTTTTCGTTCTTTCTCCATAGCTCTTTCACCAGCTTTTGATTTATAGTCAAAATGTAATCCCATGTTAAAATTATATCAGAATTTTTTTTTTACTAAAGTTTCAGTTCAATAAATTTGAACTTAATTTAGTACTCGTTTTAAAAGATTTATCCAGTTTGAATGGGTAATTTTAATCATTAGTTTTTCATTAAAATCTTGCTTCGATAATAATTCAATTAATTTCTGCATTCCTAATACACTATTAAGATCTTTTGGCATCATAGCTCCATCAAAGTCAGATCCAAAACCTACTTTGTCTTCTCCAAGATAGTCTATGAGATATTTAAAATGGTCTACAATTATTTGTAATTCTGTATCAGAGACCATTTTTCCATCTCTCCTCAAAAAAGCAGGTGCAAAATTAACCCCAACCATACCTTCTGTTTCTTTGATCGCGTCTAATTGCTTATTTGTGAGATTTCTAGAATGTGGGCATATTTCATGACTATTGCTATGTGTTGCGACTAAGGGCGATGTTGAGTATTTAGCAATATCCCAAAATCCTTTTTCATTTAAATGAGAAGTATCAATTAACATTTTAAGAGAATTACAATTTTTAATTAGTTCTATTCCAATATCAGTTAAACCCTCGCCAATATCAGGTGACTGTGGAAATGCGAAGGGAACTCCCTCTGCGAATAGTGTAGGTCTTGACCAAACTGGTCCAACAGATCTAAGACCAGCTCGGTAAAGTGTTTCAAGATTGTAAAAGTTTTTATCTATGCACTCTGCACCTTCAATGTGCATCACAACAGATAATTGATTACTATTCTCATTAAAAGAAGTCTCTAAATCATCACTGGATAAACAAATTTTAACTCTGTTGCCAGAGTTTCTCTCAATTTTAGAAAGAATTGATATTTGATTTAAAACAACAGGTAGAGCATCATTCACATCAACAGATCCTGGTAATGGTAATGAATATACATCTTGTTCCATATCTTTGTAATTAACTAATTTATCTGAGTCAGAAATAGCATGTTCTGGTGTTGGGACGTAAATTGCAAACAAACCCCCTTTGAAATTAGCTTGATTCATTCTAGGAAGATCTAAATGGCCCTCATTATCTCCATCTATAAAATCAAGATGAGAGTTCAGGTTTTTCTTTAAGAATAACCTAAATAAAACATCGTTATGACCATCAAATATCTTATAGTTCATATAGCAAACCTATCATTATTTTTGCAATGTTGACTACATACAAATTTAAAATACTTAATGAAATATTTTTGGTAGTCTCATAAAAAGACATCAGCCGTCCGAATTTAGCATAAGTAAAATATTTTTTTAGACCTATATATATGTTTGAAAGGAATTATAAAAAATGAATAAAATTTTTGGATTTACAGAGCGATCTCTAAATTTCTGGTTGTCTTTTTTCAGTAAAAAAGAAGATAGTATTATTAATTTTTGCAAAGTTGAATATGGCAACGATTGGCAATGGGCATACTCCCAATATCAAAGAAATCAATTTTTTCCTAATAACATGAAAGAGGCTGCGTAATGAGTAATTTATTTAAATCTATTAGAAATATAATTATCAACGAAA
The DNA here is from genome assembly GCA_902523865.1 of uncultured Alphaproteobacteria bacterium. GTDB lineage: Bacteria > Pseudomonadota > Alphaproteobacteria > HIMB59 > HIMB59 > HIMB59. Next base: position 3,475 of record CABZBG010000037.1, read on the forward strand.
AAAATGATCAAAAAACAAAATCTAACAAAGAAGAGGCCTATTTATCTCAAGCAATTGATATGATTGACCTTGAGAGAAGGCAAAAAGAGTTAGATAGAAGATTTATAAGAAAATTTTAAAAGCCCTATTTAGGGCTTTTTGCCTAACTCAATACCCAAATTTCAATAGCAACAAATATAAA
>CABZBG010000038.1:0-3598 GCA_902523865.1 uncultured Alphaproteobacteria bacterium
AGTTGTTAAATTTTGATTTAAACCATAAAACTCTCCAGAGAAGTTTGCTAAATATATTAATATCGCACCAGATTCAAAGATAGTCTGGTTTTGATGTCTGAGTACAGGAATTTTTGAGAAAGGTGAGATTTTTTTAAAGTCTTCGTGGAACTGTTCTCCTTTGTTTAAGTTAATAAATGTAATCGAGTAATTTTCGTTGATCTCCTCTAACATTATTGAAATTTTTCTTGCATTTGGAGTTGAGTCTGCAAATAACTCAAACATCTAAATAAGGCTCATAATGTATTTATGAACAAAATATCCAATCACTAGCAAAGTTAATCCGATCAAGTAAATTAGCCAAAAATTCATATTAAGATTTTTTGCGAAGAAAAAGGGTAAGAAAAATAAATATGAGACAGGTACCCCAATTAGAATACTTTTAGCAAAAATAACAGTATTTTCGGTATTTTTATGCTCTAAGAAAGAGAAGGCAATGGCGATAATACTCGCGATTGGAAGAGCGATAATAAATCCAGATAACTCAGGTTTTTTACCAGAAAGCCAGCTTGCAAATGCAATTACAAAAGCTGCTAATATTACCTTTAAAGCAAAAATCATATTTAATATTTTATACTAATAAATAAAAATTAAAGATTATTTTCAGGTACTAAGAACGTTGTAGAAGCCCAGTCACTATGCCAGATTGGTTCTTGTTCATCAGGTTTTGATTTTAATGGATAAATGACAACTGAGTCTAATAGATACTCCTTACCTTGTTCTATTTCAAAAGTAAATTTACCCTTCTCATCTGTTTTGACATTTGAAACAGATAATTTAGAGTTTTTATATTTTGAGAAAATTGTAACAAGGTTATTTGGAAGGGGTTTTTTTTTATAATATAAAGTTGCACTTATTTGATTAGAGTCAAAATTTGTATAAGGGTTTTGATCTAAAACAAATTCAAATAAAAGTCCTGTTTTTTTATCTTTTCCTTTACTAGCACTATTTGTGGTAATTAAAGATTTTGCATATCGCCGATAACTTTCCATAAAATTACTTTGAGGGAAGTCTTTATCTAAATGAGTTTGAATTAATTTTTCATAACCCTTCTCAGAAACAAAATCCTTAAATTTTTGAAATTTTTTGTAATTTACAAATTTATCAGTAGTTTCGTGATAAATAATTAATAAGTCTTCCAACTTTGTCTTTGTGTTTAATGCTGGTACATCTCCAAGTATACCTTTGACTTTTTCTTTTTTATTTTTAGACCCAGATAAAATTTTAAAAGTTTTAAAATCTTGTGGATTATACATTAAGGCCATGCCCTGAAATTCTTGTCCCACTCTCAAGTGAGCATTTATGATGTTATCATTAAGCTGGTATTTAGTCGGCTCAATCCAAAATTCGTGAGCACTTGCCTGAACAATGCAAGCAATGAGGAATGAAAAAACATAAAGAATTCTTAGGTGAACTTTGGTAAACATGACTAAATGATTAAGTACTTATTCTTTTTAATTCTTCTCTTAAGCCCTCCTCTGCATACACATGAAATTAAACCTGCGATCGTAGATATTACCATTATAGAGGAAAATGCTTCAATTGAATTTAAATTGAATGCTGAAACTGTGCTGTCTGAAATTGATGCCTCGATTTATGTTGATACAAATAATTCTCCTCAGTCTCAAAAATATGACGAATTTAGGGCCTTTTCTGTTCAAGAAATAGAAAAGTTAGTATTTAAAAATAAGTCTAAATTTATTAATAAGATCCAAATCAATAACGAGAGTGAGATCATACCTCTCTTATTAAATAAAGTAGAGACGTTTGATGAGACAAACGAAGAGATGCCGAGAGATACTGTTTTATATCTCAATTTCGATATTAAAGACTCTTCTTCGTTTACAGTTCAATTTGATAAAAAGATAGGACCTGTTGTAATTAGACAATTTGAAGATTTATCAAAAGAGTCTGTCTTGTTTACAAGTTATTTACAACCAGCTGAAAAATCGCCCCTTTTATCACAACAGTCACAATCCTCAGTAGGAAAAACAATAATTGAATATTTAATTCTAGGAATAGAGCACATTGTTCCTAAAGGGCTAGATCATATATTATTTATTATAGGTATCTTTTTTTATGCTATTAAATTTAAACCTCTATTACTTCAAGTTACCATGTTTACGCTCGCACATTCTATTACACTAATTCTTGCTAGTTTTAATTTAATCTTTATCCCTGCAGTAATTGTAGAACCCTTGATAGCTCTATCTATCAGTTATGTCGCAATAGAAAATATTTTTCAAAGACGTTTGATTGTTCCTCGTTATGTCATAATTTTTATCTTTGGATTAATTCATGGTTTAGGTTTTGCTTTTGTTCTTGGAGATATTGGTTTGAATACAAGTCAACTGGTAATAAGTCTGATTTCATTTAATCTTGGAGTTGAAGTAGCTCAAATAGCAATCATTATTCTTGCATCAATTATTTTTATTCTACCCTCACGCCAAAGTTGGTATCGAGCGTTTTTGCAAATTCCTATTTCTGTTATGATCTCCGTAATAGGTTTATATTGGTTTATTGAAAGGGTATTCTTTTAGAAATCTACTTTTATAGTTCCTAAAATTGATAAAGATTTATCTGCAATCACCATTTCTCCAGAATTTGGATAATAATCAAGAAAGCCGCCGACTATCACATAATGAGTGATGAAAATTAGGTTCCCCCCACTATCGTCCCATCTATTAATAAATTCACTTAATTCTAACATTTGTTTTGCGTGATTTTTTTGGTACTTACCAGAAAACGTAGAGTTTAATGCACTAAAATTCTCATAATCTCCAAACGCATACCGAGCTGTATCTTGGCAACGGCACCAATGACTAGAATAGACAAAGTCTATCGGTATAGAATATTCAATAAATAATTTACCAATTGTTTGGGATTGACGAATTCCTTGTTGATTTAAATTTCTTTGTGTTGAGCAGTCTTCTAGTTCAAAATTATCAGGATCTCCACCCCCTGGGGCGTAAGCGTGACGAATAAAAACTACTTTACCGCCGTCTTTTAACAAATTCCAACTGGTCTCGTTGGAAAAAGAATGGGGAATAAATAAAAAGGAAATAAGTAGAAAAAAATTAAATACCCTCATTGTTGAGAGTGATACTGATGATAAGCTTGTTTTTTAACATCATTCCAATACTGATCTGCTTCTTCCGCTGTATATTTCCCATAAAGTTGCATCCAAAGTTCAGTGGTCAATAAAGTCAAAGCCTCGTCTTTCTCTTTCCATTCCTCATAAAACCAAAGGTCCATCGAGGACTCGACTCCTTTTTGAGAGAAATATTTTGCCTCTAAGTGTTTTCCATCAGTCTCAACAGACATTATTTTAGGAGCAAATTCTACGTCTTCAAAAAAACGTATGCGTGCAATATCATCGTCAGTTAAACCTTTCACTAATATCCCATCAACGCCCGTGTAGTTATCACCAAAAATTATTACTGGGAAATCTTCGTCAATGACAAGGCGTAATTCACTTTTAGGTGCAAAAGCAGGAATTATATCCAAATGGTTAGATTTCTTTCCAATAACTTTTTCTAAAACTGGAATAGAACGAAGT
>CABZBG010000039.1:0-3017 GCA_902523865.1 uncultured Alphaproteobacteria bacterium
TTGAAGTGGTTGCTTCATGTTCAACCATTGAGTCTGAGTTACTTGACTCTATGTACGGAACAGTGTGGGCACCACATTTATTACCAATTAATAATGAGTCACATTGAGTAAAATTTCTTGCATTTTTAGCTTTTGACAAAATATTCACTAAACCCCTATAGGTATTATTAGCTTTTCCAGCCGATATACCTTTTGATATTATCTTAGAGGATGTATTTTTACCGATATGTATCATTTTTGTGCCTGTATCGGCTTGTTGCATATTATTTGTTATTGCTACTGAATAAAATTCTCCTTTAGAGTTATCTCCTTGCAAAATACAGCTTGGGTATTTCCATGTTATTGCGGATCCTGTCTCAACTTGGGTCCAAGATATTTTAGAATTTTTACCTCTGCAGGCACCTCTTTTTGTTACAAAGTTGTAGATACCCCCCTTACCTTCTTTATCACCGGGGTACCAATTTTGAACTGTTGAATACTTTATTTCTGCATTATCCAAGGCAATTAACTCAACATTAGCAGCGTGAAGCTGGTTTTCATCTCTCATTGGTGCGGTACAGCCCTCTAAATAACTTACATAACTATCTTTATCTGCAATTATAAGAGTCCTCTCAAACTGACCGGTGTTCATTGCATTAATTCTAAAGTATGTTGATAACTCTACAGGACACCTAACGCCCTCAGGAATATAAATAAAAGATCCATCAGTAAACACTGCTGAGTTTAAAGCAGCAAAAGAGTGATCAGATACGGGTATAACACTTCCTAAATATTTCTTTACTAAATTAGGGTGAGTTTTTACTGCCTCAGAGATTGAGCAAAAAACAATACCCAGATCACTTAATTGTTTTTATATGTAGTGGCAACTGATACGGAGTCAAAAACGGCATCAACTGCAATACCGGATAACATTTTTTGTTCTTTTAATGGAATACCAAGTTTTTCATAAGTTTTGATTATTTCAGGGTCGATTTCATCCAAAGACTTAGGTTTATCTTTGAGACTTCTAGGAATTGAGTAATAATAACAATCTTGGTAATCAATTTCTGGAATATTCAACTTTGCCCACTCAGGCTTCGGCAGCTTATTAAATACTTTGAAGGCATTGAGCCTCCAATCAAGCATCCACTCTGGCTCGTCTTTTTGGGCAGATATAAATTTTATTATATCTTCATTTAAACCTTTAGGAGGACGTATTTCATCTAGCTCAGTAGAAAAACCATACTTATAATCAGTGTCTCCTAAAGTATTTACTTGTTTGATTGTTTGTTCTGTAGCTGCCATAGATTTTGATATATATGATAAATAAGGATTTTTACAAGAAAATACGAGTAAACTCTTTATTTAGTTCAGTTTCTGCTTAATTATCCCACCGCCTAAAACCCTATCATTATCGTATAAAACACAAGCTTGGCCTCTAGTTATAGCCTCTGCAGGTTCATCAAATTCAAAAGAATAAGATGAAGATTGTTTGATAAGTTTTCCTTTTTTAGGCTCGGATAAAGACCTAATTTTGGCACTACAGGGAATTTCAACAATATTTTTTGATAAGTCATATTCTGGCATAATAAAATTTAAATCACCCAGTAAAAGAGAACTTCCTAAAAGGTCTTTTTTATCTCCAACAATGATTTGATTTTTATCTTTGATAATGTCAATAACATAAAGAGGATCATCATTTGAGATTCCCAAACCTCTTCTTTGTCCAACTGTAAAATTTTGAATGCCGTCATGAGAGGATAATACATTTCCAGAGAGATCAATTATTTCACCCTTTTTTTTATTTGATTTAATAAATTTTTTATAATCTCCGTCTGGAATAAAACATATATCTTGGCTATCTTTTTTGTCGTAAACAATCAGACCTAGATCCTCAGCTGTTTTTCTAGTTTCTGCTTTGGATATTTCACCTAATGGAAATCGCAAATAGTCTAATTGATTTTGAGTTGTGGCAAATAAAAAATAACTTTGATCTTTTGATTTATCTTCAGCTCTATACATATGAGCATCTTTGATTTCACCTTTTCTTCTAATGTAATGACCTGTAGCCATACAGTCAGCATCTAATTTTTTTGCAAAGTTCATTAAGTCTCTGAATTTAACAGTTTCATTACATTTTATACATGGAATAGGAGTCTCACCATTTTCATAAGATTTAATAAAATAATCTATAACATCTGATTTAAATGTTTTTTCATAATTGAAAACATAATGTGGTATATCTAATTTTTGAGCGACTCTTCTCGCATCATAAATATCAAGGCCAGAGCAACAAGAACCCTTTTTGGCTGAGTTGTTAGAGCTATAAAGTTGCAAAGTGATACCTACAACGTTGTATCCCTCTTTTTTTAATAGTCCAGCCGTAACAGAACTGTCAACTCCACCAGACATAGCGACTACCACAGTTGTGCTAGCTGGATCTTTATTAAAACCTAATGAATTCATTTATAACTTGCTTTTTTTATCAAAAGTAATCTATGATCTCTTCTTTAATTATGCCAGAAGTATTTATACAAGGTGGTGAAGGTAAACTTCAAGCCAAATACTCACCTAGTGAGCAAGAAAAACCTAATATCGCTATAATTTTACATCCAAACCCAAAACATGGTGGAACGATGGATACAAAAGTTAATTATGCAGCTTTTAAAGTAATGAAAGATGCTGGTTTTTCAACTCTTAGAATTAACTTTCGAGGTGTTGGTAAAAGTGATGGTGCTTTTACTGAAGGAGAAGGTGAGTTGAATGATGCTAGTGTTTCACTAGATTGGTTACAAAAAAAGAATGAAGATTTTAGATCTTGTTGGATTGTAGGTTTCTCTTTTGGAGCATGGATTGGATTTCAAACACTAATGAGAAGACCAGAGGTTGATGGGTTAATTTTAATAGCACCCCCAGTAAACATGTATGATTTTAACTTTCTATCTCCCTGTCCCATTAAAACATTAATAGTGCGAGCTGAACAAGACGAAATTGTTAAAAGAGATAACCTTAAAGAATTTTTTGAAACTTTTAAGAAG
>CABZBG010000040.1:0-2986 GCA_902523865.1 uncultured Alphaproteobacteria bacterium
CTTTTTCATTAAGAGAAACATTCTTAAGACTTCCCATATTAAAATTAACTTCCCCTTTATCTACCAACGACATAACTTTATTTACTGAGTCTTGAACGCCTTTAAATTCTTTTCTTCTGTGAACCAGTGATACTTTTTTTGCGATACCTTGAAATCCCATAACATAATCTAAAGCGGAGTCACCACCGCCAATAATTAAAATATTCTTGTCTTGAAAGTCTGTTCTTTTTTTGACTGAATAAAAAATGTTTTTATTTTCTAATTGTTCAGCTCCCTCCGCTGGGAGTTTTCTTGGAACAAAGCTCCCTGCTCCAGCGGCAATAACAACAGACTTACACTTGATGGAAGTGCCTTTATCTGTTTCTACTAAAATATCATTCTCATTAATTTCAATTTTTGAGGTTAATTGGTTTAGGTGATAAGTAGGGTTAAATGGTTCAGCTTGTTTAATTAAATCGTCGGTTAACTCTTGGCCCGTGATAGCTGGTCTACTTGGAATATCATATAAGTTCTTATCAGGATAAAGCTCAGCACATTGTCCACCAATCTTGTCTAAATTATCAATTAGATGAGATTTCATATCTAAAAGGCCCAGCTCAAATACTTGGAAAAGACCGCAAGGACCAGCGCCAATTATAACTACATCTGTTTCGTGACTGGATCCTGGATTTACAATATTATTCATGTCTTATATTATAGTAATATATTAAATTTAAGATCAAACAGTTATATATAATCAATAGTTATTGAGGAGAAATGAATAAATGAAGACTTTTCCAGAGCTTTTAGAAGAAGCAAATGCTGAAATTAAATCAGTGAGCCCAGAAGAATTAAAACAGCAATTAGATAATGAAGAAATTATCCTTGTTGATGTTCGCTCAAAAGATGCCATCGAGACTGAAGGTCAAATAGAAGGATCAGTGCATGTTCCAAGAGACATGCTGGAATTTCACGCTGATCAAAGACCAGACAACCCTCTCAGAAAAGAAGAGCTTGATCCTGAGAAAAAAATTGTTGTTTATTGTGGAGTGGGTGGTCAAGGAACTTTATCAACTAAAACTCTTCAAGATATGGGTTATAAAGATGTATCTAACTTATCCGGTGGAACAAATGCTTGGGTAAAAGCAGGGTTTGAATTAAAAAAATAAATTAATTATTTTTTTTATTATTTTCGTAAAGCATTGTAACAATTGTTAGAACGGCTCCAAAGATGCCTAGAAGAATCCATGTATCAAAAGACATTCTAAACTTTTAACATCTTTCTAGCGTACCAATCGTGAAAGACATGAGTTGGTTCATCCATCACCGGTGAAAAGCGCCCTCCATCAAAGCCCTCCGCATACCGGCCTTGCTGCATTCCTTCTACTACAAAAATATCCTCTTCAAATACAGTTCTCCAAAGCTTGGTATTCTCTAAGCGTGTTTGCTGATATTCATCAGACAACATTGAAGAGTTTGAATAATAAATTTCAACATGCTCTTTGATTTGATCACATCCAATTGGTTCAATAATGAGATTAAAAACATGATCTTTTTGAACACCCAATATTAAATTTGGAAATAAAACAATATATTCTCCTTTGCTGTCCCATTCAGAGCTTAAATTTTTAAAATCTTGAAATTTTTTTCCTGTTGAATATCTTGGAATGTATTTATTACTAATTTGTCCAGAATAATGGCCATATTTAACAATATTTTCATGATCCTCTAACTTGGAATAACTATTTAAACCTGGGTGAATCCAAGGGAGGTGGTAGGACTCTAAGTAATTTTCGACTGCTAGTTTCCAGTTAGTTTTGACCCCAAGCTCAAAAGATGAGTCGCTCATATCTGAATGCATAGGTTGATCAAAAGAGGACCATCGTTCTAACAAAGGTTTATGAACTTCTTCAAAGGGTTTTGCCCTGCCATCAGGATTTACAAATATGACATCTCTCCAAACATGAGAACGAACCTCAATTAATGATAATTCACTTTTATTAATATCTGAGTGATAGTTATAACCTGGTCCTCCAATATGAGGGGTAGCAACAACTTCTCCGGTTTGCTTGTAGCACCAAGAGTGGTAAGGACAGCGAATTGCGCCATTCAAAACTTTGGGGTCTTTAATGAGGGTCATACCTCGATGTCGACATACATTTTGAAAAACTCGTATTTTTTTATCTTGGATACTGCGAATTAATAAGAGAGGATTTTTAAAATAGTTGACTGGTCTAACAGAGCCAGGTTGAGGTAGGTCTTTTACGAAGCCTACGGCAAACCAACCTTTGTTAAAAAGAATTTCTCTTTCTAAATCAAAATATTCAGTTTTAGTATAATATTCATTGGGGATGCCTTTTGCTTCGTGTATTGGTTTAATACATTGTTCTAATTTTTGAAGATTTTGAAAATAAACTTGATCGGTATCTTGTTGATCAACCTCTACTTCTCTCATAATTAATTCCTTTTTATTGTCACGTTAAATCTATCCAAATAGTTTTTAGCTCACAATACTGATCATGTGCAGCTAAAGATTTATCCCTGCCCCCGAAGCCGGAGAGTTTATAACCCCCAAAAGGAGTAGTGATATCGCCCTCACCGTAACAATTAACTGCTACAGTCCCAGCCTTAATTTTTCTTGCGGCTACATGAGCTGTCTTATTAGAACTAGTAAAAACAGAAGCGGCCAGTCCGTACTTATTTTGATTAGCTAAAGCTATGCCTTCTTCTGGATCTTTAAAGGATGTAATTCCTAGGACAGGGCCAAAAACTTCTTCAGAAAATAAAGTATTTTCAGGCTTTACGTTATCAAATATGGTTGGCTGAACAAAATATCCACCTGTATCTTCTCTAGTTCTTTTACCTCCAATAACTAAATTATTTTTATCCTGGTTAGCTTGATCAATGAAGCCCATGACCTTGTCTAGATGTGCTTGTTCAATCATTGGGCCAATTTTAGTTGTAGCATCTAAAGGATCTCCCACTACCCACTCTTTAGATTTTTCGA
>CABZBG010000041.1:0-2821 GCA_902523865.1 uncultured Alphaproteobacteria bacterium
AAGTTATTACTCGCAATATCACCGTCTAGTAAATGACTGAGAAAAAACTTTGCCCCTGCCTGCCACTTCACTCTTCTAAAATGAACAATATAAGAGGCCAAATACATACGCGAGTGGTTATGCAGATATCCAGTAGTAAGAAGCTGATTGATAAAAACATTGATTACCTGTGTTGGAGTTTTTGCAGATGTGATGTCTTCAGGTAAGTCATCTTGATACTCATGTGCTTGAAATCCTGTTTTGTATACTTCCACATCTGTCCACAGTTGATCGGGATGATGATAGGCGTAACTTCTCCAAAAATCTCTCCATGCTAATTCTTGGATAAATTTTTCGCTCTCATTGAAAGCATATTTATCTCGAATATGTTCATAGATCTCTTTATTTGAAATAATTCCATATTTGATGTGAGCAGATAATCTTGAAATTTGTCCATTGAGAAAGTTTCTGGTCTTTACATAGAGTGCTGGATTAAAGGAATTAAATTTTTCTAAAGCATCTTGCCTTGAGGTAACAGAGCTATTTGATTTAGTCGATGAGGGAACGAGGTCTTGAATATTTGAAATTTTCATTTCTAGTTATACATACAAATTTGGCTAATAGATTGTTTGTAAATCAAACGTAATTTGGCTTCCAGGAGGAAGTTGAGAGATTTTGGAAATATCTTCCTCTTTTAAAATAGCAATCTTTGGATATCCACCAGTGCAGGGGATATCTCGCATTAATACAATAGGTTGCCCATCACTGGGTACTTGAATTGACCCGGGTAAAATACCTTCAGACAAAATATCGTGTGACGCAGAGCTGAGGATGGCCTCTCCTTTGAGCCTGATACCCATCCGATCACTTTGAGCCGATATTGTAAAAGTACTGCTAATAAACGATTGTAGAGCTTGATCTGTAAAAAATTGAAGTTGAGGACCAGGATAAACTTTAAAGTTTGTCTCCTTTTTGTAAGCAGGGTTTGGTATGGATAGATGATCCCAAGAACTCACATCCTCCAGAATTTCAAAGGTATCATCAACTTTCAACGGCCTATTGATAGAGCCTATTCCTGCCTTTGTATCTGTAGAGAAACTTTTTAAACAAGGATCTAACCCAAGCCCATGTTCAACGGCGATGTAGCCATAGACGGAGTCGATAGTATTATGAATATTCAACTCATCTCCTGCAAATAAATTTATACTCTTATAGGGTTGGCATATAATTTGAGTACCATTATTTTTTTGTATATTCATATTACAATTTCCACCGACACAAACCTTTACAGAACCTTCCTTTACTTTTATTGAGGGTCCCACATAGGCAAATTCAATAAATTGATTATGATGCAGTGGTATAATTTTTTCTAATTCTTTAATAATTCGTTGGTCCATAGCTCCACTGGGGGAAACCCCTAAGTGTTGATAATGAAATCTTCCAAAATCTTGAATAGTTAAATGAGTCCCTGTACGGGTGATCACAAGTGAGTTCATGAGGAGTACTCCTTGATCAATCCATTAATTGAAAAATGTTTCTTTTGGATTTGCTGAAACTCTTTGTTGCTGACAGAGTAAAAACTTACCTTGTCTCCAGGTAAAAAAAGAGAGGGGTTAGGGTTTTGAAGATCAAATATATCGAAGGGTATTTGTCCGATAATATTCCAGCCACCCGGTGATATTTTTGGATATATACAAGTGTGGTTTTTAGCTATTCCAATGGATCGAGCAGGAATTTTAATTCTTGGAGTAGCTAATCGCGGTGTAATTAATTGAGAGGGGATATCGCCCAGATACGGAAATCCCGGCATGAAGCCTATATAATAAGTATAGTAACTCTCAGAGGTATGGAGATTTATTATCTCTTCTTTTGTTATCTGATGAAGTTGTTGAATTAACTTTAAATCCAAAGCGAAACTTTCATCATAACAGGCAGGTATTTTCCATGTTTTATTGGCACTTTTATGAGATTGAGAATTTATGTCACTCATCTCTAAAGTAATTTTTTCTTTATTTTGATCGCGTATTTCAGAATTTTCAAAAATGATCACAATTTTATTAAATGAAGGAATTATATTAAGTAAAGGCAGTCCAAGATTTGAAATAGTGGAAAATGCTTTATTAACCTCTAGCGATATAGGTTTTGAGGAGTCATCTCCAAAATCTAGGAGCATCCCTCGGTCACCATAAGAATTTATTCCTTTGAAATACACACTAATATCTTAATGTAACTTTGGTGCATTTGAATAAAATTAATTTTAATTCTGATATAGCAGAAAAAGATCATAGTTTTTATGAGTCTGTTGATATGCAACTAATAGACAAAATTAGCTCTGCCAATATTTCATGTTTATTTCATGGGGGTTCAAAAGAAGTTGTTTCTAAAGCACTTAGTGATTGTAATACAAAAAATGTTTCAATTGGAGCTCATGTCTCGTTTTTAGATAGAGATAACTTTGGACGGGCACAAATTAATTGGAATAAGCAACTCATCTATGAAATTCTCAACGATCAATTACTTTTTATTCATAACCTTGCATTGGAAATGAGTGCTACAGTGACTCATATCAAACTTCACGGAGCTCTCAGTAATATGGCTTGTGTTGACCAAGATCTCTCTGCTGAAATAGTAGGCTATTTAAAAAAATATTACCCTTCTTTAATATTACTTGCACCAGCTTTAAGTGAACTTGCAAAAATTAGCTTGGAGAGGGACACTGCTACAGCTCTTGAGGTTTTTGCAGATCGCACCTACGAGAGTAATGGCACACTCACACCTCGTTCCGTCAGCGGCTCTTTAATCACAGATCCTAAAAGTGCCAGCGAACACGTTCGAGCAATGC
>CABZBG010000042.1:0-2724 GCA_902523865.1 uncultured Alphaproteobacteria bacterium
TGTTAAATTCTATCTTGTCTCTATTTTATTTATAATTTTTGATCTTGAAATAGCATTCTTATTTCCATGGGCAGTCAGTTTAGGGAATATCGGAGCTTTAGGATTTTACTCAATGATGTTTTTTTTATTTATTTTAACGGTCGGTTTTATTTATGAGTGGAGAAATGGAGCATTAGATTGGGAATGATATTAGAAAAAGACAAGTCATTAAATATTGATGAGCTTTTTGAAAAAAAAGGCTTCGTTACAGCATCTTTTGAAAATTTAATTAATTGGGCTAGGTCAGGATCTTTATGGCCTATGACTTTTGGTCTAGCATGTTGTGGAGTTGAAATGATGCACTCTTACATGAGTAGATATGATTTAGATAGACTAGGTGTAATACCAAGAGGATCTCCAAGACAATCAGATGTAATGATCGTAGCTGGCACGTTAACTAACAAGATGGCCTCAGCATTGAGAAAGGTTTACGATCAAATGCCTGAGCCTCGATGGGTTATATCAATGGGCTCGTGTGCGAATGGTGGTGGGTATTATCATTACTCATATTCAGTTGTAAGGGGTTGTGACAGGATTGTTCCTGTAGACATTTATGTTCCAGGTTGTCCACCAACTGCTGAAGCACTTTTATATGGCATCATGCAACTTCAAGATAAAATTAAGAAAAAAAAGAAAATCTATAGATAGAAAACTTAAATGTCCACTGAACTAATCAATAAATATTCTGTTGGTGAAATCCAATTTCCAACAAAATCTGGCCTCTTAAGTATGCTTGTTAAAAAAGAATTGATTTTGGAAATAATCCAAAAAATAAAAGAGGATGATAAATTGCTGTATGACCAGTTAATAGACATAACTGTCATTGATAACGTTTTATCAAATCAAAATTACAGTAACCAAAGATATACAATTATATACTCATTTTTAAGTTTGAGTTTTAATAAGCGACTGCTTGTTTATAGTAATATCTCAGAGGATGATCAAAATATTGACTCCATTACTCAAATATTTGAGTCAGCTAACTGGTTTGAAAGAGAAATATATGATTTGTTTGGAGTCAATTTTAAAAACCACCCTAATTTACAAAGGATTATGAACGACTATAACTTTCAGGGACATCCTCTAAGAAAAGACTTCCCTCTGACAGGATACGAAGAAGTAAGATATGATGAAAATTTGAAAAAAGTAGTGTATGAGCCTGTTACCTTAAAACAAGAATTCAGAGATTTTGATAGCGAGAGCCCTTGGGAAGGCATGAAAGAAACCATTAAAAAAGAAATAGGTAATTAAAATGTCTGAAAATTTTAAACCTGTTACTCTTAATTTTGGTCCTCAACACCCTGCAGCCCACGGAGTGTTAAGACTATTAGTTCAATTGGAGGGAGAGGTGGTTAATAAGGCTGAACCTCATATAGGGCTGTTGCATAGGGGAACAGAAAAACTAATTGAACAAAAAACATATACTCAAGCAATACCTTATTTCGATAGATTGGATTATGTATCTCCGATGTGTCAAGAACATGCATTTGCTCTAGCTGTTGAAGACCTTTTAAATATTAAAGCTCCAATTAGAGCTCAGTATATTCGAGTTATGTTTGCAGAACTCACAAGAATATTGAATCATTTATTAAACATTCCAGCCTTTGCAATGGATATTGGTGCAGCAACACCTATGTTATGGGCATTTGAGGAAAGAGAAAAAATGTTGGAGTTTCATGAAGCAGTTTCCGGTGCAAGGTTTCATGCTGCATATTTTAGACCTGGTGGTGTACATCAAGATTTACCTGAAAACCTAGCTGATAAAATGGAAACTTACTTCACTAATTTTCCAAAGTTCATAGATACTCTTGAAGAATTGCTAACAGAGAATAGAATTTTTAAACAACGTTCTGTAGACATAGGAATTTTATCTAAAGAAGACGCAATAAGGTTAAGTTGCAGTGGTCCAGTCTTAAGAGCAAGTGGTGTAGCTTGGGATTTAAGAAAATCTCAACCTTATGATGTTTATGACAAATTAGATTTTGATATTCCAGTAGGTAAAACAGGTGATACATACGATAGATACTTAGTAAGGATGGAAGAAATGAGAGAGTCAGTAAAAATTATTCTTCAGTGCATAGATCAAATACCTTCGGGACCTGTAATGATTGAGGATAATAAAATAACTCCTCCCAAACGATCAGAAATGAAGAATTCAATGGAAGCTATAATTCACCATTTTAAATTATTTACTGAAGGATATCGAGTCCCTAAAGGGTTAACTTACAGATGTGTTGAGGCCCCAAAAGGAGAGTTTGGTGTAGTTTTGGTATCAGATGGAAGTTCTAAGCCATATAGATGTAAATTAAGAGCTCCTGGGTTTGTTCATTTGCAAGCTCTTAATTTCCTATCTAAAGGTCATCAATTAGCAGATCTACCATCAATCTTAGGTAGCTTAGATATTGTATTTGGAGAAGTTGATAGATGAGTAACCACCCAGGATTATCTAATACTTTTTCAAGCTCTGGAGAAAAATTTGAATGGTCAAAAGAAAGCCTCAAATCTATTAAAATGATCATTTCTAGGTACCCAAAAGATAGACATCAAAGTGCTGTGATGCCACTATTATATTTAGCACAGGAGCAAAATAATAATTGGATAAGTATTGAGTGTATCGAAAAAATAGCTGAGACCTTAAATATGCCTAAAATTAGGGTTACCGAAGTTGCATCATTTTACTCCATG
>CABZBG010000043.1:0-2400 GCA_902523865.1 uncultured Alphaproteobacteria bacterium
ATTTCACTTTGTTTTGATCATCAAGATATAAATAAAAGCTAATTGGATTAAAAGAATAGCCAATTATTGAGGGAATACATATAAATTGTACATTATTAAAATTAATATTGTGCTTGTCTGCAATATTTTTTGCAAAATCGTACAAATTCTTTTTTTTATCTCTGAATCCATGTTGTTTATAAAATATAGAAAAAAAATTTAATTTATTGAGTGATATAAAGGGATGTATCTTTGAGGTATTGCTAAGATTAATACTTAAGTAAGGTGCATTGTATTGAAAAAAGTTATTAGTATCTCTTGTTCTTTTATGGACAATTTTACCTATTCCAAGACTATGAGAAGAAACTAATTCCACTGTACTCTTGATGTATCCGCATTATTAAACCCCTTTGGATCAATTCCTAACTTATTACAAACTTTTATAGCTGATTGAATACCATCTTCGTGAAACCCATAACCCAGATAACTGCCGACATAGTATGATTTATCATGACCTTGTATGTATGAAATATTTTTTTGAGCATTTAAAGTTTTTTGTGAAAATATTGGATGTTCATAAAGTGTCTGATAATGGTTGTCTTTTTGTTCCTGATTTAATGAAACAAAAAAATTATCTCCTGTGCTAAGAGGTTGTAGTTTATTCATCCAATAACTGAGTGTGCATTTATTATTCATATTGGTATGAAAATTCCAACTTGACCAAGCCTTTAAGTGAGTGGGCATTAAAGAGGTATTTTGATGCAATTGAGCTAAATTTTTTTGGAAATTAAATTCTTTCAAAATCTCATACTCTTTTTGATGAATTTTGTCTAAAAGAGGAAAAAAATGATTTGGGGGACAGGCAAATATTATCATATCAAAAACAGATTTTTTTCCTTCAAAAAAAATTTCAATATTATTAGTTCTTGAGATTTTTTGAATCCTACAAGATTTTTTTATGCTAAATTTTGAAGATCTGATAAGAGATTTAATATATTGTTTAGATCCATTTTTTATAGTCTTCCATTGTGGTCTATTAATAAAATTAAATAGTTTATGATTTTGAAAAAAATTAATAATACTTTTTAATGGTTGATTAAGAGAGTCCTGATCAGGAGTTGACCAAATACTTGAAATTAAAGGAAGTAAATGGAAATTAATAAATTCATCAGAGTAATTTTTTGTTTTGAGAAAATCTCTAATAGAAATATCTGAAACTATATATTTCTTTTGAAAAGTTTTATAGAAAATAATTATGTCTTTTAGCATTTTATAAAATTTTAAATTATAAAAATTTTTACGGTCTGCAAACAATGCGCTTAAGCTTCCCCCTCCATATTCAAAATTGCTTTCCTCATTAAAGAAACTAAAGGACATATTGCTATCTATTGTTTCGACATTTAGACAATCAAGAAATTTAGTTAAATTTGGATATGTTAACTCATTATAAACAATAAAACCTGTATCTATAGGGATAGTATTTCCAGAATTATCTTTAACTTCTCTTGTATTAGCGTGACCCCCTAAATAATCATTTTTTTCAAAAAGTGTGACATCAAATTTATCTTGTAAAAAATATGCTGATGATAGCCCTGCTATACCCGATCCAATTATAGCTACTTTTTGTTTCAAATTATGATTTGGTTTGTTGGTAAGCCTCAAGAGCTCTATTTCGAGACTCTTTTAGATCCACAATAGGGTTAAAATATTTTTTATCTTTAACTAAATTTTTTAATAAATTTTCATCTAAATACGGCTCAAATATTGTCTTTGTAGAATTAAAAATTTTTAATTGAGGAATATATTTGAGAATAAAATGGGCTTGAGGATCAAACTTTTCAGATTGAAGCACTGGGTTAAAGACTCGAAAATATGGTGAAGCATCTGCCCCACAACCTGCAATCCATTGCCATCCAGCAGCATTACTAGCCTCATCATAATCTAATAAACATTTATGAAAGTAATTTTCACCTAATGTCCAATTTAACAATAAATTTTTAACTAAAAAGCTTCCTACCACCATTCTTAGTCTATTGTGCATCCACCCTTCTTCATAGATTTGTTTCATCGCAGCATCGACTAGTGGAATACCTGTTTCTCCCTTAGTCCAAATAGTAAAATCCTTTTTACTGTTTCTCCATGGAAATTTTTTAAATTTTAGATTTATGGGTTTATTGGATAAATCTTCTGAGTAATACAACAGAGAATAAGAGAACTCTCTCCATCCAATCTCTGAGAGATATGTATTAATTGAATTATTAATTTTTTTTGAGTCTTGGATTTTTTCTATTATTATACGAGGAGAAATTTCTCCAAATCTTAAATGAGGTGATATTCTCGAAGTTTGATCGAAGTCTGGTCTATTTCTATTAACCTCATATTTATCAATATCGGATGAAATGTAAGTATCAATTTTTTTTA
>CABZBG010000044.1:0-2243 GCA_902523865.1 uncultured Alphaproteobacteria bacterium
ACCCTCCTCCAGAAAATCCAGATTTTGATATTGCAAACAATAAAATAGAGAATGAGACGATTATGTAATAACTAAGATCTAACAAAGATTAATTCTATCTTTTTAAAAATTAAATATGAATTATTTTTAAGTTGCTACAAAACTTTTAATTGGTATTTTTTTTTGTTTTTTAGTATTTTTTGCATAGACAATCTTTTTACAAACACAAATCATTAACCCTCCCATATACGGAAAGAAAAAATCACCTATTTTTTCAACTGTTCGATGTGATTTATAATTTAAATAATGGTCCCATGGTGGGAAATGTAGAAATGATTTTCTAAAATCAAGAACTAAAAAGTCTTGTATCAGTGATTTAAATTGTCTAATCGAGTATGATCTCCCAAATCCAAAAGGATTATTATCATACCTAGTCCATATCCCTGATCTTCTGGGTATAATTGTTAAAAAAAGTCCATTAGGCTTAAGAATTCTCCATATTTCCTCAATACTACTTTGGGGTTTATCAACAAATTCAAGTAAATGTGTAGATATCACTACATCTACTGAACTTGGATCCAAAGGTAAAAAATATTCATGAATAATTTGATGATCGAAATCATATTTCTCTTTGACATTACCATCTAAAAATTCTGGCTGCATTGCAGATATTTGTAGATCTTTATTTTGTTTATTTAAAAAAGAAAGGTAGGGATTTGTGTATCCGTATCCACAAACAACGCTATCATTTATAGAATTGAAATGGCTGTATAATTGATGACGAATATTTCGTTTAACAAGTGTGCCTAACTTTGATTGGTAAAAACTGTAAATATCTGATGCGTTAATATCCATAGTTGTATTTTAACTAGATTTACTTAACATTCTATTTCTTATGCAAAAACCTAATGTGTATTTATTTCCCCAATTAGACGATAATTATGGATATTTAATTAAAAACCCTCATGAAACTAAAGGGGTACTAGTAGACCCCTCTGATCTGAGTATGTGTTTAAAAATTCTTGAACTGAATGACTGCGTAGCAAGTCATATTTTAGTTACCCATCATCATGATGACCATATAGCTGCTGTAGGTGAGATTAAATCAAAATTTAATTCTTTAGTCATAGGATATAAAAATGATTCTAAAATTCCTAAACCAGATAAAGAAGTTTTAGATTATGAGACTTTTGAAATATTAGGGAATGAATATAAAGTTATTCATACTCCCGGTCATACACTTCAACATATAAATTTCTTTATGCCTCAACATAATATTTTATTTTCTGGAGATACTCTTTTTAGCATAGGTTGTGGGAGGATGTTTGAGGGAACACCTGAAGTTTTTTGGGACAGTTTGTGCAAAATCAAACAATTACCAAAGGATACAAAAATATATTGTGGACATGAGTATACTTCGGCAAATGTTAATTTTGCTTTAAGCATTGATCCGAATAACAAGGAGCTTCAACAATATTCTAAGTGGGTCTCACATCAAGAAAATGAACTCCGCCCAACAATACCTACAATGCTCTCAGATCAATTACTATGTAATCCATTTCTAAGGTGCGATGAGGATCAATTTATGAAACTTTATGAGTCTCAAAACGAAATAGAAGTTTTTGCTAAAATGCGCTCTGCTAAGGATAATTTTTAGTAATTTATTTTAATCTTGGTGTTTTAGGTAAATGTGCTAATTTCAGATTAATAATGAAAGATGCATTTCAATTAGATAACGATATAACTGATGCTTTTCAAAAAAAGCAGATGGATAAAGTGTGTTCATTATACTACGAAGCTGCAAATTACTTTGAAGACAAAGCTGATATTGAAGCAGCATGCTTCTTCTACACACAAGCATTGGTAATGGCTTTAGAGGAAAATCATGAACTTAAAGAAAAAATTATTTATAAACTTGAAAAATACGGTCGAAGTAAAGACGCAACATTAAACTAATACACACCTAGGTGGAAAAACCTACCATTCAACTCCCTGAAACGTGGCTTAATCATTTAAAAGGAGAGTTTGACCAAGACTATATGGTTAATCTCAAAAAAAAACTTTTAGAATTAAAACAAAATAAAATTATTTATTATCCTCCAGGAAGACAAATTTTTAATGCTTTTTATTTAACACCTTTAAATAATGTAAAAGTAGTTATTTTAGGTCAAGACCCCTATCACGGCCCTGGTCAAGCCCACGGTCTTAGTTTTTCTGTACCAGGCAATGTCAAACCTCCACCCTCCCTTATAAATATTTATAAA
>CABZBG010000045.1:0-2130 GCA_902523865.1 uncultured Alphaproteobacteria bacterium
CCCTTGTTTTAGGGACGAGGATAGTAGAGCTGATAGATCACCAGGCGAATTTTATCAAATTGATATGGAGATGAGCTTTGCTACACAAGAAGATATTTTAGATGTTATTAGTCGTTTACTATTTGACACTTTTGATAAATTTAAATCTAAAGAAAAATCTATAAATAAACTTCCATTTCCAACTTTTACTTACAGAGATAGTATTGAGAATTTTGGATGTGACAAACCAGATTTAAGGAATCCATTAAGACTTACAAATGTTACAAGATATTTCGAGGGATCTGGTCTTCAAATTTTTGAAAATTTATTAAAAAAAGGAGCCATAGTTAATTGTATACAAGCTTTAAAGTCTGAGGGTAAGCCAAGAAGTTTTTATGATAATTTAAATAAATGGGCACAAGAACAAGGAAAAAAAGGTTTGGGCTATATAAACTTTGAGAATTTATTACCAAAAGGCCCTTTAGCTAAAAATTTTAATCAAAATGATGGTTTATTATTTGTGTGTGATTTACCAGAAGAGTCATATGATTTCTCCTCGAAGGTTATTGCAAAAGTAGGAGATGATTTAAACTTAATAGATAAAAATAAATATGAGTTTTGCTGGATAGTTGATTATCCTATGTATGAAAAAGATGTTTTAACAGGCAAGATTGATTTTAGTCATAATCCGTTTTCAATGCCCCAAGGAGGAATGGATAAGTTAATAAAAGAAGATCCCTTAGATGTTTTAGCTTACCAATATGACATTGTTTGCAATGGTATAGAACTGTCATCGGGAGCCATAAGAAATCATAGACCAGATATTATGAAAAAAGCTTTTGAAATCGCCGGATATGGTGAAAGTGAAATTAAAACAAAATTTAGTGCTTTATTTGAGGCTTTTCATTACGGAGTCCCCCCACATGGAGGCTGTGCACCTGGATTAGATAGAATAATAATGTTACTGAGTGATAATGAAAATATAAGAGAGGTTATAGCTTTTCCATTTAATCAAAGAGCCCAGGATTTAATGATGAATGCGCCAGTTAAAATTGATAGCAAACAATTAAAAGAATTAAATTTGAAAAAAATTAGCGACTAGCTTTAAGTATCTTTTCAACGTCTTCAATCGTTAAATTTTCACCATCGTACTCTGGAGGAATTTTGTAATTCATTATTCCTATCTTAAAATAATATTTTCCAGATTTACCTTTATAAAGATTAGCTCTTTGTTTTCTTCTTTTAAGTACACCTATTTCTCTAACTTTATTTGTAGGTTTATTTTTTTTGATTGTTATTAATTCAACAGCTTGATCTAAACCAATTTCTAAAACATCATATTTTCTACCCAAAGATGCATAAATATCTTGGTATTTAACATACGGACCATAGGCACCTATGTTAGCTACAACTGGATCTTCGCTATCTGGAAAATTTCCAAGAGTGATAGGTAATTTAATTAATTGACTAGCAATATTCATACCGATTGTATTTTGATCATAACTCTTTGGAAGAGTTACTCTTTTAGGCTTATCTTCATCTATTTCTTTTCCTAACTGGAGATAATAGCCATAGGGACCTAAATGAACTGCTATTTCTTTTCTGGAGTCAGCATCTATTCCTAAAGTTCTTGGAAAAGTGATAATTTCATCACCTTCACGATTTTTAGGGTTTACTTCTTTTACAAAGGCACCAATAGAAATTGTAAATTTACATTCAGGGTAGTTAGAACATCCAATAAACCCACCCATTTTTCCTACCTTAACACCTAGGTTACCATCACAATTTTCAGTATTAGCCCAAGATGAACATTTGATATCAATGTCTCCACCTACTTTTCTAAAAATGACGGGAGATAGTTCGTCATTTATTACGTCTATGACTTCTCTATTGGGCTTACCCATTACTTCATTGATGAAAAATTCAAAATCTTTCCAAAAATTTAAAACTATATTTTTCCATTCTGCTTTATCTGCAGCAACATCATCAAGTTGGTTTTCTAAATCAGCCGTAAACTTATATTCAAGAAATTTTTTAAAGTAGTTACATAAAAATACATTAACTACTCTACCACGATCATTAAGAATAAATGATTTCCCACTTTTTAAAACATAACCTCTATTAACAATAGTTTGAATTATAGAGGCATAT
>CABZBG010000046.1:0-2091 GCA_902523865.1 uncultured Alphaproteobacteria bacterium
AAAGTTTGATTTTGATCCTCCCAAGTAGAATAACTTACTCCATCTAAATCAGTGTAATCAAAGACTTTACCATTTAAATATATATCTATGACTGAACTATTTATTTTTGTATTAAATAGCTCTATGTTACTGAAGATAAAATATTTATCAAAATCGTATACGCCTGTATTAAATATGCCTATAATTATAAGTTCTTTAGAATTTAGAACTGGTCCTAATATTGTCATCGACTTACCTGGAATATTGATTTGAAGTGGCATTCCTACTTTAAGATTCAAAGATCTTGCTAGTTCAACTCCTATGAAGACCCATTTGTCAGTTTCTCTATCAATTTCAAAAATATTTTGATTAATTTTAGGTATCTTATAAATATCCTCTTTATAAAGAGATTTCATTAATAGACCCTCTATTCCTTTTTCATTACTTGTTATCACCCTACTTTGAACATTTTGAACCAGAGATATTGAGGGATTTTTTTCTTTAATTTGTTCAATTTTATCTTTCTTGGCATCATAAATTGTAATGTCACCATTTACTCCACTTAGTGACTTTACTAATTGTTCTCTAAAACCATTCATCACTGACATAACTGTTATTAATATTGAAATACCAAGTATTAAAGCAAGGGAAGATAAAATTGTTGATACTGAAAAAGCTTTATCTTTTTTAAAATTAAAAATGTAGGAGAAAGATAGTTTATGGAGTGTATTGTTCAAATTCAAAGTTCTCAATTTCTTGTTTACTTAAAAATACCTTATCTCCATCAGATCTCCTAATAACTTCAATTTGACGTTTTTCTTTATAGTTATTTCCAATAATTAATGTCCATGGTATTCCGATTAATTCAGAATCTTTAATTTTTCTTCCAATGCTTAAGTCTCTATCATCAAGACTGATATTATTGTATTTAGAAGTTAGATTATTGTAGATGTTCTCAGTCTCTTCATTCAAATCAGAGTTTGATTGAGATATTATGTTTATCTTAAATGGAGCAATGTTAATAGGCCATTTGATACCTTTCTCATCATGAAAAGCCTCTATTATGGCGGCTGTTAATCTTGAAACACCGATTCCATAAGATCCCATATGTGGGGTTATCCTCTTTCCATCTTTATTTAATACATAGCATTCTAAAGGTTTAGTATATTTTGTACCAAAATTAAATATATGTCCTACTTCAATACCTCTTCCAACTATTACATCAGATTTAGATTTATCAATCATTTCATCTGAAGCGGAATACATAGATGTAATTTCTTTATAACTTTTTTCGTATAAACTAGAGTCAACCAATTTTGAGTCATAGGCAAGTTCGCTTTCACCTGTACTCGCTAATATTTGAAACTCATGAGATAGATCTCCTCCAATAGCCCCTGTGGCTGCCTTAACTGGTATTGGTTGTAAGCCTAGATCTAAAAAAGTTTTTAAGTAGCTTCTAAAAAAAATTTTATAAGTTTCAAATGAGTCTTCCTCTGTTAGATCAAAACTATATGCATCCTTCATCAAAAATTCTCTACCTCGCATTACTCCAAATCGAGGTCTAATTTCGTCTCTAAATTTCCATTGAATATGATAAAGATATTTTGGAAGAGCTTTATAGGAATTTACATATTCAGAAAATAAATCTGTTATTACTTCTTCATTCGTTGGTCCATACAATAATTCATTCTCGTGTCTGTCAGTAATTCTTAACATCTCTTTACCATAATCGGTATACCTTCCACTTTTTTTCCACAATTCCGAAGATTGAATGGTAGACATTAGCATTTCATTACAACCAATTTTATCTTGATTATGCCTTATGATATTTTCAATATTTTTTAAAACTTTATAACCCAATGGTAACCAGGTATAAATTCCTGATGTGTGCTGTCTAATCATTGAGGAGCGTAGCATTAATTGATGGGATATAATTTTAGCTTCTTTAGGTGATTCTTTTAGTGAATTAAATAAAAGTTTAGATAATCTCATTTAAAGTATTCAAATATATTATTTTCATATTTTATTATAAAAAAGGATACAATCATTGACAAAGCAAATGAAATTAAAAATTTAGCACCTAAATAAGACTTTCTAGGCATTCCCTCTTCA
>CABZBG010000047.1:0-2054 GCA_902523865.1 uncultured Alphaproteobacteria bacterium
CTGATAATAAATCAGAATACCTTTATCGAGGAATTGCCAACAGAAATTTTGAAAGAAAATTTGAATTAGCTGATACTGTAAAAGTTATAGAAGCTGATTTAAAAAATGGTCTGTTAAGTATAAATCTCGAAAGAGAGATACCCGAACACCAAAAACCAAGGAGAATAAAAGTTAATACTAATTCTAAACTTTTATCAGCTTAAATAAAATTTGGGCTGCTTTTTACAAGCAGCCCTTAAATTTAATCTAATTGGGAAGCAACAAATTCCCAGTTTACCATGCTATCTAAGAAAGCTTTTAAGTAATCAGGTCGTTTGTTTCTGTAATCTATATAATAAGAGTGTTCCCATACATCACAGCCTAGGATTGGCTTCATCCCATCAACCAAGGGATTAGAAGCATTAGGTGATTTGGTGACAACCAATTTGCCATTATCAATAGCAAGCCAAGCCCATCCAGAACCAAATTGTGTAATTCCAGCTTGGATAAATGCCTCTTTGAATTGGTCAATTCCGCCTAAGTCAGATGTAATTCTGCTTTGTAATTCGGATGGCATTGAGCCACCGCCATTAGGTTTCATGCATTGCCAAAATAAAATGTGATTCCAATGTTGGCCTGCATTATTAAAAATTCCCGCCATAGATGGATCTTTACTAGATTGTAAAACTATTTCTTCAAGAGAAGAGTCTTGCATATCAGTATCTTTCACAAGATTATTTAAATTTGTTACATATGTTTGATGATGTTTGCCATGATGAAAATCAAGAGTTTCTGATGACATATATGGAGCTAAAGCATCACTTGCATAAGGTAAGCTAGGTAATTCAAAAGTCATATTTATTTCCTTTAATTAAAATTCTTAATGCGTATTTTTTATATTATTGTTGATCTAATGACAACCATTGAAGAAATAACAAGGTAAAACATGAAGAATATAGTTAGTGTTCAGTCGACAGTCTTAAATGACAAAGTTGGAAATCATGCAGCTCGCTCAATTTTAAGTAGTAGGGGTTACAAATTTTATGAAATACCCACTGTGATTTTAACCTCTCATAAAGGTGTTAAAAATACAATTCAAATTAGTGATAATAATTTAAATCCATGGATAATTTTTAATAAGGTAAAGCAAACATATAAATTAAGTTTAAATGATTTGACGATTGTCGGCTACACACCCAATTTAAAAGTTTCAAAATTAATCAGTAAAATAATTAAAATACAAAATAGAGTTATATTAGACCCTGTCATGGGAGATATTGGAATAGGGCTTTATGTAGAAAAAGATGTTGCTAATTTTTTTAAAAAAATAATGACAAAAGTCAAATACATCTCAGCAAATTTCTTTGAGTGGTCTTACTTAAATAATAAAGATGTAGATAATTATAACCTAGGGGAAATTATAGCTGACCTTAAATCTTTCACTAAGAGATTTAATAGCCAAGTATTAATTAGGAGCGTGCCAAAAAATAAAAAATTAATAAATATATTATGTAACAAAAACGACATTTTTATAATTGAAACACCTTATATAAATTTTAAAGAACGATTTCATGGAGCGGGCGATCAGTCTACTGCTTTGTATGCGCACTATATCTCCAAAAAAAATACAACTAGGGAGATTTTAGAAAATGTTACAAATGATATCTATAGTATCTTGCTTGAAAACAAAGCTTATGCAAAATTAGAGAGAAGAAAATTTAGAGCTAAGAACTTAAATAATCTTTAATTAGTATTTCTGCAATTTGTACGGTATTTAAAGCAGCGCCTTTTCTTAAATTATCAGAGACACACCAGAAGTTTAAACCATTTGGAATAGTAGGATCTCTTCGAATTCTACTGATATACACTGGATCTAAGCCTGCAGACTCAATAGGGGTGACATATCCTTCATCAGCCCGATAATCAATCATTTTTAAACCTGGTGATTTTTTAAAAATTTCCCTTACTTGGTCCTCATCATAAGGTTTATTAAATTCAACATTTACTGCTAAAGAATGAGAAACAAAAACTGGAACACGAACACAGGTTGCTGTTAATTCAATGTTTTGATCAAG